>NZ_JBCOIG010000003.1:148220-179751 GCF_040926405.1 Collinsella aerofaciens
CCGTTAAGACCGGTGAGCGGGAGGTTGGAGCCCTTCTTGTTCTTGACGGTGAGGGTGACGGTGCCCTGATCAAAGGTCGGAGCAACGACAAGTTCGGGGCCTTCCTTGGACGCAGTAACCGTCAGGGTATTATTTCCCTCGTCTTGATTAAGGCCATCGGCTTTAATGGTGAAGGTGAAGGCGCCCAGCGTGTTGTAGCCTCCAAGGGTGTCGGTCTCCTTGACCGTGTAGGTACCAGCATCAAGGCCCTTGATATTAATCTCGCCGTTTCCATCGGTCGTGAAATTCCAGGGATCTTTGCCGAGGGAACCGTTCTCCTGGACATACTGAGTGCCAGCGCCCTCGTCGGCACCCGTGGCCTGGATGGTGAACTTTACGCCCTCGAGCTTGGTGGCCTCGTTAGCAGAGTCCTCCTTAACGAGCTTGAGCGCGTAAGTGTAGTCACGGACGGTATCGGGCACGGACTCGCCCTTGCCGTTGCTCATGGGATTGTTGAAGTAGATGAGCTTGACGCTGTTGGGATTACCCTCGCCGCCAACCACGACATTCTTCGCCTTCTCGTGGTCAAGCTTGGCGGTGTAGGTGACGACGACATGGGAATCCTTGGTAAGCGTCTTGCCCACGGACCGAGCAGCAGCCTTAAGATCCGTAAAGGAAACAGTCAGCACCTGCCCAGTTACAGCCCCGGACTCGTCCGTAGTATTCGTGACACTCGCGGTGTAGTTGTTGACCGCCGTCACGGTTTCGTCATCAATCTTAACGGTAATAGAATTCTCATCCGCGGTCAGACCCGCGGAGAGCTCGTCGTGGAACTCATAGTAGTAGGTGTTGAACGTATCGATGTTCGCAGCCACAGTACCGGTCAGCTGGTAGTACACGGGCTGATCCATCTGGGAGTCGCCCTTGTCAGCCCAGTCGCTGTGGAGCTTGTCATTCTTGACCTTCTTCGTAACCGTGGGAATGCCAGTCTTCTCGGTCACGGTTACTCCAGTACCACCTACGACGGCGAAAATCGGCGAGGTGCCCGTCTGTTTCTTGTTGGAATAGTCTTTATTCGTACCGATGGAGTTATCATCTGTCAGGAAGAGATAGTAGCCAGCGCTCTCAGGCGTAAAAGAATCACCAGCATTGAACGCCGTACCTGACGGCTGCTCATTTTTCTTTACAATGGCGGCTATTTTATTAAGCAAGTCTCCGTTCTTAACAACGAGTTCCCTGCCGCTTTCGGACACATAGGTGCCCAACCAATCAGCAACGTCCTGAGCAGAAGGAGTTTCGGAAAGCTTCTTACCATTACTAGCATCGCTACGGATATCAGCAATAATCTGGTCCTTGGTGGTTTGCGTTATGGTATCAGCCCAATCAACATCAGATGTGACTTTACCATTTTCGCCGTCGTGAACTTTTGCCTTGAAGATTTGGTACGGAACGAAACGCGTCTTAGCGGTGCCCTTGTTGTTCTCGCTCTGCTCGATGATGATGCCCATTTGCCGGAGCCGTCACCGGATCATCAGCAAACGCCATGGTCACCGGGGCCATGACGCCGCCGAAGCTCAACGCCGCTGTGAGGCCGGCGGTTACTGCCAGGCGTGCGATGTTCTTGTTCATGCTCATCTTCTTTTCCTCCGTTTTCCGGTTGGTTCTCATTCGATCGGTCATCATCTGTCTGTGTCTTAGCATCTGTTTCGCTACGTCTCGCCCCGCTCTCGGTGGGGCTGCCAGCTACTCTTTATGGCTGCCACCTCCCCGCTTGATCAGGAGCGCGACCACGATCAGTGCAGCTCCGGCGACCGCTGCGGCGACCACGGCGTACATTGCCATATCACCAGTCAAGGGCATAAAGCCTCCGGTGGTAATGCTAGGGGGTGTGCCGGTGGGCGTGTTGATGATCGACGCCTCCAGGCTGCCCGTCGACCCGTCCGCGCTGTCGGCGCGCAGGGGCGACTCGGCCGTGATGGTGAGCTTGGGCTTGGCGGCGGCCACCTGGTCGACGTCCAGGCCCTCGGCCTTGACCGTCACGGAACGCGTGCCCTCAAAGGCGGTGTAGCCCTTGGGCGCCTTGAGCTCGCGGACCTCCAGCTTGCCCGAGTCCACGCCCGAGACGGTCACGCGGCCGTCCTCACCCGTGGTAACGGTGGCCTTGCCCTCTGCATCCCACGTGCCGTCGGCCGCCAGTGTGCGACCGCGGTCGTCGGCAATGCTCAGGACCGCCCCGGCAAGCGGCTTGTCGCCGTCGCTGCCACGCTTGGTAAGTGCGAGATCCCAGGTGTAGGCGCACGCATCGTCGCTCGGCGTGCGGGTAAAGCCGGCGTCGCCGGACTGATCGGCAAAGGGAGAGCGCGGGTAGCGCAGGTAGACCTCGTTGGGGTTGCCCTTCGCGATGCCGTGGTTGCATGCGCTGTTGAGCGGCGCATTGTACACGGCGACCACGCGGGCGCCCGCGGTAAAGGCGTCGGCCCCGCCGAGCGCGGCGATGAGGTCGCCGGTGCGCACGGTGAAGGTCTTGCCGTCGGCCGCTACCTTGGTGGCGCACTGGGTCGTGATGTCGGTCCAGCCCTTCGCGGGCTCGGTGCCGACGCGCCCGTCCTTGCCGGCCGAGACGGCGTCGAAGTCGCCGTCCGCGCCCGCCGCCACGTACACGCGCATGCTCGCGGCGACCTTGGAGGGGTCGAGCCCCGCGCTCATGGTGTCGACGAACCGCACCGTATAGGTGTCGTAGGCGGTAAGACCCGCCGGGACCGTGGCAGAGAGGCGCCAGTACAGGTCGTCGGTGACCGTGGCGTCGGCGGCCTTCTGCCATGCGGCGGCGCAGTCCTCCAGCACGTGCTTGGCGACCTTGGGGGTCGCCGCCTTGGGCTTGACGGTGACGGCGCTGCCGCCCACCAGGGCCATGATCGGCGCGGTGCCGGCCTCGTTCTGGGCGATGGCGTCGTCGTCGGCGACGATGAGCCAGTAGCCGCAGGGCAGCTCGGCCGCCGTGCCCGCATTGAGGGCCACGGGCACGGCGCCAGAGCTCTGGAGGGAACGAGCGAGCCGTGCGCTCAGCGCGCTCGTAAGGTGGGAATCGGTGTTGAGCCACTCGGCAGCTTCCCGCGCGGTGGTCTGGGATTTGGGCATGCCGGCGCTGCGCAGCACGGGCAGGACGGCGTCGCGCACGGCGTCGCTTGCCCAAGCGAGGTCGGTGGCGACCTTGGCGTCGCTGTCGCCGTCGACGACGTTGGCGCTAAAGATCTGGTAGGCGTCGTAGCTGCTCGCCACGGTACCGCTCACCGTGATGGAACCGGTCGCGGTCGGCGCGGCCTGCGCGGATGCGGGGAACACAACCGCGCAGGTGCCGATCAGGAGAGCAAGCAGCGCAAACAAGATCGGGAAGGAGCAAACTTTCTTATTCACGACGCTCGCCTCCCTTCGCATTCGCCTTGCGACGAATGTGCATCCAAGCCGCAGCAGCGCAAAGCACCGCCGCGCCGGCAAGGTACGTCAGAGTGACGCCCGACATACCAGAAAGGGGCAAAGAGGTGGAGTAGGTGTTGGTGAAGGTGGGGGTGGACTTGGGCTTGGTACTGTCAAAGTTAATGGGCTTCGGGTCGGCGATAGGATCACCGTGAGCGTCCTTGATTTTGGTAAAGGTCACTATCTCGGGTTCGATTTTACCTTCTCCATTGTCCTTCATCTTGACATCAAATCGATAGACCGACTTGTCGTACGTATAGTGCGAGAACCACTGAACCTCTGTACTCTCACGCACGTAGTACTGGAAGTCTTTGCCAGCGAGACGACCCGGATCAGCAGAATCACTCTGCTTCAATTTGTCAAGTGTGTACTCAATCTGTGAGAACTCAAGCATCTGGAGCTTGTCGCCGTCAGCAGCGGTCGTAGCCATCTTGGCATCAGTCGTACGCTTCTCAGCGTTCTCGAATTTTTCGTTATCCGCAAATTCGAGCGTGAACTTCTTCATCTCGCCACCCTTAACGACCTTGGTCGCTGCAGGCGTCCAGGAACCAAGAGAGTTATAGGGCTCAATTTTGTTGGTAAAGGTCGGGTTATCACCGTAGCCAATATTAACCGAAGCCATCGTATTATCTGATAGGTACTTAACGGAATAGCCTCCGTTAAGCTGTTCGAAGTCCTTAGCCCCCTCGGACTTTTTATAGACAGTTACTCCTTCTACCTTGTAATAATTAATAGGATACGACATGAGATATTTAGTTTCGGATGGCCTGTCCCCAACTTTTACCACGATTTTGTAAATGGTCTTATCGAATTTAGTGTCCAATTCGTTATCGCCGCTGATGGGTTCCTCAACGAGATAGAAAACGTATTGTCCCGAAGAATAGTCCTTGCCAGAGTTGAAGGTGATTTCGCCGCTTGTTTGGTCAACAGTCGCCTCGCCCGCAACACTGCAATTGCCCATATCTAATGTGCCGTCCTCTTTCCAAGAAGGCTCAGTGGTACCATCCTTGCGGAGCAGCTTAAATTTGTAATTGTGTCCGCTAAGGCTTTGCGAGATTCCCTTTTCATTTTTAAGCACCTTAGTGGCATTGAGCTTCATGCTCGGATAAACGCTCAGATCATTGACTTCGCCGACGGTGAGGTCGCCGTTGGTCATAATGCCGCCGCCATGGGTGTACGAGTAGTTGCCGCTGATGACGGTCGTAGCTGCCGCTTGCGCATTTGCTATGGCATCATCAGTCGGATGGGCCTCCAAACCGAACATATACTTGGCCTCGGCACCGCCGTTGGCATCGATGGTTATCTTCGCATTATCGCAAGTGCCCTGCCAGCCAGCTGAGCCGCCGCCGAGCATCTTGCCGAGCACAACTGCAACCGTCTTATTGCTGTCATTCTTGCGCACCAGGAAGAAATCCTGGTGACCGGCTTCTTTGAAGGTTGAGGTAATGTAGTTAGAATCGCTGTCCTCGTTCTTGCCATTACCTCCGGCAGACATGTGATCATCACAACCATGATCCGTATTGTTGTAGATTGCGGCACCATTTGAGTGCGAGACAATCGTCTCTCCCGTGGGGCAGGCACCGATGCCACCACCCCAGCCGCCGGCATCATTTTGAGTGATCAGCGTCTTTACGATATTGAGCTTGCCGCCCTGCTGGATAAAGATGCCGCCGCCGCCCCAGTCGCCCCCGCGACCGTTAGTGCTGCCCGTCATGGTCTTGTTGTTGGTGATGTAAATCTTGTTGGACGTGCCCGGCTCAGTCCCAATATCGCCGGTAGTACCGGTGGAAATACGGAGACCACCGCCCTCGGCATTTTCGGACATATTGCCTGCAATAATGCCGCCCGTCATTTTGAACTTAATCCACTGGTTCCAAAAGCCAGCGTAGATTCCGCCGCCGGCCTCATGGGAGTAATTGGCAGTAACGGAGCCATCCGTCATAGTTAGTGTGCCGCCGTGTGTGCATGCAATGCCGCCGCCACCGAGCACGCCATTGTTGTAAAGGTTATCAGTGACGCGATCGTTGACTCGGTTGTTTGTTATACAGGCAGAGCCGCTAATGGTAACGTTTGCGCCCTCGGTATAAACACCGCCACCGTAGCCACCGGCGTTGGTGTCGTCACCATTGTTGATGGTATTTCCATACGTAGCGTTGCCAGAGATAACACCACCGGAGAGATTCAACGTGGCACCCTGGTCAGCATAGATGCCGCCGCCAGAGGCTGCCTTGTTTGCCGCGATTACACCGTTGGTCATGTTGAGCTTGGCATTTGCACCCGTCACACATAGGCCACCGCCCCAACCACCGTCGTTGCCGTTGGTGACGTAACCACCAGAAATATTGACAGCGCCCTGAGAGAGAATAACGTGACCGCTGTTGCCCAGGGTACGAGGCGTTGTGATCATGCCACCCGTAAGGTTGAGCGTGCTCCCTCCCTGAACGGAAATGACCTGTTTGACCGAACCACTGTCGGATGCAGCAACGATTGCGCCGAAACCGCTGACGACATGCTTAGTTGTAGTCTCGGTGGTGCCAAATCCGCCTTCGCTAGGCATGCTTGTTGTTACATAGTAAGTAAGAGTGCCGTTGTTGTTGGTATCCCATGTCATGGCTGCAGCCCGGCCAGGATTATTTTCATTATCAGTAGAAGTTTTATCACTTGGCTTTGCAGAATCCTCAATGGTAAGCGCACCGCTCGCTACCGTAATGAACGTGTCGTTATTACCAACGCGGTAATAAAGCTTATGACCCGCAAGGTTAATCTTAGTGTCTTTTTCGATTTTGATTGGCTTGGTCGACCAAGCGTCACTTGTCAGGCAATAGCTTCCGCCGGTGGTAAACCTGTCAGTAACATCACCCTGTAGCTCGATATCACCGTTGGTGTTCACGTCAGCAAGCGCGATTGAGTTCTCGTCGTCAGCACCATCATCCGCGGGCTGCGCAGCGCTCTCGGCTTCCGCGCCATCGGCAGCCGAATCCGCCACAGCAGCGTCTTCTCCCTCGCCACCCTCAGCGTCGTCACTATTCTGATTTTTTGCGTCTTTACCCGTGGAATTGCCTGCGCCGGCGTCCTCGCCCAAAGCGTTCTCGTCTGCACCGGCCTCCTCGGTAGGAACCGTCTGGGCATCGTTGGCAATGGCCTGCGAGATCGGAGGCATGACGAGCGACAGTACCAGGCTCAACACGGAGGCTCCGCACAAAACGCCTGCCAGTACACGGCGCGTCACTTTATTACTCTGCTTAGATTTGTCTGAATTCGCTTTCATCGATGTCTCCTCCCCAAGAGACCGCGATCTTGCTCTTTCACTATCAAACGTATCTGCGCAACCTGTAATTGCGCACGTTTAGTAATCCATATTGTAACGATTGTTTGAACATCTGAGCAACAAAACCGACAATTTTGTAGCGAATTCTCAATTCTCTTGACATTTTCTCAGATTTACCTTCGTTTATTCGCTATTTAATTTTTGTTTCTACTGGTAATTTAGTTGCCAATCATTTTTTAATGGCATTAGATTAATTTGCACAACATTTTGCTCAAGAGTAAACATCCTGTGAACAGTCGAAAACGACCATGAACGGTAGATCATTAACCGGGATGAATATCCTACCAAATTGATGAGAATATCTTAAACCCATCGGTGGTTAGAAGCATGATGTTCAGACAACAATATTTGAATTTTCACACAGATTTTTGGTATCAATTCGCCCAAATCGCCTGAGGCCACTGCAAAAGAGCCTGTCCCCTTTTGCAGTGGTTCTCCCCCAGCGCTACAGCAGATGCTCCTCGATAAAGATCGCGATGCCGTCTTCGTCGTTGCTCGCGGTTACAAAATCGGCGGCGGCACGGGTGGCGTCGCTGCCATTTGCCATGGCAACGCCCACGCCGGCGTCGGCCACCATGCAGGTGTCGTTATCGGCATCGCCAAACACGCAGATGTCCTGGAGCTCCATGTCTTTGAGCTCTGCCACGCGCACAAGGCCGCGCGTCTTGGACACGCGCGGATCCATGAACTCGTAGAGCCGCTGCGTGGTTTGCAGAGCCGCCGCCTTAACAGTGTCATCGACAAACGTCGACGCGCGCTCGATGACCTGCGACATCACCTCGGGCGCCATGGTAAACATCACCTTGGGCTGCGGCTCGCGCAAAAACTCGGCAAAATCGACCACCTGGTAGGGCACACCGTCGACGCGCGACAGGTGCTCGACGCATGCGTTGCTCTCGGGCACGTAGAACACGCCGTCTCGGGGGCAGACGGGCGTTGCCGGAAGGTCCGCCATGTGCCTGCAGATGCGCGCGATGGTCTCGCCCGGCAGCGGATAGCTCAGCTCGTTGATGTCGTGCGCGCGGTCGATGACCTCAGCGCCACCGCAGCCCACCATCACGTCTACCAGGCCTTCGATGCCCCAGAGCTCGTACATGGCCTCGGTCGCGTGGGCGTCGCGCCCGGTGCACAGGCCAAAGAGCACGCCGCGCTCGCGCAGGGCACGAATCGCCGCCACGGTGCGCGGGGACACCGTGTGCTGGCTCGTGAGCAGCGTGCCGTCGATATCGCAGAACACGGCTTTAATGTGGCTGAAGGTGGTGTCCATGGGGGCCTTTCTGGGTTGTGCGGCGGTGCTGAATGTGGTCGGAAATGGTGTACATGGTATACCAAGGCGCAGGCCGTTGGGATCCGATCGCCACAAAGGCGTCTGGCCCCTCTGTGGTGGCCGAACCCGAAGGGTGGCCTAGCCGGAACGCAAACCATCACAACATTCGACGCTTTTCGTCAAAATCGCGATTTTCATCGAATGTTGTGATGGTTTTTACTGCAAAGCAAAATCCACCACAAAGGTGCCTGGCCCCTTTGTGGTGGAAGCGACGTTTGCCCAGATAAAATCTGCCAAAATAAACCTGTCCCATTTTGGCAGGTTTTAGGCCAGATGATCTTGAATCAGGTCGCAGATGGCTCGGGCGTCGTTGATGTTGATGGCTCGGGTCGCAAAGCCGGCGTCGAAGGCCTGGCGTGCCAGGGCCTCGTTGCAGGCAAGGGCCAGCGTGTGACCGTCGACCAGGTCGAGCGAGCTCTTGCCGCGCAGACGGTCGACACCGGAGCGCGCGACCACAATGTTGTCGAAGCCCTCGGTCTTGTAGCCCTCGATGATCACCACGTCGACATCGTTGTAACGCGACAGCAGCTCGCGCGCGGGCATCTCGTCCTCCTCGCGCGTGTCGGCGTACTCCGCCCAGCGCGTGGCGCAGATGAGGCCCACGTGCTTGGATCCGGCCTGGTGATGGCGCCACGTATCCTTAGCGGGCACATCGATATCAAAGCCGTGGTGCCCGTGATGCTTGAGCGAGCCCACGCGCAGGCCGCGGCGGGTGAGCTCGGCGATAACCTTCTCGACGAGTGTGGTCTTGCCCGAGTTTTGGTAGCCGATAAACGCGATCGCGGGGACGGCCGGTGTCGGAGCTGCGGGCGCGACGGCGACGGGTGCGCTTGCGGGCGCGGCACCGTCAGCGGCCACGGCCTCAACAGCAGCGGCCTGACGCTCTGCGCGGTCCCACACGCCCGAGCGGCCGCCCTCCTTGTGCAGCAGGCGCACGTCGACAATCTCCATGCCGCGATCGACCGCCTTGCACATGTCATAGATGGTCAGACACGCGGCACTCGCGCCGGTCAACGCCTCCATCTCAATACCCGTCTTGCCAGTCACGCCGGCCGTAACCAGTACGTGAAAGCCAACCTGCCCGTCCGCGCGCGCCGGCGCCCAGCCCTCGGGCACGTCCTCGGCCGGCGTCCCCGCCGGAGCGATGGGCGCAATGTCGCACTTGCTCTTGGTAATGAGCAGCGGATGGCACATGGGGATGATGTCGCTCGTGCGCTTGATGGCCATGATGCCCGCCACGCGCGCGCAGGCGAGCACATCGCCCTTTTTGGCGCGGTCCTGCAGCACCATGGCCTGTGTCTCGGGATGCATGAGGATAGTGCCCTCGGCGATGGCGATGCGATGGGTCTCGGCCTTGTCGGACACGTCGACCATGCGCACCTCGCCCTTGGCGTCCACATGCGTCAGCTCGTCGCGACGGGCGTCGCGGGCGGGCTCGGTGGCAGCACTGGCAGTCGGCTGTGCGGACGCGTCGGCGTTACCAGCATTCGCCGCAGCCGTGCCTTTGTGGGCAGACATCGCGGCCCTGCGAGCGGCCTTGGTGGCATCGGCGTACCTGCTCTTGGCCATATGATCATCCTCCGATTTGGGACATAAATCGTTGCGTGCCCTCAATTATCGCGTGTTCCTGCGGTTTGTGGGCCACGGCATCGCGCCAAATCGAAAGTACCTGCATATCATCACCACGGCGCAGGGCGTCGCGCACCGAATACTCGGCATCACTGAACAGGCACGGACGCACGTTGCCATCGGCCGTCAGGCGCAGACGGTTGCAATTCGCACAAAAATGGTTGGACATGGCGCTAATGAAACCGACCGTTCCCGTCGCGCCCGGAAAGTGCCAATAGCGCGCAGGGCCAGCGCCGGCAGGAGCGTCGTTGATGTCGAGTGGCTCGAGCTCGCCCAGCCCCGTCGCGGCGGCCCCGGCATTGATACGCGCCCGCAGCTCGTCGCTCGGCACGGTGTCACTCGCGTCCCACAGCTCGGGATTGAGTGTGGGCGCGTGAGGGTCTACGGCACAATGCGAGCTCGTGTGCTCGTCGCCGATGGGCATATATTCGATAAAGCGCAGGTGGATGGGGCGGTCGACGGTCAGTCGTGCGAGGGCTGCTACATCCTGGTTGAGCCGGCGCACTACAACGCAGTTGACCTTAACGGGCTCAAAGCCCCAAGCCAGCGCCGCGTCGATGCCGGCCATGGTCTGCTCGAGCCGACCCAGGCGCGTGATCTTTCCAAACAGCGTAGGGTCGAGCGTGTCGAGCGAGATGTTGACGCGGTTAAGCCCAGCGTCTTTGAGCTGCAGCGCCAGCTTGGGCAGCAGGGCGCCATTGGTGGTGAGCGAGATGTCCTCGATCTGCGAAATCGCGCGGATGTCACGAATGAGCGGAATGATACGGCGGCTGACCAGCGGCTCGCCACCCGTCAGGCGCACGCGGCGAATGCCCTCCCCCGCCACCAAGCGCACAAAGCGGGCGATTTCCTCGGCACTGAGTAACTCGTCGTGTGCACGGGGCGCCACGCCATCGGCCGGCATGCAGTAAATGCAGCGGAAATTGCACTTGTCGGTAACGGCAATGCGCAGGTAGTTGATATCGCGGCCAAAGCCGTCATGTTGCACGCGCCCGTCCACGCAGCCCTCCCCTCACGCGGCGTTTTATTCTTCGGAAAACATAATACCCCACGGGAAGAATGGGTCGACATGCGTACGACAGGACAGGTCGCTTCGAGCAAAACGGACTTCCCAAGCCCATCCTCAACATCCAAACCGTCCCAAAAATCGATGATTTTCTTCAATATCGAGAAAAGCATCGATTATTGAGACGGTTTGCCTGCTCACAATGCCCCGCAGAAGGGTCAGAACGCCCCTAGAGGCCACCATTCCAGTTGCGAATCACGAATTCCCGCAGGTCATTCTGCCGTTTCTGGAACACCTCGCTTCGGTCGCACTTGAGACCCATAGCGAGCGCGATGGCATTCATCGCCCGGTGCAATTGCAGCTGATGGGCAAACTGAGTCCCGGTGAGGACGATCATCCTAAAGCCCAGCGCGCTCAGCACAGTCATACGCTCCGCATCCGACGCGCTGCGCTGTTTATCAAGATGGTCCGAGCCGTTGTATTCAATCCCTGTACCGCTTGCAGGAGCATATACGTCGATCTCGAAATACCCGGCCTTTGCGAGATACTTGAACTCGTTGGGAACATCGACCCGATGGTTGAGCTCGATCTTGGCATATCCCAGCCCTCCCTGGGAACGTTTTGCTACGACCATGATTGCAGTGGCCGTCTCCATGGGCGATCGCGCGCCATCGTGCACGCGCTTGAGCACGGCGGCCGCGCGTATGGCCCCCTGACGAGATCGGTTCTCATTGCAATAGGCAATCAAGTCGGCAACGGTATACCTCTGCCCCATCTCGATATAATCGCCTGTCGACAGATGATTCAAATGGTATCGAGCGCAGATTTCGTAGCCATATTCCAGCTGCTCGGGCTCGCTCATCCACGAACCCGCTTGGACAAAGCACATGGCCTCATCAACCACTAGAAGGCCCTCTGCCACCTCGATAAGATGGTCTGAAGGTACCGGCGCTCCAAACACGTGGCACCTGAATCCAGCCGGCGTCGAGCGCTCAAAATCGAAGTTGACGAGCGTGTCGATATGATCGAGCTCTTCTCGTGGAATACCAAGCGAAACCAGATAGTCGGCAACGATCCCAACTGCCGTTGAAGCCCTCAGCCCCTTGGCATCGAGTCCCAATTTGGGCAGGCTCGCGGTCGGCTCCGCCTCGTTAGCAAGCGAGTCCTCATCGTATAGGCTGCTTGCTCGCGAGAGCGGCTCGGACGGGCGCGCCACGTTGTGGTACAGCCAGGCAGTCTTATGGGACAGGACAATCGGCAGGTCCATGAGCCCTCCAATGGAGTCGGATAACCAACCTTATTCCCCCTGCTCACGGGTTCGCACACCTTCGTGCGCAAGAAAGCGATTCCACCCGGTCGAGTGGTAGAAAAACCATCACAACATTCGATGCTTTTCCCGATTTTGGCAAAAAACGTCGAATGTTGTGATGGTTTGAGGCGAGGTGAGGGGCACGGAGGGGTCAAAGTATCGTACTCGGAGCGTGACTTTTTTCGCCCTGCCGCCAACACAAACCTTGACTCTACAATCGTTGTAGGGTTTTCACTACACTGGTAGCTAAACGAACCCAGCCAGAAAGCCCCGCTCATGGAACACGACCTCACACGCGGCAATGTCCTCAAGACCATCGCGGTCTTTGCCCTGCCCTATATGCTCTCGTACTTTTTGCAGATGCTCTACGGCATGGCCGACCTGTACATGATGGGGCAGTTTAGCGGCGCTGCCGGCATCACCGCCGTGGGCAATGGCGCGCAGACGCTCTATATCATTACCGTGACGCTCGTGGGTCTGGCCATGGGAACGACGGTCATCGTCGGCCACGCCGTGGGCTCGCGTCGCTTCGATCGCGCCGAGACCGCCATCGGCAACACCATCACGCTGTTTATGGGTGTCTCGGTGGTGCTGGCTGTTGTCCTGCTTGCACTGTGCCCGCAGATCGTGGCACTCATTGGCACGCCGGCCGAGGCAGTCGAAGGAACCGCCGCCTACCTGCGTATCTGCTTTAT
Organism: Collinsella aerofaciens; assembly: GCF_040926405.1. Classification (GTDB taxonomy): domain Bacteria; phylum Actinomycetota; class Coriobacteriia; order Coriobacteriales; family Coriobacteriaceae; genus Collinsella. Next base: position 160,968 of record NZ_JBCOIG010000003.1, read on the forward strand.
CGGCATTCCCTTTATCGCCGCGTACAACATCCTCTCGGCCATCTTTCGCGGGCTGGGCGATTCGCGCTCGCCTATGTACGTGATCGGCGTGGCGTGCATCATTAATATCGCGCTCGACTTTCTGTTTATCGGCCACATGGGACTCGGCCCCGTGGGCGCAGCGCTCGGCACGGTAACCGCCCAGACGGCCAGCGTTGCCCTCGCGCTCGTGTGGCTCAAGAGTCGCCGCACGAACATCCACGTTAAGCGCAGCGACCTGCGCCCCCAGCCCGAGGTGCTCGGCAGCATTCTTAAGATCGGCGTGCCCGTGGCCGTGCAGGACGGCTGCATCCAGGTGGCGTTTATGTTTATCACCGTCATCGCCAACCACCGAGGGCTCGTCGACGCCGCCGCCGTGGGCCTGGTCGAGAAGATGATCAGCTTTTTGTTCATTGTCCCGAGCTCCATGGGCGCTACCGTCAGCGCACTCACGGCGCAAAACGCCGGCGCGGGCAAGGGCGACCGCGCACGTCAGGTGCTCAAGGACGCCATGACGATCTCGGTGGTGTACGGCTGCCTGATCACGGTGCTGATGTGGCTGGTGGCTCCGGCGTTTATTGGCTTTTTTGCCAAGGACGCTGCAGTAGTCGCGGCCGGCACCGGTTATATGCGCAGCTACATTTTCGACGCGATTTTTGCCGGCATCCACATTTGCTTTAGCGGCTTTTTCGCTGCGTATGGCAAGAGTTACATCGGCTTTGCGCACAACGTGCTAGCCGTGGCGCTCATTCGCGTGCCGGGCGCGTGGCTGCTGTCGAATGCCTATTCCGACACGCTGTTTCCCATGGGCATCGCTTCGCCGTGCGGATCGATTTTGTCGGCAGTCATCTGTGTTATCGCGTTTACCGTGCTCAACCGGCGCGGGGCTTTTGACAAGTTGGCAGCGTAGCGGGGCAACGCGAGCCTGGCGCCCCTCCCCGACCCCATTGAAAGGAGCGGTCCTGTGACCGACACGCCAAGTGAACATACTGAGGGCCTGCTCCGCATTGGCGAGGTGGCGCGCCTGTTTAACCTGAGCGTGGGGACGCTACGTCATTACGAGCAGATGGGCTTGCTGGACCCGGCGCACATCGATCCGGCAAGTGGGTACCGCTACTACGGATCGCGGCAGCTCTCCACCCTCAACACCATCAGCCACCTGCGCGTTCTCAACTTGCCGTTAGCACAAATCCGCGAGTTTGTGACCACGCGCGATGTGAACCTTATGCAGCGGCAGCTGGCTCAGCAGCAGGAGCTCATCGAGCGCAAGCGCCGCGAGCTGGAGCGCGTGTCGCGTAAGATCGATAACCGGCTTGCGCTGCTGCACGATGCCTTGAACACCGAGCTCGATAGCATTTGCACAATCGATGCGCCCGAGCTTCGCTGCGCCGTGTTGCGCGAACGCGTCAACCCTACCGACGCCTATGCGCTGGAGTGGCAGATTCGTCAATTGCAGAAGGGCCAGCACGAGACCTTTGTCTTCCTGGGCAACTTGGGCGTTGGGATTAGCGCCGAACGCCTGGCCGCCGGCGACTTTGATGGCTACGACGAGGTCTTTCTACTGCTCGATGACACCGATGAATACCTGGGCGATGTCGAGGTGCGACCCGCCGCGCGCTGCCTGACCATTAGCTTTCGCGGCACGCACGGGCAAGCGGGTCCGCGCTACGAGCAGCTGCTCGGCTATATGCGCGAGCACGGCCTGACACCCGCCGGCCCCTCGCGTGAGATTGCCCTTATCGACGACATCATCAGCGACGACCCGGCGACCTACGTGACGCAGATCACGGTACCCGTATCGCTAGGCTAGACCGAGCCTCGTCTCTAACTCGGTCAACGCCTCAAAAGCATCACGAGACGCATCTGCCGAGCGCTCACGTTCCGCAATGCGAATTCGCGCCATCAGGTGCTCTTTTGCCTGCCCTTGGGCGTGCCTCGTGCGCCCTTCCGCCTGCGAGCAATTGCGATTCTCTATATCCATTACGCCACCGGCACCTCGCCGGTAGCCAGAATCTGCTCGAGTGCGTCCTCGTCCAGCACGGGCACGCCCAGCTGCTCGGCCTTGGTGAGCTTGGAGCCCGCTTTGGAACCGGCGACCAGGTAGCTCGTCTTCTTTGACACACTGCCCGAAACCTTGGCGCCGAGTACCTTGAGCGCTGCACCTGCCTCGTCGCGGGTGCGGTTGACGAGCGTGCCGGTGAGCACGAAGGTCAGACCCGCGAGCGGCTGTGCGTCGGCGAGCTCGCCCGCCACGCCAGCGTCGGCTGCGGCTTGCGCATGCGCGGCGCCCAGGTCGACCTCGAGCGAAAGGCCCGCTTGGCGCAGACGTTCCAGCACGGCAAGGTTTTCGGGCACGGCCAGGAACTGCTTGACGCTCGCCGCAATCTTGGGACCGATGCCCTCGCACTCGGCGATGTCCTCTTCGCTCGCCAAGATAAGCTTGTCGATCGACAGGAATCGCTCGGCGATGACCTCACCCACACTCTTGCCCACATGGCGGATGCCCAGGGCAAACAGCACGCGACCGAGCGGCTGGCTCTTGGACTTGTTGAGCTCGGCGATGATTTTCTCGGCCGTCTTGAGGCCTACCGGAATGGGGTCGCCCTTCTTGACGCCCTTTTTGCTGTTGGAGCTGGCATAGGTGCGGCCCGTGTCCAGGCCGGCGATGTCGTCGACCGTGAGCTGGTAGAAGTCTGCGACATCGTGGATCAGCCCGGCGGCGATCATCTTGTCGACGATCTCGTCGCCTAGGCCGTCGACGTCCATGCAGCCGCGGCTCACCCAGTGAAGCAGTCGCTCCTTGAGCTGCGCGGGGCAGTCGATGGAGACGCAGCGGTAGGCCACCTCGCCATCCTCGTGGACCACGGGGCTGCCGCACACGGGGCAGACCTCGGGCATGTGCCAGTCGACCGAATCGGCCGGGCGCTTGTCGAGCACCGGGCCCACGACCTCCGGGATTACGTCGCCTGCCTTGTGCACGATGATGGTATCGCCCTCGCGCACGTTTTTGCGACGGATCTCGTCGATGTTATGCAGCGTGGCGCGCGCGATGGTGGAGCCGGCGACCGTCACCGGATCGAACTCGGCGACCGGCGTGAGCACGCCGGTGCGGCCCACCTGGATGCGAATTTCGCGCAGGACGGTCTGCTTTTCCTCGGGCGGGAACTTAAAGGCAATGGCCCAGCGCGGCGCGCGGGCGGTAAAGCCCAGGTCGAGCTGCTGCTGAAAGCTATCGACCTTTACGACCACGCCGTCGATGTCGTAATCGAGGTCACCGCGGTGCTCGAGCGCCTGGGCGCAGAACTCGTGGACCTCGGCCGGCGTGGCGCAACGTGCCACGTTGGGGTTGACGCTAAAGCCGGCGCTGCGCAGCCAGTCCAGAAACTCGCGCTGGCTGTGGACGTGCAGCGGGTCGGTATCGGCGATGGCATAGATAAAGGTGGCCAGGTCGCGGCGCGCCGTGACCTTGGGGTCCTTTTGGCGCAGGCTGCCGGCGGCGGCGTTGCGCGGGTTGGCGAAGGGGTCGCGGCCCTCGGCATCGGCCTCGTCGTTCAGGCGCACAAAGCTGCCCTTGGGCATATAGACCTCGCCGCGTACTTCGATGGTACGCTCGCGGTCGGCGCCCATGTGGGCGAGCGCCGGCTCGGACAGGTGCATGGGCACATCCTTGATGGTACGGACGTTGAGCGACACGTCCTCGCCCGTGGTGCCATCGCCGCGTGTGGCCGCGCGCACGAAGGTGCCGTTTTGATAGGTAAGCGCAACGCCCAGACCGTCGATCTTAAGCTCGCAGGTATAGGTGACGCTGCCAGCACCGAGCGCATCCTCGGTGCGCTGGAGCCACGCGTCGAGCTCGTCCAGATCCATGGCATCGTCCATGGAATACATGCGCGCCATATGCGTGACCGGCGTAAACTGCTCGCTCACGTAGCCGCCCACACGTTGGGTATAGCTGTCGGGCGTCACCAGGTCGGGGTAGGTCGCCTCGATTTCCTGCAGCTCAACGAGCATTTTGTCAAAGGCGGCGTCCGTGATCTCGGGCGCGTCGAGCATGTAGTAGCGATAGGCATGGTAATCGAGCTCGTGGCGCAGCTCGGCCGCACGCGCTGCCGCCTGGGCACGGGCATCGATCGGTGCAGCGGTATCCGTGCTCGCTGGCGTTTCGGTATCGATGTCCACGCCGTCACCAAACAGGCTCGATTGCTTCATAGCGGCACTCCTTCGCTCGATTTCAAACGGATACTAGAGTACCACCGGTCGCAATGAGGCCGAATAGCGGTCTCGAACCGCACCGAATCGGCAGCCGCCAGACTGGGGTGGACAATTAGTTCAGATACGTATAAATCCTAGAGCTGAATCAGGCACGAACACCCCTGTTTCAACTAATTTGGGCTCCTCGAGACCATGTAAACGTCCCACTCTTCCTTCCAAACACCCATTCGAGCCCCATCCCAATCAAAAATTGCTCAAAACGCATCCCAAGCTGCTCTAGATTTATACGTATCTGAACTAACTGTCCAGACCATTATGAACCAGGCCTCTTATCAGCCCCAAGTGATCCGTTTTCCTCCGTCCTCAAGGGATCATCGCGAAAAGAGGGGGCTGTCCCGCGTTGGCGGAACAGCCCCCTCTGGCATTGGTATGTGCGATACAGCTCGTTAGTAACCCTGACCGTAGCCCTGGCCCTGGCCCTGGCCCTGCTGGCCCAGCAGCTCCTCCAGATACTGGCGCAGCTGCTCGTCGGTAATACCGCCGTTGCCGGTGTCGGTCGCGCTGTCGTCCTGTTGCTGGTTCTGCAACTCCTCGTCGGAGCCCAGCTCGACGGTGACCTTCTTCTCTTCCTTGCCGCGCATGAGCGTGATCTCGACCTTCTCGCCCACCTCGTGGCTGCGCAGCGCGATGATCAGGCCATCGGCGCTCGTGATCTCGTCGTCGCCCAGCTTGGTGATGACGTCGCCCTCCTGAATGCCGGCCTTGGCAGCAGGACCATCCTCGACGACGCTCGCCACATACGCGCCGCTATCGGTGCTCAACTTGTTGGTGCGGGCATTAAGTGCATTGACGCTCGAAAGCGTAGCGCCCATGTACGGATGCACCGGCGTCTTGCCGTCGATGATCTGGTCGGCAATGTTCTTGGCGTAGTTGACCGGAATGGCAAAACCCACGCCCGAGCTGGAGCCCGAGTAGCTCTCGATGAGCGAGTTGATGCCCACCAGCTCACCGTTGTCGTTGACGAGCGCGCCGCCGGAGTTGCCCGGGTTGATGGCGGCATCGGTCTGAATCATGTTGGCATAGATGGTGTTACCGCTGGTAGAGCTCATGGCCGTGGAGCGGTAGAGCGCCGAGACGATACCGGTGGAGACAGACTGCTCGTTGCCGAACGGCGAGCCGATCGCCATAACCCACTCGCCCACGTTGAGCTTGGAGGAATCACCAATCTCGATCGGCGTGAGCTTGGAGGCGTCGGCGTCCTTGAGCTTGATGACGGCCAGGTCGCTCGAGGCGTCGTTGCCCACGAACTCCGCCTCGTAGGTGGTGCCGTCGTCCATGGTCACCACGTACTGGTCGTAACCATCGACCACGTGGTTGTTGGTGAGGATGTGACCCTCGGTATCGAGCACAACGCCCGAACCGACGCTGCCCGAACTATCCGACTCATCAGCAGACTGCGAAAGCGAGCCATTCTGGCTGCCGCTCGAAGTGGCGGTGATGGAAACGACGGAGGGCAGGGCCTTGGCAGAAACGGCCTCGGCCAGCGTGGTGTCCTCGGAATCGATCGTGATCTTTTGCGTCGACGAACCCGAAGCACCCGCCGTCACGGCATTCTTGCCGCCGCCGATATCGAGCGTGCCGCTCATAATGAGCGCGATGACCAACAGGGCGCCGCAGGCGCAGCCGGCGAGCGCTGTAATGAAAATCGGCAGCTTTTTGGTCTTGGTCTTGACCACCGTGTGCTTGTTTACAACCTGCTGACCGCCCAGCGGCTTGCCGGTCTGCGTGTCGTAGGCCTGCACGTAGGGAATGTTGCTGCCGGCAGGCGTCGACTCCACCTGCACACGCGGCTGCTGCTGGGTCTCGCCGGCGTTGCCCGCGTCCTGGGGACGCTGGGAATCGTTCTCGCTCATAGCTGCGATCCTTTCGTCAAATAACCAAAGGCCCGCCAAACATGTGGCGGGCCATCATTGTTCACGTTGAGTTGTACCCCAATATGCGGGCGAACGTGTATGAGAACGCAATCTTTTAGGAAGGCTTAAGTTCTGCTGCAGATTCGAGAGGAACCCGCGCCTGCGTCAAAACCACCACGAAGGTGCCTGTCCCCTTCGTGGTGGAAATCTAGTCCTTAAACAGATAGCCCACGCCGCGGACGGTGGTGATGTGTGCCGCGATCTGCGGGCCCACCTTGGAGCGGATGCGTCGGATGTGCACGTCGACGGTACGCGTACCGCCACAGTACTCAAAGCCCCACACGCGGTGCAGCAGTACCTCGCGGCTGTAGGCACGGTTGGGATGCGTCGCCAAAAAGCTCAGCAGCGAGTACTCCATCAGCGTCAGGTCGATGGGCTCGCCATCGAGCGTCACCTGGTAGGTAGCCAGGTTGATCTCGAGGTTATCGATGTTGAGCACATCGTCGGCGGTAACGGTCTCCTCCTCGCCCATCAAGCGCTGCGCGCGAGCCTTGAGCTCGTTGGGCGTCGCCGTGGGGCACACAAAGTCGGCATGCGCGTGATTGGGCAGGCGCAGGGTGCCGAGCGCCTCATCGTCGACGATCACCAACATGGGGACGCCGCCGCGATCGTCAAGCCACTTGGCAATCTGATCGATGCGGTCGCTGCGGATGCCATCGGAATCGAGGATCAGCAGGTCAAAGTCGTGCGCCGCAGTCGGCGAATCGGGAGTAGCCAGGCTCACCTCGACACCCAGGGTGGTCGTCAAGCTGCGGGCAAACTCGTGGAAGCGCGTCGTGCGCGCCATGAACAGGGCACTCTTTTCGGACATATCGGCCTCCAAAGAAATGAGCTCAATCGTACTGGAACAAGCCAGCGCGATTAGGAGTTCGCCAGGTAGTGCTTGATCTCCCACTCGGTGATCGTAGACTCAAACTTATGCCACTCGTCACGCTTCTTTTTGAGGAAGAAGCTGTGGATGTGCTCGCCGAGGGCATCCTTCATAAACTGCGAGTCCTCAAACACGTCAAGTGCCTCTTTGAGCGAGCGCGGCAGCGGCGTGTAGCCGGCCTCGAGCATCTGGCGGTCGGTGAGCTTGAGCGTCTCGGCCGTGGCCTCGGGCGGGAGTTCCAGCTTGCGCTCGATGCCGTCCAGACCAGCCGCCAGCGTGACGGCGTTGACCAGGTACGGATTGGCCATGGGGTCGGGACTGCGCAGCTCGATGCGCGTGGACAGCTGCTTGCCGGGCTTGTAGACCGGGATGCGGACCATGCTCGCGCGGTTGCGCAGGCCCCACGTGGCGTACTGCGGCACGGAGTCGCCGCCCGTGGTGATGCGCTTGTACGAGTTGACCGTGGGGTTAGTGATAGCGCTGATCTCGCGCGCGTGTGCCAGAATGCCGGCCATGTAGTGCTTGGCGATATCGGAGAGGTGATACTTCTCGTCGTCCTCGCCCCAAAAGACGTTGTTGCCGTCGTGGTCGAACAGCGACTGGCACAGGAACATAGCACTGCCATCCTCACCCGCCAACGGCTTGGGCATAAAGGAGGCGTGGCAACCGCTCTCGTAGGCCTGCTGCTTAATGATGAGCTTGGCCGTGGTGATGGCGTCGGACATGCTCAGGGCCTCGGCATGGCGCAGGCTCATACCGTGCTGCGAGCGACCGGCAGCGTGGAAGGTGTACTCCACGGGCACGGACATCTTCTCGAGCGTGAGGACCGTGTTGCGACGCAGGTCGCGAGCGGCATCGCTCACCGAAAGATCGAAGTAGCCCACGTTGTCGAGCGGCTCGGGGGTGTGCTCGTCGGGGAAGTAGTAATACTCCAGCTCGGCACCCACGTTGAGCAGGTAGCCAGCCTTCTCGGCCTTATAGAACATGCGGCGCAACGCATCGCGCGGATCGCCGGCGAAGGGCTTGCGGTCGGGGGTGCACACATCGCAGAACACGCGGGCGACGCCGTTGTGGCTCGGGCGCCACGGCAAAATCTGGAAGGTCGAAGCATCGGGGAACGCCAACATGTCGGCTTCCTCGGGCGTGGCAAAGCCCTCGATGGCGGAGCCGTCAAAGCCAATACCCTCCTCAAAAGCGACCTCGAGGTCCTCGGGGCTAATGGCAAAGTTCTTGAGGCGGCCGAGAATGTCGACAAACCACAGACGTACAAAGCGGATGTCACGCTGCTCTACGGAGCGGAGTACGTAATCGATGTTCTGCTGGTTCATGTCGCTCCCCTTTCTTTCGGGCGGGTTTCGACTGGTCTATATCGCAGATACTATCGCAGAAAAATGTTTCCGCAGGGTTAAAGCGTATCAAGCGCTCAAAAAACGTGTGTGAACAGGCAGTTGCGAACGAATGGTTAGCGCGAGGTTGATGCGCGATGTTCGATGTGGCCGGGAATCTCGATGCGTTTGGGCGCCAGCTTTGCGGCCTCGCCCACCGTAGTGGTAACAACGTCAATGCGCTCGGAGAGGCACTCGACCACGCGCTCGGCGATGGTAAGGGTGTCTTGCGCGGCCGTGGTCACGCCGCCAAAGAGCACATGGTTCCAGGGGTAGTCGTCAAACGTCGCGATTTTGAGCCCCGCCGGCAGCGAGGGACCAAGCTGCGCCAGCGCCTCGGTCAGACGCAGGAAAACCAGGCCGTTGACAGCAATGAGGCCGAGCTTTTTGCCTGCATAGCCGCGGATGGTCTCGTCCAAGCGGCCGACGCCCGTGGCACCACCGTCGGCCAGGGTGACGACCTCGCCGGCCAGGCCGCGGCGCGAGAGTTCGTCGGCAAAGGCCTCGGCACGCTCGCGACGCACGGGGCTGTCGTCGCTTGCCTCGGTGAGCAGGCACAGGCGCTCGCTGCCAGCGGCGGCGAGCTCGTCTACCAAGCCAGCGACCAGCTCACGGTTGTTAGATGTCACCAGATCGACTCCGCCGTCGGCAACATCGCGGTCGAGCAGCACAACAGGCAGACGTCCCGCTGCCGCGGCGATCGCCTCGTCATTGCCTCCGCAGGTGTTGACGACCAGGCCGTCCACGCCGGCATCGATAAGCCTGGTGAGCGACTCTGCCTCCTTGGCGGGGTCGCTGCCGCTAATGGCCGTCATGAGCGAGCAGCCGCGCGCAGCGGCGCTGGCGGAAAGTCCTTCGAGCATGGCGCTGGAGAACGGGTTGGCGATGTCGGCCAGGATCACGCCGATGAGGTTGGTGCGCGAGCTCCGCAGATTGCGCGCGGCGGCACGTGGGCGATAGCCAGTGCGCTCGATAACCGCCGCGATGCGGGCACGGGTCTCCTCGGTCATTTGCCCGGGACGGTTGTTGAGATAGCGCGAGACCGTGGCCGGGCTCACGCCCGCCTCGGCGGCAATGTCCTTGATTCTCATCTGCGCCATAACGCACCCCGTTTCCCAATTGTCGGCGGTCTGAGCCATTTTAGGCATTTTTTTAAAAATCTCGGTTGCAAAACGCTGTAGGTGAGCGGCATCGTTTTTGCGCCTCGAGCAGATGCGATGATGGACTAGACTGACGAGTCTTTAGGCAGCTCAAAGTAGTCGGGATGCAAGGCGATAACCGGGCCCTGCTCCTCGGGCATCAGATGCAAGTGCGTCTCTGCCAGATAGCTCGCCGTGTCGGTATCGCCCCTCTTAATGGCCTCGAGAATCCGGCGATGCTGCCGGCGAATCGGCTCCCAATCCAGGTCCTGCGACACCATACGCAACCAGTTGTATCGCTCAAAATGCGTGTTGACGCTCTTCATCCAATCCCACAGCATGTGACGGCCAGCAATCTCAAAACACGTCTCATGGAACAGGTTGTCCAGGTCAAAGAAACGACGCGTTTCGCTATGGTCGAGCGACTCGGACTCGGCAAGAATCTGCTCGAGCCGATGCTTTTGCTCGGACGAAGCGGCCGAACAGCATTTTATGAGTACGCTTCTTTCGAGTTTCTCGCGCAAGAAACAGGCATTCTCGGCGTGTTCCATGCTGATCTTAGAGACGTAGGTGCCGCTCTTGGGACGCGTTTCCACCAGCTCTTGCTCGCGCAGGCGCACAAAGGACTCGCGAATGGGCGTGCGCCCGATTCCCGTCTCCTTTTCCAGACCAATCGCCGAAAGGCGCGTGCCGGGCCTGAGCTCGGCATAGATGATCTTGGAGCGCAATGCGTTGTATGCCTGGTCTTGCAGGCTCTGATAATGCTGGTGTTGTTCCATAAAGCCCTCGGATGAAGCCCACGGTTTGTCGAATTTCACCACGTAATACTATCGCATCGACACGCCCCAGCTCCCAATCAGTCTTTTTGGGACGGGGCTCTTTTAGCTACCCTGGCCCGCAGATCGGCCCCCCTGTCACAAAAGTGGCCCATCTACTACGTTAACACGGATAGCCTCGGCCATACCGAAAACCGTGAAAACAAAACCGCAGGTAGACAGCTTGTCGATTTTCGAAAAAGCCGACTATGGTTGACCCCTGCGGCTTAAACGTAGTAGATAGGCCCTTTTCGTGGCGCAGCACTACTGCACCCCAAATTGGTACCTCGAGCCTGTTATAAGTTGCTGTGAAATACGGACGGTTGATAATCAAGGCGCGCTATACGGCTTGCTATATCTCACTATACTTTGCTGAACGTCGCTATACTTTGCTATAACTTGACAATAATCGGCCCGTTACCATCCGGGATATAACGGACCCCAAGCCAACGCTGGCTTGGGGTCCGTCTTGTACCATGGCTCTTTTTGACTATGAGCGCTCGTATTTCGTGGCCCGCCCGGTTCCCTGCCTTACGATTGCATTCCGTTCAAGCAGAGATTCGAGTGCCGCCAACGTCCGCATGCGGCTCAGCCCCGTCTGTTTTTCAATCTCGCTTCGCGACATAATTCGACCGCCCGACAAGGCTTTGAGAACCTGGACCTCTTCCTCGGACCCTTCAAGAGCATCGGTAACGGGCAATGTGACGGCCACCATGCCGCCGCGAACATCAAAAATTGGTTGATTGATCGAATCGCGATAGGCACGTCTAATGCGCGCGATTCCCGTACCAAATTTCTCGATGTAATCCAGCTTTAAGAAGGCCTCTGCAACGATGGGGTTTCTGAGCACGGATATCTGCCCATACAGGTATTGTTCCGTCGTCAAACCGGCGGGCAGCGATCCAGGAGAGGTCACAACGACGCGATCATCGTACAGGGCAATTTGAACGTTCGCTCGAACGTCCCACGTCCGATGCACCAAAGCATTTGCGACAGCTTCGCGAAACGCCTCGAGAGGAATTCGATCGGTTTGGACGCGCTCCATCCCTTCGATACGCTCATAACGGTAGTAGCGTGCAAACATAGCTACCGCCCTGTCCACCTGCTCAATTGCGGATACATTTGTCGCCGTCTCGCGATCCAAGATCACATCCTCGGTATCGCCAAAACGGACGCAGTCGATGCCCGGAAAATCATTCTTATCCGCCAAAATCGCCGCGGCATTGGTATAGCCATCCTTGCCGAGCAAGCGGAGCGTACGCATGATATCCGGCGTTAACTCGGAAATGCCGAGGTGTTCAACACACTTATGCTCGAGCGTATGAAAGCCCAAGTCCTGGCGAGCCGACGTGAGCGCGTCGAACGTTACGTTGCTGCCTTCGAGCGTCAGCCTGCCATACTCAAACCGGTCGACCTCCACCGTTGCCGAATCGTTTCGCCTGTAGGCCTTTCCCTTGCTTCGATAGGGTTTGTCCTGCCCCTCATAAACCGTAAGGATTACGGTCCCGTGTTTCTCATCGGGCTCGAGCGTGTAACGGGGAGCGGGGTCCAAGCTGTCATTAATCATGTTCTCGATGCGGAGACACTCTGCGACCGGATCTGCAAGGCCGACAACCACGCCCTCGTCATCAACGCCAAACTCAATCTTGCCCGTCCCATAGTTTGCATAGGCGCTCACCGTTTTAAGAAACGTCGGCGTAACGCTTTCCTTGTATTCGACTGTAGGGCTCTCTCTAACAACCATATGCACAACCCCCTCGTTTCGTACCATTCATAACCGTATTATAAGACGAAAACCGTTTGCGTATTGATTTATCCAAGACGCAAACGGTTTTCGTCTTGATTTGCGTACGGAATCAAGACGCGTAATTTCGCTTTCGTATGGCTCAATATCGGACGCAGACAGTTTTCGTCTGTCAATACGCCTGCAATCCAAACGAAAAGAGCCCCGAGCTCGTATGAACTCGGAGCTCTTTGTGCCGCACATCTATGAGAGGAGCAATTCGATGCGTACGGACGCTACTCCATGAAGCCGCCCTGGGATGGCGGCGACCTCGTCGAAGAGACCATCCGCACTCACCGTGGCGTGGCCGACGCCATCGCCGCGCGCAATCCCACCGCCGCGCACGACGCGATGTATCTGCACCTGGTGTATAACCGCAACATGATTGCGGAGGGAGCAGAAGCAAAAGGCATTTAGGGCCCGACAATAATCTTTCTTTGGCAAAACGCAGGCGGCGGCTGCCCAACACACAGGGCAGCCGCCGCTTTTTGCAATCGATTGGTGCAAAGGGAGTGACTAGAGCTCGCAGGCAACCTTATAGCCATCGCCGATGGCATCGCGGATGTTGCCGCACTTGTTGGCGTCGCCCAGCACGTGGGTGGTAACGCCGGCAGCGGCAAGGTCGTCGGCCAACTTGGTATTGGGACGATAGCCCATGGCAAGCACCAGCGTATCGGCACCGGTGATGGTGTGGACCTCGCCGTCCTTTTCGTAGCTGATAGTGTCCTCGGTAATCTCGGTCACCTTGGCCTCTGTCAGCACATGAACGCCCTTGGAGAGCATGCGCGTGATGAGCACCGCGCGACCGGCACCGCCCTCGTTGGCGGCAAGCGTCTTGGTCATCTCGATGACGGTGACATCGCGATTGGCCGGCGACAGGTCGTTGACCAGCGGGGCCAGGTAATCTGCCGTCTCGCAGCCAACGGTGCCGCCGCCCACAATGACGATCTTCTTGCCCGGGAAAGCCTTGCCACCCAGCAGGTCGTCAGCCGTCATAACCTGCTTAAAGCCCTGCATGAAGGCCGGAGCGATGGGCTCGGCGCCATAAGCCAGGACGACCTCATAGCCGGCATAGTCGCGCTGAATGTCCTCGGCAGTAAGCTCGGTGCCAAATATGCACTTCACGCCCGCCTCGGCCAGACGACGGTACTGATACTTGATCACGCGGGTGAGCTCCTGCTTTGCTGGCGGAACGGCCGCGATACGCATCTCGCCGCCCGGCTCGTCCTGCTTATCCACGAGCACCACGTTGTGACCGCGCTTGGCGGCAATGAACGCCGCCTCCATGCCCGCGGGGCCGGTGCCCACAACGAGCACGTTCTTGGCCTTGGCGGCAGGCTCGTAGCCGGCCTCGTCGCGCTCCACGTCCGGGTTGACGGTGCAGGAGATGCGCTTGCCAAACATAATGCCATTCAGGCAGCGCAGGCAGCCAATGCAGGGGCGGATGGCGTCAGCGTTGCCGGCAGCGGCCTTGTTGCAGAACTCGGCATCGCACAGATTGGCGCGGCCCATCATGCAGATGTCGGCAGCGCCGTCCTCGATCAGCTCCTCGGCGATCCAGGCCTCGTTAATGCGACCGACGGTGGCGACGGGAATGTTGACGTGCTTTTTGATCTCGCGCGAGCAGGCGGCATGCGAGGCCTGCTGGGTACCGGCGGCGGGAATTGCGGAGCCGCGCTTGATGGTGGTGCCACCCGACACATGAATCATGTCGACGCCGGCCTTCTCCAGGCGACGCGAGACGTAGATCATGTCGTTGAGGGTCAGGCCGCCATCAGTGTACTCATCGCCCGAGATGCGGACGTCGATGATAAAGTCCTTGCCGCAGCGCTCGCGAATCTCGGCGATGACCTCGAGCAAAAAGCGCATGCGGGCGTCGAGCGAGCCGCCGTACTCATCGGTACGCTTGTTGTAGAGCGGGGTCAAAAAGCCGCCAAGCATGCCGTGGGCATGCGCCGCATGGACCTCGACGCCATCGACGCCAGCCTTCTGCATACGCACGGCAGCGTCGCCAAACTGATGCGTGAGCTCGTGAATCTCGTCGACCGTGATGGGGCGCGGTGCCTCGCGGGCGTAAGACGGGCCCACAAAGGACGGAGCGATCAGGCGAGGCGTGCCCGGAATGTTAAAGGCCATGTAGGCGGGGTGGAAGAGCTGCGGCATGATCTTGCAGCCATACTCGTGGACGGCCGCGGCGAGCTTTTCCCAGCCGGGGATAAACGTGTCGTCGTAGCAGCACATGTCACCCGGCAGATAGGTATAGGTGGGCTCGACCGTCACGACCTCGGTAATGATGAGGCCAACGCCGCCCTTGGCACGGGCACGGTAATGATCGACCAAGTCGTCGGTCACATAGCCATGATCGGCCAGGTTCGTGGATACCGGCGGCATAAAGACGCGGTTCTTGACCTCGGTCGTACCGACCTTGATCGGGCTAAAGAGCATCGGGTAGGCGGATGACTCCATACAGGCTTCCTTTCGTTTAAGCCGCTCGGCGGCAGTTGCTAACGTACTTATCGTATCAGCAACCGCCGCGTCCGTACCCGCTCGCACTCCCCCGCCTTTAATCCAATCCCCACAAAAAGTTGCGGTGGAATACGGAGTAGATGAGACTTTTGCCAGCCAAAACAGTCCGTATTTCACCGCAACTGATGGGCGGGGTGGACTTGAGGGCTCAGATAGTCAGTCATGCCCTCATCCGCCACTCCCTCACCTACAGCGCGCCGTCCAGCATAAGGTTCACCTTGAGCACGTTGACCGTGGGCTCGCCGAACACGCCGAGGAAACGGCCCTTGGTGCACGCGGCAATGATGTCGCGCACCTCGTCCTCACTTTTGCCCGTGGCCTTGGCAAGGCGCGGGACCTGGTACTCGGCGGCATCGGGAGAGATCTCGGGGTCGAGCCCTGAGCCGGAACACGTCACCAGGTCGACGGGCACAGCGTCCATATCGGCATCGGGGTTGGCGGCGCGGATCTTCTTCACGCGCGCATCCACAAGCTGCCGATACTCCTCACTCGCCGGGGACAGGTTGGATGGGGCACCATACGCCATGAGCTCGCCATCTTCGCCTTCGAAAATTGACACGTTCTGGATGCGGCCCCACATGTGGTCCTCATCCTCGAAGTTCTGGCCGATGAGCTCGGAACCCACAACCTTGCCGTCGACCGTAATGAGCGAACCGTTCGCCTGATACGGGAACGCAACCTGGGCAATGCCGGTCACGACAAGCGTATAGCCCAGGCCGCAGACAACGGTAAACAGCGCGAACACGCCCAGTGCGCGCGATGCAACACCTTTGAACATACAAACCTCCACTTACATAATGCCGCAGAACGCGAGCAGCATGTCGATGAGCTTGATGAATACGAACGGGGCAACGATGCCGCCCAGACCCCACACGAGCAGGTTGTGGGTCAGCAGCTGTCCGGACGGGACCTCGCGGTACTTAACGCCCTTCAGCGCGGCCGGGATCAGCGCGACGATAACGAGCGCGTTATAGATGATGGCCGAAAGAACCGCGGACAGCGGGCTTGCCAGACCGAGGATGTTGAGGGCGTCCAACCCGGGGTAGATCGGCGAGAACAGGGCCGGGATGATAGCGAAGTACTTCGCCATGTCGTTGGCCACCGAGAAGGTCGTGAGCGAACCGCGGGTCATGAGCAGCTGCTTGCCGATACGCACGACCTCGATGAGCTTGGTGGGGCTGGAGTCGAGGTCGACCATGTTGCCGGCCTCCTTGGCAGCCTGGGTGCCCGTGTTCATGGCCACGGCGACGTCGGCCTGGGCCAGAGCGGGCGCGTCGTTGGTGCCGTCGCCGGTCATGGCGACCAGGTGCCCCTCACGCTGGAACTCGCGGATCTTCTCGAGCTTGCCTTCAGGGGTGGCCTCGGCCAGGAAGTCGTCAACGCCGGCCTCGGCGGCGATTGCCGCGGCGGTGAGCGGGTTGTCGCCCGTCACCATGATGGTCTTGATGCCCATCTTGCGCAGGTCGGCGAACTTCTCCTTAACGCCGGACTTGATGATGTCCTTGAGGTACACAACGCCCAGCACGCGGCAGTTCTTTGTCACGACCAGCGGGGTGCCGCCGGCCTTGGCGATGCGTTCGACGGCCTCGTCGCACTCCTTTGAGAACACGCCGCCGGCTGCCTCCACATAGGTGCGCACGGAATCGGCAGCGCCTTTGCGGATCTCATTGCCCTCGTAGTTCACGCCGGACATACGCGTTGCCGCGGTGAACGGGATAAACTCCATACCCTTATCCTCGAGTGTGCGGCCGCGCAGACCGAACTGCTCCTTGGCGAGGACGACGATGGAGCGGCCCTCGGGGGTCTCGTCGGCCAGCGAGGAAAGCTGGGCGGCATCGGCCAGCTCCGCGGGATCGACGCCGTCGACCGGGATGAACTCGGCGGCTTGGCGGTTACCCAAGGTGATGGTGCCGGTCTTGTCGAGCATGAGGATGTCGACGTCGCCGGCGGCCTCGATGGCGCGGCCGGACATGGCCAGCACGTTGGCCTCGTTCAGACGGCTCATGCCGGCGATGCCGATGGCGGAAAGAAGGGCGCCGATGGTAGTAGGAGCCAGGCACACGAGCAGCGCCACGAGCGTGGTTACGGCCGTGGGGTTGTCCATGTCGTTAAGACCGACCGAGAAGCAGGAGTAACAATACAGGGCCAGCGTGACCAGGATAAAGACGATGGAGAGGGCCACCAGGAAGATCTCCAGAGCGATCTCGTTAGGGGTCTTCTTGCGCGCGGCACCCTCAACCATCGCGATCATCTTGTCCAGGAAGCTCTGGCCGGGCTCACTGGAGATCTTGACGATGATCCAGTCGGACAGCACCGTGGTACCGCCGGTAACGGCAGAGCGGTCGCCGCCGGCCTCGCGGACCACGGGGGCGGACTCGCCGGTGATGGCGGACTCGTCAACGGAGGCAGCGCCCTCGATGACGTCGCCGTCGCCGGGAATCTGCTCGCCGGCGCGTACGATCACCAGGTCGCCGCGCGCGAGCTCGGTGCCGGGAACGACGGTGAAGTGCTCCTTGTCCTCAACGGACTCGATGCGATGGGCCTCGACATCCTTCTTGGCCGCACGCAGGGAATCGGCCTGGGCCTTACCGCGGCCCTCGGCAAGCGCCTCGGCGAAGTTCGAGAACAGGTCGGTAAGCCACAGGATGACCGCAATGGCGACCACATAGTAGGTGGGCACACCCGCGTCCTGCACACCGAAAATGGAAGCGACGGCCAGGACGGAGGTCATGACGGCGGAAAGCCACACCAGGAACATGACCGGGTTTTGAATCTGGACGCGAGGATCCAGCTTGGCAAACGAGTCGCGGACCGCGCGGCCCATCATGTCTTTTTGCATAGTCATAAATCTGCACCCTCCTTTACGCAATCATCTGGAAGAACTCGGCAACGGGGCCAAGCGCCAGGGCCGGGAAGAAGCTCAGGGCACCGATCAGCAGAACGATGAACACGAGCAGGAATACGAACATGCCGTTGGTGGTAGACAAGGTACCGGCGCTCTCGGCGACCTTACCCTTCTTGGCCAGCGAGCCGGCGATAGCCAGCGTACCGATGATGGGCATGAAGCGGGCGAACAGCATCTCGAGGCCGAGCATGACGTTGATCCAGGGAATGTTGCAGTTCATGCCTGCAAACGCCGAGCCGTTGTTGCCGCCGCATGAGGTGAAGGCATACAGCGCCTCGGAGAAGCCGTGCGCGCCACCATTGTTGAGCTGGTCGGCAAGACCGGGCACCATGCAGGCGATGGCCGAGCACACCAGAATGGCAAACGGAGTTGCCAAGCACAGGACAACTGCCCAGCGCATCTCGCCCGGCTCGATCTTCTTGCCCAGGAACTCAGGCGTGCGTCCGACCATGAGGCCGGCGATGAACACTGTGAGGATGGCGAAGCCGATCATGCCGTACAGGCCGCAGCCCACGCCGCCGAAGACGACCTCGCCCAGAGCAATCTGGAGCATCTGGACAAAACCGCCCAGCGGGGTGTAGGAGTCGTGCATGGAGTTAACCGAGCCGTTGGAAGCAGCCGTCGTGAAAGCAGACCAGGTAGAAGAGGAGGCGATACCGAAACGGCTCTCCTTGCCCTCCATGTTGCCGCCGGCCTGGCCGTCGGTCATCTCGATATTGACCGCTCCGCCATCGGCCAGCTGCGGGGTGCCCGCATGCTCGTTGACGGCGATGATGCCGGTGAAGATCACCAGCAGGATGAACATGGCGGCAAAGATGGCCTTGCCCTGCTTGGTGTTCTTGACGCCGATACCGAAGGCGAAGCAACAGGCGGCCGGGATCAGCAGCAGGCTGGTCATCTCGATGATGTTGGTGAAGGCACTGGGGTTCTCATACGGATGGGCGGAGTTCACGCCGAAGAAGCCGCCGCCGTTGGTGCCGGACTGCTTGATGGCGACCTGAGGAGCCGCGGGACCCTGGGGCAGGAACTGCTCGGTGACCACGCGCGCGCCCTCGACAACCTTGCCGTCGACCTTGACCGTGTCGCCCTCGATCTGGGCGCCGTCGATGACGCTCCAGCCGCCGTCTGCATTAGGCTGAACAGCGACGGGTTCTACG
>NZ_JBCOIG010000004.1:0-40974 GCF_040926405.1 Collinsella aerofaciens
CCTCTCGGCGGCCTTGCGAAAAACAAATCCAAGTTAGACCATTTCAAATGGTTCGATGTCTGCCCGGATGCGACACTCGGAAGTGTCCATCCTCGCAGTATCCGGTTCTCAAGGTGCACGCCCCGCGGCTCATCCGGTCCGACCGGGCCGCGCGGCAAGGAGATATATTGCCAGACCGGAGGGCCCCCGCGGGCGGGAATCACGCACTCCATATTTTGTTCACAAATAAATAGATCCCTCAGTCGCATCACTGGGGTTAAAACTGAAGCATTGGCTTCTGATATTGGCGATGACCAGCTGTTTTATGAGTGTTGAGACATCGGTCATCTCTGGAGCGCTACTTTACTCCAAAGGCATCAGCTATTTGTTTCCCGTCGGTAAAAGGCAGGTTTTGTTCGCCAAGCGTTCTTATATATAGAGAAGTTCGGGTTCGAACCCGTGCACCGGCAACAAAAAAGCGACCAACCGGAGTCGATCGCTTTTCTATTCTATGGTGGGCCGTCAGGGGTTCAGCCTGCTCCGCAGGCGGCCGCTGCGGCGCTTTCGCGCCTTGCGCGCTGCGCTGGCAAACGCTCGCGCGTTTACTCAGCTCCGCGCCCCGACGGGTTCGAACCCATGCCTTGGCAACAAAAAAGCGACCAACCGGAGTCGATCGCTTTCTATTCTATGGTGGGCCGTCAGGGGTTCGAACCCTGGACCTTGGGATTAAAAGTCCCCTGCTCTGCCAGCTGAGCTAACGGCCCGCGGGTGGCATTGTACCACGGTCTGGGACTATTCCCAACTCCATTGGCCGTTCTGGAAAATCACAACTTCACGTCCATCAGGCGTAATGCCCTTAATATCGATGTCGTCCGTGCCGATCATAAAATCGACGTGCGCGCTCGAGACGTTAACGCCATGCTCCAGGAGCTCTTCCTTGGACATGTCGTACCCACCCTCGATGCATTCGGGGAAACCGACACCTAGCGCGAGATGGCAGCTAGCGTTCTCGTCATAGAGCGTGTCATAGAACAGAACGCCGCTTTCGCGGATCGGAGTGTTCTTGGAAATGAGCGCGACCTCGCCCAGATGAGCGGCACCTTCATCGGTGTCAATAATGCTCGCAAGCGTCGCCTTGCCCACACGGGCATCGTAGTCCACTACGCGGCCGGCCTTGAACTTAATCCAAAAATCGTCAACCTTGTTACCGTGGTGAATGAGCGGCATAGCCGAATACACGATACCGTCGGCACGCATACGATCAGGCGAGGTGAAGACCTCCTCGGTGGGGATGTTGGGGAAGAAGGGGTGTCCATCGGGCGTCTTACCCTTGCCGCCGGCCCACTCGTGACCCTTCGTCATGCCAATCGTCAGATCGGTTCCATTTGCCGCGGTGTAATGTAGGCGGTCAAAACGATTGTCGTTCAGGAAACGCAGGTTCTTTTCGAATGCCGCGTCATGAAGCTCCCAGTCGCTCTCCGGGTCCTGGCCATCGGCACGAGCGGTGTGCAGAATCGCATTCCACAGCTTATAGATTGCAACCTCATCGGCATCTCCCGGGAACACCTCGCGCGCCCATGCCACGACCGGAGCGCCAGCGATGCACCACGGGTTGATGTTGTAGTCCAGTCCACGGCGGAAGACCTTGCACTGCGTATTCCTTGCCTTAGAAGCTGCAGCAGGCTTGGCGGGATCGATGCCCTTAAGGGCGGCAGGGTCCGCACCCTCGATAAAGATAAAGCAGGCGCCGTCCTGGGCCAGGGAATCCAGCTGCAGGCGCTTCCACTCGGGCGTCTGCTCAAAATAGCTTTTATCGACATGCTCGTACGTGAGCCTCGTCACGGCATCATCGGCCCAAATGACCGTCACGTGACCAGCGCCGGCGGCATAAGCCTCCGCGACCACCACGCGGGCAAAGGGCGCGCACTCGACCGGAGACTGAACGACAACCTCCTGGCCGGGCTTGACGTTTACGCCCTTGCGGACAACCAGGCGCGCATAGTTTTTAATCTTGGGCTCCAGGGCCTTCATGCCCTCCAGAGCTTCTTCGACCGTCAGGGCAGCTCGAATCATGTGCCACTCCATCTATCTATAGAACAGTAAAAAGGCGCGCCGCTAAAACGACGCGCCTTATATCTTAGCGATATGTATGAATACAAACGCTACTTCTTCTTGGAGTCCTTCTTGTCCTCCTCGGCAGCCGCGCGCTCAATAAGAGCGTTGAGCTTGTTCTCGGACATGCCCTCGGCCTGCGTGCGGTACATGTTGCGCAGGGGACGGATACGAACGAAGTCGTAGATAAAGTCACCCAGGATGATGACATAGGACAAAACGATGCCGACCATCTGAACAGGACTGGACACCGTGCCGCCGGGAGCGAAGTAGAGCGAAGCCCAAATTGCCACGACGAGTACCATGCCGATGGCGAGCACGGCCCACCAGATACGACGGCGCTTGGTGTAGTCCTCATCCTGCTTGAGGAGGATATTCGACACCGTGTAGATGCGATCCTCGCGGGCGCGCTGTTTGGCCTTGCGGGCGCGCTTTTCCTCCTTGGAAAGACCTTCCAGGTTTTCGCCCTTCTCGAGCTCCTTGCGGCGTGCCTTGGATGATGCCGGCACGACGCGAACGGAGCTCGCTGCCTGGCGGGCGGGCTTAGCAGATGCGGCGGACTTGCGCGCAACCCCGGTAACTTCGTGGGATTGCGTGCGCTTGTTCGTGGCGCTACGGGTACTCACTTATGCGTTCTCCTTCATGCTTGTGAACTGGGAGCCCGTGATGATCTGGAAGGCCTCGCGATAGCGCTCGGACGTGCCATCGATGACCTCGGCGGGCAGGTGCGGGGTCTCCCCCGTCATATCCCAGTTGGCTTTGAGCCAATTGCGGACGAATTGTTTGTCGTAGCTGGGCTGAATCTTGCCCTCCTCGTAGCTGGCGGCGGGCCAGAAACGGCTGGAGTCGGGCGTTAGGCACTCGTCGATCAGCGTAACCTTGCCATCGATGACACCGAACTCGAACTTGGTGTCGGCAATGATGATGCCACGGGTCGCTGCATACTCGGCGGCAGCCTTGTAAATCTTGAGGGACAGGTCGCGAATCTGCGCGGCGATATCCTCACCCACGATCTCGCAGCAACGCTCGAACGAAATGTTCTCGTCGTGGTCGCCGATCTCGGCCTTCGTGGACGGCGTGAACAGCGGCTCGGGAAGCTTGGAGGCCTCGGTCAGACCCTCGGGCAGCTGGATGCCGCATACGGTGCCGTTCTCGTCATAGGTCTTCTTGCCCGAACCGGTCAGATAGCCGCGGACGATGCACTCGATAGGAATCGTCTGGGCCTTCTTGACCAGCATGGCGCGGCCTGCGAGGTAGTCACGATACTCGGCAAACTCCTCGGGGAAATCCGCCGGATCGATGGAGACGAGATGGTTGGGAACAATGTCGGCAAACTTATCGAACCAGAATGCCGAGATGCGGTTGAGCACCTCTCCCTTAAACGGAATCTCGTCGGGAAGAATGAAGTCGAACGCAGAAATGCGGTCGGTGGCGACCATCAGCAGGTTTTCACCGGCATCATAGATATCACGAACCTTGCCACGGGAATCCGGACGACGCTCCATCGTTGTCACGTGAGTCACTCCTTACCTAAATACGACAGTAATGCGGGTTCTTCCCCGCACGTTTTCGCAAACTCGGAGCGGCAGGGACGAAACCCCTCCTTCACCGAATAGCGAAAAGCTAGTGCTCCATTGTAGTAGATGCCGCGTCCGCCGTGTGCTCGCGAGGCAGATGAATCGTAAAAGTCGTACCCTTTCCAAGCTCCGACTCCACGGATATGTAGCCATGATGACGCTCGACAATCTGCTTGGTCACGGCGAGGCCCACGCCCAGACCGCCCGCCTCGCGGGCGCGACTGGCGTCGGCACGCCAAAAACGACCGAAGATGCGCGACAGGTCTTCCTTGGCGATTCCAATGCCCGTGTCCGAGACCGCAATATCGACGTGTTTACGGTCACTGAGCACCGACACCACGACCCATCCGCCCTCGGGGGTATAGCGCATGGCATTACTCATGAGGTTGATGACGCATTGCGTGATCATGTCGGGATCGGCCTCGACAACGTCATCGTGGCCCTGCGTCTCATCTGCAAAGCGCAAACGCAGGTCACGGTCGGCAAACAGGCGCTCCTGGCCATTCACAATCGAACGCACAAACGGCACCATATCCACCGGCTCCAGGTTGAGTGGCGCGGTGCTGTTTTCCATGCGCGACAGGTCGAGCATCTGCTGCACCAGACGGGCCAGACGACGCGTCTCGGATGCGACCGTTTCCAGGTGTTCGTCATCGGTGGGATACACACCGTCTTGCATGGCCTCGACCGTTGCAAGCATGGCCATGAGCGGCGTGCGCAGCTCGTGGGCAACATCAGAGGTCAGGCGCTTCTCGTGCTTCATGTCCTTCTCGAGTGAGGTGGCCATCTCGTCGAAGGTCTCTCCCAGCTGATCGATCTCATCATCGCCGCGCAAGCCCGTACGAGCGGACAGGTCTCCATCGCGAATCTGCTTGGCGGTGCTGGTAATACGATGAATCGGCTTGGTGAGCATGCGCGACACGAGCGATCCGATAACGACCGAAATGCAGATTGCAACAACCGCGGCGAGGGCCATGGCGTTAAAGGTCTTCTCCCTAAACGCAGAGTCCGCCTTGGTGAGCAGAGCGTCGGAGCCGATGGCCCACAGCTTTACCTGTCCGGCATGCTCGCCGGAAGACGTTACAATCTCGACGTTAGCAACGCTATCGGAGTCGGTTGGAGCAGACGAGACCGGGCTATGCGATGCCCTCTTGCCGCTCGTGTCGTCGGTCGTAGCCTGGTTTTCGCGTACATCGGCGGTGGCGCTTGCCGAGGGCCAGGAATCGTCATAAACGATCACACCCTTTTTATTGACGACCTGCATGCCCAGATCGTCGGAAACCAAACTCGACGTTGCGACCGTGCGCAGTTCTCCCGCGGTCCAAGAGCCGTTTTCCTCATATGAGGTCGCCAACTTCTCGGCAGCGGAATTTGCGATTTCGACGATATTGGAGCGTGTGTAATCCGAAAAGACCGTGCCCCACACAACAGAGACAACGCCCACCAGCACCAATACCGTCATGAGCGATGTCAGAGCAAAAGCAAGTGCCATGCGCGAGGGATAGCTCATCGTTGGCCGTGAATCGGAACGAGGCGTGTTCCAACTAGCCTTGGAACCCGCCTCGCTCTCCTGCTTGTGCTTTTGTCCGATTTCAAAGCGCGCAGGTGTCATATGTGATTTCCCTATTTCTCGTCCGACTTATCGGTCTTGGCCGGAGCCTCGAAGCGATAGCCGACACCATGGACGGTGTAGAGCCACTTGGGCTTCTTGGGATCATCGCCCAGCTTGGCGCGAAGATTCTTCACGTGGCTATCGATGGTGCGCTCATAGCCCTCAAAGTCATACCCGAGCACTTTCTCGACCAGCTCCATGCGGTTATACACACGGCCGGGATGGCGGGCAAGCGTGGTGAGCAGCTTGAACTCGGAAGCCGTCAGATCGACTTCCTTGCCCTCGACCAAGATCTTGTGGCCCGAGATATCGATGACCAGATCGCCGAAGTCGAGTACCTCGACGGCGGGCTCGTCGGCCTGATGGGCACGGCGGAACAGAGCGCGAACGCGGGCGACGAGCTCGCGCGGCGAGAACGGCTTAATCAGATAGTCGTCGGCGCCGAGCTCAAGACCGATAATACGGTCCTCGATCTCGCCCTTAGCCGTCAGCATGATGATGGGGACATCCGAGGTATCGCGAATGGTGCGGCAAACGCGCTCGCCGGGAATCTTGGGGAGCATAAGGTCGAGCACGACCAGGTCGAACTGATGCTTCTCGAACTCCTCGATCGCGGACTGGCCGTCGCCGACGCCCACAACCCAGTAGCCTTCGCGCTCGAGATAGGCAGCGACGGCGTCACGGATTGCCTTCTCATCCTCGACCAGCAGAATCTTTTTTGCATCTGAAGCCATAACACGGCCCCCCTGTCTCAATTAGCTAAGAACAAGCCCATTTTAACGCACCTGAGCCCGCCAGATGCCGCTATGACGCGGCAGCTCGGCGGGCGGTACTCACAATTACAACGCGTTTATTCCCCTGTTGGCGCCTTTTTAACCCCTCTAAGCTTAAAGAGAGAATAGGCGTGCAGTGACCGTCTCTGGTATACCCTGGCTGTTGCGCACCGTGGCGTACGTAAGGAATGAGTCCGATTTTCCCGCCGTAGCTGGATAATCGCCATACTCCAAAGCGCGGTCGGGCGACAGCAGCGAGCCATAGGTCTTGGCAGAGGTGTCGATCAGGAAATGCGACGCCTGTACCTTAACAAGGTATTTATTCTTCTTGCCAGCCGCACATGCGAGCGGCTCGCGTGACAGGAAGAGGTACGGCCCTCCCTCATTACCGATATACGTGCCCATATTGCCCAGGCTGCCCACGCCACTATAGGCCGCCTCGATAGAAAACACGAAGGTATCGCCCATATATACGGCCTCGAAAGGCGAAACTGACGAAGGGAGGACCAACTGGGCACGCTTGGTGTTGTTGCCGTCGGTCAGATCGATTGCCGTTATGCCGTAGTAGACGCCCTCGTCGTTGCGGACACGCGGCGAGATGGTCAAAATGCCGTCGCTCGCGCGCGGGGCCGATGCAAAGCGGCCCGTCGATTTCCAAATTACCTCGGCCTTGGATTCATCAAGCGAGCGACGATAACAAAACGAATCACTACTCGTTTTATTGCCGCCTGCCGAAGGCATTTTATACCAGATGACCGATGACCCGAACGCCGTAAACAGGGGCGGATCATAGTCCTTGCCACCTCGATCGAGCTCAACCACGTCGCCAGAGAGCGAAGCGCCCGACAGATTTTGAGCGTAGAGCTTCCACGATGAATTGGCGAAGTTCATCTCAACCCACGCGAATACGCCGTCGCCGGCACGGACATCGTAGAATGCATATCCCGTGCCCTCGATAGGATCCTCGATTAATGTGGTAAGCGAGCCATCACCCAGGTTGAGCACACCGAGTGTGTTGGCGTGCAGCGCCGATGCGGGCGCCATCATCGCCGCGGCGTAATCGCCGTCGCAGTAGTACAGCAGCGTACCCAGAGGCAGCGTCCACGACGCCGCCGGCTCAAGATCGATGTCGACTGCCTCGTACTCATCCGTAATCGAGATGATCTTGGAATCGTCCTTGATAACCTGCGGCTCGCCGGCGGCATCATCGCTGGTGCCCGTTTTTTTCGAGCATCCGGCAAGCACCGTGGCAGCGCCCGCGGCGGCCCCACCGAGTACAAAGCCGCGACGCGATATTCCGTTCTTGATGTGATCGGCGATACCCATTAGGCGATCTCGGTGCGAGCGGCCTCGATAGCGCGTGTAAGCTGGTCGGCGCAGGAGGTCTTTTTCATACCGCAGGTATTACCGGCGAGAACCTCGATTACGCGATCGGCAGGAGCGCCCTCGACCAGCTTGGAGATAGCCTTGAGATTGCCGTCGCAGCCGCCGGTAAACTCAACGCCCATCACCTTGTTGCCGTCATCGGAAAGATCAAGGTGAATATTGCGAGCACACACGCCCTGAGGCTTGTAATCAAACGAAATCATGCGATCCCCTCTCAGAATGTTATTCGAGACGACTATTATCCCCGTCTTTCCCTAAATGCAACGAGGCGCTTTGCCGGCAACACACATTACCAGCAAAGCGCCCTAAAAAGCTAACGTTATGCCCGAACCTACTCGAAGCTCAGCTGCTCCAGACGATCAAAGACCGTGTCGATACGGGTGAGGAAGTCCCACGGATCAAAGATCTCGTCGAGCTTCTCCTGACTGACGGTGCAGCGCGGGTCGGCCTCGAGACGCTCCTTAAAGGTGGGGCCGGAGACACAATCCTGTACCTCGTGCCAAGTTGCCATGGCGTTCTCCTGCACAATGGCGTACGCGTCCTCGCGGGTGATGCCCGTGTCGACGAGGGCGAGCAGCACCTTGGAGGAGAAGATGAGGCCGCGGGTCTTATTGAGGTTGGCCATCATGCGGGCAGGGTACAGCTGCAGGCCGTCGATAACGCGGATGAGGCACTGGAACATGTGGTCGAGGGCGATGAAGCTATCGGCCTGGGCGACGCGCTCGGCAGAGGAGTGCGAAATGTCACGCTCGTGCCACAGGGCGACGTTATCGAAGGCAACCTGGGCGTTGGACTTCACGACGCGCGACAGACCGCAGACTTTCTCCATGGTGATGGGGTTGCGCTTGTGCGGCAT
The DNA here is from genome assembly GCF_040926405.1 of Collinsella aerofaciens. GTDB lineage: Bacteria > Actinomycetota > Coriobacteriia > Coriobacteriales > Coriobacteriaceae > Collinsella. The sequence continues at coordinate 8,296 of NZ_JBCOIG010000004.1, forward strand.
GGCTGAGCTGCCCTTTTGGCCCTTACGGAACGGCTCCTCGGCCTCGAGCGTATCGGTCTTCTGTAGATTGCGAACCTCGGTCGCGATGCGCTCGCAGGTGGCTGCGGTGGTGGCGAGAACGCCGGCGAGATAGGCGTGATGGTCGCGGCTGATAACCTGCGTGGACAGCGGGTCGTGAACCAGGCCCAGGTGCTCGCAGACGTACTCCTCGACAAACGGCTCGATGGAGCTGTACGTGCCGACAGCGCCCGAGATGGCACCGAAGGCAACATTCTTGCGGGCGTCCTCAAGACGATCCAGATCGCGCTTGAGCTCCCAGGCCCAAGAGCCAAACTTCATGCCGAAGGTCATCGGCTCGGCGTGGATGCCATGAGTGCGGCCGGCACAGAGCGTGTTGCGCTCCTCAAAGGCGCGACGCTTGCAAATCTCGCCGAGCTTCTTGACGTCCTCGATGATCAGGTCGCAGGCCTGGGTGAGCTGGTAGCACAGGGCCGTGTCGCCCAGATCGGAGCTGGTCATGCCATAGTGAACCCAGCGGCTGGGCTTGGGGTCGCCCTCGGGAACATCGGCATCGATGTATTCCTTCATGTTGGTCAGAAAGGCAATGACGTCGTGGCGCGTGACTTCCTCGATCTCATCGACCTTCGCCTTCTCAAAGTTGGCATGGTCGCGGATCCACTGGGCCTCGTCTTTGGAAATACCGATCTTGCCGAGCTCCGCCTGGGCCTCGCAGGCCAAGACCTCGATCTCCTGCCAAATGGCGTACTTGTTCTCGAGGGAGAAGATGTGTCCCATCTCCGGGCGGGTATAGCGATCGATCATAGCGGCTCCTTTTTGGTTATTGGCACGTTGGTCGTAACCCAACCATTGTACCGTGCGCAGGTGCAAGTATGGGCAGCAGGCATTAACCTAACATTTTGGAATTGGAGCGACCATGAGGACGTCCGCGCATTTGCTTCGCAAATACGCACCGGCTTCAGGCGAGCCCCTCAGCTTCACGAAGCCGAAGGGGAAGACTTTGTTGAATTAGCCGTCCCCATGTCTCCCGTGCCCGGTAGAGCGGGCAACGGGACGTCTGCGTATTTGCTTCGCAAATACGCACCGGCTTCAGGCGCCTGTCGGCGCCTTCGCCTGCTCGCTACAAACGCTTCGCGTTTGCTTAGCGCTCGCACCCTGTCGGGTTCGAGTCCCGGCGCTTTATTGAAAAAAGCACGGCACCGTAATGGTGCCGTGCTTGTGCTTCTAGCTGGAGCGGGCAACGGGACTCGAACCCGCGAGTGTCAGCTTGGGAAGCTGATGCCTTACCACTTGGCGATGCCCGCATATGTGGGGGATAGTATAACGCGGTTGTCTTGTTCGATACAAGGGTGGCGATGCTTGTTTTAGCTGTGGAGATTCGTTTGAAAATCGCGTCAATTGTGGAGACGAGGACCTTTGACTTCCTGTTCTCCTTATCTTCTACCTGCGCTTTTGCTTGATTGTTGTATTTGAGCTCAATTTGTCAGGAATTGGGCAAGCTTTTGGTCAGGCTCCGGTACTTACCCGCATGAACCTCGGGGGTAGCCTCATCCTACGCGTCGCAGCCTCCCCGTGCGGCGCACGAGGGATAAGGAGCAGCCATGTCCAACGCACCCACGCACTCTGTCCACAGCGCAATCGCAACAGGTCCGCTGCTCCTGCTCCTCTTCCTGCTTTTCGGCTGCCTGGCACCGGGAGCCGCATTTGCCGTCGATGGCTACGGCCAGCTCGGCTTCCGCACTATTAGCGATGATTGTGGGCCCTTCTTCATCGGCAAGTATGAAGCTCAAGACGCCTCGATTGCCTACTGCATGAACCAGGAGCGCCCCGGCCCCACCAAACCGGGTGGCCCATGGCTCAACTTTGATCAAGGCTGGGTGTGGCTCGACGACGAGTTCGCGGCAATCGTTTGTCACGGATATCCCACCACCACGTCGTTTGGCGGTTACCATCTTTCACCCGATCGCGCCCGCGCCGCCACCCAGCTTGCCGTATGGATGCTCAACGGCACTACCCATGTCGACGGCACCTACTCCTACACGACCGCTCAGGGTAAAACCAAGAGCGGACACTTTACCGCCGACAATGAAGTCGTGGCGGCTGCGCGGTGGCTCCACGACAGCGCAAAATCAGGAAGCATCAAAGCCGCTCCGCACCGCGCGCGACGCTATCTAGGGGCCGTATCGGGCGGCAGCAAACGTCAAGACATGCTCTATGTACTGCCGGCGGTCTCTGTTTCCTTCCAAAAGCAGTCTGCTAACACCGTTATTACCAGCGGAAACAATACCTATCAGTTTACCGGGGCAACATTCGATATTTTTGAGAGCGCCAGCGGCGCGCGTGTCGGCACCATCAAGATGGACAGCAACGGTCGAGCGCAAGCAACACTTCTGCCCAACACGGCATACTACCTAGTTGAAACGAAGGCGCCGGCCGGCTATGTCCCCCGCCACGATCGTATTGCCTTTACCACGGGGAATGACGGCGGGCGGGTCGCCATTGATGAACAGCCCGGCACCATCAACCTGCGTATCGTAAAACTCGATGCCGCGACGAATGCCGGCCCCCAGGTGGGATCTTCACTCGCAGGAGCAGAGTTCACGTGTGTGTCGCAATCAACCCCTGGATGGGCACAAATCCTCACGACCGACGAAAGCGGTCGGGCCGCCCTCGCCGATGTCCCCTTAGGAACCTTTACCATCTACGAATCAAAAGCCCCCGAGGGCTACCTGCCATCCAACGACAGCTGGACCTATACCGTTGGAGCCGACCAGCTCGGCGATTCAGGCGTGGTCGAGATCGAATCTCGCGTTTCCGATATCCCCATTGCGTTTAACCTTGAGATTTCCAAATTCAAGGATTACGGCAATAGCGACCAATCCGGCCTGGAGCAGCCGGCGGGTGGTGTTGTCTTTGAGGTTGTCAGCAACAGCTCTCAGCAGGTTGTTGGCACACTGATCACAAACATCTATGGCTTTGCCTCCACCAAAGATCAGCCCGAAGCATGGTTCGGCACAGGCAAGCGACCCGCCGGTGTCCACGGAGCCGTCCCATACGACCGTGCCGGCTACACGGTTCGCGAGGTTCCGGAAACCGTCCCCGAGGGTTTTAAACGTGCAGGGGAATGGACCGTCGGGGCCAATCAGATTTCCGACGGCGCCGAGCTTCAATATATCGTGGACAACCACGCTCTGTCGACGCATCTCCAGATTGTAAAACGCGATGCCCAAACAGGCGCTTCTGTTCCCCTAGCCGGATTCACCTTCCAACTCCTCGACAGCAATCACGAACCTGTCTCACAAACTTGCTGGTATCCAGCACATAACGTAATGGACACCTTTACGACTGACGCGACCGGGACCGTCACACTGCCCGAATCGCTCGTGCCGGGCACCTATTATGTACGCGAAACCTCGGCCAAAGAGCCCTATCTTGTCGGCGAAGAGATCGAGGTAAACATACCCGCCGACATGAACCTAACGCCCGTTGCAATCGCCTCGTATTATGACCACGCCGCGACCGGAAACATCAGGATCGTTAAAACCGATGCCATAGACGGCAGCAGCCTCGCGGGCGCCGTCTTTGAGATCCGTGCCTCGGGTGATATCGTGCGCCCCGACGGTAGCATTGCCGCGCTCGACGGTGAGACTGTCGCGACCGTCACGACGGATGAAACTGGAGAAGCACGCGCGGGCAACCTCCCACTGGGATCTGGCACCGCACGCTACGAGGTTGTCGAGACTCAAGCGCCGGCAGGCTTCTTGCTCGATCAGACAACCCATATTGTCGACCTTACTTATGCCGACCAGAAAACACCCGTTGTAGAAGCACGGCTTAACGTGTCCGACGATTACACCAAGGTTGATATCTCCAAGGTCGATGCAAGCGGTGAGCAGGAAGTGGAAGGCGCACAGCTCGCCTTATATGGTCCCGATAAAACCGAAATAGACTCCTGGACCTCATCCGACAAGCCACACCGCGTCGAACATCTTGCACCCGGCACCTACTCGTTGCGCGAAATGATGTCTCCGCGGACTTATGACCTTGCCGAGGAGATAACGTTTGAAATAAAGGATACGGGAGAAGTCCAATCCGTCGCGATGAAGGATGCGCCCATCGAGATCAAGGGGCAGGTCGACAAGCGTCAGGAACTTGTCCAACCTATCGAAAAGGGCCTGTTGGCTAACGGCGATGGTAAAAACCGTGCCGCGATGCAAACCAATACGGATGGGCTTTTCTCCTATACCATCGACGCTCGAAACGATTCAACTACCTGGGTTGATGAGTTCACAATTACCGATGATCTTGAGTGTGCCGAGGACGATACGGCGAGATTCGTCTCAATCGAAACCCCCGTCGCCATCGGCGACCTCAATGGTCTGTGCAACGTGTGGTATCGCACGACGCCGTTGGACTCGACAGACGTCGATGAGCCGGCAAACGCGACACTTGACGATGGGCACGAAAATCCTTGGCTTGAGTCCGACGAAGTAAGGGAGAGTCTGGGTGAGGATTGCCGCCTCGTCGATTACGACGGCTGGCACCTCTGGAAGGCGGATGTCTCGACCACGGAATCCACCACACTCGAGGCGAAAGAACTCGACCTTGCGTCCAATACCGTCGTAACGGGCATTCGAATTGAATACGGTGCGGTAGCCGCCGACTTTACGACTCGAAGCGATGTGGATTCTTGGACCCGCGATGATCTCAAAGATGAGCACGACGACCTTGACGATGCCAAAGCAATCCTTGGCACAGACGCTCGGGGCGCAGTCGTACACATGCAGGCAACGTCGGCTTATACGCCCCAAACCGCACTCACCAACAGCGCGCGCGTCGATCTTTGCCGCAACGGTGGCGGCGATAAACTTGAGTCACATGACGAGGACAGCGTCATTCAACGCTGTACCCTACCGCAGGACCTACCGGCAACAGGATCAGCTCCCATCGCCGCTTGCATCACCGCGCTCCTGACCTCGGGTGTCGCAGCCCTATGGTTCGCTCGCCTTAGGTCGATCCCAAAGAAGCGCTAGCGCGATGAAAAAGCGGGCGAGACAGTCCCCTGGCTCGCCCGCTTTCAATCATGTAAATCGCCGTATCTACTCTGCAGACGAAGATCCACCATCAACGATTGCTTGCTCGGACTCAGGAATCCCATCGGCACCCGTACTCTGTTCTTGCTCCACCTCTTCGCTGATTGCGGAGGCGGGGGTCGAGCCCTTTGCACCCACGATGTAGGCAGCCCCAAATCCTAACGCAATGGCAATCAAGGTCAAAATCACGTAGACAGGCCAATGGCGCTTAATATACGAAAACACGTTGACTCCTTAGAGCTCCGTCTACGAACGGCGGATAACCTCGGTCACGAGCTCGGATACCGTGGCAATGTTCGTCGGGTTGACATTGTGGGGCAGGTCGTCCTCGGTACGAGCGCAAGCCAGACGCGTGCCGTCCACGCCGGCGATGGTGAGGGCTCGGCGGCTCGCCTCAAGCGCGGCATAGGCATCGGTCTTGGCATAGGGCATCTCGAGCGCGCCACAATCGACATGGAACGACTTGCACACCTTGCTGACCAGGTTCATGATGCGGCGATCGCCCTTGAGCAGCTGCTGTTCGCCCTCGACCGTCACCACCGAAAGCCTGCCGGCGCCGACGGATTCAAGATTGATGAAGAATACGCCGCGGAGCTTATCGCGATGCGAAGCCAAGAAGGCCTTCATGCCGGCGCCATCACAATCCGAGGCGCCGGTTGCCACAAACCAGATATCGTGACCGAGCAGCTCATCATCGCCCATAGAGGCGACAGCCGAGAGCATATCTTCGGAAGAAGCGCCATCGGAAGACGTAGCGCCACCCTTCCAGCCATCGTTATCGTCCTCGAAGTTATCCCACGAACCGATACCGCGACCTGACTTCTTGGCATCGTAATCGTCTTCGACGCCCAGCCAGTCACTCATGCTGTCCTGCTCGTTTTTCTTTTTACGACCGAACAGGCCACCCAGGCCGCGCTTACGAGACTTGGGTGCCGCCGGGGCGGGAGCTGAAATGGTCTCGATCGGCTGCGCGCCCGGCGCAACGGGCATAGGAGGCGCAACGGGTGCCGATGTGGGTTCGGGACCCTGAGCAGTAGCAAAGGGGTCGTTGACCTGGGCAGAGGGATCGGGAAGGTCGAACAGCGACGTGCGAGACGCAACGTTTGCCTGCTTCATCGACGGCAGCGATGGATCGGGGACCGAAGCCAGCGGAGACGAGGAGGGCGCAGGCGACGGTGCCGACGCCGGATCGGGAACATTCATCTGCGGACGCGGCGATGCCTGGGAGGAAATCTGGGCCATAAGGGAATCGACCGTTTCGTCCTGGGTGGGAGCGACATTGGCAACCGTGGCACCGGAACCACTCGGAGTCGGCATGGTGAAAATCTGCGTGGAGTAAGGCCTCGACTCATCTGTCTCGGGAGCCTCGGAAACCGCAGACACTTCCTCCTGCTCGACCTCGGTCGAATCATCTTGCTCGGCTGCCGCGTACTGCTCTTCGTCAGAGTTGACCTCGACGGGCTCGTCCTCGGTCGCATCCTGAATTTCGGCAGCATCAATGGGCTCGCCATCGCCCGCCGCGTCGTCCTGCTCATCGGAAGCAGGAAGGGGCTCGGCAATCGCGGTACCTTGCTTTTCAAACGTTATCGTGGAATCGAACTGCGCGGCATCAAACGACATGGTGCTATCGACGTGCTGCTGAGCCTCGAAAGACGTTGTAGCTTCGGCAGCGTCGACGGGTACGGACTGCATAGCCTCGTTCTGCTCGAACTCTTGCGCCGCGCGCTCACGTGCCGCCTCGGCCGCCTGCTGCTGAGCGATAGCCTCCTGCTCGGCAGCCTCGCGTGCGGCAGCGCGCTTCTCCTCGAAATCGTCGATAAATTTCTTGCCCTTTGCAAGCGCACCCTTAAAGAAGTTGGAAGCGCTGGCGCCAATCGACGAGAACGCGGATGCAATGTCGGCATGGGGCGTTGCCGCGGGAATCTCGGCCGAGAAATCAGTATCGCTCTCGTAAGACACGCGCCTCGGCTGTTCAACGTAATCGTCGTCAGACTCGTCCGCAACGTCTTGCGCCGGCGCGGCGGGAGCCAAAATGTCCAGTCCTGCCGCGGGATCGATCGCGGACACCGCCTCGGGCTCGGCAACGGCAGCGGCAACCGCGGCAGACTCATCATCCACGGTGACAGCGGGCGCAGGTGCAGCCACGACGGGGGCAGGCTCGGGCTCAAACGTCGGCTCCTCGCCCTCCTCGTAATCGAGCGTGCAGGACTCGGGAAGCATTCCGAGCGCACGGATGGCATCCGAACCAAAGCGGATGTTGCCGGCGGCATTGCGATAGAGCTCGGGCTCGGGCTCGGCCGCGACAGGCTCCTCCACCGGCTCGGCAGCGGAAACCTCGTCATTGAACTCTTCGGCCTGGACAGCCTGATTCTGATCCTCGGGCACAATGGCGCCAATCAGCGTCTCGTCGGCAGACGCACCCTCAAAGCCCTCGATCTGCTCGTCGAAAGCCTCGCCCCGTTCGGGCTCGGTTTGAGCGTCGGGAGCAATCGGCTGCCCGAACTCGTCCTCAGCGTAGGTAGGCTCTTCATACTCGATGGTGTTGCCGTAGTCGTTTTGCTGCTGGGCCGCGGCATACTCCGCCGCTGCGCGCGCCATTTCCTCGGCACGACGCTTCTGCTCCCCAAAATAGGTATCGAACGGAACATCGTCGGGAAACTCGTTTTCGCCCTGGAAGGGAGCAACGTTGTCCATAACGCCGAGCATAGCGGCGACAGAGGACTTGTTGCACACCGCGCCGGACGTATAGGGAAGAATATGGCGGTTAAAGATGATGTTTGCCGCGTTGGCAAGTGCAACGAGGGAAGCGAGGATCGCGACAATCCACAGCAGAACCTTGAGCGCGCCGGGGAGCGGCAGAATACGCAGGATGGCAACGGCAGCGGGGGCAACCGTGGCAACGGGCAACAGCTTGGCGATGAGTGCACGATACGAAGCATAAGGCTCGCGGGCGAGCAGCTCAGCACGGGGAGAGTCGTAGTGTGCGACAACGACCACCGGGCGGTTACGCGGGGACGCGAGCGGGCCCGAGGCCTTGTGGTAGGCGATGACATTTTGGCTCACGCCCGTCTTGCCCAGGCGCGAAACCACGGGGTGGCCCGTGCGCTCGAGCACGTAAAGAACGGCGCCGACAATGGCCAGCAAGGTGCCGACCAAGCCGATACCGCCGCCGATGCCCATCAGCAGGGCGCCGGCAAACGCAAGAATACCGGTAACGGCAAATGCCAACCTACTGGGCGCCGGGGCATTGAACTCCTGAACCTCGGGGTCAAAGCCGTGGTTGCGGAAGATCTGAGCGATATCTTCGGCAGCCAAGCGCTCTTCTTCGCTGCATGCCGGCGTAATGCCGGTGTTCTGCAGCAGGTGGTTAATATAGTTCTGGGTGTTCGCCATGTGCGCTCCACATCCATAATCCGACAAATAGGCCCAATGCATGCACATTAGAACCGTATATAGTCGAAAGTATACCCCGAGCGAGCGCAAACGACCGAATTCGGGCCATCTTAACGCCCCGAGCGGACAAGGATATAGCCTAATCTCCATATCGGACTAAAATCATGGCAGCAAACCACCTTCTCATGCGAGGACTCTATGACGGCAAGCGACACGACCGAGACAATTAAAAAGGGAAATTCGGAGCCCAGTTTCGATAAAACGGCTCAGCGCATCCTCAATCTTTTCTTTGTGCTCAATAGCTCCCCCGAACCGCTGACGACCGAGCAGATCGTCTTGGATTCTGACCTGGGATATGGCTCGGGCAATATCGACTCGGATAAGCGCAAGTTTCGACGCGATCGTGACAAGCTGCTCGAACGCGGCATCTTAATCAAGGAGGTTCGCCCCACCGGCGCGCAGGAGACCGAGGAAAGCTCGTGGACAATCGACCGCGAGCACACGTTTGCGGCAGGCGGCCTCATTACCGCAGACGACGCCGATATCCTGCTCAACGCCATCGACCAGACACTAGCGGCCGGCTCATCCACTTTTGCCGCACCGCTTGCCGATATTCGCTCCAAGATTGCCTATCTCACCGGCAGGACGACGGTAGACGAGGCGCCGATCAGCCGCTCTCCCACCGTCGATGCGGTTTGGAGCGCCTTTGCCGAGCGATGCGCGCTGCGATTTTTATATCAGAACGGACGCGGCGAGCAGAGAGAACGTACCGTCTGCGTCTACGGCGTGTTCGAGCGCGAGGGCGTGGCTTACTTCTGCGGCCTCGACAACGTCACCGACGACATCAGGACATTCCGCTGCGACCGTATCGTTCGCGCTTGGCGTCCTTCGAAGGCCTACGTCATCCCCGCGGACTTCAACCTCAGCGACTACCTGTTCTTTGAATTCGATTTTGCCGACCGACCGCCCGTTGCAGCCACGTTCTCATTCGCCCCTCAGACGCAGATCGATATGATCAACGGTCTCACGCGTGGGCGAGGTGAGCTCGTACACACCGATGTGGGATGGACCTGGACCGTTGACGTGCGCGATCTTGAAGCCGGCGCCTCATTTTGCATGGCCCACGCCATGGACGGCATGAGGCCCGTGGCCCCCAAATCGCTCAAACAGGCGTGGAACCACCTCATTGAAAGGACGGTGCACGAGCATGCCCGTGCGTAAACTCACCAGCGAGCAGAGACTCTCGCGCGCCATCGACATCATGGAGGCCCTCTACGCCGCCGGCGAGAGCGGCATGACACGAACCGAGATTTGCAGCCGCTTTGACATCACGGGAGTATCGCTCGACGAGATTCTCGAGATCGTCTCGACGCTCGCGGACCGAGAATCTGGTGCGCGCATCATCTGCGAATGCCACGGCGAGCGTGTGATCCTCACCGGTGACGCCGGGCGTGTGCTACCGTTGCGCCTGAGTGCCGCCGAGGGCGCTGTGCTCAACCACGAACTTGAATCGTTGGGGATCGAGCCGCAGACGGCAGCCCGGATTCGACATGCCCTTCTACCCGAAGAGCTCGGCTATAACCAGCGCGTCTTTGACACCGTCAACCACGGGTCGCACTGGCAGCAGCTGAGCTGCGCCATTCAGGACGGCGTTCGCTGCCGCATCTCATATCGCTCGATGGACGATGCACGGCCACGCGAGCGTCTGGTCGACCCCTTGCGCATTACGGCAAACGGCGACCAAACATACCTGATTGCCTGGGACATCACAGTCGATGAGCAGCGCACCTATCGCATGGATAAAATCGAGGGACTCGCCTTGACGGAAGACTCCGTCGTGCCTCACACACCGGACGTCGCATCCCTCCACGATTCCCTTGCCCGGACGCAGCGCAGCGCAAAGCTCTTGATGCCATTCGATATGGCGGAGCATCTGGACTGGGCCGGCATCACCCTAATCGAGCGCGGCGGGGCAGACATGGCAACGGTAACCGTGCATTACGGCTCCGAGCGTTGGCTACTGAGCCAGGTAATCGCAGCGGGCGGAGCCATCCGCATCTTGGATGACCCCGCCCTGTCAAAGCGCCTGTGCGATATGGCAAAAACCCTCGTCTGTCCGCTTTAGCGCCGCCGCTCGTGGCGTGCGCGCCACAGTTGCAGATAGTGCCCGATCTGCGCCGATTCGATGCGCTGGTAGGAGCTCGTGGGCAGCGACGTTAAGAACTTCTTTCCGTAGCCCTTCGTCACCAGGCGCGGGTCGGCCAGAATCAGCACGCCGCAATCGGTCGACGAGCGGATAAGGCGGCCGGCCGCCTGCTTGACCTCGAGCACCGCCTCGGGCAGCGAATAGCGCGCCCAAGCGCGGTCTTCGCGCAGGTTGCGCTCGCACGAGAGCGGGTCCGTGGGGCTCGAGAACGGCAGCTTGGGAATGATGACGCAGCGCAGTGTCTCGCCGCTGGCGTCGAATCCCTCCCAGAAGGCCTTAAGAGCAAAAAGCGACGAGGTCGGCTCGTTGATAAACCGGTCGCGCAGGCGACGAGGAGATGAGTTGCGCTGCTGGCAGTTGAGCTCCAGACCCGCACGGGCCATCTTGGGCTCAACGCGGGCGTACAGGTCTTCCATGTCGCGCCGATTGGTAAACAATGTGAGCACCGATCCGCCCATGGCAAGATGGGCGTCGACCAGCACGCGCTCGAGCGCCGTAAGATAGCTCTCACGATCGCGCGGATCGGGTATATCGCCCGCAACGACTACAGCCATGTTCGAATCAAAGTCGTAGCTCGAGTCCAAGTGCAGCGATGAGGATGTTGAAGCACCGATGCGATCGAGGCCGACCGCGTGGTTAAAGTGTTCAAAGCTTTTGGACACCGTCATGGTCGCCGAGGCAAAGATAGCCGTGTGAACCTCGGGCAGCCACTCGGTTGCCAAGGCCTCGCCAATGTCGATGCGCTCTGCGGTCATTGACTCTCCGCCGGCACGCAACCTGCGATTGACCTGCAGCGAATACACGTAGTGTTCATCGGTGCCGTCGATGATGAGTTTGAGGTTCTCGGCCAGCTCGTGCAGGCGGCGCGAGATATCGCCCAAGTCGACAACAACCTCGGGCTTGTCGGCGGCGACGGCTTGCACCAGCGCGTCGACGCACTTGTCAGCTTGTTCCAATGCATCGATGGCAGCGTAGGCCGACTGTAAGAAATCATGCCAGTCGTCAGATTCGCGCAGCTCGGGGCCAATCCATAGATTGGCATTGTCATAACCCCCACGGGCACGGCGGCCGAGCTCGCGAACGCCATCGAACACGTCGGCGATTGCCATGCTCGCGCGCGCAACCGTCGACGTCGCCTTGGCAGTAAGGCCCAGATAGAGCGTAGAGCCCTCGGAGGTTGCCAAATCACGGGAGACCTGGCTTAGCGCACCGGTGCTCGAGCCACCCAGGCGCTCAAACAGAACGCGTGATTCGTCCGCCGACACCACGCGCGCCCACTGACGGCGCGCCTCGCGCTCGATAGAATGAGCCTCGTCGATTACCCAATGACGAATCGGAGGCAAAATCCTGCCCTCGGCCGCAACATTGCGGAACAGCAGGGAATGGTTGGTGACCACCACGTCGGCATGCGCTGCACGACGGCGAGCGCCGTGGACCAAACATTTATCAGGGAAAAACGGGCAGAGGCGACGAGCACACTCGCGCGAGGCCGTCGTAAAGTCGGGGCGGTTGACGCTGCGCCACCGAATGCCGAGCGAGTCGAGGTCGCCATCGGCTGATTGGCAGACGTACGCCATAATGACCGCGACCGCCGTGAGCGTGTCCGCCGGATCGCGCTTGGTGGTAATCTCGACCTGGCCGCGGCTCATGCGCTCAAGCTTGCGCAGGCACGGATAGTGGTCATAGCCCTTGAGGGCGCAAAATGACAGGCCACCGTCCAGTTGCTCGGCAAGTTTTGGCAGCTCATGGTACATGAGCTGGTCGGCAAGATTGTTCGATTTGGTCGCAATACCAACCGTGATGTTGTTACGGCGTGCTGCCTCGGCAAAAGGCACCAGATAGGCCATCGATTTGCCGACGCCCGTGCCCGCCTCAATTACACGATGAGTGCCCGTGACCAGCGCATCGCGGACCTCGAGCGCCATCGCGATCTGCTCATCACGCGGCTCGTAGGTGGGATACATGCGATTGACCAGGCCACCTGGCGCATAGTCTGCCTCAATCTCCTCACGACTCGGCATCTTGAGTACCGGCAGTTCGTCGGCGTCCACCCGATCGTCGGCGCGATCGGCCTTGAGAACGTCAGCACGAGCGGCGCTGAGAGAGAAGATAGAACCAGGGTTCTGCCCCGCCAAGAATGAGAAGATAGGACGATAGGACCAAGGCACATCCGGATGCATGTCGGCTAGGCGCGCCATGAGGCCCTGAGGCAAGTCGGTGAGCGCCACGAGCAACACGCGCCATACGCCACACAGGGCGTCGACGTCGGCATTGGCACGGTGTGATACCGAGTCACAGCCAAACAGATCGGCCATAAAAGACAACTTGTGCGAGGCCAGGCGAGGAAGCGCGATGCGCGACAGCGCCAGCGAATCGATCCAAATATCGCTCACGTTGACGCCGCCTTTGACCGACTCGATAAACGAGCGGTCGAACGTGGCGTTATGTGCGATCACCGGGCAACCACCGACAAAATCGGCGAGAGCGGCGACGGCCTCAACAGCCGACGGGGCATCTGCCACATCGGCATTTGTAATGCTCGTGAGCTCGGTAATCTCGGCGGGAATCAGCTGCTTGGGATGCACGAAGGTATCGAAGCGGTCGACGACCTCGCGACCCGAAAGGCGGGCCGCCGAGATCTCGATCAGCTCGTTGTCCTGCACCGAAAGACCCGTTGTCTCGGTATCGAGGACGATCACATCTTCCTCAATAAGGCCGAAGGACTGTGTTTTGGCGCGCTCGGCAAGCGTGGCATAGGAGTCGATGACAAACTGCGGCGTTCCTGACAAAACCGCGTCCTCGATTAGCATGCAATGCCCGCTCGACGAAGGCCCATACGGATCAGGCTGTCACAGACCTGCGGGAACGTCATGTCGTCGGTGTGGCGAATCTCATCCGGATACAGCGACGTATCGGTCATTCCGGGAATGGTATTGGTCTCGAGGATGACGGGGCCGTCCTCGCTCACGATAAAATCGCTGCGCGAGATGCCCAGGCAACCGAGGGCCTTGTGAGCAGCACAGGCAAGCTCCTGAGCGCGAGCGTAATTCTCGGGTGAAATCTGCGCCGGAATACGATGGATGTCCGTAGGGTCGACATACTTCACGTCCAGATCGTAGAACTCGCAGTCCTCGGGCTTACGAATCTCGACAATCGGCAGAGCGCGCACGTCATCTTCGCCGTATACGCCGACGGTGATCTCGGTACCCTCGATGCACTTCTCGACCAGTACTTTGTCGCCGTACTCAAACGCCTTGGCGATTGCCGCGGGCAGCTCGGAGGGCTCATGGACCAGGGAAATGCCATAGCTGGAACCGTTGACGGCCGGCTTCACAAAGCAGCGCTCGCCACAAACCTCGACGATACGATCGATATCGACTTCATCGCCCACCTCGAGCGCAAGGCCGGGGGCAATGGGAATGCCCGCCTTGGCGTACAGGAGCTTAGAGACCTCCTTGTCGGCACCGCAGGCGCTGGCAAGCACGCCCGAAGCCGTGTAGGGGATACCCAGGGTCTCCATGGCGCCTTGCATGGCGCCATCCTCGCCGCCGGCACCGTGCATGGCGATAAACGCCACGTCAAAGCCGCCGGTTGCCATGGTTACCATAAAGTCATCAGCAGCCGTGTCGAGCAGCTCCACCGAAGTGTAGCCGGCCTCCTTCAAGGCAACCACGACGTTCTTTCCCGAATTGAGCGAGATCTCGCGCTCAGCGGAATGACCGCCCGCCAAGACCGCTACGTGCATGTTCTCTAGGCTTTTACCCGGCATGGGCAGACTCCTCCTCTATAATTTCTGCAGCTGATACCATATTGTAGCGATACCCTCTACGTTTCCCCAAAATCGAAAGGCTTCCATGAATCCCAGGACTAAATCTCAGGACATTCGCGACTTGAGCCAAAACGATATTCGCGAGCTCGTGGCCGAACTTGGCCAGCCAGCCTTCCGCGCGAAGCAGCTCATCGAATGGGTCTTTGAGAAGAACGTTTGTTCGTTTGACGATATGACAAACCTTCCTAAGGCTTTCCGCGAGCAGCTTAAAGAGGCTTTTGCCTTTGACACGCCGACTGAACTAACCAAGCAGGTTTCCAAAGATGGCTCTCGCAAGTATTTGCTCGAGTACCACGACGGCGTTTCCGTCGAGACTGTCGGCATGCCCCGTCGTAACAAGCTTTCCGTCTGCGTTTCCACCCAAGCTGGCTGTGGCATGGGCTGCGCCTTTTGCGCTACCGGTCTCAACGGCCTCAAGCGCTCTCTGACCGCTCAAGAGATCGTCGACCAGGTACTTCATGTATCCAACGACTTTGGCGAGCGCGCCACGAGCGTTGTCTTCATGGGCCAGGGCGAGCCGTTTGCCAACTACGACGAGGTTCTCAAGGCGCTGCGAATCCTCAACGACCCCGATGGCATCGGTATCGGCGCTCGTCACCTCACCGTCTCTACCAGTGGCGTTATTCCCGGTATTCGCAAATTTGCCGACATCCCCGAGCAGTTCACGCTTGCTGTTTCACTGCATTCCGCCATCCAGTCGACGCGCAATAAGCTCATGCCCGGTGTTAAGAAGTACACGCTGCTTCGCCTTCACGAAGCGCTTCAGCTCTACACCGAGAAGACCGGCCGCCGCCCAACCTATGAGTATGCCATGATCGAAGGCGTCAACGATACGAATCCGGAAATGCAGGCGCTTTGCGACTTCTGCGAGGGAACGCTGTGCCACGTTAACCTCATTCAGCTTAACGACATCGAGGGTAGCCCGCTCAAGCCGTCGCCGATTCATAAGGTTGAGGATCTTCAGCGTCGCCTTGAGTCCCGTGGCATCGAGACAACGATTCGTAACTCCCGTGGTAACGATATTGACGCCGCTTGCGGACAGCTGAAGCAGCGCTTCAAAGTTCAGAAGAACGCATAGGGGAGTCGCACCCCAAAACGTTTCATGTGAAACATCGAACGACCCCGGTTGCAGGATATGCAACCGGGGTCGTTTCATTTATTGACCTTAATTTTGAATCAGCTGCTACTGGTCCCATTTTTACGGCCAAAATAAGGGGTCCTTGTCTCGTGAATCAGACAAGGACCCATCACAATATGCTAAGTAATTGTTAGGTACCTAATAGCCTACATTTTCCCATTGGTTGCTGACCCAACCCTGATTAATCTTGGGATTCTTCGTTACCTGAGCTGTACGCATGGCAACATCTTCTGTCATAACATCCATTTTCTTCTTGGATGTATCGACAATATCTTGCGCACTACGAAGCAAACGACCTCGAAGTTCATCGTCTGTCGCGATCTTATAGCCAGCAAAGGCACCAGCCGCGACAGTCGTCGCCAATGCAATCGCAGTTAAAATTCTATTCCTCATCTTGGCCTCCTTGATCAAACTGAATCATTTCGCCAAGAATACGAGAGAGCTCTTCCTCGTCTTTAAACTCAATCTCAATCTTATTCTTTCCACGCGAGCTCTTCACACGCACGTTGGTATTAAAAACCTGACGAAGCACGCGGGCTGCCTTTTTAAAAGACTGAGGGGTTGCAGGCCTCGGCGTCTTAGGTGTCTCTCCGGCAGAAAACAACGGAGCAAGATTTTCTGTCGCTCTTACGGAAAGGCCCTCTGCAACAACCTTCTCTGCAAGTCGAATTCGAGCATCCTCATAGGGAACTGCAAGAATCGCACGTGCATGACCAGCAGTAAGTTTACCCTCAAATATCATCTGCTGAACTACTTCGGGGAGATCGAGAAGACGCAGCGAGTTTGTAATTGCAGAGCGTGACTTGCTTACTGCCTTCGACAATGCCTCCTGGGTCATACCGCTGGCATCGATGAGCTGTCGATAGCCCTTAGCCTCTTCGACGGGATTCAGATCTGAACGTTGAAGGTTTTCGATAAGAGCAAGAGCCAGCATCTCTTCATCATTTACCTCTTTAATGATGACTGGCAATTCTTCAAGGCCAGCAAGCTTTGACGCCTGGTAACGACGCTCACCAGCGATGATCTCATAGCCGTTTCCATGCTTGCGAACCAAAAGCGGCTGCAAAACGCCATGTTCTTGGATTGACTCGCTCAACTCGCGAAGTTCAGTTTCGTTAAAGTGAATTCGCGGCTGATTAGGGTTGGGAACGATATCCTCAATAGGTAGTTTTGTTTCAGATGCAGCATTTGAAGCCGATGCAGCCGAACCGCCGGTCTCATACTCGGCCTCTGAGACCAAAGCATTCAGTCCACGTCCCAATCCGCCACGTTTCTTTACACTAGGCACGCTTGATCACCTCTTTTGCAAGGTTCATATATGCTTTTGCACCCTTATTTTGAGGTGCATAGGTAATTACTGGTTCTCCAAAAGACGGAGCTTCGGAGATTTTAACCGTACGGGGGATTAGCGTCTTAAACGCCTTATCACCAAAGTACGATTGAACCTCCTCAACAACCTGATTCGATAGTGAAGTACGCGAGTCATACATGGTCATAAGCACACCATAGGTGTCTAAGCCCTTGTTCAGCCTTGATTTGACCATCTTCATTGACTCAAGCAGCTTCGTAACGCCCTCGAGTGCGTAATATTCGCACTGGATCGGAATCAAAACGCTGTCTGCTGCGGTCAAAGCGTTGATAGTAAGCAGGCCGAGCGAAGGAGGACAGTCAATCAAAATAAAATCGAACTCGTCCTGAATCGGCTCAAGCAAATCTTTGAGGCGGGTTTCACGTGCAATTGCGCTTACGAGCTCAATTTCGGCGCCTGCAAGCTGAATTGTAGCTGGAATTACGAATACCTTTTTGCAATTTGTATCAAGAACAAGTGATTCTGCCGGCACATCATTCAACAATGCATCATAGATGCAGTGATCAAGGTCTTCTTTTTCAATTCCGAATCCACTGGTGCTGTTTCCCTGCGGATCAAAATCGACAATCAGTGTCTTACGACCCTGCTCACCCAGTGCTGCTGCAAGGTTTACAGCCGTCGTTGACTTACCGACGCCGCCTTTTTGATTGATGATTGCAATGATACGCGTGTCTTTTGCGCTCTTTGAACGCTTAACGTCGCGAAATCCCACGGTCCCTCCTGGTGTGTATTTAAGCTGTCAAACGGAGGATGTTTCACGTGAAACATTCCGAATCGATATCAACCGCCATGTTTCACGTGAAACACTGCAAGTTGTTAGTATCCATTATGTTTCACGTGAAACATCTAGGCAAGCGGATTCTTCTTTGCCACGCCATTTGCACGAGGCAATGAAACGGATGCTGGATGACTCTTCTTAAGAACAATGAACTCCCTGTGACCCAAGCCTTCAGGCAAATCAATTGCGTCATTCAGAAGCAAAGTGAAGCCGCAAATCTTAGCTGCTGACATGCCGGAAGCAAGCTCCTCATCCGAAGGATTGCCCTTGGTTATAACAAATAGCCCTCCATCCTTCAGATACGGAGCCGCATACTCAACAAGAATCGGTAGAGGGGCCAGTGCGCGGGCGGTTACAACAGAGAACTGCTTCTTATGGCTCCGAGCATATTCTTCAAGACGATCATGAACCGCATGGGCATGTTTCAATCCAATAGCATGGACAAAGGAATTTACCGCATCAACCTTCTTGCCAACAGAGTCAATATAAGTAGCTTTACGATGCGTGGTTATGGTTAATGGAATACCAGGGAAGCCCGCACCTGTTCCCATATCGAGCAAAGCTCCCTCAGGAGCCTTGTTGATATAGGGGAGCAAAACAAGTGAGTCGAGGATATGAAGTACTGCAGCATCTTCTACGTTAAGAATACGGGTGAGATTGGTTGTCTTATTTGTTTCTAGAACCAAATCCAAATGCTGAATACATTTCCTCAGCTCAACATCAGTTACGCTCAAGGAATACTCTTTGCAATAGAAAGCTAGACGACTCAACATCTCGTCAGCTTGCTGATCAGTAAGTACTAACAACGAAAGCTCCTTTCTGACAAAAATCAGCGTATCGAGAACTTTTGACAAAAAAAGGGGACGTGGAAACCACGTCCCCTTAGCATAAACTCGAGTAGATTATCGAGCAACAATCACCACATGGCGATCAGGGTCAGAACCCTCAGAATGAGTATCGACGGCATCATTGCCACGAAGTGCAATGTGAACCAGTCGACGCTCGTAGGCATTCATGGGCGGAAGCGAAACACTCTTATGAGTGCGAATGGCACGCTCGGCAGCAGACTGAGCCATGGAGGCAACCTTGTCCTGACGGCGGCTCTTGTATCCCTCGACGTCCACTACAACCGGATACCTAAAGCCAAGTTTGCGGCTCACCAGCAAAGAGAACATAACCTGAAGGGCATCAAGGGTGCGACCATGACGGCCAATGAGAACAGCAAGGTCGGGAGCCGTTACATCCAAAATCAGCTCACCTTCGTCGCCCTCATACTCATCGATAGGAGAGTTGGCGGCATCGAAGTGCGAAAGGATGGAACGCAGGATGGAAATAGCAACATCGGCAATGGTGTCGAGCTCCTCATCGGTCAGCTCTTCACCAGCCTTGTAGCGCTGTGCAATCTCGGGATAATCGCCCGCGACCTGCGGGGCAACCTCCTCAAGCATATCCTCGATGATCTCTTCAGACATAACGTACTCCAAAAGTTAGGTACCTAAATAAGATTGATATCCCACTACTTCTTCTTGTGCGGGCGCGGCTTCTTCTCTCGACGAGTGACCTCAACCTGCAGCGGAGCGTTCTTAAGACGCTCCTCCTCATCGGCCTTCGCCTTGTCGATGACCTTCTGCGTCACAAAAATCTGCTGGATAACCTGCCAAGCAGACGAGACGTCGTAGTACAGCAGAACACCAACGGGAAGGCTCCAGCCCATCCAAAGCATCATGACCGTCATGACAACGGCCATCATACGCATGCTCTGAGCCTGCTGGCCGGTCTGGTTGCGCGACATATAGAGCTGCGGAATCAGGGTCAGGACGGCGAACAGGATCAGGCAAACCAGCGCAGGCAGTGCAACCATAAAGCCATCGGCAAAGGAAGCACTCGGCGTGGTGGTCAGGTCGGGCAGGATGTTGAAGAACGAGAACGTGCCGTCGTTAAAGTACTGCGGCAGGTTGCGCAGCAATGTAAACAGGGCGAACAGGATAGGCATCTGAATCAGCAGCGGCAGACAGCCAGCCATGGGGTTGAACTTGTTCTCGCTGTAGAACTTCTGCATCTCCTCGGCCTGACGCTGGGGATCGTCGGCATAGCGCTCCTGGATCTCGAGCATCTTGGGCTGCAGCACCTGCATGCGAGCCGTCGACTTGGTCGACTTGAGCATGAGCGGCGTCAGCAGCAGACGGATGATGACCACCAGGATGATGATGGACAGGCCCCAGTCGACCGCAAAGGTCTGGATGAGCTTGAGCAGCTCGAAAAGGATGTTAACGATCCAATCCCACATGTAAGTTTTCCTCCGATAGCGAGTGCCCGCTAGGGCACAGGGTCATAACCGCCGACGTGCAGGGGATTGCAACGAGCGATGCGCCTCACGGCAAGCCAGCAGCCTCTCAAAACACCGTGCTTCTCAATCGCCTGGATGGCGTATTGCGAGCACGTTGGGTAATAAATGCAGGCGTCAGGCAATAAGGGCGAAATAACCTGTTGATATATGCGAATAGGAGCGATGGCAACACGTCGCAAAACGTGATTGCTCATCGCTCCTCCCCGGCAACGCCGGCGCGCTTCATAAGCGAACGCAACGCCTTGTCCATCTCCTGCGGCGAGGAAACCCTCGTCTTGGGAGTTGCAAACAAGATGATGTCATAACCCGCAACGGGAAATCCGCAGCTGCGGGCGGCCTCGCGCATCACACGCTTAGATCGGTTGCGCACGACGGCACAACCGAGTCGCTTAGCACCAACGAAGGCGACCCTTCCGGAGTCGCCTTCGCCAACCGATTCACATATGGTCATTCGAATCAGAGGGTGATTGAAACGACGCCCCTGACTGAACACATGCTCGAAATCTTGCCGAGACTTAATAGTCTTCATGCGAGATGTGTGTATCGCTGCTAGACAGTGAGACGCTTGCGGCCCTTGGCGCGACGACGGGCGAGCACGGCACGACCACCCTTAGTGGCCATACGGGCACGGAAGCCATGGGTCTTGGCACGCTTACGCTTATTAGGCTGATACGTACGCTTCATCTTAAGTTCCTCCTGCTGCATTTCGAGTGTCCGCGGGGACGCGGACGCAGATATAGACACGTGAGCTTGAAGATTGTAGGGAAATCAATGTTCAAATGTCAAGAAATCAAAGGTAAAAGGTTGCGCAGTTCACACGGTTCCCCCATAAGCACAACCGAAATTTGCGCCTCATGGCAACCTTTCACGATATTTCATCGAGTTTTCAACAGGTCATGTTGGCAATGTTGAGAACTTTTCGCCCATTTTCCAAAGTTTTCAACAAGTTTTGAAAAGTTGTCGAAAGATGAGAAACGTTGCACGGTGAGCTACTATTTGTTCGAAACCTTTTGAAAGATTGCGAGCGGCATGTCTGACGACTTTTACACCATGGTCGATTCCGGAGACCCGGCACCCGACAACGAGCACATCACCGGCGTGCGCGAAGAGCGTGCGGAAGGCGAGCAGACGACCACGCAGGCGCCAAAAGCCATGTACGCCGCGCGCATCGCCGTCTATGACGACATGCTGTCGACACCGCGGGTGATCGTCATTGATCCGCAAGATGTCCGCACGTATTTGGAAGAGACGACCAACACCGTCTACCAGTGCATGAAAGAACAAGGTGGCCATATCTCGCTCATGGTCATCCGCGAGATTGTCGAAAACTTTATCCACGCACACTTTGCCGAGCCCATCATCTCGATTCTGGACGGCGGAGACACCATCCGCTTTGCTGACCAAGGACCCGGCATCGACGACAAGGAACGTGCTTTCGACTTTGGCGTTACCAGCGCAAACAGCAAGATGAAGCGCTATATCCGTGGAACCGGAGCAGGGTTTCCCATGGTGCAGGAGTATTTGGAAAACGCCGGCGGTGCCGTATCCATCGAGGACAACATGGGCAACGGCACCGTGGTTACGGTAAGCCTGAACCCTAAACGCGTGCAGGAAATCGAGCGTGCCGGCGGACGCGGCGCTGCCGTGCGGCCCGAGACGGAGCAGCCCACATATCCCCTGCCGGGAGCTTTTGCGCAGCAGCCCATGGCAACGCAGCAGATGCAGCCCCCCGCGGGACAGATGCAGCAGCCCGGAATGATTCCTACACAAGAGCCCCAGGCGGCATCGATGTCGATGCTGCCAAGCATGCCAGAGGCCGTGCCGCTGGCGGATCAGGATGCAGCAGCAATGCAGCAGGCGACGGGCGCACCGGGTGGCCAGCAAATGGGCTATCAGCCGTACCAACAAGGATATCCATATCAGCAGATGCCGCCACTGGGGTACGGCCAGCAGTTCCCGCAGCAGTACCAGCAAGGATATCAGCAGCCGTACCAGCAGATGCCGCAGCAGCAGTACAACCCCTGGGCCCAGCAGATGCCTCCGCAGCCTTACCAACAGTGGCCTCAAAGTTTTCAACAGCAAATGCCACCGATGCAGAGTTCTCAACAACCAGCAGCTCAAATGATGTATCCTAATGCAGCAAATCAGCATGCGCAGCCACAACCGGACGTGTTCGTAAGCGATCGCGGCAACGCCGCGCTGGGCTATCTGGCGCAAAATCAAGCGTGCGGTGCAACCGATCTGGCGAGGGCGTTTGGAAACTCGGCCCCCACTTGGTCACGCACGCTCAATGACTTGGCGCAGGCCGGCTTGGTCATCAAGCATGGCCAGAAATACCATCTGACCGAACTCGGCGCCGCTCGCGTGCGAGCTCAGAGCTAAAGAACGGGAGAGACAGTGGACGAGGAAGCAAGCATCATCCTGGGGGATGCCATCGCCTTTTGCCAGCGCGACGGCCAAGATGCACGCCTCATCAACATGCTGGGGCAATCGCGCGCCATAAGCCTGACCGAAGATGCGCTCACGATCGAGGCCCCCTCGCGCTTTGCCATCGCGCAGCTCAAAAAGCATCAGCCGACTATTGAGGCCTATCTGGAAGAAATCGCCTTTGCACCGATCGCGCTCGACATCGTAGCACCGCAAGGCGCCGCGACGGAATCCGCTGCCGCCACGGCGCCCGCCACGGCGCCCGCCACGGCTCCCGCTGCTTCCCCGGCGGTGCCGGCCTCCGCAGGCGACGCGTCGACGGTCGAGCACCAGCACAGCGATGTTTCCCGTGAAACCATGGCACCGTTGCCGACCGCGGCGGCGACGCCAACGAACGCGCCCGTCACGCACATGCCCATCGCTCACGACGCAGCGGCGGGCGCGGATTCGGGCATTGCAATCAAAAACACGCTCTCGGCCGACGATTTTCGTCGCATGATGAACCAGATGAAGGGCGGGGCGCCGACTAAATCCACGCAAGCCGCGACCCCCACCTCACCCATGCCAGCACCGACCGTGCCGGCCGAGCAGAATACGGATGGAGCCCCGCTCGCCGCGAACTCAAAATTTACCTTTGAGAACTTTGTCTACGGCCCCGAAAACAGCCATGCCTATCGCTCGGCACTCAAGTTTGCCGCCCTCGCGGACGAGCGCGGCACATGCACATCACTGTTCATCTACGGCAAATCGGGCCTGGGCAAGACGCACCTGCTGCTTGCCATCAAAAACGAGCTCGCCGAGAAGTCGCCCGAGATCAAGGTCAAGTATGCCAACTCCCAGGCATATCTGGACGACCTGATGACCGAGTTCGACCGTCAAAAGAAGAGCAACGCTCCCATCATGCAGGCGTACCACGGCGTGGACGTGCTCATCATCGATGACATCCAAAACATCATCGGCAAGCGCGCGAGCGTGGACTACTTTTTCCAGCTCATGGACGAGTTCATCCGCAACAACAAGAAGGTCGTCATCGCGGCAGACCGCGCCCCCAAGGACCTAAGCATGGACGAGCGTCTGACCAGCCGCTTCAACGCCGGCATGCTCTGCCTGGTTGCAGAGCCCAGCTACGAGATGAAATACAAGATCTTGCAGCGCTATTACGAGAACACCATCGTCGCCGCCCCCGAGGCAGGCGACGACTCGCTGCTGGCGGCCTATGGGGGCGACGGCGGGCACCTGACCGACGAACACTTTAAACACATGGCCGAGGTCTCGGGCACCAACATCCGCGAACTCGAGAGCTTTTGCGAGCGCTGCGCCGGCGAGGCGGGTGACCGCGAGCGCGAGGGCGGGGAGCTCACCTTTGACGATATCGACGCCATCGCCAGCCAGTACTTCGACACATCGGCCAAAAAGATCAACGTCCAGACGGTTCAGTCCGTCATCGAAGAGCAGTACGGCGTGACACACGAGGAGCTCATCGGCCCGCGTCGCAACGCCAATATCGCCAAAGCGCGCCATATCGCTATCTACCTGGCCATCGAGATGTGCGAAATGACGACCACGGCGGTGGGCGCCGAATTTGGCAACCGCAACCACTCGACCGTCAGCACGAGCTACAAAAAGGTCCAGAAGATGATCCAGGAAGACCGCACCGTCACCGAAGACCTCAAGTCACTGCGCGATAAAATTACACTGCGCTCGTAGGGAAATAGAGACACCTGTTGAAAACTTGTCGAAACCACGGGCATAAGGTGTTTAAAACCCAACCCGCGGTGATGAAAAGTTTTGCGCAGGTTTTGAACGTGGAAAACCACCCCCGTTGCACACAGGTTGCTGTCGATTCTCTTTCTGGGTCTGACCTGCGTCTTTGGGAGTAATCAACAGTTTCGTCAGTGCTATTACTATTATTAAGATATTTATATCTATAGAAAGGTATTAAAAGATGAAGTTCACCGTCAGCCAGAGCTCGCTTACACAAGCCATCGGCGTCGTTATGAAGGGCGTCGCTTCGGCATCCACCCTTCCCATCCTGTCGGGCGTGCTCGTCAAGGCGCAAGACGGCATCTTGGAATTCCAGACCTCTAACTACACCATCTCGATCCGTCATCGCATCGCGGCACATGTCGAAGAAGAGGGCGAGATGGTTATCCCTTGTAAGATGCTCTCCAATATCACCAAGACCCTCCCCGATGCCCCAGTCACCTTTGAGCTGTCCGAGCGTCAGGTGCTGATTGGTTGTGAGAAGAGCTCTTTCCGCCTGAACACGCTCGATGCCAATGACTTCCCCGAGTTTCCGGCCTATGCCATCGAGAGCGCCGTGGAACTGCCGACCGATATCTTGTCCGAAATGGTCGGCCGCGTGTGGCGCGTCACCTCGACTGACAAGGCCCGCCCCATCCTGGGTGGCGTGCACATGAAGGTCGAGAACAACACCGTGCGCCTGGTGGCGACCGATTCCTTCCGCTTGGCCGTGTGCGATACGCAGGTCGAGACCTCAACCCTCGAGGGCTCCTTTGAACTCAACGTTCCGGCCGACGCCTTTAACGACGCGCTGAACATCATGGCCAGCCAGGCGACCATCATGATCGGGGCTACCGACACCCAGGTCGTCTTTGAGGCCGGCAACACCACCTACGTGTCGCGCCGTATCGAGGGCGTGTACCCCAACTACAAGCAGCTCATCCCCGATTCGTGCGTGACGAGCGTCAAGATCGACGTGGCGGCTTTTAATGCCGCCCTCAAGCGCGTGGCGGTCATCGCGAGCGCGAACCCCGCCGTCAAGTTCGAGATCGATGTCGAGAACGGCCAGATGGGCCTGTCCTCCATCTCCAATGACCAGGATCTGGCGCAGGAGACAATCGATGTCGAGGCCGAGGGCGAGTCGGGCACCATCGCCTTCAACTACCACTACATCTTCGGGTGCCTCAATGCCCTATCCAAGGAGAAGGAGATCACGCTGGAGCTCAAGAGCTACTCGCAGGCGGGTATCTTTAAGTCCTACGACAAGATCAACTATCTGTACCTGGTCATGCCGGTTCGCATCTAGCGCTGCGCCATGACCATGTTTGCCCGCAACCTTTCCGTCGCGCGCTACCGCAGTTTCGATAGCTACCGTCTTGACCTGGACGAAGGCGTGACGGTGCTTGCGGGACCCAACGCGGCGGGAAAGACCAACCTCATAGAGGCGCTGCAGCTTTTGACGAGCGGCGCCTCGTTTAGGCATCCCACCGCTACCGAGCTCGTGCACGACGGCACGGGCTCGTGCAGGCTCGCGTTGAGGCTCGAGGGCGATGGCCGCGTGCTCGATATGGGGCTGGGTGTTGAGGACGGCAAGCGCTCGTTTAGCCGTAACGGCAAGAGGTGCTCGGCTGCCGGCGTGCGCGGGGTTATGCCGAGCGTGCTGTTTTGCCCCGATCATCTGGATATGGTCAAGCGCGGCGCCAGCGTGCGCCGCGCCGCCCTCGATGACTTTGGCGTGCAACTGAGCGCCCGTTACGCCGACCTGGTGAGCACCTACGGGCGTTGCGTGACGCAGCGCAACGCCCTGCTCAAGGAGACCTGGTGCTGCCGCGAGATGCTCGGTGCGTGGAATGACTCCATCGCCCGCGCCGGGTCAGCCCTGCTCGTGCATCGTTTGGCCCTGCTCGACCGACTGGCGGGCCATGTGCGCGCCGCGTATGGGCAGGTGGCGTCCGGCGAGGACGCAGGCGTGTCCTATGTATCCACACTGGGGGATTTACCTCAAACCGAGGGGCGCGAGGAACTTAAGGGCTGGGCGTACGAGCATATGCTCGCGGCCCTCGATGAGCGTGCCGATGAGGAGATGCGCCGCGGCGTGACGCTTGTGGGTCCGCATCGCGACGAGATTGAGTTTACCGTTGCGGGTCGATCTGCCCGTTCGTTTGCCAGCCAAGGGCAGCAGCGAACGCTGGTGCTTGCCTGGAAGGTGGCAGAAGTGGCCGTGGCGCGCGATATCCTGGGCACCGCGCCACTGCTGCTTTTGGACGACGTGATGAGCGAGCTCGATGCCGGGCGCCGAGGCGCTTTTCTGCAGCTGATCGGTGATGACATCCAGACGGTCATAACCACCACCAACTTGGGGTACTTTACTGATGACCTGCTTGAACGAGCCAAGGTGGTGAGCATGGGTGAGGCGTGCTAATTACGAGCGCGAGAACGGAACGGTTGCCTTTGGCGGCTTTTTGGATGCCGAGCGTCAGCGCATCCTGGCGGCCGCGACACCTGAGCGCCGCGCGCAAATGGAGGCTGCCGAGGAGTCGCGCGCGGTCTATCGTGCCTGGAATGCGGTGTGCTCGGGCACGCGCGAGGGACGCCACGTGACGGGCCTGCGCTACCTGCCCGAGTCCAATGAGCTGCTGGTGTATCTCGATTCGCCCTCGTGGACGCAGGAGATGACGCTGCTGCGCGAGATCATCCGGGCGCGCATGGAGCGGGCCGGCGCGCATGTGGACGGCCTGGTGTTCAAAACGACCGCGCCCGGTCACACGCCGCCGGCTGCCAAGGAGCGCCTGCGCCCGGCCGTGACCGAGCGACCGCCGGTTCCGCACGCCGATCTAAGCGAAGCCGAACGCGGCGAGATCGAGCGCCAAGTGGCGCCCATCGAAGACCAAAAACTGCGCGAGGCCCTCGAGAATGCCATGAGAGCCAGTGCCGAGTGGGCCAAGGGCGTGCAAAGCGAGAAAGAGCCTTAAATCGCATCTGGTGGCCTTGTAGAGCCAAATACCCTCGCTCCCGAGGGTATTTTTTTACGATAAACTAGTAAGGCTGTACACATTTTCTTAGCTGAAGGAGGACGTGTGGCAAACGAAAACGATTACGATGGCGGCGAGATTAAGATTCTCGAAGGTCTCGAGGCCGTTCGTAAGCGCCCGGGCATGTATATCGGCTCGACGAGCGCCAGCGGCCTGCATCACCTGGTGTGGGAGATCGTTGACAACTCCGTTGACGAGGCCATGGCCGGTTTCTGCACCGAGATTCACGTGACGGTCCACGCCGACAACTCCATCACGGTCGTCGACAACGGGCGAGGCATCCCCGTCGACGAGCATCCCATCAAAAAGATCCCGACGCTCGAGGTCGTTATGACGATCCTGCACGCCGGCGGGAAGTTCGATAACTCGGCCTACAAGGTCTCGGGCGGACTGCACGGCGTGGGCATCTCCGTCGTCAACGCACTGTCCAAGCGCGTGGTCGTGCAGGTGCGCCGTGATGGCAGCGTCTACGAGATGGAGTTCTCGCGCGGCAAGACCGTCAAGAAGATGGAGGTCGTGGGCACCTCGGATTCGACGGGTACCACCGTCAGCTTCTGGCCCGACGACGAGATTTTCGAGACCTGTGTCTACGATTTCGATACGCTGCACAACCGTCTGCAGGAGACGGCGTTCCTCAATAAGAATCTAAAGATTGTGCTGACCGACGAGCGCGAGGCGACTCCCCACGTGGAGGAGTTCTGCTACGAGGGCGGCATCATCGACTTCGTCAAGTTCCTCAACGACGGCAAAGACGTTCCCGAGGCCTTCAAGGAGCCCATCTATATCGAGGGCAAGTCGGATCCGGATGCGCCCGTGACCAAGATGGGCGAGGTCGAGGTGTCCCTGCAGTGGAATGCCGGCTACGGCGAGAACGTCATGTCGTTTGCCAACGACATCTACACCCCCGAGGGCGGCATGCATCTCGAGGGTTTCCGCACCGCTCTCACCCGCGTGATCAACGATTACGCTCGCAAGCAGAACCTACTCAAGGAGAAGGAGGCCAACCTGAGCGGCGACGACGTGCGCGAGGGGCTTTCGGCCGTCATCTCGGTCAAGCTGCCCGACCCGCAGTTTGAGGGCCAAACCAAGGCCAAGCTCGGCAGCTCCTACATGCGCGCGCTCACGCTCAAGATCGTGACCGATGGGCTGACCGATTATCTGGAGGAGCATCCCAAACCCGCCCGCGAGATCGTCAAGAAGGCCCAGCAGGCATGCAAGGCCCGCAACGCCGCCCGCAAGGCGCGTGAGGCGACCCGCCGCAAGAGCCTGCTCGAGACGGCGTCGCTGCCCGGCAAGCTCGCCGACTGCTCGGTACGCGATGCCGAGCTGACCGAGCTCTTTATCGTAGAGGGCGACTCGGCAGGCGGTTCGGCCAAGGACGGCCGTCGCCGAGACATCCAGGCGATTCTGCCCCTGCGCGGCAAGATTTTGAACGTCGAGCGCGTGGGTGACCACCGCGCGTTCTCGAGCGACACCATCCAATCCCTGATCACCGCGATCGGCTGCGGCATCACGACGAGCGCCGGCGACGGTGGCGACTTCGATATCAGCAAGGCGCGCTACCACAAGATCATCATCATGACCGATGCAGACGTTGACGGTGCGCATATCCGCATCCTGCTGCTGACGTTCTTCTACAAGTACATGCGCCCGCTGATCGATGCCGGCTATGTCTATGTTGCCTGCCCGCCCATCTTTGGCATTAAGGTACGCAACAAGATCCATTACGTGTATCCCAACGGCCGCCAGCCCGAAGACGAGATTCTGCGCGACACCATTCAGAGCCTGGGCCTGAACCCCGACGACAACGACGAGGACGGCAAGGCCAAGGATGGCAAGATCACCAAGAAGCGCAAGGGCTATACCGTCCAGCGCTACAAGGGCCTGGGCGAGATGGACCCCAAGCAGCTTGCCTCGACGACGATGGACCCCAAGACCCGTATCCTGCAGCGCGTGTCGATCGAGGACGCCGTGGTGGCGGACCGCGCCGTGCGCGAGCTCATGGGTTCCGAGGTCGGCTATCGCCGCGAGTACATCGAGAAGCACGCACATGACGCACGATTCTTAGACGCCTAGCTTTCCCAGGCACCCCATCTTGCCCTTCAGGATTTCGGGCGCCGCACGCAAGGCGTGCGCCCTCATCCTTCAGGGCAACCTGGGGCACCTGGAAAACCTAGGAGGGTTATCCGGTGTTCCCGGTAATCCGTCTCCGTGGTGGGGAACTAATGGACCACGCAAACCATGAGGAGGTAACGTGGCAGACGATATCAACAACAATGAGGGTATGGACGAGGCCGGCGACGCCGGCATGCCCGATGATCTGAAGCGCCTACTCGCCCGCGCCGAGCAGGGCGAGGACGGCGATCCGGATTCCTATAACCCCGACGCCGAGGATGAAGATGATGAGGATGACGACGCCGAGCTCGAGGAGAGCTTCGGCGCGGTCGATCGTGGCGCTTCGGCCGGCGAGGACATCAACGGCGGTCAGCTCCAGATTTCAGAGTTCGGCCGCGAGATGAAGCAGTCGTTCATCGAGTACTCGATGTCGGTCATCACGGCGCGCGCCCTGCCGGACGTGCGCGACGGACTAAAGCCGGTGCACCGCCGCATCCTGTACGCCATGAACGAGAGTGGCATCTACCCCAACCGCCCGCATAAGAAGTCGGCCTGGACGGTCGGAGAAGTTATCGGCAAGTACCATCCGCACGGTGACTCCGCGGTTTACGAGGCCATGGTTCGTCTGGCGCAGTGGTTCTCCATGCGCACACCGCTCATCGATGGCCACGGCAACTTCGGCAACATCGATGGCGACGGCGCGGCGGCCATGCGTTATACCGAGAGCCGCCTGGCAAAGCCTGCCATGGAGCTGCTGCGCGACCTGCAAAAGGATACCGTCGACTGGCAGCCCAACTACGACGAGTCGCTCGCCGAGCCCGTGGCGCTGCCCGCGCGCTTTCCCAACCTGCTGGTCAACGGTAGTCAGGGCATCGCCGTCGGCATGGCCACCAATATCGCCCCGCATAACCTCACCGAGGCGATCGAGGCCACCTGCTACCTGATCGACAATCCCGACGCCACCGTCGACGAGCTTATGCAGATCATGCCCGGTCCGGACTTCCCCACCGGCGCCATCATCATGGGCAGCGCCGGCATTAGGCAGAGCTACGAGACCGGTCGCGGCTCCATTACCGTGCGTGCCAAGGCCCACGTGGAATCCACCAAGACCGGTCGCAGCCGCCTGGTCTTTACCGAGATTCCCTACATGGTCAACAAGGGCACCTTGCAGGAGAAGATCGCCCAGCTCGTAAACGACAAGCGCATCGAGGGCATCTCGGACATGCGCGACGAGTCCAACCAAAAGGGCATCCGTCTGGTCATCGAGCTCAAGAAGGGCGTCATTCCGCAGGTCGTGCTCAACAACCTGTATAAGTACACCTCGCTGCAGACGACCTTTGGCGCCAACAACCTGGCACTCGTCAACGGCGTTCCCAAATGCCTGAGCTTGCGCGAGATGCTGCAGCACTACATCGACCACCAGGTCGACGTCGTCACCCGTCGCACTCGCTTTGACCTTAAGAAGGCCCAGGCACGTGCCCATATCCTCGAGGGCTACTTGATGGCTCTCGACCATATCGACGAGGTCATCAGCATTATCCGTTCCTCGCAGACCGACTCCGAGGCAAGCGGCCGCCTGATCGAGCGCTTTGGCTTTACGCCCGAGCAGACCACGGCCATCCTCGAGATGAAGCTGCGCCGCCTGACTGGCCTGGAGCGCGACAAGATCCAGGAAGAGCTGGACGGTCTGCGCCGCGCCATCGCCTACTACGAGGACCTGCTGGCGCATGAGGAGAAGATCCTGGGCGTCATCAAGGAGGAGATGCGCGAGATTTCGAAAAAGTTCGGCGACAAACGCCGCACCGAGATCAGCCATGTCGAAAAGGATCTGGATGTCGAGGACCTCATCGCCGACGAGGACATGGTCGTGACCATCACCCACACCGGCTACGTTAAGCGTATCCCGGTGGCTGCCTACCGCGCCCAGAAGCGCGGCGGCAAGGGCGTGTCGGGCGTCAACCTTAAAGAGGACGACGTCATCGACGAGATGTTTATCGCGTCCACGCACGAGTACGTGCTGTTCTTCTCGAGCAAGGGCAAGGTCTACCGCCTGAAGGTGCACGAGCTGCCGGTGGGTACGCGCCAGGCGCGCGGCACCGCGATCGTCAACCTGCTGCCCTTTGAGGAAGGCGAGAAGATCGCGAGTGTCATCAGCTGCCGCGAGTTCCCCGCCGACGAGTACCTGATGTTTGCCACCAAGAGCGGCATGGTCAAGAAGACCGTGATGAGCGCTTACGACCGCAGCCGCCGTGATGGCCTGATCGCCATCAATCTGAGAGACGACGACGCGCTGCTCGCCGTGCGCCGTGTGCGCGAGGGCGACAAGATCATCCTGGCCACCACTGCGGGCAAGGCGATCATGTTCCCCGAGGACCAGGTTCGCGCCACGGGACGCGACACCAGCGGCGTTCGCGGTATTAGCATGAAGGACGGCGTGAGCGTTTTGGGTATGGAGGTTACCAACGGCAACGGCGACCTGTTTGTCATCACCGAGCGCGGCTACGGCAAGCGCACGCCGGTCGCGGACTATCCGGAGCAGAACCGCGGCGGCCAGGGCGTCTACACCATCCAGATGACCGAGCGCAAGGGAAACCTCGCGGCCATGAAGACGGTGGGTCCGCAGCACGAGCTGTTCATCGTGACGGAAGGCGCGACGGTCATTCGCGTCAAGACCGATGAGATTAGCCAGACCGGCCGAGCCACCCAGGGCGTCAAGATGATGACCGTCGACGCCAACGACCGTGTGTGCGCTGTCGCCCGCATGACGGCAGCTAAGGAAAAGCCCGAAGGCGAAGGCGCCGAGGCCGAGGCAACGGTCGATGCCGAAAATACCCCAGTCGACCTAGGCGACGGCAACGACATGCCAGAGGATCTCCTAGACGAGTAAGAGGCCCTAGCTGGTAGAAAATATCAGACCCCATATATCGGCGGTCGGCGCACTGCGCGCCGACCGCTTTTTTGAAAACCTCGGGACTCGCGTTCGCCCCGGCCACACGGCGGCATGCGAAGTCGATCGCGAGTTCCGCACGAGCCAGAGAGCACTTAATGTGCTCTCTGCGCGAGTCAGGACTGTCCGAGCAGGCGACTTCACATGCCGCCGTGCGGCCGGGGCGAACACCCTCCAAAGATTTTCAAAAAAGTTGTTGACGCGCGCGTAACGACTCGTCTAATATATCCCTTGCGCGATGGAC
>NZ_JBCOIG010000004.1:41070-109110 GCF_040926405.1 Collinsella aerofaciens
GGACCTGTAGCTCAGTTGGTTAGAGCGTCCGGCTGATAACCGGGAGGTCACAAGTTCGAATCTTGTCAGGTCCACCACTTTCTTTCGCAATAAACACCCCAGCGAGAGCCGAGTCGCCGCTGGGGTGTTTATTACTGTCTCCGTGGGGGTTTAGCTCAGCTGGGAGAGCGCGGGCTTTGCAAGCCTGAGGTCAGGGGTTCGATCCCCCTAACCTCCACCATGATGGACCTGTAGCTCAGTTGGTTAGAGCGTCCGGCTGATAACCGGGAGGTCACAAGTTCGAATCTTGTCAGGTCCACCATCAAAACTGTGAAGAGCCTCGAGGCATGGCCTCGGGGCTTTTTTCTTGTGTGTGATAAAACTCATTTTGGTTTTGTGTGCTGTGCGAAAGATTGGGTAGTATAGCTATTCAATGCGGCGAAGGCGCCGCGTGTTAACCGCTACGTACCGGAGGTGTTCCATGGTTCGTGTCGACATAGAGACCATCGTCATGGCCGCCGGTCCCGTGCCATCGCTTATCGTACTTCGCGAGCGCTGCAGCAAATCGGACTCCCCTGCGCCGCTGCGCTCCCTTTCTATCCAAACTGGTTCGTTTGAGGCTGCGGCTATTAGCCGCGGTATCGACAGCGGTCGTGCCGAGCGCCCGATCGCCCATGACCTGCTGCTCGACACGCTTGATGCCCTGGATGCAAAACTCGAGCGCATCGAGATTGTCCGTGCCGAGCCTCCCGTGTTCTATGCGACGGTCGTTGTTTTGGCCGACAGCAACGAGCATAGGATCGATGCGCGTCCGAGCGATGCCATCGCCCTCGCCGTGCGCAGCAATGCTCCCATGTTTGTTGAGGACGACATCATGAACCGCCTGGGGACCGTCTCTCCGGTTGCCGAGGAAGTCGATGACGAGCAGGAATTTGAGAAGTTCGACGAGTTCGTCCATACGCTCTCGCCCGATGATTTTTAAATGACGAGTAGCCATGAGACGGAGTGTGCACTGATGGGTCGCGGCGTTTCAGCCGAAGCCGCCGCCATTGCCCGCGAGGCCCAGATGCGCTCGGAGGCATCCGAGGCCGCACGCATCGCCTATGTGACGCAGGCCCGTACGCTTCGCGAGCGCCGTGCCTCCTTTATCAAGATGGTTGCCGTCTCCGCACTTGTCGCGGCAATCTCCTCGCGCCTTCGTGGTACAGTTGGTGCGCTTGGGTTTTCGATTTCGACGGGCTTGGTCATCTGGGGCGTGGTCGATGCCGTGATGCTGACCAACCAGATCAAGGTACTCGATAAGCGCGCCGCCGATATGATGCGCGCCCGCGACGCCGCCGCCGAGATCGCTGCCGAGGCACAAGAGATGTAACGACGCCGGACTCGATGGGAAGGTCTAAAAATGGCACAGGATATGCAGGACGCCGGAAACGTCTCCGCCGAGCTCGACGCCATGGTGTGCGACCTCATCGGGGCATTTTTAGACGACCTGGCCGCTGGTGAGAACCCCGGCGTTGTCGTTGCGATCGAAGACGCCGCGTCCAACCGCTATCTGGCGGCACTCGACGAGGACGGCGAGGAGGCATGCCTCGAGGCTGCCACCAACTTTATCTCCGAGCACAAGATGGGCCTTAAGGACGAGGGCCTGGGTCGCATCGCCCGTTACGCCATCGGCTACACTGGTTGTGTCGAAATCGATGGCGGCTACCATGACGCCCTGCTTGTGAGTTTCTTTGAGACGACGCTCGAGAGCGGCTTTTCGGCATACGTACTGTACGAGGGTGTGGGCGCCGGCGATGGTTTTATGTGGAGCGACCCTGAACCTGCAGGCGAGGAAACCCCTCTTATCTAAAATCGCTAAAATAAACGAGTTTTCGGTAAAAGGCTCAAAATTCCCGCCGAGCGTTGTGTTGCTGGGCGGGTCGCATACGCGTGCCGGTTGTATATAGATAGAAGATAGGGGAACTACATGCGCGTAGACAATCTGAGGAACATCGCCATCATCGCTCACGTCGACCACGGCAAGACGACGATGGTCGACAAGCTCCTGCGTGCCACGGACGCCTTCCGTGCCAACCAGCAGGTCGAGGACCGCGTCCTGGATTCTAACGACCAGGAGCGCGAGCGCGGCATTACGATTCTCGCCAAGAACATCTCTATCGAGTACAAGGACGTTAAGATCAACGTCATCGACACCCCGGGCCACGCTGACTTTGGCGGCGAGGTCGAGCGCGTGCTGCGTATGGCCGACGGCGCCCTGCTGCTGGTCGATGCCTTTGAGGGCCCCATGCCCCAGACCCGCTTCGTGCTGCGTCACGCCATCGACACCGGCCTCAAGATCATGATCGTCATCAACAAGATCGACCGTCCGGGCGCCAACCCCGAGAAGGCCTACAACGACTGCCTGGACCTTATGGCCGACCTGGGCGCCACCGACGACCAGCTTGAGTTCGCCATGGAACACGTGGTCTACGCCAGCGCCATGAATGGCTTTGCCCGCCTTGACCCCAACGACGGCAACATGGACATGTATCCGCTGCTCGATATGATCATTGACGACATGCCCGCGCCCGAGGTTGACGAGAACGCCCCGCTGGCCATGCAATGTGTGACCATCGACCACTCCAACTTCGTTGGCCGCATCGGTATCGGTCGCGTGTACTCCGGCACCATTCACCAGGGCGATCAGATCCTGGTCGTCAAGAACGACGGTTCCAGCGCTACCGCTACCGTCAAGCAGCTCTTTACTTTCGACTACCTGGGTCGCACCGAGTGCCAGGAAGTCGGCGCCGGTGACATCGCCGCCGTCGTGGGCATCGACCGCACCGATATCGGCGATGTCTACACCGATCCCGAGAACCCCGTTGAGCTCGAACCCATCGAGATCGACCCGCCGACCCTGTCCATCGTCTTTGAGGCTTCGACCTCCCCGCTCGTCGGCCGCGACGGCGACATCGTGGGTGCCCGTCAGCTCAAGGAGCGCCTGTTCAACGAGGCCGAGAACAACGTGACCATGAAGATCGAGGAGCTCGAGGACAAGAGCGGCGTCGAGGTCTCGGGCCGCGGCATTCTGCACCTGTCCGTCCTGATGGAGTCCATGCGTCGCGAGGGCTTTGAGTTCCAGGTCGGCCGTCCCCGCGTTCTGTTTAAGAAGGACGAGAACGGCAATAAGCTGGAGCCCGTCGAGCAGGCCGTCGTCGAGTGCCCGGACGAGTACTCGGGCAAGGTCGTTGAGGTCTTCGGCACCTCCGGCGGCATCATGACGAGCATGGATACCTCGGGTATCGTGACGCACCTCGAGTTTAAGATCCCGACCCGCGGCATCATGGGTCTTAAGAACCGCATCATGAACGTCACTCACGGCGAGGGCGTGTTCTACCACACCTTCCTGGAGTACGGCCCCTATGCCGGCGAGATCGGCAACCGCCAGAACGGCGCCATGATCTCCATGACCACCGAGAAGGCCGTTGCCTACGCTCTGGGCACGCTGCAGGAGCGCGGCCAGCTGTTTGTTGAGCCGGGTACCGAGTGCTACGAGGGCATGATCGTGGGCGAGCGCAGCAAGGCCGGCGACATGATCGTCAACATCGCCCGTACCAAGAACCTGGGCAACCAGCGTTCCTCGACCTCCGATATCTCCGTCCAGCTGGTGCCGCCCCGCACCTTCTCGCTGGAGGAGGCGCTGGAGTATATCGCCGACGACGAGCTGGTGGAGATCACTCCCAAGAACATCCGCCTGCGCAAGCGTCTGCTCAATGCTACCGACCGCAAGAAGGCCGCAGTCCGCGCCGGTCAGGTCAACAAATAAGCGCCGAGCTTTATAGCGACTAACAAGAAAGGGCGCCGACCATCGCGGTCGGTGCCCTTTTTGGTGCACAGGGATTGAGTTGGTCTGCACCACCGCAAAGGTGTCTGTCCCCTTTGTGGTGGTTGACGGCTAGGCGGAAGGAAGGCCCGGAGTATTGGCGGCCTGCTGCGGCTTGACGCGGGCGTTGCGCCAGATGATTTGGATGATGTAACCGAGCATAAAGACAAAGGCCACGCCGCTGATGAAGTCACCTACGAGGGGAAGCCCCGTGAGGGCGCCTGCGATTACGCCGCCCACGGCTGCCATGGCGTAGCGGT
Organism: Collinsella aerofaciens; assembly: GCF_040926405.1. Classification (GTDB taxonomy): domain Bacteria; phylum Actinomycetota; class Coriobacteriia; order Coriobacteriales; family Coriobacteriaceae; genus Collinsella. Next base: position 45,175 of record NZ_JBCOIG010000004.1, read on the forward strand.
TTTGGTTGTGTCCAACCATGCGGGCGATCGCGCACCCCGCAAAGGCACTCGACATCAACGCGATGCCGATAACGCCGCACAAGAGGGTTCCGGCAAGCGACAGACCAGCGATAGAGATAATCAGCAGTAGGACGGCGGGGACGATAGCAATCGTGCCCAGAAGACCGCTCACCCACAGGGGCATGGAGCGCTGGTGGAGCATGCCGGCGGCGCTGGCGGTCGCGCGCGGAAAGATGAGCTCGAGCAGCAGAGCGACAAAGCAGGTCGAGAGTGCCGCGGCGACGATACCGCCGATGACATCGTTAACGGTGGAAGTATCCTCGTTCTCGGTGCGGTCGATCTTGAGCGCACCGACCTCGGCTCCCGCGGCGCGCTCGGGGTCCTCGGAGACGTGCGCGTTCACGGTGCCGGTGATGTGGGCGTTCTTGCCCAGGATGAGCTTGTCGGCCCAAACCTCGACATCGCCCTTGACGGTGCCATCGATGGTCACCGTGTCGCCCGCAAGCGCTGCCGACTTGGTGGAGCCTCGCAGGGCAACCGTCTCGCCTATCGCGTAGAAACAGTTGGCGGTGCTACCGGTGTTGAGCACGACATGCTGACCGGCTACCGTCACGCTGCCATCGATTGCGGTTTTGGAGATATCGATGGTGCGCGCCGCCAGGCGAATAGCGCCGCCTACGGTGCAGTCGCGAATCGATAGGCTCTCGCCCGCCGCGATAATATCGCGGCCGATGGAGGCATCGTCTAGGTTAAGGCTTTGGCCGGCCCAGTACAGGTCACCCTCGGCGCTGGACGTATCCGAGTCAGCTTCGGTCGCAAGTACGTTTCCAGCGGTGTCCGTGCCGGCGAACGACGCCGTGGGAAGTGCGGTGAGCGCGAGCGCGATGAGCGCGAATGCCATAAGCAGGCAGCGACGCATCTTGTGTGACGGCGCCGTCACGGTTTGATTGAAAGCCATGGTTGATCCTTTTGTTAGGTGTTCGGCATATACCTAACAGGGTACCCAACGCGCGGGCGCTCTAAAAGAATCTCTCGGTTGCATTTCGAAGGGTTGTGCCGTGCTGTCTACTTTTTACGGTGCAAGAAGCGCGCGATATCTTCTTCGGTGGGGCTTTTGATGTCAAAGCGCAGCGAGAGCCAGCGCAGACCCATGGTCACGACAACGCATACGACCAGCGCAGCGACATTGCTCATGATGCCGCTCATAACGAGACACACATAGCTTGTCGATCCGGCGATGGCGGCGATAGCATAAAAGTTAGTACGTTGGAAAATGCCCGGAACCACGCCCATAAAGCCGTCGCGCAACATGCCGCCGCCCACCGCGGTAAAAAAGCCCATCATGATGCACACCGCCGGTGCAAAGCCGTAGACAAGCGCCTTGTCCGCTCCGGTGGCGGCATAGATGCCGACCGAGATGATATCGAGCAGGGGGATGAGTTTTTCGGGTTTGTCGACGATTGCCGGGAAAATGTAGATGATAGCTGCCGTGGCAATGGAAAGCGGGAGTGCCATCGGCTGGTTGAGGATGTAGACGTTCCCCACCTGCAGCGTCATATCGCGCAAAAGACCGCCGCCCAGGCCGCAAACCACGGCGAGTGCGACGGCGCCCACCAGGTCGAGCTTGTGCTCGCGCGCAACCAGCACACCCGAGATCGATGCAGCGACAACGGCGAACATCTCGAGCCAAAACGGAATAGCGACCATGGCATCCGAGGCATGTGAGGTAATGGTTATGGCGGCGACGACGGGCAAGATGGGGTCCTTTGGATTGTGGGTTTAGACAATGCCCGTACATAGTACATGTTCGGCGCCGATTGCGACCCTATTGCTCGGCAAACGGTCGGGACTGGGTACGGTCATAGGTTCCATGTTTGGGGATCCGGGTTGATGCTGAACGCGATGGGGGCGTGGTCGAATAGGAGGGATGTCCAAATTTTGAGCTCCGCTCAAAATTTATCCGGTCGGCTTGCGCCGACCGCGCAGCGCTAAAAACGCGCCACGGGCGCGTTTTCTTTACGCTCCGCGCCCTGGCGGGTTCGAATCCCTCCTCCGCCGTATTTGCTTGTTAGGGACTCAAAACAAAAAAGCTCCCATTCCCGGGAGCTTTCTCAACCAAAATGGCGGAGGAGGAGGGATTCGAACCCTCGTGACCTTATACAGGCCAAACGGTTTTCGAGACCGCCGCATTCAACCACTCTGCCACCCCTCCGCGTGGGGTAAAAACAAAGCAGGCTCGAAGGCCTGCTTTGGAATTAACTGGCGGAGAGTCAGGGATTTGAACCCTGGAGACGCTTTTGACGCCTACACGATTTCCAATCGTGCTCCTTCGGCCACTCGGACAACTCTCCGTTAAATGCGAAAGTCAGTATACACGAGGAATCGCAAAGTGCAAACAGAAAAGTTGGCATTTTTTAAAACGCTTGGCCGCGCTTGGCGTTGCAGTGGGGTTTGAGGTGCCAAAAAACGGCTTCCGACCAGCGTGGTTGATCAACTCAATTGTTCAAAAGGAGTATTCATAAGCGACTTGGCAATGAATTTAAAAATCTTTGGGTGGTGCTGTGGACCACTGGTATGCATTTTGCGACCACAGCCTTGTGCCCGTTGACCTGCGGCTTGGCTCAGCTTGTCCCCACGGCACCGTATCTTGTCCACAGATCTGTCAAGCTTTTGGTCGGCATTTGGTTGGAATGCGCATGAAACGTGGTGCGAGTATGGGCATATGTGGAGGTCATGAGGTTGTAGCTGCATATTCTTGCGGCTTGGGAGGTTGAAAGATATTATTACCAAGTCTTTTCCTGCTTCAGGCGCACCTTCACGACCTGAAGCCACATTTGCCCAGAGGAGGTGACAATATGAAGGCTTATGAACTGCTGTTCTTTGTTGACCCGTCGCTCGACCCCGAGACTCGTCTCGCTGTTATGAAGCGTATCGATACCACGATCGCTGAGGGCGCTGGCAAGGTCGACTCCGTTGACGAGTGGGGCAAGCGCAAGCTCGCCTACGAGATCAACGACCTCACCGATGGTGACTACACCCTCATCAACTTCCACGCAGATCCTACCCAGATCGCCGAGCTTGATCGCGTCCTGCGCATCACCGACGCTGTGGTCCGCCACATGATCGTCCGTCGCGACGACCAGGAGTAAGACTGTCGTTTTGGACTGGGCTTGTGCCCCAAGAGGAAGTAGTGAGTTATGAGCATCAATCGAGTGAACATCACCGGTAACCTCACCCGCGATCCCGAGCTGCGCGCCACCGCCGGCGGAACCCAGGTTCTGTCCTTTGGCGTCGCCGTGAACGATCGTCGCCGCAACGCGCAGACTGGCGAGTGGGAGGACTATCCCAACTTTGTCGACTGCACCATGTTCGGCACCCGCGCCGAGGCCGTGAGCCGTTTCCTGGCAAAGGGAAACAAGGTCGCGATCGAGGGCAAGCTGCGCTACAGCTCTTGGGAGCGCGACGGCCAGCGCCGGAGCAAGCTTGAGGTCATCGTCGATGAGATCGAGTTTATGAGCTCCCGTGGTGGCCAGGGTGGCTACGATCAGGGCGGTTACGCCCCCGCAGCTCCCGCGCCCGCAGCACGTCCTGCCGCACCGGTGGCTACGCCGCCCGCGGTCGACGTCTACGATGAGGACATCCCGTTCTAAGGGTTGTTCACCTATTTTTGAGTGAGAGGCGGCTTCGGTTCGCCGAAGTTGCCAAACGAAAGGTATTTTGACATGGCTAATGATTTTTCTGCACGTCAGCCGCGTCGTAAGTACTGCCAGTTCTGCAAGGAGAACACTGAGTTCATCGACTATAAGGACACTCAGCTTCTCCGTAAGTACATGACCGACCGTGGCAAGATCAAGCCCCGTCGCGTCACTGGCGCTTGCACGCAGCATCAGCATGACATCGCCAACGCCATCAAGCGCGCCCGCGAGATGGCTCTCCTGCCGTACACCGTCCCCGTGGTTTCCTCTCGTGGCAACCGCGACCGCGGCTAAGAAGGGAGACGCATCATGAAGGTTATTCTTCTCGATGAGATCAAGGGCAAGGGCGGCGAGGGTGACGTCGTAGAGGTCGCTCAGGGTTACGCTGAGAACTTCCTGTTCCCCAAGAAGCTCGCTGTTGCCGCCACCAAGGGCAACCTCAAGCAGCTTGACGAGCGTCGCAACAACATCGCCAAGCGCGAGGCCGTCCGTCTGGCTACCGCCAACGAGACCAAGGCTGCCTTCGAGGGCAAGACGGTCACCGTTGACGTCAAGGTCGGCGACGAGGGCATCCTCTTTGGCTCCGTTACCGCCGCTATGATCGCTGACGCCATCAAGGCTCAGCTCGGTATGGACATCGACCGCAAGCGCGTCGAGCTCGGTAAGCCCATCAAGGTTGCCGGTGCCCACACCGTTGCCATCTCGCTGTACCGCGAGATCAAGGCCGAGGTTGTCGTTCTCGTCGGCGTTACCGCCGAGGAGCTCGCTGCCGAGGCTGAGGTCGAGGAGGCCGCTGAGGTCGCCGAGGCCGAGACCGCCGAGGTCGAGACTGAGGCTGCTGCCGAGTAGCATTTGCTGCAACGCAACAATCTTGTTCTAAGAAGGGCGCTCTGGAAAACCAGGGCGCCCTTTTGTTTTTTGCGCTGAGTGAGTGTCATGGTGAACGTTGCGTCGAAGTCCTATATACAGGACCGTTCATCCGTTTGGTTCGGTGATGATTGGCGGCGCGCGGCGCGTTTTGGGACCGTGGCTGATACTATGGATGCTCGCAAGCGATATGAATGAGGATGCTCATGGCATATGACGATAGGGAGACCGGGCTGACGGTTGAGGACCGCGGCTCAAAGTTGGGTCTTCCCCAAAACCAAGATGCAGAGGCCAATGTACTGGCCGCTATGCTGCTATCGCCCGAGGTGGTCGAAGAGGCCCAGGTCGAGCTGCAGCCCGATGACTTCTACCGCCCCATTCATAAGACCATCTATACCGCGATGGTCGATATGTACAACAGCCGCATTCCCATCGACTCTATCTCGCTGATCGATTACCTGCGAAGCATCAACAAGCTCGATGCCGTGGGTGGCGAAGCGTACATTTTGGAGTTGATGGGTCAGACCCTGTCGCTCGTGAACTGGCAGCACCATGCCGCCATCGTCCGTCGCGACTCGATGCTGCGCGAGCTGATCGGCGCCACCAACGAGATTAACGCGCTGGCCTATAACGCCCCCACCGACACCAAAGAGGTCGTGGAGCTGGCCGAGAGCAAACTGCTCAAGGTCACGGCACGCGAGGTCAAGTCGAGCTACAAGACGCTGACTGAGTTTATGGTCGAGGCCTATAACGAGGCCGAGGAAGTGTGCCAGGCCGGTGGCCAGGCTGCGGGCGTGCCCACGGGCTTCCCATCGCTCGACCGCATGCTCATGGGCTTCCGCGAGGGTCAGCTCATCATCATCGGCGCCCGTCCTGCTGTAGGTAAGACGTCGTTCGCCCTGAATCTGGCGCTCAACGCTGCCGCTGCCGGTTATACCGTCGGCTTCTTCTCGCTGGAGATGTCGGGCAAGGAAATTGCCCAGCGTCTGATTTGCGCCTACGCCATGATCTCGATCAGTGACTTCCGCATGGGCCGCATTAGCCCCGAGCAGTGGGCCAATATCAACGAGGCCACGCAGACCTTGTCCAAGCTCGATATTCTGATTGACGATACGCCCGGCACCACAGTGACCGAGATTCGCGCCAAGAGCCGCCGCATGCTCCATAACAAGGAGAAGGCAATCATCATCCTGGACTACCTGCAGCTGGTGAGTCCTCCGCCGGGACGCCGCTCCGAGAGCCGTACCGTCGAGGTTTCGGAGATGTCGCGTGGTCTGAAGATCATGGCCAAGGAGCTCAAGATCCCGCTCATCGCGCTGTCGCAGCTTTCGCGTCAGGTTGAATCCCGTACCGGCAAGCGCCCGCAGCTTTCCGACCTTCGTGAATCGGGCTCCATCGAGCAGGACGCCGATATCGTTATGTTCTTGGACCGCTCCGCCGACGAGGCCGAGGCCTCGCGCGACGATCGACCCGACGAGGGCGTCACGCGTATCGTCGTGGCCAAGAACCGTTCGGGCCCGATCGGCGACGTCGACCTGATGTTCCTGCCGGCATCCACCAAGTTCTATGAGCTTGATGGGGCACATGCCGAGGAGTAGGACAGGCGCCCGTTGCACGGGTATACTGGGAATGTTTTGTGCTTCTGCGTGCCGGCGTGGCGCGTAGACAGTCCATGAATGTAAGGAGTAAACATGCCGTCAACCGTTTTGGTCGGTGCCCAGTGGGGCGATGAGGGCAAGGGTAAGATTTGCGACCTGGTCGCCGGCGACTTCGATGCCGTCGTGCGCTACTCGGGCGGCAACAACGCCGGTCACACCATCGTCGTCAACGGCAAGAAGTACGGCCTGCACCAGGTGCCCTCCGGCATCATGTATTCCGACCACGTGTCGGTGATCGGTAACGGCTGCGTCGTCAACCCCAAGGTTGTCCTTGAGGAGATCGATATGTTCGAGGCCGACGACATCACCACCAAGAACCTCAAGATTAGCGGCAACGCGCATGTCATCATGCCGTACCACATCGATCTGGATGGCGCCTTTGAGCAGAAGCTCGGCAAGAAGAACATCGGTACCACCAAGCGCGGCATCGGTCCGTGCTATCAGGACAAGATGGCCCGCATTGGCCTGCGCATGCAGGACATGCTGGACGAGGCGCTGTTCCGCGACAAGCTGGAGACCGCTCTCGCCCGCGTGAACCCCGAGCTCGAGCTCATCTACAACCTGCCCACCTACACCGTGGACCAGATTTGCGACGAGTACCTGCCGATGGCCGAGCGCCTGCGTCCCTACATCACCGAGACGAGCCTGCTGCTCAACAACATGATCGATGAGGGCAAGAACCTGCTGTTTGAGGGCGCCCAGGCGACGCTGCTCGACATCGACCATGGCACCTATCCGTACGTGACGTCTTCCAACTGCACCGCCGGCGGCGCCATTACCGGTTCCGGCGTCGGCATGAAGAACGTCGACCGCGTGCTGGGCGTCATGAAGGCCTATATCACCCGCGTCGGTTCGGGCCCCATGCCCACCGAGCTTTCCTATGAGTCCGAGGCCGGTCACACGCTGACCGAGGAGGGCTATGAGTACGGCGTGACCACCGGTCGCCGTCGTCGCTGCGGCTGGTTCGACGGCCCCATTGCCAACTACGCCTCGCGCGTCAACGGCCTCACCGATATCGCCATGACCAAGCTCGACGTGCTTTCGGCCTTCGACACCATCAAGGTGTGCGTGGCCTACGACGTCGATGGCGAGCGCTATACCAGCGTGCCCGAGCATCAGGTTCGCTTTGAGCACGCCAAGCCCATCTACGAGGAGCTTCCTGGCTGGAAGTGCGATATCACCGGCTGCCGCAGCTTTGAGGAGCTGCCGCAAGAGGCTCAGGACTACGTGGCGTTTATCGAGGATCTGGCACACACCCGCGTGACGTTCATTGGCGTTGGCGCTGGTCGAGAGCAGATCATCAACCGATTCTGGAAGTAATCGGGACTATTTGGTTATTGCGATATACCCCTTTGCAGCCCGGACGGGCGGCCGAGGGGTATATTTGCTTGCAAAGGGCTCGCGCGGAGCGGGCCGTTAATCCATAGAGGAGGCACCCTTGAAGGCGGACACTCAAACCATCGACATCCTGTTGTTGGGCAGCGGCGGCCGTGAGCATGCTTTGGCAGCTAAGCTCGCAGCATCACCGCGCGCCGGCAAGCTCTACATCGCGCCGGGTAACGGCGGCACCGCGAGCTGCGGCGAGAACGTTGTTCTCGACGACTGCGATCCTGCGGCCGTGGCGGCGTTTGCTCAGAGCCACGGATGCGGACTCGTGGTAATTGGCCCCGAGGCTCCGCTCGTGGCGGGCGTGGCCGACGCCGTGCGCGCGGCGGGTATTCCCTGCTTTGGCCCGGGTGCCGAGGGTGCCCGTATGGAGGGCTCCAAGCTATTCTCCAAGCAGCTCATGGAGCGTGCCGGCATTCCGACGGCCGCCTACGGCTCGTTCACCGACGAGGCTTCGGCTCTCGCCTACGTGCGCGAGCAGGGCGCACCGCTGGTCGTGAAGGCTGACGGCCTGGCCGCAGGCAAGGGCGTCATCGTGGCGACCGAGCTCGAGCAGGCCGAGGAGGCCGTGCGCGAGTGCTTTGGCGGCACCTTCGGCGATGCCGGCAACACCGTGGTCATCGAGGAGATGCTGACCGGCCCCGAGTGCTCGCTGCTGGCCTTTACCGACGGCAAGACCGTGCGCCCCATGGCCACCTCGCAGGACCACAAGCGCGCGCTCGAGGGCGACAAGGGTCCCAACACCGGCGGCATGGGCGTCTACAGCCCGGTGCCCATCGTGACTGACGAGGAGCACGCCACCATGGTGGCGGTCATGGAGCAGACCGTGGCCGAGCTCGCTGCCGAGGGCATCGACTACCGCGGCTGCCTGTACGGCGGCTTTATGCTCACACCCGCCGGCCCCAAGGTGCTGGAGTTCAACGCCCGCTTTGGCGACCCCGAGACGCAGGTCGTGCTTCCGCGCCTTAAGAACGACCTGGTCGAGGTCATGCTGGCTTGTGCCAACTGCGAGCTCGATCAGATTGAACTCGACTGGCGTGACGAGTGGGCCGTGGCCGTTGTCCTGACGAGCGCGGGCTACCCCGGCAGCTACGAGAAGGGCAAGGTCATCACCGGTATCGCCGATGCCGAGGCCATGGAGAACGTGACCGTGTACCACGCGGGCACTGCCGTGGTGGACGGCCAGCTCGTGACCAATGGTGGCCGCGTGCTTGCCGTGACCGCTCTGGGCGACACGTTCGAGAACGCTCGCAACCTTGCCTACGAGGCCTGCGAGAAGATTGATTTTGAGGGCAAGACCCTGCGTCACGACATCGGCCTGCGCGCGCTGCGCGGCCGCGACGCCTGGGATGCCTAAAGTCCGAGAGGAATGAGACGGATGGACGAGAAGAACGAAGAGCTCGTGGACGCGCAGATCGTCGAAGAGGACAGCCGCATGTATGGGCACGCCGAGGGCGAGCCTGGTGGCGAGGTCTCTGACGAGCCGGCGCTGGTGCTGGGCGATGACGACCCGCACGATGCCGAGCTGCACGAGAAGATTCTTTCGGAGGAATGCGCCTGGAAGGGCAAGATCCTCGACGTCCACCGTCTTGAGGTTGAGCTGCCCAACGGTCACCGCAGCGCCCGCGATATCGTTCGCCATCCGGGTGCGGCGGCCGTTGTGGCACTGACCGAGAGCGGCAAGATCGTACTGGTGCGTCAGTACCGCACCGCCATCGACCGCGTGACGGTCGAGATTCCCGCCGGCAAGCTCGATCCAGGCGAGGACCCGCTCGATTGCGCCAAACGCGAACTGCACGAGGAGACGGGCTTTAGGGCCGGTCGTATTCGCTTTTTGACGTCGATTGTCACGTCCTGCGGTTTTTGCGATGAGATCATCCACATCTACTTGGCTACCAAGCTCGAGTTTGATGCGCCCAACCCCGATGATGACGAGTTTGTCAACGTGGACCTGGTGCCGCTGCACGAGCTGATCGATGCCGTGCTCGACGGCAAGATCGAAGACGCCAAGACCGTCGTGGGCGCCTTGGCATGCGATAGCATCGCGCACCGACTAGGCGGAGCGGAGCTTTAACGAGCGGGGATGATCCCGCAGGTTTGTGTAAGTCAGCGAAAGTGCTCCATTTGAGACAAGGTGGCCTAAAAGAGGAGGGAAGCGTATGGATATACGCGACCGACGATTGAAGGCCAGATTGTCCAAATGGAGCACTTGCAGCGTCGAGACGAAACGCGGTTTGGTAAAACCGCGTAAGGTGATTATGTTTAAGAGGTTTCTTTCGTATTACGAGCCCCAGATGGGGCTTTTTGTTGCTGATACTGTTTGTGCTCTGGTGCTTGCCGCCATTGACCTTGCTTTTCCTATTATTCTGCGTAATTTGACCGGTGGGCTATTTACTCAGGGTCAGGCTGCCATTATGCAGGCGCTCGGCATGATCGCGGTGGGCTTGGTGCTGATGTATGCCGTCCGCTGCGCCTGCCGCTACTTTGTGAGCTATTGGGGTCACGTGATGGGCGCGCGCATGGAGTCCAAGATGCGCGAGGACCTGTTCGACCAGTATGAGCGCTTTAGCTTTGCGTACTTCGACCGCAACAGCTCGGGCGACATGATGAGCCGCGTGGTCAACGACCTGTTCGATATCTGCGAGGCGGCGCATCACGTGCCCGAGTGGATCATCATCTGCGGCATCGAGATCATCGGCTCGTTTGTGATCCTCTTTACCATCGCCCCGGTCCTGGCGCTCGCCATGGCCGTGGTGACGGCGGCGTTTGCGGTCATCATGTTTTGGCAGAACATGCGCATGCGCGAGGTCTTCAGCGACAACCGCAAAAAAATCAGCGGCATCAATGCGCAGCTGCAGGATTCGCTGGCGGGCATGCGCGTGGTCAAGAGCTTTGCCAATGAGGAGACCGAACGCTTCAAGTTCCGCGCCTCCAACAATCGCTATCTTTCGTCCAAGGAGAACATGTATCACGCCATGGGCGTCTATACCGCGACGTATGGCCTGCTCTCGGGTGTGCTCTATGTGATCGTGGTGCTGCTGGGCGGCTGGCTGGTCGCCAAGGGACAGCTGCAGGCGGTCGATATGGCGACCTTTGCACTCTATATTTCGCTGTTCTGCACGCCGCTCGAGACACTCGTTAATTCGGCCGAAACGTATCAGAAGGCTATCGCCGGCTTTAAGCGTATGGACGAGGTGCTCTCGACCGCGCCGGATATCCAGGACAAGCCGGGCGCTACGGATCTGCAGGTGACTGCCGGCGCCGTGGAGTATCACGATGTGTGCTTTAACTACGAGGATGTCGAGCTGGGCGAGGGCGATGCCGACGAGCGTCCCGTTATCGACCATATGGACCTGTCCATCAAGCCCGGGCAGACCATCGCTTTGGTTGGCCCTTCGGGCGGCGGCAAGTCCACGACCTGTTCGCTGCTGCCGCGCTTTTATGACGTGGCTACCGGATCCATTAGCATCGACGGCCAGGACGTGCGTGATGTGACGCAGCAGAGCCTGCGTCGCGCCATCGGCCTGGTGCAGCAGGATGTCTATCTGTTTGACGGTACGATTGGCGAGAACATCGCCTACGGCAAGCCGAGCGCTACGGCGGAAGAGATCGCCGACGCCGCCCGTCGCGCCAATATCGATACCTTTATCGAATCGCTTCCACAGGGCTACGACACCGTGGTGGGCGAGCGCGGCAGCCGTCTTTCGGGCGGACAGAAGCAGCGCGTTGCCATCGCGCGCGTGTTTCTCAAGAACCCCAAGATCCTGATCTTGGACGAGGCGACGAGTGCTTTGGATAACGAGAGCGAGGAGGCGGTGCAGGAGTCGCTCGAAGAGCTGGCACGCGGCCGTACCACAATCATCATCGCCCACCGTCTCTCGACCATTAAACACGCCGATGAGATTGCGACCGTTGAGCATGGTCGCGTTGTGGAACGTGGCACGCACGAGGAGCTTCTCGCCCGTGGCGGCACCTATGCCCGTTACTATCGAATGCAGTTCGAAGGTGCGCGTGCGCACGAGCTCGACTGATTGATATGACAGGAAGTTTATGGCTGACAAGAACCCTTTGACTCCGGAAGAAGTGACGGAGTTATTCTCCGAAATCGATGCATCCGGCGTCTTGGATCCTACGCTTGCCAAAAAGCGTACCGAGCGCATGCGTGAGAAGGAGGCTGCGGCCAAGCGCGGTGACAAAGCGGCGCTAGCACAGCTGCGCAGCGAGGACCGCGCGAGCCAGGCAAAACATATCGACCCGCTGTCCGAGGACGATCCTTCGGGCTCGCAGGTGAGCCATACCATTACGAAGACCGCGATGGCCGTGGTCATCGGTATTTTGGTGCTGATCGTGGGCATGCAGATCGGCTACGGCGTGATGCGCCGTCTGAATACCGCCAACCTGTCCGAGAGCGTTTCGGTTGATACCGTTTCTACAGCACTCAAGGGTGGACTCGAGTGGGGCAACGGCTTTACGCAGTTCCCGCTCGACTTTACCGTCGATGAAGCCGATGAGCGTACGGGCACGGTCGAGGTGACGGTGTTGGACACATCGTCTGCCAACGAGCTCGAGCTGCTGTCCAACGGGCAGATCCAGGCCGCGGCGCTTGCGACCAACGCGCTGCTCAACGACAAGATCGACCGCGTGGTGTATAACGTTCACGCCTATATCGACGAGGATAGCAACATTCAGCACGATTCCTTCTTTGGCATGTTCCCCGCGCGGGGCCACCAGAGCGCCATTTTGACGTTCGTGTGGACCAAGAGCTCATCCAACGCCACGAGTATCGACTGGAAGATGCGCATCGTGAGTATGGATGACACCATCGCCGAGCGCATTCAGAAGCAGGTGAACTCGGTGTCGTCGTTGATTGAGGACCCGGTGGTGAGCCAGACCAAGATTGACGAGGAAAAGGCCGAGCGTGACCTGGAACATCGTCTGCATGGCCGCGAGATTTTCCGCGGCGGCAAGCCCGATCGCACACCGTCCGAACTGCTGGAGCAGGACAAGAAAAAATAAGAGACCATCATCCCGCGTGAGCCACAAGCCCCGCGGGATGATTTTTTAATCCCCGTCCCAGAGAAATCATTATGCATAGAAAGTCATAATTATCATTTCGTAAACATTTCGATGAAATTAACGCCATGAGGCATGCTTGCGGTTACAATACCGCGAGGCCTAACTACACACCTTTAAGCCGGTCCTGTGAGACCGGGAAGGAGAATTATGGCGAACAACCATACCGCGGGCGCTGCCGCCCGCACCTTCGCGCCCAGCGAGCTTTGCCAGCGCATGCTGGCCAAAACCAGCAAGGGCACCTGCGGTCCCTGCATCCTGTATCTTGAGGATGGGACCATTTTTTATGGACGTGCATGCGGCGCCGAGGGCACCGCGACCGGCGAAGTCTGCTTCAACACCTCGCTCGAGGGCTACTTTGAGGTCATGACCGACCCGAGTTATGCCGGCCAAATCGTAACCATGACCTATCCGCAGATCGGCAACTACGGTATCGACGAGACCGACGTCCAGTCGGCCTTCCCCGGCGACGCCGTGCGCCCTGCGAGCGCTCCGGCCATGCGCGGCATGATCGTTCGCGACATGTGCGCCACGCCTTCTAACTGGCGCTCGGTCGTTAGCGTGCCGGAGTACCTGCGCGCTCACGGCATCGTCGCTATCGAGGGCGTCGACACCCGCGCTCTGGTGCGCCATCTGCGCGACAATGGTTCCAAAATGGGCATTATCTCGACCGAGATCTTCGACGTCGACGAGCTTGCCGAGCGTCTGGCCGCAGCGCCCACGCTGGTAGGCGAGAACCTGGTCAAGACCGTAAGCTGCCCCGCGCCTCACGAGTTTGTGGCCGCCGACCTGCCTGCCACGCATGACTTTGCGCTTTCGGCTGCCGCTCCTGCCCGTCACAAAGTGGTCGCCTACGACTGCGGTGTGAAGCGCGGCATTCTGGAGGGCCTGGTGCGCGCCGGCTGCGATCTTACCGTCGTGCCGTGGGATACGCCCGCGAGTGAGGTGCTCGACATGAATCCCGATGGCGTCTTTTTGTCCAACGGCCCCGGCGACCCCGACGCCGTGGTGGAGACCTACGAGCAGGTGCAGCAGCTGATCGGCAAGGTGCCGGTCTTTGGTATTTGTCTTGGTCACCAGATGATCAGCCTGGCCTGCGGCGCCCAGATGGAAAAGCTTAAGTTCGGTCACCGCGGCGGCAACCAGCCGGTCATGAACCTGGTAAGCCGTCGCGTGGAGATCACCGCGCAAAACCATGGCTTTGGCCTGCTGTTCCCCAGCTTGGGCAAGCTTGTCCCCGAGCTTTCCGGCGGCGAGACCGAGCATGCGGCCGATGGAGATCTGCGCGTCTGGGTGCGCCGCGGAATCGCGCCGGTCGTGATGAACGAGCGCTTTGGCCGCATTCGCCTGACACATGTGAACCTCAACGACGGCACCGCCGAGGGCATCCAGCTGCTCGACGCCCCGTGCTTCTCGGTCCAGTACCACCCCGAGGCCTCGCCTGGCCCCACCGATGCCCACTATCTCTTTACCGCCTTTACGCGACTCATGGACGGCGAGGAGAACTACCTGGACATCGACACCGCGAAGGACCGCCTGGCTGGCTGGAACTTTGCTGAGTCCGAGACCGCTGAGACCGAGGAGAACTAACATGCCTAAACGTACTGACATCAAGCGCATCCTCGTCATTGGTTCGGGCCCCATCGTCATCGGCCAGGCCTGCGAGTTCGACTACTCCGGCGCCCAGGCCTGCAAGGTGCTCAAGGAGGATGGCTTTGAGGTCATCCTGGTCAACTCCAACCCGGCGACCATCATGACCGACCCGGGTCTTGCCGACCGCACCTATGTCGAGCCCATCACCGCCGAATTTATCGAGCGCGTAATCAAGAAAGAGCGCCCGGACGTGCTGCTGCCCACGCTGGGCGGCCAGACCGGTCTGAACGCCGCCGTCGAGCTGGCGAAAGACGGCACGCTCGACAAGTACGGCGTCGAGATGATCGGCTGCGACCTGGCCGCCATCGAGCGCGGCGAGGACCGCAAGCTCTTTAACGAGGCCATGGCCGAGATCGGCCTGGAGGTCGCGCGCTCGGGCTATGCCTACAGCGTGGCCGACGCCGAGGCCATCGCCGAGCGCGTGGGATATCCCTGCGTACTGCGCCCGAGCTTTACCCTCGGCGGCGCCGGCGGCGGCATCGCTCACACCCACGAGGAGCTCGTCTCCATCGTGAGCCAGGGCCTTGAACTCTCGCCTGCCCACGAGGTGCTGGTCGAGGAGTCCATCGAGGGTTGGAAAGAGTACGAGATGGAGGTTATGCGTGACCACGCCGGCAACGGCATCATCGTGTGCTCCATCGAGAACCTCGACCCCATGGGCGTGCACACCGGCGACTCCATCACTGTGGCGCCGGCGCAGACGCTCTCCGACCTTGAGTATCAGCGCATGCGCGTGGCCTCGCTCGCCATTCTGGAGAAGATTGGCGTCGAGACCGGCGGCTCTAACGTGCAGTTTGCCGTGAACCCCCAGACCGGCCGCCTGATCGTCATCGAGATGAACCCGCGCGTGAGCCGCTCGTCCGCCCTCGCTTCCAAGGCCACGGGTTTCCCCATCGCCAAGGCCGCCGCGCGTCTGGCTGTGGGCTACACGCTCGACGAGATCGTCAACGACATCACCAAGGCTACGCCCGCCTGCTTTGAGCCCACAATCGACTACTGTGTGGTCAAGGTGCCGCGCTTTGCCTTCGAGAAGTTCAAGGGAACCGACCCCACGCTCACCACGCGCATGAAGGCCGTGGGCGAGATCATGGCGATCGGCCGCACCTTTGAGGAGGCCTTTGGCAAGGCCATGCGCTCGCTGGAGGACGGCCACCAGGGCATTTGCGCCGGTGGCAAAGAGGGTGCCGATAAGCTGAGCGACGACGAGCTTGCTCAGGCCGTGGCCACCCCGACCGAGCATCGCATCTTCTTTGTGGTCGAGGCCCTGCGCCGTGGCTGGGACATTGCTCGCATCCATGCCATCTGCGGTATCGATCCGTGGTACCTCAACCGTATCAACGATATGGTGCAGGTCCAGGAGAGCATCCGCGGCCTGCGTGTGGAGGATATCGACGCCGACGCGATGCGCCTGCTCAAGCAGTACGGTACGAGCGACGCCGAGATCGCCGCGCTGACCGGCTCGGACGAGCGCTTTGTGCGCGCCTATCGCAAGGGTCTGGGCGTGGTTCCCAGCATGAAGACGGTCGATACCTGCGCTGCGGAGTTCTCGAGCGCCACGGAGTACCACTACAAGACGTACGAGAACATCTACCGCACGAGCCCGGATGCCAAGAAGTGCGTGGCTCCCGACGAGACCACGCCGGCGGACAAGCCCAAGGCGATGATCCTGGGCGCCGGCCCCAACCGTATTGGCCAGGGCATCGAGTTCGATTACTGCTGCGTGCAT
Organism: Collinsella aerofaciens; assembly: GCF_040926405.1. Classification (GTDB taxonomy): domain Bacteria; phylum Actinomycetota; class Coriobacteriia; order Coriobacteriales; family Coriobacteriaceae; genus Collinsella. The sequence goes on from NZ_JBCOIG010000004.1 coordinate 61,233, forward strand.
GCGAGCTATGCGCTGGCGGCCCGCGGCTTTGAGACCATCATGGTCAACTGCAATCCCGAGACCGTCTCGACCGACTACGACACGTCCGACCGCCTGTACTTTGAGCCGCTCACCTACGAGGACGTCATGGACGTTATCGACGTTGAGCGCCCCGATGGCGTCGTGGTGACGCTTGGCGGCCAGACCCCGCTTAAGCTGGCGCGCATGCTCGAGGAGAGCGGCGTGAACATCATGGGCACCAAGCCCGATGCCATCGACTTTGCCGAGGACCGCGAGCGCTTCGCCGCTCTGCTCGACAAGCTGGGTATCATGTACCCGCCGGCGGGCCAGGCCACCTCGTTTGAGGAGGCCGAGGTCGTAGCCGCGCATATTGGCTACCCGCTGCTGGTGCGTCCGAGCTACGTGCTGGGCGGCCGCGGCATGATGATCGCCTACGATGCCGAGCATCTGCGCGATTACATGGCCGAGGCTGCGCGCATTAGCCCCGACTACCCGGTGTATCTGGACCGCTTCCTGGAGGGCGCGATCGAGTCCGATGTCGACGCCCTGTGCGATGGCGAAGAGGTCTACATCGGCGGCATTCTGGAGCATATCGAGGAGGCCGGTATTCACTCCGGCGACTCTGCGACCTGCATTCCGCCGTTCAGCTTTAGCGAGAGCCTGCAGGCAAAGCTTCGCGAGACCACGCGCCGCATCGCGATGGCGCTGGGCGTACGCGGCCTGGTTAACGTGCAGTACGCCATTAAGGGCGAGACCGTCTACGTGATCGAGGCCAACCCGCGTGCCAGCCGTACCGTGCCGTTCATCTCCAAGGCCACCGGCGTGCCGCTGGCCAAGTGCGCGGCGCGTATCATGGCAGGCGATTCCATCGCCAGCCTGGGCCTGCCGAGCGACGAGCGTCAGCTCGATTGGTTCTGCATGAAGGAAGCCGTTATGCCCTGGGGTCGTTTCCCGGGCGCTGACGTTATCCTGGGGCCCGAGATGAAGTCGACGGGCGAGGTCATGGGTATCGCCAAGAGCTATCCCGAGGCATACGCCAAGACGCAGCTGGCGATTGATTACAAGCTGCCCGACCCGAGCGCCGGTAAGGTGTTCATTAGCGTGTGCGACCGCGACAAGCGTCATATCCTTTCGGTCGCGCGTATCCTTCGCTACCTGGGCTTTGATATCTGCTCCACCGAGGGTACGGCGCGCGTGCTGCGCGGCGGCAACGTGACGTGTGAGGTCGTGGAGAAGATTAGCGGCCCGCACGATGGCGAGCGTCCCAACATCGGCGACCTGATCGCCGACGGCAAGATTGCGGTGATCGTCAATACGCCGTATGGCCCGGGTTCTCGTGGCGACGGCTATCTACTGCGCACCGAGGCCGTCCGTCGTGGCGTGACCTGCGTGACGGCGATGTCTGCCGCCAACACGTACGTGAGTGCCATCGAGGCGGTGCGTGAGGACCAGCAGGGTCACGGTAGCGCCAACGACATGGGCATGGACGTCATCGCCCTGCAGGACCTGCCGCAGCACACGGTGTAGTTGACCTGGCCGGCCGGGGCGGCAGCCGGACACTTTCTCTCGGAAACTGGGCTTCGCGAAGTTTTCCGAGAGAAAGGACCGCCTCCCGCCCCGGCCTGCGGTGACTCGGTGGCACCGTGTGCTGCCGAAGGGGCTTTGAGCGATGACTAGGGCTGATAAACTGGTAGCCGCTGAGCGCCACGGGGTCCTCGCGCTGGGAGTAGGTGTGGATGAGGGCAGACGAGACAGCGTAGGAGACAGCGGCAATAAGGATGAAGCCCTCGCCTGTGAGCGTGACGGCGCCGCCGCTATCGCCACCAGTGAGGTTGACGATAACGACTCCGGTAAAACCTATAGCGCAGCCGAGGACTTTGCGCGCAGTGAGCCGTTCTTGCCGGAACACGAGCGCTGCCATCAACACGCAGAGAAACGTGTTCATAGCGTTGACGATTGAGCCGCGCACACCCGAAGCGTTTGAAACGCCGATATAAAAGAAGGCGTACTGCACGATAGTTTGGGCAAGCGAGAGTCTGATAACGAGTGGCCATCCCGTGCGTGAGACGCGAGGCAAGCGACGTCTTGTTATGACTGCAGCGGCAAGTGCGATAGCGCCGGCAAGCATAAAGCGCACGCCAGCGAAGAGAAACTCCGATGGTACGTCGCCGTTTTGGATGCCGAGAAGCTCGTAGCCGATCTTGATGCAGGGGATCGCACTGCCCCAGAGCGCGCAGCAGATGAGGGCGAGCGCAGCTACGCACCATGTGCGCGTGAGAGGGTGGCGCGCGGAGTCGGCGTAAACATCGCAAGAGCTGGCGTCGAGTGCGGATGAGGGTTTGGACATACATCTCCCAAACGAGGCGAAGCAGAAAACGCCTCTATGGTACGCGCAATTTTGTGTCCGCACGCGTTGATAGCATAGAACGCGTCATGGAACACAAGTTCGTAAGAAGAGGAGAACGCCATGATGTCAGAGATTACGGGCTATCGTGAGGAAGTTCAGACCATCAAGACGGCGATATTGCGTGCGCAGTATGCTGCGGCGAAGAGCGCCAACGCTCAGCAGCTGCAGCTCTATTTCGCCGTGGGAGGCTACGTCTCCGCCAACACGCGCAATGGCACGTGGGGAACCAACGCGCTCAAAACCATCAGCGAACAATTGCGGAAGGAGCTGCCAGGACTCAGGGGCTTCTCCACAACAAGTCTCAAATATATGCGAATCTTCTTTGAAGCTTGGTCTGCTCCGGGCGATGAACAGGCGTTTCTCGATTCGTCACTCGTGAGTGACGAATCTTCAGACGGTGGCCTTCTGCAAATTCGTCACTTGCAAGTGCCGAATTCAAACACATGTTCTCTCGATGATTTTTTAGCGATTGGGTTTACCCATCATCGGTATATCCTTGCAGGTGCTAAGACCCTTGACGAGCGGCTCTTCTACATTCACAAGTGCGCATTTGAGCACTTAAGTGTGGAGGCGCTCAAACGCTCGCTGAAGGCGGACGACTTTCATCATCAAGGAGAGGTCTCCAACAACTTCCTCTCAACGCTGCCAAAGGGTCAGCAGGCGCTGCGCGCTATCGCCACGTTCAAGGACGAGTATCTGCTCGACTTTATCAATGTTGAGGAACTCGGGGTGCGCGATGCGGAGGATGTCGACGAGCGCGTGTTAGAGCAAGGCATCGTGCAGAATATCAAGCAGTTCATCATGACGTTCGGTCGAGCCTTCGCGTTTGTGGGAAACCAGTACCATCTCGACGCCTTTGGCATCGATCAGTACATCGACCTCCTGTTCTTCAACCGCGACCTCAACTGTTTAGTTGCAGTCGAGCTCAAGAGCGGCCCCTTCAAGCCGGCCTATCTCGGCCAGCTCTCTGGCTATCTACGCATCCTGGACGACTTTGAGCGTCGCGAGCACGAGAATCCCTCCATAGGCCTTGTGCTTTGCAAAGACATGGACAAGGGATTTGTTGACTATGTGATCCAAGACTTCACAAAACCCATGGGTGTGGCCACCTATAAGACGTCGAAGGATATGCCACGAGAGTTGCTCGATGCTCTGCCGCCCATCGATGACTTACGGATGTTGCTGGAGAGGTCTGATGGGTAGCGGTAGGAATTGTTCGGTGTTAGAAGCTTATTTCGCTTATGGCCTTGAGCTTTGCCGATGAGCATGGGGTGGGGAACGTATCAAGGCAGAGTTTGTCATGCAATGAGTATGACAAACTCTGCCTGGAGGAGAGGATACTTCCATGGCAATTGTCCACCGCAATGCTCTCAAGCATGGTTTGTCTGAGAGGGAGGTTCTAGATAATGACTGAGTACAAACTAGCTGATGGATCGGTCCTGACAGACGAAGATATCGAGCGCGAGAGCGTAGAGTTTGAGCAAGAGATTTGGACGGGTCGTCTTGAGCGCATCCATGTCAGGCCTAGCGTTGTTGCTGATGAGCCGCTTGTTGCAGTTACCGTGCGCTTTTCGGCATCCATGGTGGTGGCAATCGACCGAAAGACGGGGGATCGATCCGATTTTATTCGGCGGGCCGTTTTCCCTGCGCTGTAGTAACGTTGCGTCTCCTAAATCGACCTTGGTTTCGTCGAGGAGGTAGATCTTGAGGATGAGGTGTCCTGCTTCGGTGAACCCGTTCTCGAAGACGGGCAGCACGCGCGACACGGACTACCGCGACCTCCTGACCTTCCGCGACGGGGAGTAGCGGCTTGGCGGTGTGCGGCGCCGGCACGTGACGGTGGCGGGCATGAGGCTTGGCCTTCGCGACGGCATGTTCTTTAGAGTTTGCGGTGCATGATGGCACGGCCGTTTTCAAATCGTGAAACATTGCCCGGGAATGAGTAACAGGCTTTGGTTCGTACATCCGTTATAACGGGAGTTGCAAGAAGTGACATCCGTGACGAGAGGTTGAACTCATGACTCAGCACCGGTTTCCCGAAGGTTTCCTCTGGGGTGCTTCCACCAGCGCTTTTCAGGTTGAGGGTGGGTATGATGAAGGAGGCAAAGGTCCGGCAACCACCGATCGCGGCCCGGGGCGTCCCGGCATCGCCGATAACAAGATCGCCTCGGACCACTATCATCACTGGCGTGAGGATGTCGACCTCATGGCCGAGCTCGGCATCAAGGTCTACCGGATGGGTTTCGCTTGGAGCCGCATCATGCCCGATGCCTCGGGGGATCCCAATCCTGAGGGCTTGGCGTTTTATGACCAGCTGATTGACTACCTGCTGGAGCGAGGGATCGAGCCCTTGGTCACCCTGTATCACTTCGAATGTCCGAGTGCGTTGGTCGAGGCCTTCGGCGGCTGGAAGAGCCGTAAGATGATCGACTTCTATGTGCGCTATGCCGAAATCTGCTTCACGCACTTCAAGGGGCGCGTCAAGCGCTGGGTTACCGTGAATGAACAGCTAATTGCGACCTCCGCGCCCAGCAACACGGGTGACACCGAAACCGATCCGCGCCAACGGCAGAAGAACGCCTACCAGATGAGCTATCATGTCGCTCTTGCCGAGCATCGCGCCATCGCGTGTCTGCGACAGATCGACCCCGATGCGCAGATCGGCCCCGTTGTCGCCATGCAGGTGGTCAACCCGCGGACGAGCGCTTCGGCGGATGTGCTTGCGGCCATGAACGCCGAGGAGATGATGCAGAACTACCTGCTCGACCTGAGTGTGCGCGGCGACATCTCGCCTTATGCGCGCTATTACCTGGAGCGCGAAGGTTTCTACCCTGTTGTTGAGTGCGGGGACCACGACATCCTGGTCGCGACGAGGCCCGATTTTCTTGGGGTGAACTACTATTTCAGCAATTGTGCGCATGAGCGCACGGAGCCCATCCGCTTCGACCGGTTCCCTCCGTGGTCGGGCGGGGATTTCGAACTCTGCGATAACCCTGCGATCGCGCCGACCGAGTGGATGTCGAACGGCATCGACCCCCTTGGGCTTCGCGTGGGCATGCGCAAGCTCTACGATCGCTACCAGCTTCCGATGATCGTCACGGAGAACGGCATGGCGCTTTCCGAGTCACTTGACGAGGAGAACAGGGTGCATGATGCCGTGCGCATCGAATACCTTTCACGACATTTGGGCGAGGTCGAGGAGCTCATTCGCGAAGGCTATCCCGTCTTCGGCTACTGCGTTTGGAGCCTCATGGATCTATGCTCAAGTCATCAGGGGTTCACTAAGCGCTACGGCCTTCTGTATGTCGATCGCACGGAAACCGATGCGAAGCAATGCGCTCGTTTCAGGAAGGACAGCTTCTTCTGGTATCAGGACGTGATTAGAGAAAACGGCTTGCCCTGCTGAGCGTCGGTGGTCCGACGAGATTACTCGCCAGTACCGGAATCGGCTCCATAACGCCTCAGGTATTCCATGACTATCAAGTCGATGGCGGCAAGCGCACCGAACTTGCCCGTGTCGATGTTGTTGGTCACTCCGCAGCTCAGTATGCAGGAGGCATGGTTCCAGTAGGCGCTTGAGGTGTTTTGTGTGATGGCGAGAAGACGACAGCCGGAGGCGGCGAGTGCGTTGACGATTTCTGGATAACGAATGGGGTATGTTCCCCCTATGCTGCAAATGATGGCGAGGCTGGATTTGGTGAGCGATTGCGCGCAGGCGAGCTGCGATGAATAATCGAGGTAAAGCTCGGTGGGGCGGTTCATGATGGTGAGCCTGCTTTGGAAGTAGCGGCCCACGTCCCAGAGGAAGTGGTGGGAGAAGAACGCGACATGCCCGCTGTCGTGCAAATCATCGACAATGGCGGGCAGTTTCGCGATGTTTGCCGCCGAGATGGTCGTTTCGATATTGAGCAGGATCGCCTCCCGGTAGGATGCCAGAGCGCCTTCCGTGTCGTTTGACAGCTGTTCTACAAAGGCATGTGGAAACAACCCGGTTTTGAGGACGTCATGTTCAAGCTGGTTGCGCAGGTCCTTGAAATCAGCGAAACCCATAAACCGGCAGAATCGCGACACTGAAGCCTTCGAGACGAAGCACATGTCGGCGATTTCTCCAATCGAGAGCTCGCTCAGCTTGCTGTAGTTTTTCACCAGCGTGGTCGCTATCTCGTAGTTGGTGTCGTGCTGCATTGCGGTGTCGATGTAGTCAAGCAACCGTTCGGCAACCGATCCCATCGAGATGGATTTTTCCATGATGGCTGTCCCCTTTATGCTCAGTGGCCCGAATAAGAGGGCCTCATTTGACCAAACTATAGCTCAAACATGCCGGTATTCCTGCGGAGTTTCACGTTATGAAACTCGCGTAGCCATCTCGCAACCTTGTGGCACAGCATGTAACCGATTTTGGATATAGCCGGCGTCATACTTAATGCAAGAAGAGACGACGAAGCTTGCCGCCCCGCCGGAACACGGCATCGGCTCTACACAGGGCATCGCTTCGTTGCTTTGCCGCTCGACGAGATATCGGTTGAGGAGGATCGGATGAAGCGGTTATTGCTGCGCGCCGACGATTTAGGTTACAGCGACGGTGTTAATTGCGGGATAGCGGCCGCGGTCCAAGCGGGGCTCATTCGCTCGGTGGGCGTCATGACCAACATGCCGCTTGCAGAAAGCGGTTTGGCGCGCCTGCAAATCAAGGATCTCTGCTTGGGCCAGCACACCAATATCTGCACGGGTAGGCCCCTCAGCGATTCCTCGCTCATCTCGAGCATCGTTGACGATGATGGCAATTTCAAGCGGAGCTCAGCATATCGCGCCGCCGCGCGGGCTGGGGAGGACTTCGTGGTGCTTGACGAGGTCATTATCGAAATCGAGGCGCAGTATCGGCGATTCCTTGAGCTCGTCGGGCGTGAGCCCGATTACTTCGAGGGACATGCGGTCGCAAGCCCCATGTTCTTCCGCGGCCTTGAGATCGTTGCCGAGCGTCACGGCCTGCCCTATTTCGCGATGGGTGCTCCGGGCGAGCCAGTCACCTTTCGCTCGACGCCGGTGCTTTCCTATGTTCCCAAGGATTTCTCGTCATATGAAGCGGATCCCTTTGCGGCGCTTCGAGAGGCGCTTGAAACGACACCGGAAGGGATATGCCGTCTCATGGTGTTTCACCCAGGTTATATCGACGCGTACTTGCGAGATAACTCGACCATGCTCGAGGCCCGCATCCGGGAAGCCGCGATGCTTGTCGACCCTGATGTCGCCGCATGGCTTGCAGAGCAGGACGTGGGGCTCGTGACGTACGCGGACCTGACGTAAGCTTCCGCTGGGGCAATCTCGCCAATTCACGCTGAATGGCGTACTGCCTGAAGCACGTCGTTGTGATTTTGAAGAGAGGTGGATGCGCTATCTAGAGGGGAAGATGCCGCACGCGGGCATCGATAGAGTTCACTGCAAAGATTGGAGCTGAAACATGGCGGTATTCGACAAGATCCAAAACATAATGGATAAGACAATCGCACCTGTGGCAAGCAAGGTTGCTGACAGCAAGATGCTCGACGCCCTCATGGGCGGCATGATGTGCACGCTGCCCATGACCCTTGGCGTCTCGGTTATCGCGATTCTCATCAACTTCCCCATTCCGGGGTTCTCCGATTGGGTGGTTTCGAGCGGTCTCATGGCGACCGGCAACTCCATCCTCACCGTTACCATGAACATGATGGGTATATACATCTCCTTCTTCATCGGTTTGAGGTGGGGTAAGGTATGCGGCCTTAGCGGTTATACCGGTGGCATCGTGAGCGGCGCGGTGTTTTTGGCATTCATGCCGCAGCAATCGTTCGAGGATATTCCCATGGCGAGTTTCATCAACACGTCGTACATGGGATCGAACGGCATCTTCGTCGCCATTCTGCTTGGCCTGATCGTGCCGAAGGTGACAGCCATTTTGATGAGCAAGCTTGAAATCAAGCTCCCCGATATGGTTCCGCCCATGGTTGCAGACTCGCTGTCGCCGATGTTTGCCGCCATCGTGCTATTCACTGCGGTGTGGTTTGCCAAGTGGGGTCTTTCTTTCACCCCGTGGGGCAACCTGTTCGATATGATCAACACCTTGATCGGCACGCCGGTCACGATGGTCGGTGCCTCTCCTTTGGCCTATATCATCGTGTGCTCGCTGCAGTCGATCTTCTGGTTCTTCGGTGTCCACCCCAACGTGATGCTCAACTTCTACGCTCCGGTAATCATGGCTTGCAGCGCTGCTAACACCGAGGCCATCATCGCGGGCGAGGCACTGCCCTATGGCGCTTGGGCCGTCGTCGCGCTCGGCACCGCCATCGGTGGCCAGGCTAACGCCCTGGGCATCAGCATCTCGCTGCTCTTCACCAAGTCCGAGCGCTTCAAGGCGATTCGCGGCATCGCGCTTGTTCCGTCGCTTTTCAATATCTCCGAGCCGCTCATGTTCGGTCTGCCGGTCGTGCTGAATCCCACGTACTTCATCCCGTTCGTGCTGAACATCCCGGTCTGCGCCATCGTGGTCCAGGCGCTTTACGCCCTCGGTCTTGGGGCTGCGTTCAATCCCACGATTCAGCTTCCCTGGGTGCTTCCCCAGCCGGTCATCGCATTCATGCAGGGCGGCATCGGGTGCCTGGTGATCTCGGTTGCGGTTTTGGCGGTGTCGGTGCTCATGTATACCCCCTTCACCCTTATGGCTGATCGCCAGGCGTTGCGAGAGGAGCAGGCCGCTCTCGAGGAATCGGCCGCATAGGGATTTTCATATTCACACCATCATTTTCCATGAGGTTGGGAGCGTAGGATGAAACATATCGTACTTATGTGCGCCGCGGGCGCTTCGACGAGCATGCTGGTACAGCGCATGCAACAGACGGCTGAAAAAGACGGTTTCGTGTGCACCATCGAGGCGCACCCTGTCAACCAAGCGGCGGAATATGCGGATAGCGACGTTATCCTGCTGGGACCGCAGGTTCGCTTTGAACTCAACAAGGTGAAGAATCAAGTGAACTGTCCGGTGGAGCCGATTGATATGACAGCGTATGGGACAATGAACGCCGAGGCCGTGCTCAAACAGGCTCGAAAGTTGCTGGGGGCATAGCCATGTCAGAGATCAAACAAGAAGCGATCGATCAGTTTGAAATGACGTGCTTCTCTATCGTCGCTCAGGTGGGGAGCGCGCGCAGCTGCTACCTCGAAGCGATAACCTGTGCCGAGAATGGTGATTTTGAGGCCGCCCGGAAACTTATCGACGAGGGCAACGTGGTGTTCAACGCAGGCCACGACGCTCACATGAAACTGCTTCAGCAAGAGGCCAGCGGCGAGGAGCTGCCGTTTCGCATCATCTTGCTGCATGCGGAGGATCAGCTCATGAGCGCTGAGGGCTTCCGTATCCTTGCCGAGCGCTTCATCACGGTCTATCAACGCATGGGTGCAAGCGCCTAACTGATTATCTGACGGGAAGCCGGGACTGCCATGCAGCCCGTCTTCCCGTTTCATGAAGATGTTTTCACGATCGAGGAGGTACCCAATGGCATTTCCGGAAGGTTTCCTGTGGGGTGGCGCCACCGCCGCCAACCAGTATGAGGGCGGCTGGGAAGAGGGCGGCAAAGGACCGAACACCTCGGACGCCATGACCAGCGGTAGCCATACGGTGTCACGGCAGATAACGTGGCGTAATACCGCGACAGGGGAAACCGGCGCGCTTCCCGTGTATGCGGTTTGCGAGGAGGGACTTCCTGAAGGGCTGGAGGTGGCGGTGGTTGATGGCTACTACTATCCCAGCCACACGGCCACCGACTTCTACCACCACTACGCCGAGGACATCGCCCTCATGGGCGAGATGGGCTTCAAGTGCTTCCGCCTGTCCATGAACTGGGCGCGCATCTTCCCCACGGGCGAGGAGGCTGAGCCCAACACCGAGGGTCTAGCGTTCTACGACGCCGTGTTTGACGAGTGCGCTAAGTACGGCATCGAACCGCTCGTGACGCTCTCGCACTACGAGACCCCGCTCGCGCTCGTGAACAAGTACGGCGGTTGGAAGAGCCGCGAGCTCATCGACCTGTTCGTGCGCTACGCCACCTGCGTCATGAAGCACTATCAGGGCAAGGTGAAGTACTGGCTCACCTTCAACGAGATCAACATGATGAGCATGGGGAGCTTCATGGCGGGCGGGCTTACGGATGGGAGCCCCCATGCGAAGGCCCAGGCGGCGCACAACCAGTTCGTGGCGTCTGCCCTTACGGTTCGGTCGGCGCACCAAATCTCCCCTAAGATCATGGTGGGTCAGATGCTCGCGTACAACCCCATCTACTCCTATTCCGCCGACCCCGCCGATCATCTGCTCGCCATGGAACGCGAGCGTGACGCGCTGTGGTATGCCGACGTGCAGGTGGGCGGCCACTATCCCGCCTATCGCTTGAGGGAGATGGAGCGCGCGGGCATCAAGCTGGAAATGGGCGAGAACGACCTCGAGCTTCTCGCAACCTATCCGGCAGATTTCCTGTCGTTCTCGTGCTACGGAGGCTCGACGGTATCGTTGCGCCAGAAGGAGCTCGAGGTCGCGTCCGGCAATCTCGCTTTCGGCATGGTGAAAAACCCCTACCTCGAGACCAACGCCTGGGGCTGGGCGACCGATCCGTATTGCCTGCGCATCGCCTTGAACGAGCTCTACGACCGCTATCACAAGCCGCTTTGGATCGTGGAGAACGGTATCGGCTGGAGCGACGAGGTGAAGGCCGACGGCTCCATCCATGACGGCTACCGCATCGACTACCTGCGCAAGAACATCCAGAGCATGGAGGATGCCGTGGAACTCGACGGCGTGGACCTCATGGGCTACACCATGTGGGGCTGCATCGACCTGGTCAGCGCCGGCACGGGCGAGATGCGCAAGCGCTACGGCTTCGTCTACGTCGACCGCGACGACGAGGGCAAGGGCACGCTCGCGCGCAGCCGCAAGGACAGCTTCTATTGGTACAAGAAGGTCATCGAGAGCAACGGCGAGGACCTGGACTAACCCTATGGGACAGGGGATAAGATTATGGACTGCTATTTCGGTATAGATGCGGGCGGCACTCAGGTGAAATGGGCGGTGGTGAACGCCGACTACCACATTGAGGAGCACGGAAGTATCCCAACATGCACCTCGCCCGCCGACCAGGTTATCGAAACGTTCCGCTCGGTGATCGAGCCCCATCGCGCCCGGGTGAGGGGTGTGGGAATAAGTATGCCCGGAGTCTTTTCCGAAGGCGATTCCGATGGCGTGGTTGGGGGAGGCGGCGCCCTTCACTGTTTGGACGGATATCCGCTCGGTCGCATCTTGCGCGAGAGCACGGGGCTTCCCGTAACCATCGAGAACGATGCGATGTGCGCGGCACTGGGAGAATATGCCGTCGGCGCGCTGAAGGGGGTCTCCCTGGGGTTGATGGTGGTGATCGGTACGGGTCTCGGCGGTGCCATCGTTGTTGACGGTCACATCTTGCGAGGCGCGCACAATCTCGCCGGCACCGTGTGCTTTGTGAGCAACGATGTGCGCAAGCCCGTGACCTTTGGGTCGGTGTACGGTGATGTCACCAGCTGGCGGGCGCTCCGAGACCAGGTGTGTGCGGCGAAGGGGATTGATCCGACCGATGATATCGACGGATATCGGATTTTCTCTTGGATTGAAGAGGGGGATGAGGACGCTCGTCGCGGTCTGGATGCATACGCGTTGGTCTTCGACAACATGCTGATGGGGTTGCAGTCGGTCATCGACCCTGAGGTCATCGTGGTCGGCGGCGGAATCAGCGCCCGTCCCGAGCTGTTTGAGGCATTTGAGCGCATGATGGATCAGGCTCACGTTCTTCCCATCATACCGAGGCCCTGCATCAAGCCAGCACAGAACGGCAACGATGCCAATTTGCTTGGCGCTGTGCGCACGCTGCGCCGCTCGCTTGGCGAGTGCGATTGATTGGCGGCTGGTGGCCCGACTCGCGGCCTCCTGTCCTAAAAAAAGAGTATGGGCTCCTTCGTTCATTCGAACGAAGGAGCCCACGTTTTGTAAGGGGCCTCCTGGCGAATTTTCATTCGCCAGGAGGCCTTTTGCTGTTGATCGAGAATGTCGCTGGACAGTTAGTTCAGATACGTATTTTTCAGAGGGTGTGTAAAGGCCGACCTGAGCCCGATTGGGCTGAATTTGACTTTCTGAACCGGTGGAGACGCTCATATAAGGGGGAGAAAGGTTGTCATGGGGCTCAAAGTGACTTCAAACCACTCTATTAGCGCCAAGAAGCACGGCCAAAAAATACGTATCTGAACTAACTGTCCACAACCCTCCGCAAACCTTTCATTCCAACCCAAATCAGCCAACGTACGTCATAGCAATCCCCGGTAGGTCGAGGGGTGCTTTGCGGGCGGGACAGGCTTTATCTGAACGACTTTGCAAAGCAACCGGAGTGAAGATAAAGCCTGGCCCGCCCGCAAAGCACCACGCAGACCGCAGGGACGGGAGCAGCTATACTACTCTCAGTAGTTAAGGGTCGCGGATTCGCCGCGTCACCGCTCTCAACAGGAGGTCTTTGTTTATGGCAGATCAAAAGCCGGTTGTCGGGATCATCATGGGTTCCAAGTCCGATCTGGGCGTTATGGAAGGCTGCACCGCCGAGCTCGAGGCGCTTGGTGTGCCCTATGAGCTCGTCATTGCGAGCGCACACCGCACGCCGGCGAAGGTCCACGAGTGGGCCTCGACTGCTGCCGATCGCGGTATCAAAGTAATTATCGCCGCCGCCGGCAAGGCCGCTCACCTGGGTGGTGTCGTGGCTGCCTTTACGCCGCTGCCGGTCATCGGCGTGCCTATGAAGACGAGTGACCTGGGCGGCATGGATTCGCTGCTGTCGATGGTGCAGATGCCTTCGGGCGTGCCCGTGGCCTGCGTTGCCATCAACGGCGCCAAGAACGCCGCCATCTACGCCACGCAGATTCTGGGCGCTTGCGACCCCGAGTACCGCAAGGTTATCGAGAAGATGAAGCAGGAGATGGCCGACGCCTAGGCGTTCCGCCGTTTCACCGCAGTATAAGGAGAGCCATGTCCGACTATCAGGGAAAACGATTCAAGGCTTCTCAGATTCCCGATCCGTCGAAGCCGGGTGCTGCCCATGCGGCACAGCAGGGTCGGACATCCTCTCCTCAGCAGCCGCGCGCGCCGCGTCCCGTAACGCCGATGTCCCATCATCGCCAGGATACGCCGGCTGCATATCGCCCTTCGTCGTATGATACGGCCAAGAAAGAATCGCGTTCTACGAAACAGTCGGGCGCTGCTCCGTCGAGCTATACCGAGCCGCCGCGCAAAAAGCGCCGCTCCGTTATCCCCATCTTGCTCATTATTATTGGCATCGGCCTAATCGTTGCTGCTGCCGCCATCTTTATCAACGCCCAGATTGGCTACAAGCAGGCGAGCGAGTCGTATCAAAAGATCGAAAAACAATATGTGAGCGACAAGGACGCCAGCGGCGTGCCGATTATCGACTTTGATGCACTTGCCCAGACGAATCCCGAGGTTGTGGGTTGGATTTATGCGCCCGGCACCAACATCAACTATCCCGTCGTGCAGACCAACAACAACTCCAAATACCTCAACACGCTGTTTGACGGTACGGCTAACGCGTCCGGTGCCATCTTCTTGGATAGCGACGACACCGCGCCGGGCATGGTGGATCAGCAGACCACGATCTACGGCCACCATATGAACGATGGGTCGATGTTCAACGTGATTTCGGACACCACCGACCAAGCGACGTTCGATAGCATCGAGTACGTGTATTACATCACGCGCGATGCAACGTATAAGCTGCGTCCGCTGGCGACCAAGGTGGTCGAGGACACGTATGCCAAGGCGCGCACGCCCAACTTTGAGGGCGATGACGGACTGAAGAATTATCTGTCCGAGATGCTCGACGGTGCCTCTGCCGTGGCGAGCGATGCCACCGATCGTGCCGCTTCGGCAACCAAGGTCGTAACGCTTGTGACCTGCCGTTCGCTGTCATTTAGCAATACGCGCGCCGTCATGGTACTCACGCCGGTCGAGGAATAAAGTGTCCGGGAGCCCCGTCCCAAAAAGACTACCCTGGAAATCAAAAGGAGAAATGATGCTTGAGAACGGCAAATCGATGCCTTCGGTTGATGCTTGGCTGCGCGAAGCCAAGGCCGATGCTTCGGCGGCTGATTGTGGGATGTACCTGACGCACAACGGCGTGGTGCGTGCGACGCCTAAGGCCGAAGTGCGCGGAGTCGAGACCGATGGCGTGGCGCCAGGCCACAAGGTGGGCGGCATGGTGTTTGGCTTCGATGCCGAAAAGGTGCAGGCCGCTATCGAGGCGACGCGCACGATGCCGGGTATCGGCTATGTGCGCGTGTGGCTGGCGAGCGGCGAGCTTACCGTGGGCGACGACATCATGCTCGTGCTCATTGGCGGAGACATTCGCCCGCATGTGGTCGATGCGCTGCAGTCGCTCGTCGGCACCATCAAGAACGAGTGCGTGAGCGAGGTCGAGCGCGAGGCGTAAGGCCTCGTCGGCAATCCGAGTCTGTCTATAGCGAAAGCCCGCTGGCAGTTCATGTAGATCTGCCAGCGGGCTTTGATGTGTTGGAGCTATTTTGCTCTGGCGTTTGCTACACGCGTGTGGCGTCCTTGGGGCTCATGGTCATACTCTGAAAACGGTTCTCCATATATTCGTTATCGAAATGCTTGTCATAGAACTGTGCGACGGGAATATTTCGAACGGTTCCGTTGACGCGCTGATACCAATAGTCGAGCGATTGCAACGTCATGACGCCGTCGATCAACATGACGGCGGTCAGGATGACGGTAGCAGAGTAGCGGCGTTTCCATGGAATCATATTGATGAGCTTAAGCAGGCGCGGCAGCAAGACCTTGATCCAGATGAGGCCACCCAGGCCCCACATGCAGGCAAACGGCGTGCATGTGCGTCCCCCGGTCAATACCGCGATGGGATCGGGCATGCCGAATAGCCTAATGTGTGAATAGTTCCACGACACCACGCCAAATGAGGTCTGCATAAACCAGCCTACAAACACCTCGAAAGCGCCGCCGATCAGGGCACTTACCAGGAAAATGATCAGAGGATTCTTTTTATAGAAGCGGTTGAGCGCCATGGTCATGAGCACCGCGCCAAATCCGTAGATGGGGCTAAAGGGGCCAAATAGCATACCGGCACGGTCCTGATAGACGCCGGGATCGACGACGACCATATGCCAGACTTCCTCGAGAATGAGACCTAACACGCTGCAGACGAAGAATACCCAGAACAGGTTGAAGTAGTTGAGCTTGATGTAGCCCTCGCCGGTTTCGTCGCGGCCGAGCATCCCCTCGGCGGCGGCATCGCGGTCGAGCATCTCTTGCAGACGGCGCTGCAGTTCGCGCTCCTGGCGTAGCGTGGGGTCGACGGTGGCCGACAGCGCAATGAGGATGACAAGCTGGACGGCGGGGCGCAGCAGGAAGGGTCCGATGCCCTGGAGCATCACGTCAACTAAAAGCTCCACGACGGTAAATGCGATGAGGACGTAAGACAGGCGGGCGGCATTGCGCCGCTGGTCCTTGATGAGGTCCAGGCCAAAGACGATCAAGATGATCGCGCTTGCCGCCGAGAGCATAATGCCGGCGACGATAAGGCCAACCGCGACTAGGGTGTTATCACCGAGCTTAGCGGCGACGTTGCCGTTAATGAGTGCGGTGATGACCTGCCACATAAAGACGGCGACTGACGGGAGCGTGCCCACGCCAGATAGGGTGCACAGGACTGCGTAGACCTTGATGATAAGGGGGATCTTCTTGGCCTCCGTGGTGCTGGGGACACTGGGGTCGAGTTGATTTCGATCCATACGCTACCTTTCTCGTCTTGTAGTAGCCTACAAGGATACGCCGACGACCAGCTAAAAGACAGGACGAACGTCCCAATTGCAACAATGTAGCCCCTAGCGCGGGCGAGACACGGCGCACGGGAAGTCTTCGAGGCCGTTGCCCCTGAGAGTGGACTACCCAATAAAATGTTTGGTCGCAAAACGGATAATAAGCTCGGTGGGCTTTTAAAAAGCGCTGCTCATGCGCGGGGGAGCGCGTCGCGCCGTGCGTATAATAAGGCGGGTAACGCCAAAATACGAGGCTCTGAGGGGATGCCATGTCTCAAGAAACCATCCGCGCGGCCGAGCGTGCCGCGGGACAGGTGAACGCCATGTCGACGTATGATCCGGACTCTGACCAGCTGCATGAGGAATGCGGCGTTTTTGGTGTCTGGGCGCCCGATCGCGACGTGGCTCGACTGACGTACTTTGGCCTGCGTGCACTGCAGCATCGCGGCCAAGAATCGGCGGGAATCGCCGTTGGTGACGGCGGTACGGTTATGGTCCGCAAGGATCTGGGCCTGCTCGACCGCGTGTTCTCCAATGCCGACTTGTCGACGCTCTCCGGTCAGCTGGCCGTGGGTCATGTGCGCTACGGCACCGCCGGCGCCAAGAGCTGGGAAGCCTCTCAGCCGCACCTCTCTACCATCAATAGCGTCATTATCGCGCTCGCGCACAACGGCACCCTCGTCAACACCGACGAGCTGCGTCGCCAGCTGATCGAGCTGGGCGTACCGTTCCTCTCCAACTCGGATTCCGAGGTCGCGACCAAACTCATCGGCTACTTTACTCAGCGTACTGGCCATCTGCGCGAGGGCATTCGCAAGACCATGGAGCTCGTGTGCGGCGGCTACGCCATGACGCTCATCAACGAGCAGGCGCTCTACGCATTCCGCGATCCGCACGGCATTCGCCCGCTCGTGCTGGGCAAGCTGGTGGATGAGGGCCTGGACCAGGCCGATGCCGCATCCGTTTCGCAGCTGCCGTCGCAGGACGGCGCCGCGACGGTCGACGCCACCACCCATGTCACGCGCGCCGGCGGCTGGGTCGTTGCCTCCGAGACCTGCGCGCTCGATATCGTGGGCGCCGAGTACGTCCGCGACGTCCGTCCCGGTGAGATTTTGCGCATCAGCGCCGAGGGCCTTGTGTCCGAGCAGGGCGTGCCTGCCGCCGAAGAGCCTGCTAACTGCATTTTTGAGCAGGTCTACTTTGCTCGCCCCGATTCCATCATGAACGGCAAGAGCGTCTACGCCTGCCGTTATGACATGGGTCGTCAGCTGGCACATGAGGAGCCCGTCGAGGCCGACCTGGTCATCGGCGTGCCCGACTCCGGCCTGCCGCCCGCGGAGGGCTATTCGCACGAGAGTGGCATTCCCTTTGGCGAGGGCCTCATCAAGAACCGCTATGTGGGCCGTACGTTTATCGAGCCTACGCAGGAGCTGCGTGCCATGGGCGTGCGTATGAAGCTCAACCCGCTGCGTGACAACATCGAGGGCAAGCGCCTGGTCGTCATCGACGACTCCATCGTGCGCGGCACCACCATGGTGCAGCTCGTCAAGATGCTGCGCAACGCCGGCGCCAAGGAGATTCATATCCGCATCAACTCGCCCGAGGTCATCTGGCCGTGCTTCTACGGTATCGATACCGACGTGCAGTCGCAGCTTATCAGCGCCAACAAGACGGTCGACGAGATTTGCGAGTATATCGGCGCCGATTCGCTGGCCTTCCTTTCGGTCGAGGGCCTGCTTAAGGTCATGCCCAAGGGCGGTTACTGCGATGCGTGCTTTACCGGCCGCTACCCCGTGGCGATTCCCGAGAGCTTTGGCCGCGACAAGTTCATGGAGGGCTTTAAGCCCCGCAACCTGGACAAGCCGCTGCACTTTGATGACGACGCCGTGGTCGAGAAATACGACGATCGCAGCTGGGAAGAGGAACACGGCGAGGCCTAAAACCTGCCGAAAAGGGACAGGTTTATTTTGGTAGGTTTTACCTGCTGTTTTGTTGATATGACGGCGCGCGTTGTTATGGCGCGCGCCGAAATGAACGCAACTATGAGCACCGTTTGGCGCCCGGGCGGCGCCACGGTAGTGGGAGAGGAAGGCTCAGATGAGCGACAGCAAGCATGTGACGTATGAGGATGCCGGCGTCGATACCGCCGAGGGCGGCCGCGCCGTTGACGCTATTAAGCAGATGGTTAAGGACACCAACCGTCCCGAGGTCATCGGCGGCATCGGTGGCTTTGGTGGCCTGTTCTCGGCTGCCGCGCTTAAGGATATGGAAGACCCGATTCTGATTAGCGGTACCGACGGCGTGGGCACCAAGCTCGTGCTCGCCCAGATCATGGACCGTCACGAGACGGTGGGCCAGGACCTGGTTGCTATGTGCGTCAACGACATTCTGGCTTCGGGTGCCGAGCCGCTGTTCTTCCTGGACTACGTTGCCATCGGCCACATCGAGGCCGAGCACATGGCAAAGATCATCAAGGGTGTGGCCGACGGCTGCAAGCTCGCGGGCTGCGCGCTCGTGGGCGGCGAGATGGCCGAGCACCCCGGCGTCATGGCTCCTGCCGACTACGACCTTGCCGGATTTACCGTGGGCGTCGTCGACCGTCCCAAGATGCTCGACCCCGCGAATGTCCGTCCCGGCGACGTGATCCTGGGCCTGCCTTCCACCGGCGTGCACTCCAACGGCTACTCGCTCGTGCGTAAGGTCATTGGCGTCGACGGTATTAAGCCGGGCACGCCCGAGGCCGCCGCTAAGGCCGAGGAGCTGAGCCGTCCGCTCGAGGAACTCGGCGGCGCATCGCTGGCAGACGCCCTGTTGGCCCCCACGCGCATCTATGTCAAGCCGATTCTGGAGCTGCTGCGCGGTGGCGCTCCGGTGCACGCCATCGCCCACATCACCGGCGGCGGCATCACCGAGAACCTCAACCGCGCGCTCGCCGACGACGTCGACGCCGTGGTCACCCGCAACGGCGCCGAGATGGGTTGGGACGTTCCGCCCGTCATCACCTACGTGTCGCGCCAGGCCGAGCTCGCGCCCAACGAGGCATGCAAGACCTTCAACATGGGCGTTGGCCTGTGCCTGATCGTCGCCCCCGAGGACGAGGCTGCCGTGACCGAGGCCCTGGTCGCGCTGGGCGAGAAGCCGTTCCGCGTGGGCGAGTGCGTCGAGGGCTCCGGTAAGGTCGTGTACTCCGATGAGCGCTAACGAGCAGATGGCTGCTGCCGCGAGCCTGGGCTTTGTGCCCTACACCCGTCCGACCGGCACCGATACGGCCGAGCCGCTCAAGATCGGTGTGCTCATCAGCGGTTCGGGTACCAACCTGCAGGCGCTGATCGATCTGATCGCCGCCGGCAAGCTCAACGCTTCGATTGAGCTTGTGGTGTCGAGCCGTCCTTCGGCTAAGGGTTTGCAGCGCGCTGAGCGCGCGGGCATCCAGACGCTCACGCTGTCCAAGGATGTCTATGCCGACCCCATCGCCGCCGACGAGATCATCGCGCACGAGCTGCTCGAGCGCGGCTGCGAATATGTGGTCATGGCCGGTTACATGCGCATGGTGCACACGCCGCTGCTGGCGGCGTTTCCCAACCGCGTGGTCAACTTGCATCCGGCACTGCTGCCGAGCTTTACCGGCGCGCATGCGATCGACGATGCCTTTGCGCGCGGCGTCAAGGTAACCGGTGTGACCGTGCACTTTGCCAACGAGATCTACGACAACGGCCCCATCATCGCCCAGCGCGCGCTGGCTGTCGAGGAAGGTTGGGATGTCGACACGCTCGAGGAGCACATCCACGCGATTGAGCACGTGCTGTATCCCGAGGTCGTGCAAATGCTCGCCGACGGCCGCGTCCACGTGCTGGAGAGCGGCAAGGTCGCCGTGGATCCTGTGAAATAATTACCCGCTTGTAAAGGCGGTTAGGCATATCGAAGACGCCTAACCGCCTTTTTTATTGCGCTTTATGCTGCTTGATTTAGCTGGAATTGAATAGGCTGCTCTTCTTGCCTGTCAATTACAGTAGTCGACTCTCATGTGGAATGCCGAGCTTCCGGCATGAGATTATCTGGGAAAACGACCAGAAAACTTGGCATTCGGCTTCAAATTGCGCATAATTCTATTTATCATCTATTTAACATTTTGTTATCAAAAATGAGCGCAAGGAGGCTGGCTCAATGGGTGAAGCAGATGGCATGGAGCTGATTTATTCACTCGTCGGTTATCCTGATGAAACCGAGTGGCTTGAATTTAAAGAAGGCAATAGCGATCCCGTTAGAACGGGGCGTGACATCTCGGCGCTTGCCAATGCTGCCGCTTACTGCGGCCGCGCATATGCCTATAAGATCTGGGGCGTGAGCGACGGTACGCATGAGCTTGTGGGCACCCAGTTCAACCCATATCACGCAAAGGGTAAGGGAAACCAAGAGCTTTTGATGTGGCTCAAGCTTGCGCTCTCAAACAATGCGAATTACGAGTTTGCGGTTATTGATCATGAGACAAAGCACTTTGTGGTGTTGAAAGTGCACGCCGCGAGCGCTCAGCCGGTCTATTTTGATAAGACAGCCTACATTCGAGAGGGCTCTTCGACGGCAGAACTGGTTCCCGGTAGTGCACGAGAGGCGGAGCTGTGGCGTCGCTTACAGTCAGGGAACGCGGAGCTCGCTGTAGTTGAGAGAGATCTGACATCTCGAGAGGTCGCCGAAATACTAGATGTTGATGCGTATTTTGAGTTGTGCAGATTGAGAAGACCTGTCGATTTGGACGGAGTGATGTTTGCTCTTTGTGAACAAGAGCTGATTCGTCGTCAAGATAACGGCCGATATAGTGTGACGCGCTTGGGAATGCTTCTGGTGGGAAAAAAGCTCTCTCGCTACCCGGAGCTCAGGAAACGCATGCTGCGAATCGTGCGATATGCGGGAAAAGGCAGTTTTGACATTGTCGGGGATACTGAAATCGACAAGGGCTACGCTTTGGCGCTTCCACAGGCTGAACAGCTGGTCATGTCGATGATTCCGGCTGTTGAGGCACTGGATGGCGCATTTCGACGTATTCAGACGGCTTATCCTCAAAGGGCGATTCGCGAGTTACTATCAAACGCCGTGATTCATCAAGACATTGCTGACAATACGGCGGGGCCTCTTGTTGCGATTTACGACAATCGCATTGAGTTCTCTAATCCCGGGACAACGCTTATTCCGGCAGAACGAGTGCTCAACGCCCAGCCGAAAACGCGAAATTCGATGATAGCGTCCCTCATGCGCCAAATGGATCTTTGCGAAGAAGGCGGTACAGGCTGGGATTTAATCGTAGATTCGCTCGAAAAAGCCGGCATGCCTTCACCGGTTATCAAGAGTGAGGGCGGGCTGGGAACGCTCGTGACGCTCTATTGCGACTGTCCGTATACTCGAATGAAAAAAAGTGAGCGAAAAAACGCCGTGTACTGGCATGCCTGTCTTTTGTATGCCCAAGGTGAGTCGATGAGCAATCAGTCGCTGCGAGAGCGTTTTGGACTTTCCGATGAAAAGAAAAACACGGTGGCGATGTCTCGTCTAATCAAAGAGTGCCTGGAAGAGGCATTGATAAAGGAAGAGGACGAGGACGCGGGTTCCAAATACAAAAGGTATATTCCGTATTGGGCCTAAAGACAGGGAATGAAAAGAAGGAGGCGGCTTATGTCTGGTAATAACGAAGCGCTGTTTACGCCTGAGTTGGTGTTTTTTGATTGGGAGTGTGCGACGCCGGATGAGGTGTTCGCGCGGCTTGAGGGCGAGCTTGCACCACATGGCTACATTGCATCCGGTTGGCTCGATGCCGTCCGCACGCGCGAGGATGCCTATCCCACGGGTCTCGCTATGCCGGCGGCAAACATTGCCATTCCGCATACCGATCCGGGGTTTGTGGCCAAGCCCTATATCGCGGTGGTGAAGCCCGCCGCGCCCGTGACATTTAACGCTATGGCTGGCATGGGCGCTCCGGTGCCGGCGCAGATCGTCATCAATCTGGGCATCGCCGAGCCGGGCGGCCAGGTCGAGGCCCTGCAGGCACTCATGAACATCTTTATGGGCGCCGATGCCGCAGCCGACGTGCTCGGCCAGACCACGCCCCAGGGCATGGTCGACGCCATCCGCCGCCACTTCTAAGGTGGGGCTGAGTCGGCACTTGGGGACTGTCCCTAACTGCCGGCTGCCAGAGCTGTCCCCTTTGCACCAAAATGGTGCAGATTAATCTGTCCCCAATGCACCAAGCGTGCCGCGGGGGCTGCGTTGTGACACAATGGCGTTTGTTCGATTCGTTATGCGAAAGGCCAACTATGGCAAATAAGAAAAAGAACTCCGAGGCCGCGCCGACGCCCGAGCAGCAGGCCCGCGCTGCCTCCAGCTCTCGCAAGAAGCAGCGCAAGACGTACGTGTCTAAGACCGTCAAGATCGTTCTGGTGGTCATCGGCGTGCTGGCGATGCTGCTTTCCGTCTCGGCGATGGCGTGCTCCGGCCTTATGTCGCAGGCTGAGGACACCTCGGGCTACAAGCTGACCGGCGGTGTTGCTGCCACTATCAACGGCACCAACCTTACCGAGGACACCGTGACCAAGCAGATCATGAGCATGCGCACGTCCTACGGCTACACCAAGGATGAGGATTGGGCGCAGTATCTGGTTGACAACGACCTCACGCCCAAGAAGTACCGCAAGCAACTCATCGACTCCTACACGCAGCAGATTCTGCTTCAACAGGCACAGAAGGAGAACGGCGTGACGGTGTCGGACGAGGAGGTCGAGAAGGCTTGGAAGGACGCGTGCAAGAGCGCGGGCGGAGCCAAGGCCTTTAAGAAGACCCTCAAGACCTACGGCTATACCGAGGACACCTACAAGGACTCGCTCAAGGAGAGTCTGGCGCAACAGAAACTCAAGGATGCCGTCGCGCCCACGAGCAAGCCCAAGGACAGCGAGATTGTCGATTACATCAACGAAAATCTGTCCAGCTACAACGACGCCCGCCGCTCGTCGAACATCCTGATCAAGGTTGATTCCGACGCTTCCGACGAGGACAAGGCTGCCGCCAAGGCCAAGGCGCAGGAGTGCCTGGACAAGATCAACTCCGGTGAGCTGAGCTTTGAGGACGCCGTTGAGCAGTACTCCGAGGACACCGGTTCCAAGGAGAAGAAGGGCGATGTGGGCTGGGATAAGCTCACCACCTTTGTCGACAGCTACCAGACGGCGCTCGAGGGACTCAACAAGGGCGACGTGAGCGAAGTCGTCGAGTCGACCTATGGCTACCACATCATCAAGTGCACCGACTACTTCCATGTCGATAATCAGGTTGATGACATCAACCAGGTGCCCAAGGACATCAAAAAGTACGTCTCCAACGTGGTGAAGACGCAAGCGGCCAGCACCGCGTACAGCGAGTGGCTGGAGCAGTACAAGAAGGATGCCGACATCACCGTCAACCCCATGCCCAAAGACGTACCCTATAACGTGAGTCTGAAGGGTGTCACCAAGAGTTCGACCGACGATTCGTCGACGACTGAGTAATCATGGGGCGGTGCTCGCGCGAGTGCCGCCCACACTATTGAGGAGGATTTGCAGATGACCAACGAAGAGCTGCAGAAGGAAATGATTGCGGCCATGAAGGCCAAGGACAAGGTTCGCCTGTCCATCATTCGCCAGGTTAAGGCCGAGGTGAAGAATATCGAGGTCAATGAGCGCCGCGATGTGACCGAGGAAGACGTCAACAGCATGATCAAGCGTCTGATCAAGCAGACGAGCGAGACGCTGGAGATGTCCATCAAGGCCGGCACCGACCAGGAGCGTACCGACAACCTGACCGAGCAGGTCAAGATTCTGGAGAGCCTGCTGCCCGCGCAGGTTTCGGGCGAGGAGCTCGAGGCCCTGATCGAGCAGGTTATCGCCGAGCTGGGCGCCACGTCCAAGAAGCAGATGGGCCAGGTTATGGGCGCACTCGGCAAGGCCACCGGTGGCAACTTCGATAAGCCGGCCGCGGCAAAGATCGTCGGAGCCAAACTCGCGTAGGGGCCGAGCGGTACATAGTTGATGTTTAGGGGGGCGTGGCCGTCATGGTCGCGCCCCTTTTTGCTGGGCTGGGCACTCATTGGGGACAGGCTTAAATGAGTGCCCGGGCTACGCTCATTGGGGACGGGCTTAAATGAGTGCCCAATGAGCAGGTACTCATTTAAGTCTGTCCCCAATGACTAGGTGGAAGGTTGCGGGTTCTTTACGGGAATGTAGTGTGGGCTGCGGAAACGTGATTCTTTCCGTACAATAGTTCAACTCGTGTAAACGCAGGGAAGGGACATTCATGGCAGACATGATCGAGATCAAGCATCTCAACAAGTACTTTGGCGACCTGCATGTGCTCAAAGATATCAACCTCACCGTCAAACGCGGCGAGAAGCTCGTAATGATCGGGCCTTCCGGCTCGGGTAAATCGACGCTCATCCGTTGCGTCGATTATCTGGAGGAGCCCACGTCGGGCGAGGTTGTCATCGACGGTACGCCGCTCACCAAAAAGAATCACCTGGAGATGGCTCGCAAGTATAGTTCCATGGTGTTTCAGCAGTTCAACCTGTATCCCAACATGACGGTGCTGGGCAACCTGACGCTCGCGCCCATCAAACTGCAAAAGAAGAGCAAGGAGGAGGCGACCGAGATCGCCATCGCTGCGCTCAAGCGCGTCGGCATGGCACATAAGGCCGGCGAGTATCCGCAGAATCTCTCGGGTGGTCAGCAGCAGCGCATCGCCATCGCCCGTGCCCTGTGCACCAAGCAGCCTATCATCCTGTTTGACGAGCCGACCTCGGCACTCGACCCCGAGATGGTCCAGGAAGTCCTGGACGTTATGATTGAGCTCGCGCAGGAGGACATCACCATGATCTGCGTGACGCACGAGATGGGCTTTGCGCGCCAGGTGGCCGACCGCGTCATCTTTATGGAGGACGGCCGCATCCTGGAGGAGGGCACGCCCGAGCATTTCTTCGATAACCCCGAGAACCCGCGTTGCCGCGAGTTCCTGTCCAAGATTCTGCACTAGGCGCGGTGATGGACATGACGGATATGACGAGGGCGGCCGTGTCGCGCCGTCACTTTTTGCAGCTGGCGGGCGCCGGTATGCTTACGCTGACGGGGGCCGCGCTTACCGGTTGCGGCAACTCCACCAGCGGCGAGGGCTCCGACAAGGGGTCCAAGCTTGCGGCCATTAAGTCGCGCGGCCATCTGAATGCCGGCGTTAAGAAGGATGTTCCCGGCTATGGCTATTACGACACCGCCAAGGGCCGCTTTGAGGGCATGGAAGTCGATTTGTGCTATCAGATCGCCGCTGCTGTCTTTGACGTGAGCTACAAGGAGGCCCGCGCCCAGGAGCTTGTCGAGTTTACCGACGTAACGCCCAAGACGCGCGGCCCGCTGATCGATAACGGCCAGCTTGACGTGGTCGCGGCGACCTACACCATCACCGACGAGCGCAAGAAGAGCTGGGATTTCTCGACGCCGTACCGCACCGACTACGTGGGACTCATGGTTAAGAAGCGTTCGGGCTTTACCTCGATTGAGGACCTGGACGGCAAGGTCATTGGCGTGAGCCAGGGTGCCACCACGCAGAGCCTGATCGAGCAGATGATCAAGGACAACGGCTTTAGCTGCGAGCCCGAGTTTAGGGCCTTTAGTGGCTACCCCATCATCAAGAGTTCGCTCGATGCCGGCAATATCGACGTCTTTGCCATGGACCGCTCCACGCTGGCCGGTTACATGAACGAGACCGTTGAGCTGCTGCAGCCCGAGGTCAAGTTTGGCGAGCAGGGCTACGGCGTGGCGACCAAGAAGAGCTGCGACCTTTCGGCCGTGGTCGATCAGGTGATTTGCGATCGCCTGGCCGATGGCTGGCTCGACCAAGAGGTCAAGACCTGGGGTCTTGTATAGGCGCATCGTCCAAGGAAGGAATCAAATGCTCGAAGGATTATTTGACGCCGACCGTTGGTCGACGACATTTCAAAATATGGGACCCTTCTGGGAGGGCTTTGGCGTGACGCTGCAAGTGGTCGTTGCCGGTCTACTGCTGTCGCTGGTACTGGGCACGCTGCTGGGCGTGTTCTCTACCACTCGCTCGCGCGTGCTGCGCGCCATAAGCCGCGTGTACGTGGAGTTTTACCAGAACACCCCGTTGCCCGTGCAGGTGCTCTTTATGTACATGGCCGGTCCGCAGTTTTTGCAGGCCATAACCGGTGCCGATCAGCCGGTGCGCATCGCGCCGTTCGTGCTGGGCTTCTTGGGTGTGGGCCTGTATCACGCGGCCTACATTTCGGAGGTCATCCGCACTGGTATCGAGGCGGTTCCGCGCGGTCAGATGGAGGCGGCCCAGAGCCAGGGCTTCACCCGTGCGCAGGCGTACTGGTACATCGTGCTGCCCCAGACATTCAAGATCATTCTGCCGCCGCTGTGTAACCAGGCACTCAACCTGGTCAAGAACACGTCGGTGCTGGCGCTTGTGGCCGGCGGCGACCTTATGTACCGTTCCGACAACTTTGTGAGTCTGTACGGTTACCTGCAGGGATACATCGTCTGCTGCCTTATGTACTTCATCATCTGCTTTCCGCTCGCCATGCTGGTGCAGTGGCTCGAGCGCCGCTCCAAGGAGCGTCCGCGCGGCGTGAGCCTGGCCGAGCTGGGGCCCGACAACGTAGAGGAGGCCTAGCGCATGGAAATCTTCAACGCGACCAACCTGCTCTACATTTGGGGCGGCTTTGTTAAGACAATCGAGATCTCGGCGCTGTCGATCTTTTTCTCGCTCATCTTTGGCACGGTGCTGGCGCTCGTTAAGAGCTATGCGCCCCGCCCGTTCCGTATTTTGGTGAGCGCCTATATCGAACTGTTCCGTTGCACGCCAAACCTGCTGTGGATCCTGTTTATCTACTTTACGGTGCAGGGTTTGGACATTGTGATTTCGACCATCGCCTTTACGCTGTTTACCAGCGCTGTTATGGCCGAGATTGTGCGCGGCGGCCTCAACTCGATTCCGCGCGGCCAGTTTGAGGCAGCGCAGAGCCAGGGCTTCGGCTTCTTTGCCACCATGCGCTACATCATTTTGCCGCAGACGTTTAAGACGATCATTCCGGCGCTGTTTAGCCAGTGCACGACCGTCATTAAGGACAGCTCGTATCTTTCGGGCATTAACGTGGCCGAGCTCATGTACACGGCAAACGTGGTGATGGCCCACGCGATCGACCTGTCGCAGGTGCTTATGCTCTACGGCCTGGTGTTTGCGATGTACTTTGTGCTCAACTTTGGTATCTCGCTGCTGGTTCGCGCATATCAGAGGCGAATGGTGGCAGCGTAGAATGTGGCAAAGGGACAGCCCCTTTGTCACATAGAGAAAGGAATCGCGATGAGCGATCTGGAGAATAAGAAGAATCCTGTGGTCATTACCATCGCGCGCGACTTTGGCGCCGAGGGCCACGAGATTGGCCGCATGCTTGCCGACGAGTTGGGGATTCCGCTGTACGATAACGAGCTGCTGGTACGTGCGTCGCTGCGCGCGGGCGAGTCGCTCGATAAGATGGCCGCCTATGATGAGCGTCTGGCCGTGGAGAACATGGCGTTTCTGCCCGACCGCTACGATGCGCGTTCGTACTCGGATAAGTTGTTCCAAAAGATGAGCCAGGTGATTTTGGATCTGGGCGAGACCGAGAGCTGCATTATCGAAGGCCGTCTGTCCGATTACCTGCTGCGCAACAACCCCAGCCACATTGCCGTGTTGGTGACCGCTCCCTTTGAGGACCGCGTCGAGATCGTGCGCAAGAAGCGTGGTCTTAACAAGAAGAAGGGCGCCAAGCTGGTCAAGCAGCAGCAGAAGGCGCGCGAGGCGTTCTACAAGCGCTACAGCGCCGGCAAGTGGAAGATGACGAGCGGTAAGGACATCGTCGTCAACCGCGCCAAGCTGGGCCGCGAAGGCTGCAAGGACGTCATCGCCGCTGCCTACCGCTACAAAGTGGCGCAGCTCGAAGACTAGCCGACCAAAACCACCGCAAGGGGGACAGGCACCTTTGCGGTGGTAGGGCGATCGGCATAGAAAAAGTCCCCGCCGGGCGTGTGCTCGACGGGGACTTTGCCGTTTGATGGCTAACGCTGTAGGTGATTACTCGCCCAGCAGGCTCTTGGTGATGGAAGCGGCGGCCTTCTTGCCGGCGCCCATCGCCAGAATGACCGTAGCGGCACCGGTGACGATGTCGCCGCCGGCCCAGATGCGGGGATCGGTGGTCTGGCCGGTCTCCTCGTCGGCGACGATGTAGCCCCACTTGTTGAGCTCCATCTTGCCGCCGATCTTCTTTGCGAAGGGGTTGGCGTTGGTACCGATAGCCGAGATTGCGACGTCGCAGGGAATCTCCTCGATGGCGCCCTCGATGGGCACCGGGCGACGACGGCCGGACTCATCGGGCTCGCCGAGCTCCATCTTCTGGACCTTGACGGCGCACACGGAGCCGTCCTCGCCAGCGACAAACTCGAGCGGGGAAACGAGCGGCAGAACCTCGACGCCCTCGGCCTTGGCGTGGTGCAGCTCGGCACGACGGCAGGGCATCTCGTCCTCGGTACGACGGTAGGCGATGATGGCGTGCTCGGCGCCCAGACGCTTGGCGGTACGGACGGCGTCCATAGCCACGTTGCCGCCACCAAAGACAACGACGTTCTTGCCGTGCTTGGTGGGGGTGTCGTACTCGGGGAACTTGTTGGCCTTCATCAGGTTCACGCGGGTGAGGTACTCGTTCGCGAAGAAGACGTTGGGCAGGTTCTCGCCGGGGACGTTGAGGAACTTGGGCAGGCCAGCGCCGGTCGCCACGTAGATGGCGTCGAAGCCCTGCTCGAACAGCTCCTCGGCCGTGGCCATGTTGCCCACGACGGAGTTGTACTCAAACTTGACACCCATGTCCTCCAGGCCGTCAATCTCGCGCTTGACGACTGCCTTGGGCAGACGGAACTCGGGGATGCCGTAGACCAGCACGCCGCCGCCGGTAAAGAAGGCCTCAAAGACGGTAACGTCAAAGCCGTTGCGGGCGAGCTCGCCGGCGCAGGTGATGCCGGACGGGCCGGAGCCGACGACGGCGACCTTCTTGCCGTTCTTGGGAGCCATCTTGGGCGTGGAAGCGAGCTCGGGGCGATCACCCAGGAAGCGCTCGAGCTGGCCGATGGCCACGGGCTCGGACTTCTTACCACGGATGCACTTGCCCTCGCACTGGTTCTCCTGCGGGCAGACGCGGCCGCAGATGGCGGGAAGCATGGAGTCCTCGCGGATGGTATCGAGAGCGCCGCCGAAGTCCTTCGCGCGGATCTGCTCGATAAAGCGGGGAATGTTGATGTTGACGGGGCAGCCCTCAACACAGAACGGCTTCTTGCAGTTGAGGCAGCGCTCGGCCTCGGCCAGCGCCATCTCCTCGGTGAAGCCCTTGTCGACGGGGCGGAAGTCGCAGGCGCGCTCGGCAGCCGGCTCCTCGTTATCGGGGGTGCGGGGCGACTTCATATCGGCAACGAAACGACCGTTAACTAGTGGCATGCGCAGCTCTTTTCCTCATAGGCCTTGAGGGACTCGCCCTCTTCGGAACGGTAAGCGGCCTGGCGGGCACGAAGGTCATCCCAGTCGACCAGGGTGGCATCGAAGTCGGGGCCGTCGACGCAAGCGAACTTGGTCACGCCGCCCACCTCGACGCGGCAGCAGCCGCACATGCCGGTGCCGTCAACCATGATGGGGTTGAGCGACGCGGTGATGGGGGTGTCGTACTTCTGGGCGGTGAGGGTCGAGAACTTCATCATCGGAACGGGGCCGACGCAGAAGACCTGGCTCACGGCCTTGTCCTGCAGCAGGCGCTCCAGCGGAGCGGTGACAACGCCCTGCTCGCCGTAGGAACCGTCATCGGTAGTGATGTGGATGTGGTCCTCGTCGAGGAGCTCGCGGAACTGGTCCTCCATGAGTAGGAGGTCCTTGGTGCGGGCGCCCATGATGGCGTGCACCTCGTGGCCGGTCTCGACCAGGTGCTTGGCGACCGGGAAGGCAATTGCCAGGCCGACGCCGCCGCCAATGACGGCGCAGGGGCCCTCAGCCATCTCGGTGGGAACGCCCAGCGGGCCCACGACGTCGCGCAGCGACTCGCCGGCCTCGTAGGTGGACAGCATCTCGGTGGTCTTGCCGATCACCATGAAGATGAACTCGACCCAGCCCTCGTCACCGTTCCAGCCGGCCAGGGTAAACGGGACGCGCTCGCCCGTCTCGTTGGCGCGAACCATGAGGAACTGTCCAGCGTGCGCATGCTTGGCGATTGCAGGCGCCTCGATGCGGAACTTGAACACCTTCTCCGAGAACTGCGTCTTCTCCAGGATCTTATACATAGAACCCCTCTCTTGTTAGGGCCGCCGAACCGTGCCTCCACGGAAATGGACGGTAGCCCGAATAAAACCGTACGCGCACAGGCGTTGTGCAGACATACGGTGCAAATTATACCCTCATGGACATGTCGCTTACGTGTGTCTTCGGCTGTTGGGAGCAGGGTTTATCCACTTTGGCCTACCAAAGGGGGAGAGGTTTATTTTGGTCGGTTTTATCAGGTAAAACGGCAAAGGGGGCCGGCCTCGCGCTTCGGTGAGGCCGGCCCCCTTTGGAGCGTTGCATATGTATGGCGGCACAGGGTTTATTGCGACGCGGCATCCGCGGCGTTTCCGCATATAAAACCTGCCAAAATAAACCTGTCCCTAAATGGTAGGTTTTAGTGCTTGCCGTTGGCGGAGGCGGCACCGTTGACGTGGTCGCGGGCATAGACCACGCCGTGCACGATCGCCAGGCCGGCGGCGTCGGCCGCGCGGGCGCAGGTGTCCTGGAAATCCTCGGCCTCGCGGGCGCGCAGCTGCTTAAGAACGTAGTCGGCGACGGCCATCTTGCCGGGAGGGTTGCCGATGCCGGTGCGGATGCGGCTGAAGTCGCGGCTGCCCATCTTGTCGATGATGGAACGCAGGCCGTTGTGACCGGCATGGCCGCCGCCCACCTTAACACGCACGTCGCCGGCGGGAATATCGAGCTCGTCGTGGATTACGAGCAGCTCCTCGGCCTTGATCTTGTACTCGCGACAGAGCTTGGAGATGGGGCCGCCCGAGGTATTCATGTACGACTGCGGCTTGACCAGCACAATCTGGCGCTTGCCACCCTCTTCCTCAGCATCGTTGATATTGATGAGCGCGACCTCGGCGCCTGCTTGGTTTTTCCAGTACGTGACGCCGGCCTGACGGGCCAGCTCGTCGATTGCCTTAAAGCCGGCGTTGTGGCGGGTCTCGGCATATTCCTCGCCAGGGTTGCCAAGCCCGGCAACCATGCGAATCTTAAGCGGCTGTGCAGCTGCCATATTTGTCCTTCCGTTACATAAAAAGCTTAATCAACGACAAAGGCTACCACGCCCGCCGAAGGCGAGGCTTTGCTTCAGCGAAATCCCACCAGACAAAAGCGCGGCCGCGGCAGAGCGAGCCGTCGGAACAGAAGAAACCCCCGCGCGACCTTTGCGAAGCAAGGGGGAGCGCGGGGGTTTCTTCTGTTCCGACGGCGATGCGCCGGGTTGCAAGGACGATGCGACTACAGCGCGAAGTCGCCGCCGACGAGCGTGGAGACGGGCTCCTCGTGGTAAACGGCGGAGATGGCCTGAGCGAACTCCTCGGCGACCGAGATGGTCTTGATCTTGCCGCCCACCTCGACGGGAATGGCGTCGGTGACGACGCACTCGACGATCGGGGCGTCGTTCAGGCGCTCGATGGCCGGACCGGAGAAGATGCCGTGGGTGGCGCAGACGTAGATGTCGCCAGCGCCCATAGCCTTGAGCTCCTTGACGTTGGCGCACAGGGTGCCAGCGGTGTCGATCATGTCGTCGTTGATGACGCAGGTCTTGCCCTTGATGTCACCGATGATGCCCATGACCTCGGCGGCGTTGTGGCGCGGACGGCCCTTGTGGGCGATGGCCAGGTCGCAGCCGAGCATGTCGGACAGCTTCTTGGCGGCCTTGGCGCGACCCACGTCGGGGGAGACGACAACCAGGTTGTCGGTGTCGAAGTGCATGTCGTTGTAGTACTGGCCAAACAGCGGCAGTGCGGACAGGTGGTTAACCGGGATATCAAAGAAGCCCTGGATCTGACCCTGGTGCAGGTCGAGGGTGATGATGCGGTCGACACCGGCGCGCTCGAGCAGGTTGGCGACGAGGCGGGCGGTGATGGGCTCGCGCGGGCCGGCCTTGCGGTCCTGGCGGGCATAGCCGTAGTGGGTGATAACGGCGGTGATGGAGCGGGCGGATGCGCGCTTGGCAGCGTCGGTGGCGATGAGCAGCTCCATGAGCATGTCGTTGACGTTGCCGCCAGCCACGGACTGAATCAGGAAGACGTCGGCGCCGCGGACGGTCTCGTCGTAGCGGGCGTAAATCTCACCGTTGGCGAACTGCTTTAGCGTAAGGCCCGAAAGCTCGACCCCAAGGTACTCAGCAATCTTCTGAGCGAGGGGACGGTTGGAGGAACCGGAATACACGCGGATGGACTTGCGCATATTCTCCGACTTCTCGGGATCATTAATCGGCATTACCCTTCTCCTTTATACATCGAATGCCATATAGATGCCTTTTTGCATTGTAACCGTGCGGCGGGGTTTATCGAGTCTTGATAACGTCTTTACCGTCAACGGACACGAACCGACCACTCATCCGGTCGCGCAGGTCACGATAGAAAAAGGAGCCGTCCCCATGGAACAGCTCCTTTTGTGCTTGGTAAAGCGTTATGCCTCGTCGTCCTCGTGCAGACGGCGGCGATAATCGGCGGCCCAGCCCTCAATATTTACCTGACGGGCGCGGCCCAGACCGAGTGCGTCGGCCGGAACCGGCTCGGTGATGACGGAGCCGGCGGCCACGAGCGCACCGTCGCCAATCTGGGCGGGCGCGACCATCATGGTGTCGGAACCGATGAAGGCATCCTTGCCGATGACGGTCTTGTGCTTGTGGACGCCGTCGTAGTTGCAGGTGATGGAGCCCGCGCCCACGTTGACGCCGGAGCCCATGGTGGTGTCGCCGATGTAGGACAGGTGGGGCACCTTGGAACCCTCGCCGATCGTGGACTTCTTGATCTCCACGTGCGTGCCGGCCTTGGAGCCGTCGAGCATGTGGGTGCCCGGGCGCAGGTAGGCGCGCGGGCCGCAGTCGACGCCGTTCTCGATGACGGCCTCGATGGCGATGGTCTCATCGATGGTGCAGCCGCTGCCGACGGTGGTGTCGGTGAGGCGACTGTTGGGGCCGAGCTGGCACTCCTCGCCCACGGTGACGTGACCGATCAGATGCGTCTGCGGCCACACGATGGTGTCGCGGCCGATGACGGCATCGGGGCCGATCCAGGCCTGCGTGGGGTCGATGAAGGTAACGCCCTCGGCCATCCAGTGCTCGTTGATGCGGTCGCGCGCGATGGCGGTGAGCTGCGCGAGCTGGATGCGGCTGTTGACGCCCAGGCCGTCGCGGTAGTCGTCGCAGTGGAAGATGGAGACTGCCTGGCCGTGACCCTTGAGGATTTCGAGCATGTCGGGCAGGTAGTACTCGGATTGCGCGTTGTCGTTGCCGATCTCGTTAATGTGGGCGGCAAGCTGCGCGCCGTCGAAGGCGTAGCAGCCGGCGTTGCACTCCAGCAGCGTGGCGGCCTGCTCGGGCGTGCAGTCCTTCTGCTCGATGATGCGCTCGATCTGGCCGTCGGCGCCCAGCTTGATGCGGCCGTAGCCGAAGGGGTCGGGCGGGGTCATGGTCATGACGGTGCAGGCGAGCTCGCCGGTAGCGACGGTCTGTGCGAACTTGGCGACGGTGTCGGCGGTGATGAGCGGCAGGTCGCCGTTGAGCACGACGACGGGGCCTTGCGTGATGCCGCAGGCCTCGAGCGCGACCTTCACGGCGTGACCGGTGCCCAGGCGCTCGGTCTGCTCGACGCACTCGACCTTGGTGGCGCTGCTGGCGTAGGCGCCGTCGATGAGGGCGCGCATCTCGTCGGCGTGGCTGCCGATGACGACCACGACGCGGCTGCAGCCGGCCTTGATGGTGGCGTCGACGATCCACTGGACCATAGGCTTGCCCAGGATCTTGTGCGAAACCTTGCAGTGGTTCGACTTCATGCGGGTGCCCTCGCCGGCAGCGAGGATAATTGCGGTTGCGTCCATGTGATCTCCTGTTACGTTATAGAGACGTGTGTTTGGAAACGATACACGGCGCAATATGATACCGCAGGCATATGTTGAGCGCGTAGCGATTGGTTTGCGGCGGTTGAGGCTTGCGCCGCCGGCGTGGCGTTTGCGCTGCTTGCGTGCGGCGTTGGCGGTGCTGCGGAGCTGCCGTTTGAGCGAGGGGACGGGGGTGCCCGTGGACAACATACAAGAGGAGTTTGGCGGCGAGCCCGTCGCGGCATTCTCGATGTCGCATCCGGCTGTGCCGGCACTCTATATAGTGCTGACGCTGGGGCTCACCATGTTCTCGATGCAGCCGGTGCTGATCGCGCTGTCGCTTGCGGGCGGGCTGGCGTACGGGCTTGCGACGCGCGGTGCTGCGCGCACGTTGGGGGCGCTTCGCTGGCAGCTGCCGGTGATTTTGATTATCGCGCTGGTCAATCCGCTGTTTAGCGCCTCGGGCTCGACGGAGCTGTTCCGTATTGGTATGCGCGCGGTGTATCTGGAGAGCATGGTATATGGCCTGTGCATGGGCGGGCTGTTTGTGGCGAGCGTGCTGTGGTTTGAGGCCGCGGCGTCGATGCTCGAATACGACAAGGTGCTCGCACTGTTAGGCAACGCCGCGCCGGTGATCGCGCTTATGATCTCGATGTGCATGCGGCTTATCCCACAGTTTTTGTGCCGCGGCCGCACGGTGCTGGCGGTGCAGGACGCGATTGATGTACCGGGGCGTGCGCCGGCCGACCCCGTGCGCTCGCGCTTGCGGGCATCGAGTGTGTTGATGGGCTGGGGCATGGAAGATTCGCTGGAGCGCGCGGACGCGATGCGCTCGCGCGGGTGGGGTGCCGCGACGCGTCGTACGACGTATGCGCGGTATCGGCTGGGGCGCAGTGACGTTGCCGCGCTGGCCGGGCTCGTACTGTTTGGCGCTGCCGCGGTGGCGGTGGCGTGGACCGCGACGACGCAGTATTCGTTTTATCCGCAGCTCTCGGCTCCGGCGCCGTGGCCAGGCTATGTCGTGTACGCCGCCTGGATGGTGTTGCCTTGCGCGTTGCACGCGATTGATGAGAAGAGGTTTGGCTGATGGCTCGGTTGGACAGGGGCCCGGTGTCGGGCGCTGCGTGCGGCCCGGATATGCCGGCGATTGAGGTGCGGAGCCTGAGCTTTGCCTACCCCGATGCTGATGCTGCGGTGCTCGAGGGGCTCGACTGGTCTGTTCCCCAAGGTGCATTTGCGCTGCTTGTTGGCGGTACCGGATCGGGTAAGTCGACGCTGCTGTCGCTGCTCAAGCCCGAGATCGCTCCGGCGGGCGAGCGCACTGGCGAACTGAGCGTGCTGGGCGAGAACGTTGCCGACATGGACGTGCGGGCATCGGCGGAGCGCGTGGGCTATGTGTTCCAGGATCCCGAGAACCAGATCGTGTGCGAAACCGTGTGGCACGAGATGGCGTTTGGCCTGGAAAACTTGGGGCTAGCACGTGATGAGATGCGCCGTCGCGTAGCTGAGACCAGCTATTTCTTTGGGCTGGAAGATTGGCTTCACCGCGATACTGACACGCTTTCGGGTGGTCGCAAACAGTTGCTGTCGTTGGCGGCCGCTCTGGCGCTGCGCCCGCACGTGCTGCTGCTCGACGAGCCCACGTCTCAGCTCGATCCCGTTGCCGAGAAGAATTTCCTGCACGCGCTGTTTCGTGTGAATCGCGAGCTGGGCTGCACGGTTGTTGTGGCGACGCATCAGCCGCGCCCAATGCTCGAATACGCGACGTGTGCGTACCGGATTGAGGATGGCCGCGTGCACGAGGCGGCGGATATGGCATCTTTGGGACGCCGAGAATCGCTGTTTTCCGATGACACGTTGGGGTGGGGTGCCATCCGATGTGCAAAAAACGGAGTATTCAGCAGGCGTGAGGACAATTTGGGCTCTCTGGAGCCGCCCGGGGGCGTATCGAGCGCGAAAAAAAGTTTGGAATTGGACAAATCGTCCGAATTTGTGGCGCAAACGTCGCTCGAGAACGGCTTGGAAGCCTTCTCGCGCACGGATGGAAGCAGAATACTCCAAAAAATGCACGCTGGGTCGGCTACCACCCTGTCGGAAGGTTGGTTTCGCTACGATCGAGCGTCCGGCTGGGTGTTGCGTGGGCTCGATGCGTCGTTTTCGGCCGGTGCGGTGCATGCGATCGTGGGCGGCAACGGATGCGGTAAGTCGACGATGCTCTCGGTGCTGGCGAAGACCGCCAAGCTGCAGCGCGGCCGCATGGTGCGCGGAGCGGCCTCGGCGGCGTTGCTGCCTCAGAATCCCAAAGCATTGCTGGTTGCCGAGACGGTGTGCGACGAGCTGATGGAATGGGCTTCAGCCTGCGGATATGACGAGACCGTGGCGCGGGAGCGCGCGGCGAGCTTGGGGCTGGACGGCCTGGAGACGCGCCACCCCTACGACCTCTCGGGCGGACAGCGCCAGCTGCTCGCACTGGCAAAGCTGCTGCTGATCGGCCCCGAGCTGCTGCTGCTTGACGAGCCCACGAAGGGCTTGGACCTGGAGAGTCGCCGCACCATCGCCCGCGCCCTGCGTGACCATGCGAAGGCTGGCGGCACCGTCATCATGGCTACGCACGATTTGGACTTTGCCGAGCAGGTAGCCGACGACGTCGCCATGATGTTTGACGGCGAGATTGCCTGCATGGAGTCCCCGGCCGACTTCTTTGCCGACAACGTGTTCTATAGGGCGTGATGGGATGACGGACTGTCGTTTCTCGCGTTTGCTTGCAAAACTGGAGATCCCGCTGTTGTTGGCGGTGCCGGCGGTGATGGCTGCCGCGTTGCTGGCGGGTGTTGAGCAGGCAGCGTTGGCCATGCTGGTTGTGGTGGCGTTGGTGCTTGCGCTGTTCTTTGCGGGCTATGAGGCATCGCGTCCAGGCCTGCGTCAGATTATGCCCACGCTGGTGCTGGCGGCGCTGGCGGCGGCGGGGCGCATCCTGTTTGGACCCATTCCCGACTTTAAACCCGTGAGTGCCATCGCCATTATCGCCGGGGCGACACTCGGTCGTCGTAACGGCTTTATGGTCGGTGCGTTGGCGGCGCTGACCAGCAATTTCTTTTTTGGGCAGGGCATGTGGACGCCGTGGCAGATGTATGCCTGGGGGCTCGTGGGATACGTTGGCGGTGCGCTGGCGTATGCGGGTGCATTCGACCGCGCCGATGGCACCGTGCGTATGCCGGCGCTGCTGACCTACGGCTTTGCTTCGGGTTTGCTGTACGGCGTTGTGATCAACGCCTACGACATCATTGGTTTTGTACAGCCGCTTACTTGGGCAGGTGCCGTGGCACGTCTTGCCACCGCCGTGCCGTTCGATATCACGCACGGACTCGCGACCTGCGTGTTTTTGGCCGCCTTGTACAAGCCCTGGTGCCGTCGCATTAACCGTGTCGTCGTGAAATACGGGCTGTAAGGCATTTCGCGTTTCCTCACGAACTTGCGGTGGAATAGTTCTCGTTTTTGGCTATTTGCTGCCCAAACAGGAACTATTCCACCGCACCTTATAGGGGGAGAGGGGTCACATGATCTGTTTTCCTCTGTCCTCCCAGGAATTACTTGGGGCTAGAGCTCTAGCGTGAGGGTGACGGGGCAGTGGTCGCTGCCAAAGATGTCGCCACGGATACCGGTGTCGCGAACGTTGGCGGCGATTGCGTCGCTTACCAGGAAGTAGTCGATGCGCCAGCCGGCGTTGTTCTTGCGGGCATTAAAGCGATAGCTCCACCAGCTGTAGACGCCCTCGACGTCCGGATTTGCCGAGCGCCAGGTATCGGTAAAGCCGGCGTCGAGCAGCTCGGTAAACTTGCCGCGCTCCTCGTCCGAAAAGCCTGCGTTGCCGCGGTTGGACTTGGGGTTCTTAAGGTCGATCTCCTCGTGCGCAACGTTAAAGTCGCCGCAGGTCACGACGGGTTTGCCGGTCTCGCGCTCGAGCGCGCTCAAAAAGTCGCGGTAGGCATCGTCCCAGGCCATGCGCACGTCGATGCGGGCGAGTTCGTTTTGCGCGTTGGGAGTGTAGACATCCACAAACCAGAACTTGTCGAACTCCAGCGCGCAGACGCGGCCCTCGGTTGCGGCTTGGGCAACGAGCTCGGCGGCCTCGCCCTCGCCGGCGTAGGGTAGCAGCGCGTCGGCGTGCAGCACGCGCAGCGGTTCCTGGCGGCTAAAGACCGCAGTGCCCGAATAGCCTTTACGCTCGGCGTAGCTCCAGGTTTGGTGATAGCCGGGCAGGTCAATATCGACCTGGCCCTCTTGCAGCTTGGTCTCCTGCAGCGCCAAGATGTCGACGTCGAGTTCTTGCGCGATCTGAATAAAGCTCGGGTCCTTTTTGAGCACGGCGCGCAGGCCGTTAACGTTCCACGAGGCAAAGGTGTAAGTCTGAGGCATGGTGTCCTTTCGACGGGGTTGGCAGGCTTAAGATTAACGCAACAAGAGCGGGGCGGAGTCCGCGAGTGATAGTGCGAACGCCGCCGTCCCGGAGACACGGACGGAGGACTCATATGACGCAGGCGATAACGGACTCCAAACAGGCCTCCGCCGCGCTGGCGGAGCTGTTTGGCACCCACAAGCGCGTGGTCTTCTTTGGCGGCGCGGGCGTTTCCACGGCGAGTGGCATCCCCGATTTCCGCAGCGTGGACGGCCTATATCACCAACAGTTTGCCTACCCGCCCGAGACCATGCTCTCGCATAGCTTTTACGAGGTGCACCCGGCCGAGTTCTTCGACTTCTACCGCACCAAGATGATCGCGCTTGGCGCCAAGCCCAACCGCTGCCACACCAAGCTGGCCGAGCTGGAGCGCGCCGGCAAGCTAAATGCCGTGGTGACGCAAAACATTGACGGCCTGCATCAGATGGCCGGCTCACAGCGCGTGTTCGAGCTGCACGGATCGGTCCATCGCAACATTTGCCAGTCGTGCGGCGCGGTCTATAGCGCCGAGTGGATTTGCTCGCGCGAGCACGAGGACGCCGCGGGCGTGCCCGTGTGCCCCGCGTGTGGCGGGCGCATTAAGCCCGATGTGGTGCTCTACGAGGAGCCGCTCGATGAGCACGTGCTGACCGGCGCCGTTGCCGCCATCGCCGCGGCCGATGCCCTCATTGTGGGCGGGACCTCGCTCGTGGTGTATCCGGCGGCGGGCCTTACGCGTTACTTTACCGGCGATACGCTGGCCATTTGCAATCTTGCTCCCACCGATCAGGATGCAAATGCCGACCTGCTGATTTCTTGCGACATCGCGGCCGCGTTTGCGTTCTAGCCCGCGCGCGCGGATACAATAGAAAGACTGAGTGCAAAGCGACCCCGCCGCCAGCTCCCCAGGCTCGGCGGCGTGGGCATTTTAGGAGGATGTTCATGGCGAACGACAGCAAGACATGGCGGTGCGGAAAGTACGAGCTCAGCTTTGACCGTCCGCGCATCATGGGCGTCCTCAACGTGACGCCCGATTCGTTTAGCGATGGCGGGGAGCACTTCGACCCCGATGCCGCCATCGAGTACGGCCTGGCGATGCTCGACGCCGGCGCCGACATCATCGACGTGGGCGGCGAGTCCACGCGCCCCGGTTTTACCCCGGTCAACCCCGACGAGGAGGCTCGCCGCGTGCTGCCCGTGGTGCGCGCGCTGGCCAAGGAGGGCGCCATCGTCTCGATCGACACGCGTCATGTGGCGGTTGCCAAGGCGGCCGTGCGCTGCGGCGCCTCGATCGTCAATGACGTGACCGGCTTCACCGATCCCAAGATGGTCGAGTTTGTTAAGACGAGCACCTGCGGCGTCATCGTGATGCATGCCGGCGAGGTCGCCGCGCCCGCACGCACACACGCAACGGTGCAGCTCGATACCTCGGCAGCGGCGTTTGTTGCCGAGAAGGCGCGCGAGGCGGCTGCCGAGGCCGCGCGTGAGGCCGAGAAGCCGGCTCGCCGCCGTCGCGGCAAGTTGCTGGGCGAGCCTAAGCCGGAGGCCAAGCTTCCGGGCGGCGTGGTGCAGCCCTCGTTGCCGTTTGGCGAACCGGAGCCCACGTCCGAGCCTTCAAGCGAGCAGGAGACGCCGGCCGCCGAGCAGGCTACTGCCGCCGAGACCGTCGCGCCCGCGCCCGAGGCCACTCCCGCAGCCACCGAGGCCGCATCGGAGTCCAATGACCGCCTGGCCGCCATGATGCGCCGCAGCGCCCGCCGCGAGGAAGCCTACGTGCCCACCTCGCAGCTCCGCCGCTTCACCCTGCCCGATTCGGCGCCCATCATGCGCCGTGTCATGGGCTTTCTGTCCGACCAGGCCCGCACGCTCATCCATGCCGGCGTGTCGCGCGACCGCATCTGCATTGATCCTGGCCCGGGCTTTG
Organism: Collinsella aerofaciens; assembly: GCF_040926405.1. Lineage (GTDB taxonomy): Bacteria > Actinomycetota > Coriobacteriia > Coriobacteriales > Coriobacteriaceae > Collinsella. Next base: position 102,090 of record NZ_JBCOIG010000004.1, read on the forward strand.
GTAAGTCGGCTAACGAGGACATCGTCATCCAGCGCGAGACTGCCAAGATGGCGTCACTGGGCTATCCGCTCATGTGCGCCGTGTCGCGCAAGCGCTTTGTGGGCGCCGTCTCGGGTGTGACCGAGGCCGCCGAGCGCGATGCCGCTACGTTTGGCGTGTGCCTGGGCGCCATCCAGGCCGGTGCCAACATCGTGCGCGTGCACGACGCCGCGGGTTTTGCGCAGTTCCTGAACGGTTACTGGGCGGTTGCCAAGCCGCAGCCGCGCCGCGCGTTTGTGGCTGTGGGCTCCAACCTGGGGCATCGCTGCGACAACATCCGCGCTGCACGCGAGATGATCGCCGAGATTCCGCTCACCTGCGTGTCCAACTCCTCCAAGATCTACGAGAGCGAGCCTGCCTACGAGACGCGCCAGGACGCGTTTGCCAACGCCGTCATCGAGATTAAGACCGAGCTGGCGCCGTTGGTGCTGCTCGACGAGCTTATGAAGATCGAGGCCGAGCTGGGGCGCGACCGCTCCAAAAAGGCCAAGGCCAACGGCCCGCGCACCATCGACCTGGACCTGCTGTGGATGGACGGCGAGACCCACGGCGGCAAAAAGCTGCGCCTGCCGCATCCGCTGATCGGCGAACGCGATTTTGTGCTGGTGCCGCTCGAGGACCTGATGCACGACCCGGCGCGGTTCTTCCGCTACAACGGCGTCGAGGTCAAGGAGCCCGAGGACCGCGTGGGCCATATCGTGGGCGAATTGGGGCGTATGTAGATGATCGAGATGAATGCTGTTGCCGCTGGCACCGAGCTCGACGCGGCGCGCGACGCGGGCCGCGAGGGCATGTCCGCGGGCTGGTGCGCGTGGAGCGCGGGCGATGCATCGCTGATGTTTTCGCTGGTCGTGCGCCCCGATGTGAACATGCACGCCTTCCACGGCCTGCCGTTTGTGGCCGCAATGGGTATGATGGACGTGCTCGCGGGCACGGCCGCAACGCCGGGCCTGGGGCTTGCCGGCAAAGTGGGCATCCAGTGGCCGAGTGACATCGTGTGCGGCGCGCCCGCGTTTGAGACGTCGCTCGCGCGCGTCGCCGTGAACGGCGGTGCCGGTGCTGCGGGCATGTTCGGTGCCGTGACGGTGGATATTGAGCGTTCGGCGTTGAGCGAGCTTGGTGTGGACGTGGCTGACGAAGCGCTGGTCGAGGCGCTGGCCGCCGCCGTGCTGGCCCGCGTGGACGCCTGGGCGGTTGTTGCCAACACGCCGCAAGGCGCCGCAGGGCCGCTGGCTCCCGTGCTGGGCGAGTACTTCGACATGGTGCCGCTGCTGGGCCGCCAAGTTGCGGCGGTGTCGCCCAACGGCCTGCCGCTTGCGGTCGGTGTGTTTGCAGGCCTGGACATCTGGGGCCGCGCGACCATTAAGACCGATGCCGGCGAGCAGGAGTTTCCGCCCGAGGCCGTACGAATTCGCGGACTGTAACGCGAGGCACCCGCGCTCAAAGATAACGATGACAACGAAGCCCTCTTCGGCCTGTGCCGGGGAGGGCTTTGCGTGACTGCGGGGTAGCACCTCGGACCTATTCCTCAAAACTGAAAATTTTTCGATTTTGAGGAATAGGCTTGGCGAGCATTTGCGGGGACTGTGGCATCGGGCGTGCTCGACTTAAGCCCCTGTCCTATCCCAGCTCCTGCATGCGGCGGTAGATTTCGCAGATACCCTTGATGGTGAGCTGTCCGTCGACCACGTCGAAGGCATCGGTCGAATCGGCGACGATGCCGGCGAGACCGCCTGTGGCGATAACGGTGGCATCGTCGCGGCCCAGCTCGCGCTTCATGCGCGCGACCAGGCCTTCGGCCATGGCGGCGGCGCCCATCACGGCGCCGACCTTGATGCATTCCTCGGTGTCACGGCCGATGGCGTGCTCGGGCGCCTCGAGCGGAACGCTGGCGAGCTTGGCAGCGCGGGCAGCTAGCGCGTCCATGGAGATGCGGATGCCCGGCGCGATCGCTCCGCCAATGTAATAGCCGTCCTCATCGATGACGTCGATATTGGTCGCGGTACCAAAGTCCACCACGATCGCTGGCGCGCCGTAGAAAGCTTCGGCTGCGACGGCGTTAGCTACGCGGTCGGCGCCCACGGCCTGGGGTCGCGCCGCACGCAGCTTGGTCACGGCGGCCGTCTGCGGCCCGATGACGATGGCGTCTGCGGCAATGCGGTCGGCCACAGCGTGCCATTCGCGCGAGAGCTGCGGCACCACGCCGGCAAAGGCGATCGCGTCGACCGCGCCGAGCGAGAGGTCGTACATCTTAAAGAAGCCCATCAGGCGCACGTGGATCTCGTCGGCGGTATAGGAGCGGTCGGTGGGCATGCGCCACGACTGCACCAGCTCGTCTCCGTCAAACAGGCCCATGGCCGTCTGCGTATTTCCCATATCGATAGCGAGCAGCATGTCTACTCCCAGTGTCGGCATAAAAGGACGCGCACCATTGTATACGTGCCGTCGACGGCGCTCGGCTGCGATTCGTTTACGGTGATAGGGGCTGAGGGGTTTAAATATGAAGGAATTATGCTCTACGAGATTTTCCTTGCCGTTTACCGAACTCCCGCGTAATATTCTTTCTTGCGCACATGAGGCGCCCAGACATTGCGGGGTGGAGCAGTCTGGTAGCTCGCCGGGCTCATAACCCGGAGGTCGTAGGTTCAAATCCTGCCCCCGCGACCAAGAACTTGCAGCTCGTCGGCCTAGCCGGCGAGCTTTTTTGTTATTTCGGGACCGTGTTTTCGGTCCAATTCTCGGCCTCTCAAACAAAATCTCGATCTGTAACATCTAGACCCGATTTGGGCGGCTAGGTGTTACAGATCGAGATATACCGGTGGGTTGGGTCGTGTTTGTCTAAATCTGTAACACGAGGGACGGATTTTGCCGAGTTGTTGTTATAGATTGAGATTTTCTAGCAGGCGGGTTTGGTTTGTCTCGATCTGTAACAGTAAGACCCAGTTTTGCCGCGTAACTGTTACAGATTGAGACAAACCGACGGGCCGCCCTGCCCCATCCACCTGCCGCTACCTGCTGTCCGCCGATTTCCGTTGCGCTGTTGTATTCCCATGCCATATCCTCTAGACAACTACGCGGCAACATCGCCGCCGCGCCTACAAGAGAGGAATGTCCATGACCGCACCTGCATCCAAGCTGCTTCAGCCCATTACGGTTGGCCCCCTTGAGCTCAAGAACCGCATTATGTTCCCGCCGCTGACCACCGGCTACGAGGAGCGCGACGGTTCCATCGGCGAGCGCAGCCTGGCCTTTTACGAGCGCTTGGCCCGTGGCGGCGTGAGCTACATCGTCATCGGCGACGTCGCTCCCGTCATGACCGCGAGCCCCACGCCCAAGCTGGCAACCGACGCCCAGATCCCTACGTTTAAGGCGCTGGCCGACGCCGTCCACAAGCACGGTGCCAAGGTTGCGCTGCAGCTGTTCCACCCCGAGTACGACGTGCCCGGTGTCGGCCGCATGGTCATGAGCTCCATGGTCGCCGCCAAGGCCGCGCAGGAGGCCAAGGCCGCCGGCGACGAGGAGACCTTTGCCGCCAAGATGGCCGAGTCCAACGAGATTCGCAAGCAGGCATACGCCAAGCTGCACCACGATATGCAGCACTTTGTGAACGAGGCCAGCGTAGAGCAGCTCACCCAGATCAAGGAGGCCATTGCTGCCTCGGCCGCCCGCGCACAGCAGGCCGGCATCGATGCCATCGAGGTCCATGGCGACCGCCTGGTGGGTTCGCTGTGCTCGGCCATCCTCAACCAGCGCACCGACGAGTATGGTGGTTCGTTCGAGAGCCGCGTCCGCTACGCGCTGGAGGTCGTCGCCGCCATTAAGGAGGCCGCGCCGCAGCTGATGGTGGAGTACAAGCTCCCCGTGATCATGGAGAACCCCGACGGCACGCCGCGCGGCAAGGGCGGCCTGCAGCCCGACGAGGCCTGCGAGTTTGCCAAGCTGCTCGAGGGCGCGGGCATCGATATGATCCAGGTTGCGCAGGCCAATCATACCGGCAACATGGGCGACACCATTCCGCCTATGGGTGCCATGCCCTACAACTGGACGCTGCCCGTTGCCGAGCGCGTCAAGGCCCTGGTTTCCGTGCCGGTGGCAACCGTCGGCCGTGTTGTCTCGGTCGAGGCCGGCGAGAAGATTCTGGAAGACGGCGCGGCCGACATCATCGCCTATGGCCGCTCGCTCATGTGCGACCCCGACATTGCGCTGAAGGCCGCCACGGGCGAGCCCATTCGCGAGTGCCTCAACTGCAACAAGGGCTGCGTCGACGCGATTCAAAACCGCAAGTACATCTCGTGCGTGCTCAATGCCGAGAACGGCGACGAGGCGACCATCGCCATTAAGCCGGGCGAGGGCGACAAGAAGATCGCCGTGGTGGGCGGCGGCATCGCCGGCCTGGAGGCCGCGCGCGTGGCGGCCAAGCGCGGCTACGATGTGACCGTCTACGAGGCGAGCGATCACTTGGGCGGCCAGATTGTGCTGGCGGCCGCGCCCCCGCGCAAGGACGAGATCATGCGCTCGGTCGAGTATTACGAGAAGATTCTGCCTGGCCTGGGCGTGAAAGTCGAGCTCAACCATGCCGCTACCGCTGAGGACCTCAACGCCGCCGACGCCGCGATTGTGGCTGTGGGCGCACACGACGTGGTCATCCCCGTTCCGGGTGCCGACTCGGACAAGGTCGTCTCGAGCTGGGACGTGCTGGCTGGCAAGGTGGAGCTTGCGGGCCGCGTCGCCGTCATTGGCGGTGGCCTGGTGGGCACCGAGACTGCCGAGTACCTGCTGCAGCACGGCTGCGAGGTGGCGATCGTGGAGATGCTCGACAAGATTGCCGCGGGCGAGTCCGAGACCATTCTGCCGCTGATTATGAGCGACTTTGCCGAGCACAACGTGGAGCAGCACGTGAAGACCCGCCTGACCGCCATTACCGACGAGGGCGTGGAGGCTGTTCGCACCACCGAGGACGGCGCCGAGGAGCCGGTGAAGATCGCCTGCGATTACGTGGTGATGGCCGTGGGCTCCAAGGCCAACGCGTTTGACCTTGATGGCGTGACGGTGCCCGTGACCTGCGTGGGCGACTGCTCGGGCGAGCGCACCGCCGATATTGCGAGCGCCATTCGCACGGCATATCACGCGGCCAACGAGCTGTAGTTAACTTCGCGGCCAGGCGGGGCGGTAGCACGGACCTGTCTCGCCCGGCTGCGTCCCATCGGGTGTCAACCGGGGCGGGGTCTGCAAGCGCAGCAGGTCCCGCCCTTTTCGTTTTGCTCCGGTGGATGGCAAGCGCGCTAATCATGAGGAGTGAGGACGTCTGCTGCCTTGCAGACCGCTCAAAATTATTAGGGGAGGGGTTAATAATTGCGCAAACCATACCAGCCAAACAAAAAGATACCAATCTGGTTGGTAAAACACCGTCAATGAGCCGCGGGCCAACTAGCTGCGTAAATAAAACCTAAAGAACTGTTGCAAAGTAATGGCAAATGCCCAGATGCCACCGTTGCGATTTTCAATTAACTGCTACGTGCAAACAGCAAAATGCTACTATCTAACATGCACGTAAGAAGGCAGATTAACGGTTAAGGCTAAGAAGTGGCAGGTATGTCGGAAGCAACAAGGACTCGCACGCATGCGCCCGAGGTTAGGCAGCGCGCCGTCGAGATCCTCCAAGAGGGGGTTGGTCACCGCGCCCTCGCCGCAAAGCTTGGCATTCCCCAGGCCACGGCTCGTCAGTGGGCCCGCGCATATGACGTGGGCGGTGCCGATGCCGTGCTCAACGCGGGCGCTCGTCATCACACCTATTCGTACGAAGTAAAGCTCGCCGTGGTTAAGGACCGTCTGGAAAACGGCCTGACGGTTCGCGAGACCATGATCAAGTATGGGATTCCCAGCGAGTCTTCAGTCAAGGCTTGGTGCCGCCAGTATCGCGAGAGCGGCGAGTCCGCGCTGGTCGATAAGCCGCGCGGTCGCAAGCCGCGCGTTAAAAAGGAGGAATAGCGAACGGGATGGTGCGCCCACAGGGGCGCATTTTTGCCGCGCCAACTTTTCGGACTGCCGCGAGCCTATCGGGACATCTTCCAACGTGGCCAATAAACCGCGCACAGTGGCCCGCGCGCCTGCCGCTGCGGTAAGGGAGCGTCACCCCCCTACTCCAATGCGGACAGACTCCTTACCCCGTACGCCTAAAACTCCCCAGTTGACCGAAAACCTGCCGCCGCCACTCCTCAATTGAGCTATAACGTTAAACAATTGCAGCGTTTTTGCATGGGGGAGTGATGGTATGACGCTACTGTATTTCCTTACCCTGTTTCCGCTGGTGCCGGCGCTGGGCATGCTGCTCGCGCGCGGTGACCGCGCCCGCGATGCGGTGGGGCTCATAGGTTCCGGCATGATTATGGCGGTGACAGTTGTAGTCGCCGTTATGTTTTTTGGCACGGGTCCGCAGAGCTTTGAGGTTGCCCCCGGCACCTCGCATGTGCTCTCGATCATCAGCTCCGTCATCGATGTCATCCTGTGCGCCGTCATCCTGTACAACGCGTACAAATATAGGAACGCGCTCACCACGGTGCTCGGCGTGGTGCAGCTGGTGGGTTCGGTTGCCTTTGCGACCATGACGCTGCCCGCGGCCGAAGCCGTCACGGCGACGCCGCTCTACCTGGACTACATGAGCGTGATCATGGTCCTCGCCGTCGGCATCGTCGGCAGCCTTATCTGCGTGTATGCCCTGGGCTACATGAAGGACTTCCAGGCCCATGACGAGCACGAGGCCGCACTGCACGGGCAGACCGCGCCCGACCGTCGCCCGCAGTTCCTGGCGCTTATGTTCCTGTTCCTTTCGGCCATGTTCGTCATCGTGACGAGCGACAACCTCGAGTGGCTGTTCTGCGGCTGGGAAATCACCACCGTGTGCTCGTTTCTTATGATTGGCTACACGCGCACGCCCGAGGCCATCAAAAACGCTTTTATCCAGATCATCCTCAACATGCTGGGC
>NZ_JBCOIG010000004.1:109266-121276 GCF_040926405.1 Collinsella aerofaciens
CAAGGCTGCGCAGATGCCGTTCCACACCTGGCTGCTCGGCGCCATGGTTGCCCCCACGCCCACGAGCGCCCTGCTGCATTCGTCCACCATGGTCAAAGCCGGCGTGTTCCTAATGGTCAAGCTGAGCCCGCTATATGCCATCTATCCCGTGACCGGCTTTATGGTCACGAGTGTGGGTGCCATCACGTTTTTGCTCGCTGCCCTCATGGCCATCTCGCAGAGCAACGCCAAGCGCGTGCTCGCGTACTCCACCATTTCCAACTTGGGCCTCATCAGTGCTTGCCTGGGTGTCGGCGCACCCGAGGCCGTGTGGGCCGCCATCTTCCTGATCCTGTTTCACACGGTGGCAAAGTCGCTGCTGTTCCTGTGCGTGGGCACGGCCGAGCATCATATCGGCAGCCGCAATATCGAGGACATGGACGGTATGTTCAGCCGCATGCCGCACCTGACGCGTCTGATGATGTTGGGCATCATGGGCATGTTCGTGGCGCCGTTTGGCATGCTCGTGTCCAAGTGGGGCGCCCTGGTGGCGTTCGCACAGACTGGCAACGTGCTCATGATCATGGTGCTTGCCTTTGGCTCGGCCGCGACGTTTTACTTCTGGGGCAAGTGGCTTGCCAAGCTTTCGGGCGTCGACCCCACGGCTCAAAACGTTGAGGTCAATGTCCATAAGACCGAATGGATGGCCCTCAACACCATCGCCGCGCTGCTGATTCTGTGCTGCGTGGCCTTCCCGATTATCTCGAGCGGTCTGGTGTCGCCTTACTTGGCCATGGTGTTTGGCCGCGTGCCGTACGTTATTGGCAAGGACGCCATGTATCTGATGGTGGTTATCGTGGCGTTTATCGCCGTGGTGCTGCTGACTTCATTCCGCGTGAGCAACAAACCGCACGTAAACGTATATCTTTCGGGTGTGGGAACCGACAAATATCGCCATTTCCGCGGCTCGATGGGACGCGAGGTGAAGGCCGAAAAGCGCAATTGGTACTCGGAGGACGCCCTTGGCGAGAAGCGTATTAGCCCCGTGGGTAGCGTCGTGTGCTGCAGCATCATCTTGTTTGCGCTGCTGTGCTGCGCGTGGATTGGGCCCGAGCGGCTTGCCATGAGCGCGCCCTCGGTGCTGCGCGGCAAGTATTTTGAAGGTTCGGGCGTCGTGGGCATCTTTATTGGTACCGTGGTGTTTGCCCTGCTGGCGCCGCTTGTGGGCGGCCTGATCGACGGTCTTGACCGTAAGCTTTCGGCTCGCATGCAGGGCCGCGTGGGCCCGCGCCTGCTGCAGCCCTTCTACGACGTTGCCAAGCTGCTGCGCAAGGCCCCTGCCAGCGTAAACACCATGGACGATACCTACATGGCGTGTGCGCTCATCTTTACCGTGGTGGGCGGCGGCATCTTTGTGTCGGGTTCCAACACGCTGCTGTGCGCTTTTATGGTGACGCTCGCCGCGATCTTTGTGGTGCTGGCGTCCGCCTCGACGCAAAGCCCGTTTGCCCAGGTCGGCGCCGATCGTGAGTTGCTGCAGGTTATGAGTTACGAGCCCGCCGTTCTGCTGATGAGCGTGGGCCTGTACCTTGCTACCGATAGCTTCGATTCCATCGCCGTGACGGGGCAGTCGGCCCCCATCATCGTGTACAGCGCGCCTATTTTCCTCGCGCTGCTCGCGGTGCTTACCATCAAGCTGCGCAAGTCGCCGTTTGACCTTTCGTACTCGCATCACGCGCATCAGGAGATCGTCCAGGGCGTCGCCACCGAGATGAGCGGCGGCACGCTGGCCAAGATGACCCTTATGCACTGGTGCGAGACCGTGCTGTTTTTGATGTGGGTGGGCATGTTCTTTGTTTGGGACAACCCGGTGAGCTGGGTCGTAGCCCTGGTCGTGATGGCCGCGACGTATTTTGTCGAGGTGCTGATCGACAACACCTTCGCACGCAGCACCTGGCGCAGCTGCTTTAAGCTCGGATGGGGCGTGGCGCTGGTGTTTGGCCTGCTCAACCTTATGCCCATCCTCGTCGACGTGTTTATTTAGGAGGCGGCATCCATGGATCATAAAATGTCGCGCTCGCCGTGGGTTATTCATTACGACGGCTCGAGCTGCAACGGATGCGATATTGAGGTGTTGGCCTCGCTCACGCCGCTGTTCGATGCGGAGCGCTTTGGCGTGGTCAATACCGGCAACCCCAAGCATGCGGATATCTTTTTGGTGACGGGGTCGGTCAATGCCCAGAACCTGCCCGTCGTGCGCCAGATCTACAACCAGATGCTCGAGCCCAAGTGCGTGGTGGCGTGCGGCATCTGCGCGTGCTCGGGCGGCGTGTTCCGCGATGCGTATAACGTGATCGGCGGCGTGGACCGTGCGATTCCCGTGGACGTGTACGCGCCCGGGTGCGCCATTCGTCCCGAGACCGTGATCGATGCCATCGTGGAGGCGTGCGGCATCCTGGACCAGAAGGAGGCCGTGATGCGCGCCGGCGGCGATCCGCTCACCGTGGGCGGCGCTGCTACCTGGGACGGTGGCGTTGAGCTGGGCGAGGACGGGTTTGTGGCTGCGGGGGCCGGTGACACGGCCGCCGCCGGTGACGCGCGTGCCGGGAAGTCCGCAGCGCCCGCCGCTGGCGACGTGCCTGCTGAGACGCCCGCCGCTGCAAAGGAGGCCGAGTAATGCAAAAGGCTATCTATATCACCGTCAGGATCGACGAGCTGTTGCCGCATGTCCAGGCGCTCAAGGGTGCCGGCGCGCGCTTTGTGCAGATGCATGCCGAGCGCTGTGTGGACGACGGATCGTATCGCCTGGTCTATACGTTTATCAACGTCCGCGCTGCGCAAGAGCAGATCGCGCGGGACGGAAACTATGCGATCGAGAACCTGGTGGTTGAGGGCATCGACCAGTGCCAGGAGATTCCGTCCATCAGCTCGTATTATCCGGCGGTATTTCCGTTTGAAAATGAGGCCCACGACCTATTTGGTCTTGCCATCACCGATATGCAGATTGACTTTAAGGGCTTTTTCTACCAGGTCTCGACCGCCGAGCCCATGAGTGTGATCACGCCCGAGGTGAAAGCCGCCCGCGAGAAAGCCATGAAGGTTCGTGCCGCCGCCGAGGCCAAGGCGCGCAAAGCCGCTGCCGAGAAGGCCGCTGCTGCCGCGGCCGCTGCGGAGGAGGGTGCCGCGGGCGCTGGCGATGCCGCGGGTGCTACTGTCGCTCAGCCCGCTGCGGCTGCCGGCTCCGATGCTCAGCACGATGAAGCTGCCGCCAAGGCCGCGCTCAAAGCCGCCGAGCTGGAAGCAAAGCTCGCCGCCATGGATCCCGAGAAAGCGGCCAAGGTCCGCGCGGCGCTTGCCGCCAAGGCCGCCCGCGACAAGCAGAAAAAGGAGGCGTAAGGTCCATGGCACGTCGCTCCGTTATTCCGTTTGGCCCGCAGCACCCGGTGCTGCCCGAGCCGCTTCATCTGGACCTGGTGATCGAGGACGACCGCGTCATCGAGGCAATTCCGCAGATCGGCTTTGTGCACCGCGGACTCGAGAAGCTCACCGAAAAGCGCGACATGCACCAGTTTGGCTACATCGCCGAGCGCATCTGCGGCATCTGCGCCGTGGGTCACAGCTGCGGCTATGCCAGCGCCTGCGAGCGCATGCTTGACATCGAGGTGCCCGGCCGTGTGCAGTATATCCGCACCATTTTGCACGAGCTTTCGCGCATTCACTCGCATCTGCTGTGGTTGGGCCTGCTCGCCGATGCCTTTGGCTTCGAGGCGCTGTTCTATCGTTCGTGGACCCTGCGCGAGCAGATTCTCAAGATTTTTGAGAGTACCTGCGGCGGCCGCGTGATCCTTTCGATTAACGAGATCGGCGGCCTTAAGCACGATATCGAGGACTCCGAGCTGGCCGGCATTGTCCAGACGCTTGACGCCATGCGCCCCGACTACGAGGCCTTGGTGCATACGTTTTTGGACGACAATAGCTGCGGCGAGCGCCTGCATGGCGTGGGCGTGATCAGCAAGAAGGACGCGCTGGAGCTTTCGATGGTCGGCCCGTTTGGGCGCGCCTCGGGCGTGGATTACGACGTGCGCATGTTCGGTGACGGCGCCTATGCGGATCTGGCTGCGTTTGAGCCGATTGTTGCCACCGATGGCGATTGCTATGCCCGCTGCCAGGTGCGTTGTGCCGAGGTCACGCAGGCCATGGACATCATCAAGGAGCTTGTCGGCAAGATTCCGCACGACGGCATCGGCGGACGCACCAAGCTCACGCCGGCCGACGGCGCGCGTGGCGAGGTTGTGATTGAGCAACCGCGTGGCGAGGCGTATTACTATGTACGCGGCAACGGCACCAAGAACCTGGACCGTTTTCGCGTGCGCACGCCGACGTCGCAAAACCTGGCAGGTCTGACGCATGCGCTGCAGGGCGTGCTCCTTGCTAGCGTGCCCATGATCATCCTGACCATCGACCCCTGCATTAGCTGCACGGAAAGGTAGGCGCGGCATGAGTTTACTGACATTTGCCAAGACGGCCTTGGGTTCTATGGTCAAGCGGCCGGTTACGGTGTGCTATCCGCAGGAGAAGCTGACGGCGCCCGAGCGCTTGCGCGGGCATATCGTCAATGACATGGACGTGTGCATCTGCTGCGGCATGTGCGCACGGCGTTGCCCGGCGGGCGCGCTCGCGGTCGATCGCAAGGGCGGAACGTGGTCGATCGACCCGTATGCCTGCGTGGTGTGCGGTGAGTGCATCGAGAGCTGCCCCAAGCACTGCCTGACTATGGACACCGCCCGCACCCCAGTCGCAGCGGACAAGACTCCCACAGTAGAAACCAAACCGGAATAGCGCCGGAATAGAGCTGGAATAGGGGCCGGTGGGGCAAAAATGCCCCACCGGCCCCGCGCTTAAACGCGCGGCTGGGCCGCCGCAAACAAAACTATGCCGGTTTACGGGGCTGGATGGCGAACCTCCGACCATACGGAAAAACACAAAAACAAAACCGCAGGTAGATAGCCTGCCGTTTTTCAAAAAATGAGGGTATGGATGAGGGTCCCGACTTTTGCCCCGTAATCCGGCATAGTTTTGAAATAGCACCATATCCGTAGAAGCCCTTGATCTCCCGTGGACAGAGGGAAACGGATCATTTTTGCCTTGCGAGGGCTGCCGCGTGACCCGTCTGCCACGAAATGGGCCTATCTACTACGTTTAGGCGGCAGCCCTCGACCACGTCAAGTAATGCGAAATGAAAACCGCAGGTAGAACGCTTGCAGTTTTTCATGAAAAGCGGCTATGGTCGGGGGTATCGAGTCAAACGTAGTAGATGGCCCGATTTCGTGGCGAGCGTTACCAACTGATTCCCCGGGGACGGAGGAAAACGGGTCATTTTTGCCTGATGGCTCCGAGTCGCACCCGTTTTCCTGCGAAAACGCCGTGTCTCAACTTTGGTGAGACATTTGTCTCACGCCCAAAACCGAATCTGGAACATGTGTCACCTGCCCTAATTGTGTCTCATTCCGTAACTTTAGGCTGATGCAAGGTCTGAGCCTGCGAGAAGGGAGACACGATGGGTAAGTACACGAGGGGTCTCTTGGCGGTGATACTGGCCGTAGTGCTGGTGTTGCCAGCCGCAGCATTCGCCATGCTGCCCGAGGCCAACGCCAGGTCCAGCACAGGAATGGACGGACCGATAATGACCGGAAAGGTCGCCGACCCCGACACCAGCGGTCGCTGGGAAATCTGGGCGGCAGGCCACGGTGGCAATAAGGTAACGACCCAAAACGTCGGTCGAATCTGGACCGACAAGACGGTCAAGGCAACCGAGGAAAACGAAGAGTCGGACTTTTTGACCACGCTTTCGGCGATGTCCTCGACGTCTAATTCAACCGTGACGGTCACCACGCCGCTTGACATCGTGATGGTGCTGGATTCCTCTGGCTCGATGGATGATCCTATGGGTGGCGGAGATTCCACCAAGCGTATCGATGCACTGAAGAGCGCTGCGAACAGCTTTATCAATACCATTGCCAAGCAAAACGAGGGTATCGAGGGTGTCGATAGGCAGCACAGGGTTGCCATTGTTAAGTTTGCGGGTGATAAGACCAATAAGGTCGGCAATGACCAGTACAAGAAAGGGCAATTTTGGTACAACAACTCGCAGGTGATGAAGGGTTTGACCGATTGCTCTGGCGGCAACGTGAAAGTTCTTGAGGATACAGTTGCTGGAATCAAACCAAGCGGTGCCACGCGTGCCGACTATGGTCTGGAACTGGCCGGGGATATCACTTTTGGCCGCGCAGATGCCAAGAAGATCGTTGTGTTCTTTACCGACGGCAAGCCAACGAGCTTCAGCGAGTTTGATTCTGACGTCGCCAAGGGTGCCGTGACGGCTGCCAAGAAGATGAAGGATGGCAAAGCCACCGTTTATACCATCGGCATCTTTAGTGGAGCGGACCCCGCTGACGATCCCTCGAAAGAGGGGACAAGCGACGTCAACAAGTTTATGCACGCCGTGTCGAGTAATTATCCCGATGCCACGTCGTATGCGAGCGACAAGCTTGGCACACGCGCGGAAAACTCCGACTACTACAAGTCGGCGACCAACGCCGAAGAGCTCAAGAAGGTCTTCGACGACATCTCACAGGCCATCACATCGGAGGCGCCTTATCCGACCGAAATCCATAAGGGCTACGACGAGACCAAGTCCGGCTACATTACGTTTACCGACGAGCTGGGCGACTTTATGCAGGTCGACGGATTTACCGAAGTCGTCATCAACGGCACGCCGTTTACCGAGGCGAGCAAGACGTTCAACAAAGAAACCAATACCGACACATACGAGTTCACCGGCAAGGCAAAAGACCTGCTCATCACCGTGCAGCGTGCTGGCGCTGACAATCCCCAGAAGGGCGATATCGTAACGGTTAACATTCCTGCGTCGTTGATTCCGCTGAGCCACTTTAAGACCGTAGACGGCAAGCTTTCGGTCGACAACGTTAAGCCCATTCAGGTGAAGTATGCCTCGAGCGTGAAGAGCGCCGCACTTGACAACCTGTTTACGCCCGAGAAGGTCACGGGGCTCAAGGACTACATCGAGCATAATACGACTGTCGTTGACGGCACCAAGACCGTGAGCTTCTACGCGAACAAGTGGAGCGGTGGTGCGTTGGGTGATACGGTTGCGACCTTTGAGCCGGCCGACACCAACCGCTACTACTACTTCCAGAAGCAGACTCCCATTTACACGGACAAGGACTGCACACAGCCTGCAAAGAATTCGCTGACAGATACTGGCACCTATTACTACAAGGATGAGTTTGAGGAGCAGGGCGAGAACGGCGAGGCCAAGCCCGCCACTGCCGTCATCGAGTTTATCGGCGGCGACGCTGCCAAGTTTGACGGCGCTATTGTTGCCGACAAGGACGGCAACCTTTCGTTTAGCGTGGGAACCGCGCGTCTGGCCTTTATCGACGAGCTCCACACCACCAAGGGCAGCGTGGGCGGCAACAGCACTGGTACCGCGACCGACGTTCTCAACCCCAAATGGAACAACGTGTCCGCCAAGGCGGCTGCGACGCATGTCAATTCCTATCTGGGCAACAACGGCAAGATCAGCTTTGCGTATGACATGACGCCGGCAATGGTGAACACCAAGGCCAGCTTTGGTCTAACCAAGGTGCTCGAGGGTCGCGACTGGACGAATGCTGACGCGTTTGAGTTTGGCCTGACATCCGAGAGCGGCGCCCCGATGCCTGCGGCTAGGACTGCGACCGTGCGCAAGGCTGACCTGGACCAGGGCAAGGCTGCCATCGACTTCGGCACGATCGAATACACCGAACCTGGCACGTACGTCTACAAGGTCAGTGAAAAGCATGCCGGGACCACGATTGACGGCATCGCCTACAGCAAGAACGTCGCGGAGATCACCGTGACGGTAACGCCCGACAAGGAGGGCGAGCTCAGCGCCGCTGTGAAGGTGGCCTGGAGTGAAGCCGAAGTGACCGAGTTCAAGAACGTCTACGCTGCGGATCCTGTTGAGTCCAGCGTTACCGACCAGATTACCGTGGCCAAGTCCCTGACCGGGCGCGACTTGACGGAAGGCGAGTTCAGTTTTGAGCTGCGCGAGGTTAAGGGCGAGGACTCTGAGCTTATCGAGACCGTTGCGAACGCCGCCGACGGCAAGGTGACGTTCAGCACCATCAAGTACACCGAGATCGGCCAGCACACCTACATGCTGCGTGAGGTCAAGGGCGACGCCGGTGGCATCACCTATGACGATACGATCTACACTGTCGTGACGACCATTGCCGATAACGGCAAGGGCCAGCTGGCCGCTACGCACGAGCTGAAGGGCGCCAAGGACGTCAAGAGCATCGAGTTCAAGAACGCCTACACCACAAATGCTGCCGAGGCATCGCTTACGGGCATCAAGAACCTGCAGGTCGCCGACGGCTTGACCCCGGCTGACATTGCCGGCAAGTTCACCTTTACCGTGACCGGTGAAGAGGGCGCACCCATGCCCGCGAACGCGAGTGTGACCAATGATGCCAAGGGCAAGGTCGACTTTGGCAAGATTACCTTTACGCTCGACGACCTTAACAAGGCTCTGGGCGAGAAGCCCGAGAAGCGCGAGCACACCTTTACCTACACCGTGACCGAGTCCGGCGAGGTCGCTGGCGTGACCAACGACGCCAAGCTGTCGCGCGAGGTTTCCTTCACCGTGACTGATGACGGCAAGGGCAATCTGAGCGTATCCCACAAGCCGGACGGCGATGTGGCATTTACGTTCACCAATACCTATAACGTGACGCCTGTCGAGACGAGCGTCACCGACCAGATTACCGCGACCAAGGTCCTGACCGGGCGCGAGCTTGCTGCCGGCGAGTTCTCCTTCGAGCTCGTCGAGGGCGAGGGCGAGGACGCCAAGGTTATCGCCACCGGCACTAACGCCGCCGATGGCAAGATCACGATGAGCGCCGTGAAGTACACCAAGGCCGGAACGCACGCCTACACGCTGCGCGAGGTCAAGGGCGGAACCATCAGCAAGGGCGTCACCTACAGCGATGCCGAGTACACCATCGAGACCACCATCACGGACAACGGCGACGGTACGCTCAGCGCCACGCATGTTCTGAAGGACGACGTCAAGGCTGCAACTTTCGAGAACGCTTACAGCGTGACCCCGCTCGACGCAGAGTTCGACTTTGGCCTGGGCAAGGCCATCGACGGTCGCGACTGGACGGACTCCGACAAGTTCAGCTTTACCATTACCGCTTCCGAGGGCACCCCGCTGCCCGATCCCGCAACCGTAACCGTGAGTAAGAAGGACGCGAAGGACGGCATCGCCGCCATCAAGTTCGGCAAGATCCACTACACGGCTGCCGGAACCTACAAGTATGAGATCCGCGAGAACGCGGGTAATACGGTCGGCATGACGTATGACTCCCACGTCGCGACCGCCGAAGTAACCGTGACCGAGGACGGCGATGGCAACCTGACCGCCAACGTCACCAAGAAGGAAAACGGACGCTTTACCAACACGTACCGCACTGAGCTTAACTACACCGCGGCCGGCGGTCTGTGGCTCAGCAAGTATCTGGACGGCCGCCCCATGACCGAGGGCCAGTTCACCTTTACCGTGACACCTGCTGACGACGCTTCGGCTCGCGCGCTCGGTCTGCTGCCCGGGGCCAACAGCTTCAAGTCTCCCGAAGCGGCAGAGGCAACGGTCGGACTGATCGACATTCTGGCTGTTCATGAGGTTAAATTTACGCAGGCTGACGCCGGCAAGACCTTCAAGTACACCGTGGCCGAAAAGAACGACGGCCAGCCCGGTTACACCTACGATGACGCCGTACGCACGGTGACGATCGCCATCGCCGACGACACCGCCGGTACGCTCACTGCTACGACGACCGTTTCCGGTGGTCCCGAGGGCACGCATGAGACGGTCCACAAGAGTGGCGAGAACAAGGTCGAGAAGGCCCTGGTGCCGTTCCACAACAGTTACAGCGCTACGACCAACACGCCTGGCGGCACCGCCGCTCAGGTCGTTGCCACCAAGACTCTGACCGGCCGCCCGATGGCCGACGGCGAGTTCTGGTTCGGCATCGCCTATCAGGGTGAGCTTGTGGCATACGAAAACCTCAAGCCCAATATCGGCGGGCACGTGAGCTTTGATACGCTGCACTACGACACTAAGATGCTTGCTAATCTTGAGGCTGCTGGGCTTGCCCATCGTACCGACAAGGACGGTAAGCTTGCCTGGACCATTAACTACACGGCCTACGAAGATTTATTCGGGCTGCCGAATGGCGTTTCCGCTACAACGTGGAGCTTTGGCTTTAAGGTTATCGTCGTCGACAACGGTGACGGTACCCTGACGGCGACGGTCGACTACGGCGGCGTCGAGCCCTTGTTCGAGAACGTCTACGGCGCCGACGCCGTGGATGCCGCGCTCACCGGTACTAAGAAGCTCCAGGTTGCCGAGGGCCTGACCCCGGCCGACATCACGGGTAAGTTCACCTTTACCGTGACCGCCGACGAGGCAGGTGCCCCGATGCCCGAGCGCACGACCGTAACCAACGACGCAGCCGGTAACGTGGACTTTGGCAAGATCCACTTTACGCTCGAGGACCTCAACCGCGCTCTGGGCGTGACGGACGATGCGACCGATAAGGCCGAGGCGGACGAAGCTGACGAGGCCGAGGCCGACGAGGCAGAGGCTGAAGAGGCCGACCCCGCCGCTGACGCCAATGTCGACGAGTCCGAGCCTGCGGCCCCCACCGCTCCGCGCTCGCACACCTTTGCCTATACGGTGACCGAGACCGGCAGCGCCCCTGGCGTGACCAACGATGCCAACGCCACGCGCAAGGTTTCCTATACCGTGACTGACGACGGCGCCGGACATCTGAGCGTCGTGCGCAACGGCGACGACGGTGCGGCCTTCACATTCATCAACACCTACAGCGTAACGCCCACCGACTCTGTCGTGACCGATCAGGTCAAGACGGTCAAGCGTCTGACCGGACGCGACCTTGCAGCCGGCGAGTTCACGTTTGATCTGCTCGAGGACGGCGTGGTTGTCGCTAGCGGCACCAACGACGCCAACGGCACTGTGACACTGAGCCCGATCCGCTACGAGGCGCCCGGCACGCACACGTACACGCTGCGCGAGGCTTGCCCCAATGCGCTCGGCCTGTACAAGGGCGTCACCTATGACGGTACGACCTACACCGTCGTGGCCACCGTCTCTGACAACGGCGATGGCACACTGGCCGTGACGCACAAGCTCGAGGGAACCACCGAGTCGGCTGGTTTTACCAACAAGTATCACGCCATGCCCACCCAAGTCTCCATCGGCGCCATCAAGGTGCTCGAGGGACGCGAGCTCAAGAAGGACGAGTTCAGCTTTAAGCTCGTTGGCGAGGGCATCGAGTCCACCGTCACCAACGATGCCGACGGTAAGATCAGCTTCGACAAGTTTGAGTACGACGAGCCCGGTACGCACGTCTACACCATCAGCGAAGTCAAGGGCGACGAGGCCGGTATGACCTACGACAAGTCCGTCTTTACCGCGACCGTCAACGTGGTCGATGACGGCGAGGGCAACCTCAAGGCGAACGTCGCCTTTAACAAGGGCGACAGGAGCGTCGAGGGTATCGTGTTCAACAACACGTACAAGAAGCCCGAGACTCCTACGCCGACACCCGATCCCGGCACGCCCAAGACCGTGACGAACATCGTCAAGACGGTCAAGGGTTTCCTGCCCACCACGGGCGACCAGCAGGCTGCCGCTCTGCTTATGGCATTTGTCATCGCCATGGCCGGCGTCGGAGCCCTGGTCTGGGGTATCCGTAAGCGCTAGGCACGCTGGCAGCGCCCGGGGCCAGAAGGCCCCGGGCGGCCGGCGGGGAGCCAGAACATAGCCCCACCCCCAGCCCCAGCCGCCACGGAGGTATCTCGGCTTATAGGACAAAATGTGTGTCCACGTTGGGGGCATCGGCGCAGGTCGATGCCCCTTTTTCAGCCGTTTAAATTC
>NZ_JBCOIG010000005.1:0-30385 GCF_040926405.1 Collinsella aerofaciens
CCCGAAACGCTCGACTACTACAAAGAGTATGTCAATCCGTCTGAGGCCGATCGCATGGTGTTGGCCGATAGTACGGTCGATTTGTACTCCGCATGGCACGGCGATCGTATCGATCACGATAACGTTGCAGACGGTATTAAGGGCAAGTCGGCGGACAACAACGACGAGACCGGCAAGAAGGTCAATATCGCCGATGTTGCCGGTGAGCATGTGCAGATCGATTCGTATCTGAGTTACCCATTTGGCGGCTCGAATCCTTCGGTGACTCCAAGTGAGATGTGCAAGACCATGGGCGAAA
This sequence comes from Collinsella aerofaciens, assembly GCF_040926405.1. GTDB lineage: Bacteria > Actinomycetota > Coriobacteriia > Coriobacteriales > Coriobacteriaceae > Collinsella. The sequence continues at coordinate 299 of NZ_JBCOIG010000005.1, forward strand.
AGCTTCCCAAGGCGTTCGGGGGTAGCAATGCCGATGCGATGGGTCTGTTTGTGACGCCGGCGAGCCAGTACAACAAACTGCGTCAGATGATGGGCGAGGAGCCGGTGCATATCGGTCACGACCAGTATCTGCTCACGTGTGATATGGGCGGCGAGCTGGTCGACATGTACACCAAGTATATGGCTGGCGGCCATGCCCTTACCTTGGGCGGGCATACGCTCAAGCCCGCAGCCGATAAGTCGGACGAAGATACGGCGGCCATCGCCAACTCGGCGATGGGTAGTAATCCGGGCACCGTCGTCGTTGCCGACGAGCTGTTGTCCCAACTTAATCTGCAGCCGTATTCCAGTAGCCTGCTCGTTAACTACAAACAGGGGATGGATACAACCGAGGCAGACGAGAGCATTAAATACACTGTGCTCGACAATCTGCTCGTTGACGGCAAGGAGTCGGGGTCGTGGGGAACCTTCATCACACGCTCCGAGATGTACACGCAAGCAGCGCAAATGAACGGTCTTATTAGCTACCTAGCCATCTACATCGGCTTTGTATTGGTTGTTGCATGCGCGGCGATTCTGTCGATCCAGCAACTCTCCAACGTGGCCGACGGCAGCCGCAGCTATCGTGTGCTGGCACAGATCGGCTGCGACGACCGCCAGATTCGCCATTCGGTGATGGCGCAGCAAGCGGTATTCTTCCTGTTCCCGCTGGCAGTGGGCCTGGCGCACTCCTTTGTGGCACTTAAGGTGATCATCGAGCTGGTGAGCATATTCGGAAATATGAGCATCGGTGGCACCGTGGGCCTCACCTGTGCAATCTTCCTGGCAGCCTACGGCGGCTACTTCCTGGTGACCTACCTCATGAGCACCGGCATGGTGCGAGCCGCCATCGCCACCCGCTACAGCGAATAACAAGCGGGCAAAACCGTCGCAAAATTAGAGGCGTATGACCGCCGCGAAGGGACCAGGGGCCCTTTCGCGGCGGTTTTTGCCAATCTGGTGCGTCTCAGATACAAGTGAGTAGACTTTTTTGAACCTGCCGAGCACATCGCGACAAATGATCTATAAAACTGCAGGTCAGAGCTGTGGCGTTTTAGGGCGTGCTCGGCCTTCTGCAAAAAGCCTACTCACTTGGTTTTTCTGCTAGAAGACCGCCACGAGGGAAGGCAACTCCCCCGGGTAGTCGTTGGGGACGTTCTTAAACGGCTACCCAAGGAGTGTCCCAAACTGCCGGCAGAAAAGGAGCGTCCCTAACTGCCACATCCGGAGCAAGATAACGCCGCAGGTAGAGGACGGACAGCGAGCGGGTCGCATTTGAGACAAGGTGACGTGAAACGAAAGGGCGCTGACCTTCTGGTCGCGCCCTTGAAGTTGAACGTCAGATTGTCCAAATGCGGCCCGCGCAGCGTCGAGCCGTTACGGCGTTTGGTAAAACGCCGTAACCTACACCCGTTCCGCGATCTCGTGGATGAGGTAGTCGGTCTTTTCCCAGCCCAGGCACGGGTCGGTGATCGACTTGCCAAAGACACCGCCGTCGACCGGCTGGTTGCCGTCCTCCAGGTAGGACTCGATCATAAAGCCCTTGACCAGCTTGGAGATGGACTCGTTGCGGCGGCAGCTGTCGAGCACCTCCTTGCAAATGCGATACTGCTCCAGCGGACGCTTGCCCGAGTTGTCGTGGTTGCAGTCGATGACCGCTGCCGGATTGGCATAGCCGGCATGCTCGGTATAGCGTTCGGCCAGGCGTTCCAGGTGTTCGTAGTGGTAGTTGGGGTAGGTGCGCCCATCGAGACCGATGTAGCCACGCATAACGGCGTGTGCGAGCGGGTTGCCGTCGCACTCGACCTCCCAGTTGCGGAAGATGAAGCTCTGGTGCGCCTGCGCGGCGTAAATGGAGTTGAGCATAACGGTGGTAGAGCCGGCAGTGGGATTCTTCATGCCGACGGGTACCGAAATGCCGCTCGACACCAGGCGATGCTCCTGGTTCTCGACCGAGCGTGCGCCCACGGCAACATAGCTCAGCAGGTCGACGAGGTATTGGTAGTTGGACGGGTAGAGCATCTCATCGGCGGTAAAGAAGCCCGTTTCCTCAATAACGCGCAGGTGCATGTGGCGGATGGCCTTGACGCCCTCGAGCAGGTCGTCGGGAGCCTCGGGGTTGGGGTTGTGCAGCAGGCCCTTGTAGCCGGTGCCCTTGGTGCGCGGCTTGTTGGTGTAGACGCGCGGAATGATGATGAGCTTGTCCTTGACCTCTTCGGCGGTCTTGGCCAGTCGGTTCATATACTCGAGCACCGAATCCTCGCGGTCGGCAGAGCACGGGCCGATGATGAGCACCTTACGTGCGTCCTCGCCGGTAAAGACTTTGGCGACCTCGGCGTCAAATGCCTGCTTTTTGGCGGTAAGCTCGGCAGAAAGTGGCATTTCCTCGCGGATCTCCATGGGGATCGGCAGCCTGCGTTTGAATTCCATGGCCATAGGGGTCTCCTCAATCTATAGAAAGAGCAATAAGCGTATTGTCGAATGCTCGGCATTATCCGCTGTCGCACGCTAAAGTGCAAGCCCTTGCCACCCCGAAACCTGCCAAAAGGGACAGGTTTATTTTGGCAGGTTTTATATGGGGGAACGTCGGCGGATACCGGGAGGGAGTGGCGTCGCGCGGGACCCTAAGGCTATTGTCGGTTCCCCAGGAAACACCCTGTGGGCAAAAAATGCCAAATATGAGTACGGTTGCTATCTTAGTATCATATTGCCTTCGCAAAATAATAGACATAACAGCAAAATATGTTCATTAACGCAAACACATATAAGTCCGCTATAGGGCTGTTTGATCAATTTAGGGACGCGTGCAAGCCGTGAAAACGGCATTTGGGGCTGTTTTGGCTGTTACTAAAAGGGTAACAGTACTCATATTTGCCATTTTTTTGCCCACGGGGCCTCGAAGGGGCTGTCAATCAGGTCCCAGGGGAGGCGGTTTGAGGGTCGCAGAGCAAAAACGGGGGCGCAGGTTGTCCTGCGCCCCCGTTTTCTGGGCATTGCGGTTGTTTGCCGCCGGTTGTTACGCTGCCTCGTCGAACTGCGAGTTATACAGGTCGGCGTAGAAGCCACCCTGGGCGAGTAGCTCGTCGTGTGTGCCCTTCTCGACGATGTCGCCGTCGCGAATTACCAAGATTACGTCGGCGTTGCGGATCGTGGACAGGCGGTGCGCGATGACAAAGCTGGTACGGCCCTGCATTAGCGCATCCATGGCACGCTGAATAAGCTCCTCGGTACGAGTGTCAACGTTGGAGGTTGCCTCGTCCAGAATTAGCGCCGGGCGGTCGGCCAAAATGGCACGGGCAATGGTCACGAGCTGGCGCTGGCCCTGCGACAGGTTGGTGCCTTCCTCGTTGATCATAAAGTCGTAGCCGCCGGCGAGCGTATGGATAAAGTGATCGCAGCGTGCGGCGCGTGCAGCGGCTTCGACCTCGGCGTCGCTTGCATCGGGGCGTCCGTAGCGGATGTTCTCGCGGATGGTGCCGTTAAACAGCCAGGTATCCTGCAGCACCATGGCAAACTCGCCGCGCAGCGCCGCGCGGTCCCAGTCGCGCACGTCGACACCCTCGACGCGCAGCGAACCGCCGTCCACATCGTAGAAGCGCTGCAGCAGCTTAATGAGCGTGGTCTTGCCGGCGCCGGTAGGACCGACGATGGCGATGGTCTGGCCGGGCTGCGCCTCGCAGCTAAAGTCGTGGATGATGGTCTTGTCGGGCGTATAGCCAAACTTGACGTGATCAAACTCCACATGGCCGGGGCGCTTTTCGGGAATCTGCGCGTCGGCTTTCTGCTCCTCCTCGGGCGCGGCCAGGAACTCAAAGACGCGCTCGGTGGCGGCTGCCATCGACTGCATCGTGTTGCTCACGTTGCCCAGTTGCTGCACGGGCTGCGTAAAGTTGCGAACGTACTGGATAAAGCTCTGGATGTCGCCGGGCGTGGCGTTGCCGGTCAGTGCGAGCTGTGCGCCCACCACGACAACGCCCACGTAGCCCATGTTACCCACCAGGCTCATAAGCGGCATCATCAGGCCCGACAGGAACTGCGAGCGCCAGCCACTAATAAAGAGGCGGTCGTTTTGACGGTCGAACTCTTCGATCGAGGCCTCGGCGCGGTCGAACACCTGAATGACGTTCTGGCCGGCAAAGTCCTCCTCGATAATGCCGTTGACGGCGCCCAGAACCTGCTGCTGCTCGCGGAAGTACGGCTGCGAGAAGTGAATCATTACGGTCAAGATAATCGCGGCGGCCGGCAGCGTGAGCACGGTGACGCCGGTAAGCGGCAGGCTGATCGAAAGCATCATGACGAGCACGCCGATAATCTGCGTCACCGACGTGATGAGCTGCGTCACGCTCTGGTTGAGCGACTGACCCAGCGTATCGACGTCGTTGGTGATGCGGCTGAGTACGTCTCCCTTGCTGTGGCCGTTGAAGTAACTCATCGGCACGACGGCAATCTTGGCGGCGATTTCCTTGCGCATGCGGTAGCAGATCTTTTGCGTGACGCCGGTCATGAGCCAGCCCTGGACCAGGCTGCAGACAGAGCTCGCCAGATACAGGCAGAGCAAAAAGCCGAGCGTCTTGGCGATCCAGTCAAAGTCAACGTCGCCGGTGCCGTTGACCTTGGCGACCAGGCCTTCGAACAGCTTGGTCGTAACCTGGCCGAGCACCTTGGGTCCCACAATGTTAAAGATGACCGAGCACACGGCAAAGGCGACGGCGGCAAACACGGCAATCTTGTGCTGGCCGATATAGCCGAGCAGCTGCCTCATGGTGCCCTTAAAGTCCTTGGCCTTTTCGCCACGACGCATGCCACCCATGCGGCCCATGGGACCACGCTGGCGGGTGGGCTTGGGAATCTGAGTCTTGGTCTCGTCTGCCATTAGCGCTCGCCTCCTTCCATGACGGCTGCAATTTCTTCTTGGGTAAGCCCCAGCTCCTCGGCGGAAAGCTGCGACTGTGCGATCTCCAGGTACGCCGGGCAGCTGCGCAGCAGCTCCTCGTGCGTGCCGGTGCCCACTACGTGGCTGTCGTCGAGCACGATGATCTGGTCGGCGTGCATGATGGTCGCGATGCGCTGGGCCACGACCACGAGTGCGGCGTCGGTAACGTTTTTGGCCAGCTCCTCGCGCAGGCGCGCGTCGGTCTTGTAGTCGAGGGCACTAAACGAGTCATCGAACACCACGACCTCGGGCTTTTTGGCCAATGCGCGGGCGATGGCCAGACGCTGGCGCTGACCACCCGAAACATTGGAGCCGCCCTGGCTGATGGGGGAGTCGTAACCGCCCTCACGCTCGGCGATAAAGTCCTCGGCCTGTGCGATGCGCGCGGCCTGGCGCATGTCATCATCGCTCACCATGTCGCCGGCAAACTTGAGGTTGCTCTCGACGGTGCCCGAGAACAGACGCCCCTGTTGCGGGATGTAACCAATGCGGCGGCGCAGCTCGGAAAGGGTCATGTCGCGCACGTCGATGCCGTCGAGCGAAATGCTGCCGCCCGTGACGTCGTACAGGCGCGGAATCAGCTGTACGAGCGTGGACTTGCCCGAGCCCGTGGAGCCAATGATGCCGAGCATCTGACCGGCATGCGTGGTGAAGTTCACACCGCTAATGACGTCGGCGCGGGCATCGGGGTACTGGAAGCTCACGTCGCGGAAGGTGAGCTCACCGCGCGGCGAGCTGGCCGCGGGCAGTTTGGGCGAGGCAGGGTCGTTGATGCTCGTGGGGCAGGTGATGACCTCATCTACGCGCTCGGCTGCGACCTCGGCACGGGGCAGGATGACCGAAACCATGGTGAGGATCATAAACGCCATGACGATCTGCATGGTGTAGGAGATAAACGCCATCATGTTGCCGACCTGCATCACGCCGTCGGACACGCCCTGCGCGCCAAACCAGACGATAAGCACGGTGATGCAGTTCATGACGAGCATCATGAGCGGCATCATAAAGCTCATGGCTCGGTTGGTGTAGAGCTGCGTGGTCATCAGGTCGAGCGAAGCCTTGTCAAAGCGCTCGAGCTCATGTTCTTCGCGGTTGAACGAGCGGATGGGCATAAGGCCGTCGAGCAGCTCGCGGGCGGTAAGGTTCACGCGGTCCACAAAGCTCTGCATCTTTTTGAATTTGGGCATAGTGAGGCCCATAAGCACGCCGACGACGGCCGAGACCGCGATGATGGCCACGGCGATGGTCCACTCCAGGCCGGTGTGGTTGGCCAGGACGCGCATGACGGCGACGATGCCCATGACGGGCGCCATCAGACACATGCGGATAAACAGGGTTGCGGCCATCTGAATCTGCTGAATGTCGTTGGTGCAGCGGGTGATGAGCGAGGCCTGGCTAAACTTGCCCACCTCGGCCGGCGAGAAGTGCATAACCTTGTTGAAGGTCTCGCGGCGCAGGTCGCGTGCGATGGAGCAGGCGGTGCGCGAAGCCACGGCACCGGTCAGGATGGTGGCGACCAGCGACACCAGACACAGACCAAACATCGTGGTCGCCATGCGGCCCAGGTAGGCGTTCTGCACGTCGGCGGGGTCGATGCCCTGCGCCTTGTACTCGTCCTGTACATAGCTCACGGCGCGCTGGGTGACGATGGAGCCCGACATGGAGCCCATTTTGTCCGCCATTTCGTTGGCGCCCTCGACGAGCTTGCTTTGGTCTACCAGACCGCCCTCGACACCCAGGCGCAGGCTCTTCATGGTGATCTTGCCGCCGTCGGCGTCGATCTGCTTTTGCATATTCTGCGCCGCTGCGGCCTTCTGCTGCATCTCGGCGAGCTGCTCGGGCGTCATCGCTGCCATTTGCTCGGGCGTGGGCATGGCCTGAGCGGCGTCGCTGTCTTTCTCGCTGGACGTGCCGGTCATGTCTCCCATGGAGTCGGCGTCGATGCCCTGGTTGAGCGAAAGGACGACGGTCTCGGGCAGGCTCATAATGTCGGTAATTTTGCCTCCATCGGCACGCTCTTCCTCGGTGCCCTTGTACGTTCGAATGCCGTTTTTGTCAGCCTTGCTAAACACGGCCTCCGCAGCCTTGGCGTCCTTGGCGCTCATGAAGAGTTCGAGGTCGTCGAGCGATTCGGCGCGAATGGTGTCGGGCACGGGCGAGGCGATGCCGCCTTGCTGCACGCCCACGTCGACGATGTCGCTCATATAGGTAGGCAGCGCCAGATCGGCGTTGCAGCTGATTACGATAAGTACGATAGCTGTGAACAGTGCCAGGACGTGCTTTTTAAAGAGCTTGAGAATCCTCACTCGGCATCTCTCCTTTCTTGATTGCGGTCGATAATTTCGTTGGCACGTCTTAGAAGGCGCACCATCTCTTGGGTATCTGTTTCGCCGAGCTGCTCGAGGAAGGCCGCGGCGCGCTCCTCGAATTCCCGTCGTTTGATTTCGAGATCCTGGAATCCCTTGTCGGTCACCGTGACGTGTACGCGACGACGGTCGGTCTTTGAGTGCTCGCGCTCGACCCAGCCCTTGGCTTCGAGAGCGCGTAGGATATTGGCGATGCGGGCGCTCGAGACCCAGGCGCGATCGGCGAGTTCGCTCGGCGTGAGCGAACCGCCAGCGAGCATAAGGGCGCGCATGACGGCCATCTCGCCGCCGAGGGCTTTGTCCGCAAAGCGCGAAATGCGCTGATGCATGCTGCCGAACTCGGTAAGGAGCTGACGCCCAAGTTCACGGAAATCGGTATCTTCCACCGAAAACCCCTAACACTAGAAACTATTTTCGGTGAAAGATGATACCCCCGCACGCGCACCCTATACGGTAGATTTTGGGAAATGCCTAGAAAACAACCTTTAGGCGACCTCCGTACACCGTCGGTATCAGCAAAGTTAGGGGTAGATCTCTGAGCACGTCCTAAAGCCCACTCAGAGGCACTTTACCCTGCTAAAGCTGGCATAACAGCTAGAGTGAACGTCGTACAAAGGCAAGGAAAAAACTAAACAAATCGGTGAACGGTAGTTGTTCACGCTCGCATTTCCTGCGGGTTTGTAAAAAACGCCCTTATGATATAAAAAAAGAAACATATAACAGCCCAGATGGAGAGGGTCGCTATGTTATCCTTCTCAAACGGGTGAAATCTTGGGTTTTGGGTTGCAGTTCCAAGGTGGACAAACGTTTTTCCCTGCACCAACGTGTGGTGAAGAACGGAAGAAGCCGGTAGTGCAAGCCGAAAATTCAAGAATTCAATAAGCAGCGGTGTGAGAGAGCGCCGCATTACACGTAACTAGGAGCGTGGTTACACAATGCAGGAGGCATGGGAAGGCTTCAAGGAAGGCATTTGGACGGGAGAGGTTGACGTCCGAGACTTCATCCAGAAGAACTACACCCCTTACGAGGGCGACGAGTCGTTCCTCGTAGGTCCGACCGAGCGTACCAAGGAGCTGTGGGGCGAGGTTCTCGACCTGCTGCTTAAGGAGCGCGAGCAGGGTGGTGTCCTCGATATGGACACCAAGACCGTCACGGGTATCGTGAGCCACCCCGCTGGCTACATCGATAACGCCCACCGCGAGAAGGAGACCATCGTCGGCCTCCAGACCGACAAGCCGCTCAAGCGCGCTCTGCACGTCAACGGCGGTATCCGCATCGCTTGCCAGGCCGCCAGCCAGCACGGCTACAAGGTCGACGAGAACGTTGTCGAGCGCTACACCTTCGAGCGCAAGACCCACAACGCTGGCGTCTTCGATGTCTACACCCCCGAGATGCGCGCCTGCCGTTCGGCCCACATCATCACCGGTCTGCCCGATGGCTATGGCCGCGGCCGCATCATCGGCGACTACCGTCGTGTTGCCCTGTACGGCGTCGACTACCTGATCAAGGACAAGGAGGCCCAGAAGGCTTCCACTCCGACGGTCATGACCGCCGACAACATCCGCGACCGTGAGGAGCTGCAGGAGCAGATCCGCGCCCTCGGCGAGCTCAAGATGATGGCCGAGACCTATGGTTTCGACATTTCCAACCCTGCTACCAACACGCAGGAGGCCATCCAGTGGATGTACTTCGCCTACCTTGCTGCCGTCAAGGAGCAGAACGGCGCCGCTATGTCCATCGGCCGTACCTCTACGTTCATCGACATCTATGCTGAGCGCGACCTTGCCAACGGTACCTTCACCGAGGAGCAGATCCAGGAGTTCGTGGATCACTTCATCATGAAGCTCCGCATGGTCAAGTTTGCCCGTACCCCCGAGTACCAGGCCCTGTTCACCGGCGACCCGCAGTGGGTCACCGAGTCCATCGGCGGCATGGGTGTCGACGGCCGTACGCTCGTTACCAAGATGAGCTACCGCTACCTGCACACGCTCGAGAACATGGGCACCAGCCCCGAGCCCAACATGACCGTTCTGTGGTCGACCCGTCTGCCCGAGAACTTCAAGAAGTTCTGCGCCAAGACTTCTGTCGCCAGCTCCTCGATCCAGTACGAGAACGACGACCTCATGCGCGTTTACCACGGCGACGACTACGGCATCGCCTGCTGCGTGTCCTCCATGCGCATCGGCAAGGAGATGCAGTTCTTCGGCGCCCGCGCCAACCTGGCCAAGTGCCTGCTGTATGCACTCAACGGCGGTGTTGACGAGGTCTCCAAGAAGCAGGTCGGCCCCAAGTATCGCGCCGTCGAGGGCGATACGCTCGATTACGACGACGTTGTGGCCAAGTACAACGACATGATGAAGTGGCTCGCTGGCGTGTACGTCAACTCGCTGAACATCATTCACTACATGCACGACAAGTACTGCTACGAGCGCATCCAGATGGCTCTGCACGACAAGCACGTGCACCGCTGGTTCGCTACGGGCATCGCTGGCCTTTCCGTCGTGGCTGACTCCCTGTCCGCCATCAAGTACGCCAAGGTCCACCCCGTCCGTGACGAGAACGGCATCATCGTCGACTTCGAGACCGAGGGCGAGTTCCCCAAGTACGGTAACGACGACGACCGCGTCGACCAGATCGCTCACGACGTTGTGCACCAGTTCATGGAGTACATCCGCATGAACGATACCTACCGCAACTCCGTGCCTACGACCTCGGTTCTGACCATTACCTCCAACGTCGTGTACGGTAAGAAGACCGGCTCCACGCCCGACGGCCGCAAGGCTGGCCAGCCGTTCGCCCCGGGTGCTAACCCCATGCACAAGCGCGATAGCCACGGCGCCATCGCTTCGCTGTCTTCGGTTTCCAAGCTCCCGTTCCGCGATGCTCAGGACGGCATCTCCAACACCTTCTCCATCATCCCGAGTGCGCTCGGCAAGGAGGACCAGGTGTTCTTTGGCGATATCGACCTTGATCAGCTGGGCGAGTAACTATTGTTAGTGCTATACTAACAATAACGATTACTGATTAGCGCGCCGGTTTCGGCCGGCGCCTATTAATCGAAGGAGACACATTATGAAGGTTTCTGAAGTTTCCGAGACTCAGGCCGATAACCTGGTCCACATGCTCGACGCTTACGCCGAGAAGGGTGGCCACCACCTGAACATCAACGTCTTCAACCGTGAGACGTTGCTCGACGCTCAGGCTCACCCCGAGAAGTACCCGCAGCTGACCATCCGCGTTTCCGGCTATGCCGTGAACTTCCACACGCTCACCAAGGAGCAGCAGGACGAGGTCATTTCGCGTACCTTCCACGACAAGTTCTAAAGGGTTCAACTCCTGTAGGATTACTGGGGCCGGTTTTGGGTTATTTCCCAAAACGTCCTCGGACATGCAAAGAGGCTCCGCTGCGCGCGTTGCGCGGCGGAGCCTCTTTGCGTCCTGCGGGATGTTTTGGAAAATAACCCAAAACCGGCCATGTGGGGTCCTTTGGAGTCACCCTTTAGGCGGAACTCTCCTAATTATTTGGATGAGTCGTTTACTTACTTGTACTGTTACCGTCTTCCCGCTCTTGTTGGGGTATGCTTTGTTCGTATGTAAACGTATGACATGTTGATGGGGGAGGGTGCTATGGCTCGCGAGAGTGCTCGTTCTAAGGATACGGCTAAGCCTGGCATCAAGGAAGTTGCGGCGGTGGCGGGGGTTTCGCCTACTACGGTATCTCGCGTGCTTAATAATCGCGGCTATATTAGCCAAGAGACCCGCGATAAGGTCCATGCCGCGATGAAGCGCATCAACTATACGCCCAACGATATCGCCCGTGCCATGCTCAACGGTCGCCTGAATCTTATCGGTATGATCGTCCCCTATGTCAGCAGTCCGTTTCATGCCCAAGTGGTTCAAGTCATTGAGCATACCCTGGCCGAAAACGGTTTTAAGATGCTGCTGTGCAATAGCGCCAATCGACCCGAGCTTGAGCGCTCTTATATCGACATGCTTCGACGCAATATGGTTGATGGCGTCATCGTCAACTCGCTTAATATCGGTGCCGAGGCGTATGCCGAGATGGGTTTGAGTCTGGTTGGTATCGACTGCGACCTTGGCGAGGCCTCTGTTCAGATTGCGAGCGACAGCTATAGTATCGGCGAACTTGCCACGCGTCGCCTGATCGATGACGGGTGTTCGCGCATCCTGTGCCTGCGCAGCAATAGCCGCATGCGCATGCCTGCCAATAAGCGTACCGATGCCTACCTCGATGTTGTTGAGCAGGCCGGTTTGCCCGCGCTTGTCCGTGAGGTCGAGTTCGTTAAGCCCGACGACGAAAAGAGCGCGGTCGTTGCGAAGATCCTCGATGAGAACCCCGATATTGACGGCATCTTTGCGGGAGACGACACGATGGCGGCTATCTGTCTTAACGTGATGAAGCAGCGCGGCTTGAGCGCTCCGGGCGATATTAAGGTCGTGGGCGCGGATGGTGCCCGCCGCACTATGACGTTTATGCCTGACTTAACAACCGTTCGCCAAGATATCGATCGCATCGGAGAGCTCGCGGCGCAATCCATCATTGCTCTTATTAACGGCGAAAAGCCCGAATCGAATATCAAGCTCCCCGTTGAACTCATTGAGGGTAAAACCGCGTAGTTCATCCCGTGCCAAAAGAATTCCTCAAACACCTCTGATGACCGTTCGCCGGCATATGTCAACCGTTTGCCGACGACTGGAACTGCGAAAAGACGTATTGGTGTGAAAACGTTTGACATATGAAAACGATTGACATATCTTGCAGTTGTACCGAGTTAGTATCTCGTGAGAAAGGAAGTCTCGGATGCACAAGGTGTATTACCAGCCTGAGGGAATTTGGGTAGGCGACATCATGCCGTACGGCGAGGACGGCACGTTCTATCTCTATCATCAGCGTGACACGCGAAACCCCGGACCTTTCGGAGAGCCGTTTGGCTGGGCACTCGCGACAACCAAGGACTTCGTCAATTACAAAGACTTTGGCGAGAGCCTTGAGCGTGGCGGCGACGAGGAAGTCGACCAGTATGTTTATGCCGGCACGGTGTTTAAGGTGGGCGACAAGTACCATGCGCTCTACACTGGTTGCAATCGCGATAAGGTCAAGGCACGCTTGATGAAGCAGGTTCTTCTTCACGCAACGAGTGACGACGCCGTCAAGTGGGAGAAGAACATCGCCGAGACGCTGCTTCCGCCCCAGGAGGGTTACGATGACCGCAACTGGCGCGATCCCTTTGTGCTTTGGGATGAGGAGAACGAAGAGTACATGCTCATCCTCGGCACGCGTGTGGGCGAGGACAAGCGTCTGATGACCGGTCGTCTGGTCAAGTTCACCTCCAAGGACCTGGATACCTGGGAGTTCCAGGGCGACTGGTGGAATCCGGGCCTGTACACCATGTTCGAAATGCCTGATCTCTTTAAGATGGGCGACTGGTGGTATCTGGTGTTCTCCGAGTACAGTGATGGCAACAAGACCCGTTACCGCATGTCTCGCTCTATCAACGGTCCTTGGATCACTCCTGCGGACGATTCCTTCGATGGCCGCGCGTACTATGCCGCGCGTACCGCATTTGATGGCGAGCGCCGCGTTCTCTTTGGTTGGGTTCCTACGCGTGACGAGGGCGGCGACCCCAGCTCTTACCTGTGGGGTGGCACCTTTATGCCTCTCGAGATCGTTCAGCGTGCCGACGGAACGCTCGGCACCAAGCTCCCTGACAGCATGCTTGGCGCCTTTGGCGAGGCTAAGGCAGTCGAGGCCTTTGAGCTTTCCTGCGAGTCGGGCAAGGTCGAGCAGGTGCTCGCCGCGGATGCCGGTTCCACCTATATGCTCGATGCCGACATCGAGCTCGCCGGTGACGCTGCCGGCTTCTCGGTGAAGCTTGCCGAGGACGCCGAGTCCGGTCTTGCCTATGAGTTCCGCGCCAACCTGCGTGAGGGCAAGCTCGAGTTTACGGCGGCCCCCCAGTATCCGTGGTTCCAGGTCAACAACATGGGCCTCGAGCGTCCGTTGTTCTTTAAGGGCGAGGGCACTCATCATGTGCGCCTGGTCGTTGACGACGATATCGCGACCATCTTTGTCGATGATGTTGCGCTTAACGCGCGCTTCTGCAATAAGCAGGGCCAGGGTGTGGCACTGACGGTCACCGACGGTACGCTCAAGTGCGCAAATGCAACGATCGCGTCTCTGTAGCGGCAACGAACCGTTTTATGATTTAGAAAAGGAATGGAGAGGAACATGGACTACAAGGCAGTGTCCCAGCAAGTCGTCGACAACGTCGGCGGACTGGAGAACATCGAGGGCGCCACGCATTGCGTGACCCGTCTGCGTCTGGTGCTCAAGGATACGAGCAAATACAACAAGGCCGAGCTCGAGAACATCGATGGCGTCAAGGGCGTGCTGTACAACAGCGGCCAGCTCATGATCATCTTCGGTACCGGTACCGTCAACAAGGTTTACGATGAGTTTATGGCTCTGACGGGCGTTAAGGAGATCAGTGCTTCCGAGGTCAAGGGCGCTGAGGCGGACAAGAAGGGCAAGTTCTTCTCGGTCCTCAAGGTATTCTCGGACATCTTTATCCCCATCATTCCCGCCTTCGTCGGCGCTGCAATCATCATCGGCCTTAAGTCGCTGATCGTTGCCAACGGCCTCTTTGGCATGGAAGGCAGCCTCGCCGATCACAGCGAGTTCCTCAAGAACCTCGCAAGCTTCTTTGCCATTATCGCCACCACGTTCGACTACCTGCCTGTCCTGGTTATGTACAGCGCGGTCAAGCGTTTTGGCGGTAACCCGATCCTGGGCATCCTCGTCGGTATCGTCATGGTTCACCCGAGCCTTATGAACCGCAACACGTTCGTTATGGACCCGACGGGTGCTGAGTATTGGAACTTTGGTCCGCTATCCATTCCCATGGTTGCTTTCCAGGGCGGCGTATTCCCTGCAATCCTGACTGCCTGGTTTATGGCCAAGGTCGAAAAGATTGCCCAGAAGTACATCCCCGAGGTCGTTTCGTTCGTCTTTGTCCCGACCGTTACCCTGATTCTTGCTAACGTCGCCCTGTTCACCGTGTTCGGCCCGCTCGGCAACCTGATCGGTGACGTCCTCGCCGGCGTAATCGATATCCTGTACAACAGGATGGGCGTCTTTGGTGCCTTTGTCTTCGCCGCGTTCCTGCAGCCGCTTGTCGTTACCGGTACGCATCAGTTCATCCAGGGTATCGAGGCAAACCTTGTTGCCACGACTGGCTTCAACTACATCCAGGCCATCTGGTCGGTTTCCATCATCGCCCAGGGCGGCGGCGCCATCGGTATGTACCTCATTCACAAGAAGCACTCCAAAGAGCGCAACATCTGCATGTCGTCCTTTATCCCGACGCTGGTCGGAATCTCCGAGCCCGCTATCTTTGCTGCAAACATGCGCTATTCGATCATTCCGTTCATCTGCGCATGCATCGGTGCAGGCTGCGGCGGTGCCTTCGTCAAGCTCTTTGAGGTGCGCGCTATCGGTCAGGGTCTGACCGGCGTGCTTGGCCTGCTCATCGTCACGCCCGAGACCCTCGTGTGGTATGTGGCTGGCAATCTCATCGCCTTTATCGTGCCGATCGTCTTGATCTTTGCCTACAACAAGGCAAAGGGCGTGCCGACCACCGATGAAGAGGGCGCTGGCGCTGGCTTCGACGTTAGCTTCTAGTTGAGCCGTTCAGTGTAATCTGAGGATAAGTCCATTTGAGGAAGGGCGTTCGACTCGTGTGAGTCGAGCGTCCTTCCCCATAGACGAGAAAGTCAACGGCGATGTTAAATCAAAAAAACAAGGTGACACGCGCGGACTATGAGCAGTGGCGTGTCGGACAGGATGAGACGGCGGCTCGCATCGCGTCCGACCCCGATAGGCTTCTGTTCCATGTGGAGCCTGAGCTTGGCTGGCTCAACGACCCCAACGGTTTGGTTCAGATTGGTGATACGTATCACATCTATCATCAATACGATCCGTTCGATGCTGCGCATGGCGGTCCAGTGCTTTGGAACCATCTGACGACAAAGGATTTTGTGACGTACGAGAATCACGGCCCCGTGCTGTTCCCCGATTCCGATTTGGATTCGAGCGGAGCGTACTCTGGTTCTGCCTTTGTACGTGATGGCAAGATTCACTACTTCTATACCGGCAACGTCAAGCATTTTGACCGCGATGATTACGACTACGTGTTGACGGGCCGTGAGCAAAACCAGATTCATATGGTTGCCGAGAATCCCGACGAATTGGGCGAGAAGCGCATGGCTGTTGGACCAGTCGATTACCCCGACGATATCGGTACACACGTGCGCGACCCCAAGATCCTTGAGCACGATGGTATCTACTACATGGTTCTGGGCGCTCGTACGAAAGACGACCGTGGCTGCGTGCTTGTCTATACTTCGCGTGATTTAGGGGTCTGGAGCTATGCGACGCGCATTGAGCTGGGCGAGAAGTTTGGCTTTATGTGGGAGTGCCCTGATCTGTTTGAGCTTGATGGCGAGCTTATTCTCGTTTGCTGCCCGCAGGGTGTGCCTGCCGATGGTTGGCGTTACCGCAATCCGCATCAGTGCGTGTGGTTCCCCATCGAGGCCGATTGGGAGGCGCCGAGCTTTAAAATCGTCGGGCAGGGCATGCCCCCGATGGTCGATGCCGGTTTTGATTTCTATGCTCCGCAGTCCTTTGAGGATGCTGCAGGCCGGCGTTTGATGATCGGATGGTCGGGTTGCCCCGATGCGACGGCAGAAAACCCGACGGTGGCGCGCGGGTGGCAGTGCGCGTTGACGGTGCCGCGAGAGCTGAGCATGCGCGATGGTAAGCTCTGCCAGCAGCCGGCGCACGAGATTGAGAGGATGCGCGGCGACTGCGTTCGCGCGACAGGCGGTGAAACCGTTGAGGAGCCGGGCCGCCTGTTTGATCTTGTGGTTTCCTGTGAGGGCACCCAGGTGATCGAGCTCGAAATCCGCAAGGGTGTCTTTGTGCGTTATACGGACGGGATGCTTACCCTCGATATGGGTGACGAAGGCTATGGGCGCGACCAGAGGTCGATTGAGCTCGGCGAGCTTCGCGACCTACGCGCGCTTTCGGACACTACGATGGTCGAGATTTTTGCAAATGGCGGCGAGGCGGCACTTACGAGCCGTACCTATTCGCCGGCGGTTCCGGCGATGGAGCTGCACGCCGAGGGTGCGGCATCGATGAATTTCTACCGCCTCGTGCATTAACCGTGCGTGGAGCACGATTGGATTTGCTGGACGGAATGTGTCGCAGTTGTCGCGGCCAACTACCGCTTACCGCATATAGTGACCGTTTGCGGAATAAGTAACACTCCTTAATAAACCGTGTAGAATCTCAGATAAGCACGGAGTTTTCCAGGGAGACGCTGTCCTTTGTTATGTGCAAAGGGCGGCGTCTCTTTGGCGCTTGGGGGTCGTTCTGTAGCAGGACGGCGGGCGTGTGTCACATATTAAAAAGCCAACGTCGAGATGGGTCGTGATAATAATGGGCAAGTACATAATCGTGGTTGAATCTGGTTCGGATGTGACGCCAGAGCTCTGCGAGCGCTACGGCATCGTGCGCGTGCCTATGCATGTCACGATTGGTGACGAGACCGTCGAGGACGGCTCGATCGATCCGCTCGAGATTTATTCGCGCTGCAACGAGTTTGGCGTGATGCCCAAGACCAGCGGCTGTGCGCCGGCAGATTTTGCGCATGTGTACGACCGCATCCATGCCGAGCAACCCGACGCGACCATTCTGCATCTTGCATATTCCGAGGCCACGACCTGCTCGCATCAATCATCGAAGATCGCCGCCAAGGGTCGCGACTACGTCTACTCCATGGACACGCGTTTTGTCTCGGTGGGCCAGTCGCTTGTTGTCGTCGAGACCGCCAAATACATCGAGGCTCACCCCGATGCCACCGTCGACGAGATCTTCGCCTTCGCGAACTCCGTCATGGACCGCGTGCTGCTGGGCTTTGTTCCTACCGATCTTGCCTTCCTTAAGGCGGGCGGTCGCTTGTCCAACGTCGCATTCCTTGGCGCACATCTGCTCAAGATTAAGCCCTGCATTGAGGTGACGGGCGGCAAGTTCGTGGCGACCAAGAAGTTCCGCGGCTCTATGCTCAAGTGCGCCCGCGCCTTTATTGACCACATGGTTGCGAAGGGCGAGATCGACTACTCGCACATTGGCCTGGCGTATTCGGTAGGCCTTTCCCAGGAGCTGCGCGACGACATGGAAGTCTATGCGCACGACCTGGGCTTTAAGGACATTACCTGGACTCAGGTCGGCGGCGTCATCTCGAGCCACTGCGGCCCGACCGCCTTCGGTGCGGTGCTCACGCTTAAAGCGTAAAGGCCGCAGGCGAGCGTTCTTCAGCCTGACATCTCGACGTAGACCCCAGCCATGGTGATGGGGGATAGATTAAAACGTGCCATTCTAGCCCGAGACGTTTAAACGCAAGCACATGGGCTAGAATGGCTCTGGCATTTTAATTGGTTGCATCCAAGGAGAGGCAAGGTAGCGCGAATGGCAGAAATGACGCTTGAGGGTGTGGACGCTCGTCCCGAGGACTCTGCGTTTGCCCTTGGCCGCGTGCATTCAATCGAGACGATGGGGACGGTCGACGGACCCGGCATCCGCTTCGTAGTGTTTGTCCAAGGCTGCCCCATGCGCTGTGCGTATTGCCACAACCCCGATACCTGGTCGGTTAACGGCGGCACGATGGTGACCGTCGAGCACCTTATGGACGAGTTCCAGAGTAACCATGAGTTTTACCGCAGCGGTGGTATTACGGTGTCCGGCGGCGAGCCGCTCCTGCAGCCTGAGTTTTTGGCCGACCTGTTCCACGCCATGCACAATAACCACGATGGTCGTGTGCACACCTGCTTGGATAGCTGCGGCTATGCGTTCGATCCCGCGCATCCCGAGAAGTTCGATGCCGTGCTCAACGAGACCGACATGGTACTGCTCGATATTAAGCATGCCGACCCGGTCGAGCATAAAAAGCTGACTGGGTGCGATCCCGCACGCATTCTGGCGTTTGGCGATGAGCTTGCACGTCGCAAGATCAAGGTCGTTATCCGCCACGTGGTGGTGCCGGGCATTACCGACACGGTGGAGGAGTGCGAGAAGCTCGGTCGCCTCATCGCTCCATGGCACAACGTGGTGGGCCTGGAAATGCTGCCGTATCACACGATGGGTGTCGTCAAGTACGAGCAACTGGGCATTCCCTATAAGCTCGAGGGCGTGCCCCAGATGGATACCGCGCGCATGCCCGAGTTGCGTAATGCCGTTATGACCGGCATGAAAAAGCGCCGCGCGGAGCTAAAAAACGCCATCGGCTAGCAAGTCTTTTGCTCCTCTACGATACCCGCGCTGCGGTGGTCTAGCGACTTCGTATTGCGCGGTTGAGTCAAAATGCTGGTACCATACCGTGGATAGCAGTTTTCACGGGTTTGGGGGATGGTATGCCTACCATCGCAATCATCGGTGCACTCGAAAAAGAGGTTGCGCAGATTAAAGAAGAACTGAACGGCGCTCGTGTGGCACAAGAGGCGGGCTTGACCGTTGTCAACGGCGAGCTCGACGGTTTGTCCGTTGTTGCTACGACCGCTGGCATGGGAACCGTAAACGCCGCGGCGGCAACGCAGCATCTCATCAGCAAATATGCCCCGCAGGCCGTTGTGTTTTCGGGCATTGCGGGTGGCCTAAACCCTAAGCTCCATATTAACGACGTGGTTATAGGCAAGTGCCTGCGCTATCTCGATACTGACACGGCGCTCATCGCCGAGTCGGCGCCGGGACTCGAGGAGTTTGTCTCGACGCCGGCGTTGGCTGATGTTGCCGCCGCCGTGCTTGCCGAGCATGGATTTGTGGATGCCTCGGCGGATGAGAATTCTGCGGAGAAGGACCCCAAGCAGTTCCTGTGTGGCACTATCGCCACGGGTGACCGCTTTGTTACGGGTGACGCCATGCGTAACGCTGCGATTGAGGCCACGCATGCCGATTGCGTCGAGATGGAGGGCGCGGCAATTGCGCACATCGCGGCCAAGAATGGTGTCGATTGCCTGGTGCTGCGCGCTATCAGCGATAATTGTGACGAGGCATATGACGCGTTTTGCGAGCGCGAGTTCGATCTGGATGAGTACGCTCGCACCGCGAGCGGCATCACGCTTGACATCGTTCGTCGTATCGCCGCCGCGCAATAGCACACCCGTTTTGTAAAAATCTACGACCAAGGAGTATCCATGGCCGATTCCATTAACTATCAGCTTGCCAAGTTTGTTGCCAGCTACGGCAAGGTTTCGCAGATCCCCGAGTCCACCTGTCCCGAGGTGAGCTTTGTGGGCCGCTCCAATGTGGGCAAGTCGTCTATCATGAACAAACTCTTTGGCCGCAAGAACCTGGTCAAGGTTTCGAGCACGCCGGGCAAGACGAGCAACATCAATTTCTTCGAGGCCGACGACGTGCACTTTGTGGACCTGCCGGGCTACGGTTTCGCCCGTCGTTCCAAGGCCGAGCGCGACCGCTGGGCCGAGCTTATCGGCGACTTCTTCGACTCAGAGCGCAGCTTTAACCTGGTTGTGTCGCTGGTGGACATTCGCCACGACCCCAGTAAACTCGACCATGACATGATCGACTACCTGCAGGGCAACGAGTTCAACTTTATCGTCTGCCTCACCAAAGCCGACAAGATCAGCCGCACCCAGCAGGCCCGCCAGGCAGCAGCCATCAAAAAACAGCTCAACGTTCCGGCCGAGAACGTGATCATCACAAGCTCCCAGACCGGTATCGGCATCGATGAACTAAAAAAGCGCATCGCCGAGGCCTGCCTCTAGCAAGTGCTCCTTACCAGCAAGAGCCCCTGCCAATAAAAATCAACTATCAGCTCGGCGCCCCTTCAAAGCGTGGGTCCCTGTAGACGTCCTCAGCAAGGTAGGCGCAGGGACGGTCGGGATGTTCCCTCAAAATCATTCCGCAGCGCGAAGGCCCCTTGTCCGTCGCTCCGTAGGAGCAGGACAAGGGGCCTTCATGCGCGAGGACGATTTTGAGGGAACATCCCGACCGTCCCGGACAGGTATATGGGGAGGATGTCTACAGGTACTCGATTTGAGCGCCCTCGGTGTCGCACGTCAGAATGTGCGTGTCACACTTGGGGAACTGCTCGCGCAGCTTGACCTGCAGGAACTTCGCCACGATGGTGTCGTCAGTCACGGCCATGAGGGTCGAGCCCGAACCGCTGATCCAGATGGTCTTAGCGCCTCCGTTAAGGCAGGTGTCGCGCACGGCGTTGTAGTCGGGGATGAGGCGGCGGCGATAGGGCTCCTGGATGCGGTCGTCGTTGGCGGCAGCAATCAGGTCAAGGTCGCCGGTTTCCAGGCCGCGCGTCATGCCGGCGATGCGGCCCATTTGCCATACGGCGGTGGAGAGTGGAATCTCCTGCGGCACAACCTTGCGCGCTTCGCTCGTATGCACCTCGTAGGGCGGAATCACGGTAATAAAACGCAAGCGATCGCTCACCTCGTAGCGCAGGCACTGGGGGAGCGAATCGGTCGGCGTAAAGGAGCAGACGGCGCCGCCCAGGATAGCAGGGGCGACGTTATCGGGATGGCCCTCGACCTCGGTGGCAATGCGGACGAGCTCAGCGCGGTCGACGGTGTGGCCTGTCAGTGCGGCGGCGGCCATAATGCCGGCGACGACGCAGGTGGAGCTGGAACCCAGGCCACGGGCGACGGGCACGTCGGTCTGAATGTCGATAGCAACGGGAAAAGCCGGCTCGCCCCACGCGGCCAGAGCATCGACAAAGCTCACATAGACCAGGTTATTCTCGTTTTGGAACTCCTCGGGGCAGCCCGTGATGGTGAGCTTGTCGGCGCGCTCGAAGGTGAAGTGCGAGTAGAGGCTAACGGCCATGCCGAGGGTGTCGTAGCCGATGCCTAGGTTGGCGCTGGTTGCTGGGACGGTGATTTTGATCATGTGAGTCCTCCTGGGCGGGTCTGGCCGTTTAGTTCGCTGCTCGGGCAGTCCTGGCTCGCTCGGAAAGCACATTAAGTGCTTTCCGGCTCGTGCGGAACTCGCGACGAACTAAACGGCCAGACCCGCTCGCACGCTCGTCATCATCCCGAAAGCTAAATAATTAGAAGGTGCGCCGGCTTTCGCCGGCGCTTAATAAGGGATCTAGTTGGTGCTCATTCGTTTTGCTGCAGACTCGACGTAGCTTGCCATCTCATCGACGTCGCAGACGTCTTCGAAGCGGACGGGCTTGGATTCGAGTTCGGCGAGCTGGGTCGGGGCGACCGTGTTGGTGGCCTGCTCGAGCACACGCATAGCCTCAAAATCATCTTCGGGAACGTCGAGGCCCAGGGCGTCGCAGCAGGCGCGCGGGAACTTGTAGGGGCTGGCGGTCGAAAGCAGCACGCGGGCCTTGGCACCCTCGGCGGGAACGACCTGCTCAAAGACGTGATAGCCGCAGGCGGTGTGCGGGTCGATCACGTAGCCGTTCGCATCCCAGCAACTCTTGATGGCAGCGCGGACCTCGTCCTCGCTGGCCCAACCGCAGCCAAAGACGCTCTGAATCTTTGCCAGCAGGTCGGCGGGAACCTCGTAGCGACCAGTCTGTGCCAGCTGCTCCATAAGGCCGGCAACGAGTTCGCAGTCGCCATCGGACAGGAAGTAGAGCATGCGCTCGAGGTTGGAGCTAATAAGGATGTCCATCGACGGCGAGATGGTCGTGAAGAACGGGCGGTTACGGTCGTAAACGCCGGTGGTCAGGAAGTCGGCAAGCACGTTGTTCTTGTCGCTCGCCACGACGAGCTTGGCGACGGGCAGACCCATGCGCTTGGCGTAGTAGCCGGCCAAGATATCGCCAAAGTTGCCGGTCGGTACGCAGAACTCCACGGCGTCGCCGGCCTCGATGGCGCCGGCGCGCAACAGCTGCGCATAGGCGGCAAAGTAGTAGACGACCTGCGGTACCAGGCGACCGACATTGATGGAGTTGGCGCTCGAAAGCACCGTGCCGGCAGCCTCCAGGTACTCGGCAAGCTCCTTATCGGCAAAGATGCGCTTGACGGCGCTCTGGGCGTCGTCAAAGTTGCCGCGGATGCCGCAGACGGCGACGTTATCGCCCTCCTGCGTGGACATCTGCAGATTCTGCACGCGGCTGACTTTGCCCTCGGGATAAAAGACGGTGATGCCCGTGCCCGGCGCGTCGGCAAAACCGGCGAGTGCGGCCTTGCCGGTGTCGCCCGACGTGGCGGTGACGATCATGATGCGCTCGGCGCCGCCGTCCTTGGCGGAAGTGCGGGCCATCAGACGGGGGAGCATCTGCAGGGCAACGTCCTTGAAGGCGCTTGTGGGGCCGCCAAAGAGCTCCATCACATAGGTCTGAGGGGCGTCAGCGCCCGGCGCAGCGTCGAGTTTGACGAGCGGCGTAACCTCTTCACTCGCGAACGTGCCGCGGTATGCCTCGTCGACACACGCCGAAATTTCTTCGGCCGTGTAATCATTCAGTAACATTCCCAACACATCTTGAGCGATTTCAAAGTACGATTTATCTGCAAGCGAGCTGATATCGACCTGCTGGGTGCCGAGCTCGTCCGAGACAAACAAACCCCCGTCGGGAGCGATGCCGGTACGGATTGCCACCTTACTTGAGCACGATAAAGTGCGTCCTCGTGTACTATGATAAGTTCCCATATAACACTGCTCCTCGGATGCCTTGGTCCCAATCGGTGAAACCATGGTATCAGAGCGCGCAAAATAGGTTCGCAGAGGCTTTTTAGAAAGGTAACCTCCAGCCCATGATTAAGATTGCCAAGTTTGGCGGCTCGTCGGTCGCCGATGCCGAACACTTCAAGAAGATCAAGGCCATCGTCGATGCCGACCCTGCCCGCCGTTTTGTGGTGGTTTCCGCCTGCGGTCGCCGCTTTAAGGGCGACACCAAGGTGACCGACCTGCTCTACCTGGTTAACGCGCACGTTAAGTATCACGTGTCGTGCGAGGAGCTGCTCGAGGACATTGGCCAGCGCTATTTTGATATCGCTGACGAGCTGGAGCTCACCTATCCCATCCGCGAGGAGTTCGCGGCCTTTGCCGAGCGCGCCCGCTCGGGCGGCTACTCTACCGAGGAGCTCGTGAGCCGCGGCGAGTACTTTACCGCTCGCCTGATGGCCGAGTACCTGGGCCTGCCGTTCCTGGACGCCGCGACGGTTGTGGCGTTCCATCACGACGGTAAGCTCAGCATGAATCGCACCTCCGAGCTGGTGCAAGAGTACGGTCAGCAGGGCGGCTTTGTTATGCCCGGTTTCTACGGCGCGACGCGTGAGGGCCAGATCAAGCTGCTCGACCGTGGCGGCGGCGATATTTCCGGCTCGATTCTGGCCAAGTGCCTGGGCGCTGATCTGTACGAGAACTGGACCGACGTCTCGGGCTTCTATTCTGCCGATCCGCGCATCGTGCCCGAGGCTCAGCCCATCGCCCGCGTTACCTACGAGGAGCTGCGCGAGCTTTCGTACATGGGTGCAAGCGTCCTGCACGAGGAGGCCGTGTTCCCCGTACGCGAGGCGGGGATTCCGCTAGTCATCAAGAACACCAATGCGCCGCAGGACCCCGGCACCATCATTAGCGAGACGGCTGACGAGGGCGAGGCAGAGCCCATTATTACCGGCGTGACCGGCAAGCGCGGTTTTGTCGCCATCAACGTGGCCCGCGACCGCACCAAGCCCCGCGTTGGCTTTATGCGCCGTGCGCTTTCGGTCTTCGAACGCTATGACGTTTCCGTCGAGCACATGCCCACCGGTGTCGACCGCTTTGGCGCCGTGGTGCAGGAGCGGGACGTGCACGACTCGCTGTATTCGCTTGTGGGCGACATTCAGCAGGAGGTCGAGCCGCTTGAGATCGAGGTCGTTGAGGGTCTGGCGCTTATCGCGACCGTCGGTCGTAACCTGCGCGGCCGTGCAGGCATCTCGGGCCATCTGTTTGGCATGCTCGGCCAGGCCGGCGTGAGCGTGCGCATGATTTCGCAGAGCTGCGACGAGATCAACATCATTATCGGTGTCGAGGAGAAGGACTTCGACCTGGCGATTCAGACCATTTACCGTGCCTTCTCCGACGAAAACGGTATTGTGAAGGTCTCCGACTTGGAGGCTCCCGAGCCGGTCGATCCCGCTCTGGCCGCGCTCCACAAGTAGCTGCTATCTCGGTGGATTTTTGGGATAAGTGCCAAAAATCAACTGCGGGGCGTTTCGTTTCGGTTTCGTTTCGGCGGGGCGGGTTTCGTGCCCGCCCCGTTCTTGTATACACTGGCAACAATTATCGGCCTGCTCGGTGTGCGGGCAAAAGCCACAACCTTAAAAGGGGGAAGCATGAAACAGTACACGGTTGCTATTTTGGGCGCGACGGGAGCCGTGGGCACCCAGGTGCTCGAGTGCCTCAATGAGCAGGAGTTTCCGGTTGGCAAGCTCAAACTGCTGGCGAGCGCGCGTTCTGCGGGCAAGACCGTTGAGTTCCGCGGCGAGCAGATCGTGATCGAAGAGGCTTGCCCCGAGGCCTTTGAGGGCTGCGACATCGTACTCGGCGCTGCCGGCGACGATATCGCCAAGGAGCTGCTGCCCGAGGCCGTCAAGCGCGGCGCGGTCGTGGTCGACAACAGCCACGCCTTCCGCATGGATCCCGAGGTGCCACTGGTCGTGCCCGAGATCAATGCCGACGACATCAAGTGGCACCACGGCCTGATCGCCAACCCCAACTGTGCGACCATCATCGGCTTGGTTCCCACGTGGCCGCTGCACCAGCTCGCCGGCGTGAAGCGTATGATCGTCTCGACGTACCAGGCGGCTTCGGGTGCTGGCGCTCCCGGTATGGCCGAGCTTGAGGCCCAGCTGGCCGCCCTGGGCCGTGGCGAAGAGATTCCCGAGCCGCGCGCTTTTGCCGCCCAGTTGGCGAGCAACCTGATTCCGCAGATCGGTGGCGTTAAGGAGGAGGGCTTTACCTCCGAGGAGATGAAGCTGCAAAACGAGGGCCGCAAGATCATGCACCTGCCCGAGCTGCGCGTGAACTGCACCTGCGTACGCGTGCCCGTGCTGCGCTCGCACTCCGAGAGCATTACGCTCGAGTTTGAGCGCGACATCACGGTGGAAGAGGCCCGCGCTGCGCTGGCTGTCGCTCCGGGCGTGAAGCTGGTTGACGACATGGGCGCCGAGGATGCACACGACCGCTTCCCCATGCCGATGGACACCTCCGACCAGGACCTGATTTGGGTCGGTCGCGTACGCCGCGACATCTCGAACCCCGAGGCTGCGCGCGGCATCACCTTCTGGTGCTGCGGCGACCAAATCCGTAAGGGCGCGGCAACCAACGCCGTCCAGATCGCTAAGCTGCTCTGCGAGTAAGTTGACCTGTCCGGCGGGGACCGGGCTTAGTTTTCAGAACGTCCTCGACCATGTGTGGCGCCTTGTCCTGCTCCTTCGGAGCCGCGGACAAGGCGCCACACTGGTCTGCGGAGTGTTCTGAAAGCTAAGCCCGGCCCCCGCCTGCGGTGACTCGGCTGCGAGCAGTCTGCGATGGGGCCGTTGTTGGTTGGGGCCGCTGGGCTGATGTGGGGGGCGCGCGGCTGTTGCGGGCCCTGGTCCCGGCGGCGGCCTCGGCGCTTCGCGCCTGCCGCCTTTGGGGACTGTGGGGCGCGGCCGGCAGCTGCGGCGCGTTGCGCCTGCTGCCTGCGGGGACTTTGGGGTCGTGCGGCAGCTGCGGCGCTGCGCGCCTGCTGCCTTGGGTGACTTTGGGGTCGATTGGGGTTGTCTGCACAATTCGCGGTATTATGTTGCGGAGTTTTGAAAGGAGCCGCTGGTGGTCACGACGACGTTTGCTTCGCCTTTGGGCGAAATCTTGCTTGCCGCTGATGGCCGCGGTCTGACGGGACTTTGGTTTGAGGGGCAGGAGCATTTTGGCTCCACGCTTCTCAAAGAAGATCCCGAACATGTTGAAGGCGCCGATGCAGTTTCTGGTGCTGGCGGCATGTCGTCGGTGAGTCCGGCAAATGGTGCGGCGTCTTCGGTGCTTGAGCGTTCCTGGGCTTGGCTGAATGCTTATTTTGCAGGGCAGGAACCTCGGTTTACGCCGCCGTTGCATATGATCGGCACGGCGTTTCAGCGTGAAGTTTGGTACGAGCTGCTTTCTATTCCGCGTGGCGAGGTCGCTACGTATGGCGAGATCGCCCAGCGTGTTGCGGCTCGACATCGTGTACCGGGAAACGAGGCGCCCGTTGTGTCTCCCCGTGCCGTGGGGACTGCGGTTGCACGCAATCCCATTTCGATTATCGTGCCGTGCCATCGCGTGGTTGCCGCCGATGGTTCGCTCAACGGATATGCCGGCGGGCTTGACCGCAAGGAGTGGCTGCTTCGGCTTGAGGGCGCGTACGAGGAATAGTGCCCGAGCTCTTTGCATGATAAAGGTGCCGCGAAAGGGTGAGTTGCTGTTCTATCGTCTCCGGCGTGCGGACAAGCGTTTGACATCTGCGCCTTAAGTTTGGCTAAGCCATATCCTGCGTATTTAAAAACGCGCAGGTTGAGCGGCTAAGGCTGCGCTAAGGCGGTTGACGGTGCGCTATCATCGGCAGTATCGAAACCTGTATAGCCGTGCGCCAAAGGAACAACTATGAAGCTGATGCTTGCCGAGGACGAACCCGGCCTCTCCCGCGCCCTTACCGCGATTCTTCAACATAGCGACTACGAGGTCGATACCGCGCTCGATGGTCTGACGGCGCTCGAGTATCTGCTCGCCAACGACTATGACGCCGCAATTCTGGACATCATGATGCCCGGCATGGACGGTATCGAGGTACTCAAGCGCACACGCGCCGCCGGTAAGCGACTGCCCATCATCATGCTCACGGCAAAAAGCGAGGTGTCCGATAAGGTCGAGGGCCTGGATGCCGGTGCCAACGACTACCTGACCAAGCCGTTCGCCGCCAAGGAGCTGCTCGCACGCATTCGCGCCATGACGCGTGCCGCGACGGCAATTGACGCCACGACGCTCAGCGTGGGCAACGTGCGCCTCGACACGGCATCGTGCACACTCGTGGGCCCTTTGGGCGAGGAGCACCTGGCCAATCGAGAGTTTCAGCTTATGGAGCTCTTTATGCGCAACGCCGGCACGCGCATGCCCACCGAGCGTTTGATGCTCGAAGTTTGGGGTGAGGACGCGCCCGAAGGCGCTAACGTGGTGTGGGTCTATATCTCGTACCTGCGCAAAAAGCTGACGGCGCTTGGTGCCAACGTGGCCATCCGTGCATCGCGCAACCAGGGCTATTCGCTCGAGGTTGTTGAGGAGGGCGAATAGGCGTGAGCGCGAGTGCGTGGTGGAAGCGCACGACGGCAAAGCTCGGCATGGGCGCGGACTCGGGTAATCCGGGGCGCGCCGATGCTGCCAGTGCAATGGGACGTCGCCTGCGTCGTAAGTTCATCCTGGTTGCCATGGGTGCCGTGACCGCCGTGCTTACGCTTATCATCGCCGGCATCAATATCGTCAACTACTCGCATGTCTGCAAGATGGCCGACGCTCGTCTGGACTATATCTTGGCGGGCAAGGACGGCATCGATTGGACGGATGAGCCCAAGACCGATCTCGGCGAGGATGTGGGCGCCGGTAAGACCGCTGCCGGTGACAGGGTGGTCATGCGCACCGGGCACTTCGAAGGTATGACGGCGGAGTCTCCCTTCGACACGCGCTACTTTACGGTGTCGATTGCCGGTGGGCAGGTGACCGATGTCAACACGGCCCGCATTGCCGCGGTGGGTGCCAAGCGTGCTGCACGCATCGCTGCAGGACTATATTCCAAGGGTTGGACCTCGGGCTTTTCTGGTAACTACCGCTATACGGTTACGGTTCAGGGCGACGAGACCACCTATGTGTTTGTGGACTGCTCGCGCGAGCTTGCAAGCTTTCATTCGTTTTTGAGCGCGAGCGTGGCGATTAGTTGCATTGGCTGGCTGGCGGTGTTGGCAATTGTGGCGGGTGCCTCGGGCGCGGTGATTCGGCCGATGGTCGAGAGCTACAGCAAGCAAAAGCGCTTTATTACCGATGCAAGCCACGAGATCAAGACGCCGCTGGCCGTGATTGATGCCGCCAATGAGGTGCAAGAGATCGAGAGCGGCGAGAGCGAGTGGACGCAGAGCATTCACGAACAGGTTGCACGGTTGACGGCGCTCACGGAGCGTCTGGTGTTTTTGGCTCGCATGGACGAGGGTTCGGCGGGCTTTACCATGATATCGATCGATCTTTCGGAGGCAGTGGACAAGGCGGCGTCGCCGTTTGAGTCGGTGGCGGTTTCGCGTGGCAAGCGTCTGTCGACGTCGATTGCGAGTGGCGTGCGGGCCCATGCCGATGCTGCAGCGGTGGCGCAGGTGGTTGAGCTGCTGCTGGATAACGCCACGCGCTATGCGAGTGAGGGCAGTGTAATTGAGTTGAGTCTGCGTGCCGTCTCACGCGGTGCAGGCAAAGGTTCGGCCGAGCTTGTCGTTTCGAACGCCGTGGACGAGCTGCCCGAAGGCGACCTAGATCGATTGTTCGACCGCTTCTATCGTGCGGACGTGTCGCGCAGCTCCAAGACGGGCGGCTCGGGCGTGGGCCTATCCGTGGTGCGTGCCATCGCCGAAGCCCATGGTGGGAGCGCTTCTGTCTGCGGCCACGGCAACCAGATCACCTTCACCGTCCGCCTCTAAAACCTGCCAAAATGAACCTGTCCCTTTTTGGTCGGTGCGAAATGGGTAATACTAAAGAGTTATCCGACCAGATGGGAATTAATCGATGGCCTATATCGAATTCAAAGACGTCATCAAGGCATACGGCGAGGGCGACGCCCGCATTCACGCACTCGACGGCGCGAGTTTTACGGTCGAGCGCGGCGAGCTCGCCATCATTTTGGGTGCTTCAGGCGCCGGTAAAACGACGGCGCTCAACATCTTGGGCGGCATGGACACGGCAACTTCCGGCACCGTGACGGTGGACGGGCGCGACGTGAGCTCCGCTAACGAGGCGCAGCTCGTGGAATACCGCCGCGCCGACGTCGGCTTTGTCTTCCAGTTCTACAATCTGGTCCCCAACCTGACGGCCCTCGAAAACGTTGAGCTCGCAGCTCAGATTTGCCCCGATTCGCTCGATGCCGAACAAACGCTTCGCCAGGTTGGCCTGGGCGAGCGCCTGAGCAACTTTCCGGCACAGCTTTCGGGCGGCGAGCAGCAGCGCGTGTCCATCGCCCGCGCACTGGCAAAGAACCCCAAGCTGCTTCTGTGCGACGAGCCCACGGGCGCGCTCGACTATAAAACCGGCAAGCAGATCTTGCAGCTGCTGCAGGATACCTGCCGCAAGCAGGGCATTACGGTCATCATCATCACGCACAACTCCGCGCTCGCGCCCATGGCCGATCGCCTGATTCGCTTTAAGAGCGGCCGCGTGGAGAGCGAGACGGTCCAGCAAAATCCCGTGCCTATCGAGACGATCGAGTGGTAGCGCCCATGGATCAGGACCGCCAAAACAGCCAACGCCGCGACGCGCAGAACACGGAGCGCGAGCAGGATTTTACGACCTACCGCACTGCCCAAAGCTCAAACGATATGGTGCCGACGGTTTTTCGCCGTGGCATCTACCGCACAATCCGAGGCAGTCTTAAGCGCTTTTTGTCAATCGTGGTCATCACCGCGCTTGGCGTGAGCGTGATGTGCGGCCTTAAGG
>NZ_JBCOIG010000005.1:30539-94497 GCF_040926405.1 Collinsella aerofaciens
GCCGAGGGCATTTACACCGAGACCGCCTACACCGCCGTGGGCACAACGCGCGAGCGCGTGGTCGTGCAAAGTCTCTCCAAGGAGAACATCGATCAGCCGGTGCTCGTGAACGGCGATTTGCCCGAGAGCGCCGATGAGGTTGCGGTGACATCGAAGTTCCTGAAGGCTTCGGGCAAAAAGCTCGGCGATACCGTGAGCTTTGCCGCCAATGACGCGAGCTCGTCGAACCAAAGCGCTAAGGACCAGTTTGCCGATGGCGATTACACCATCACGGCCGAGGTTCTCGATCCCACTGATGTGAGCTCCGACTCGACGGTCAACGCCTTCCGTGCCGCCTCGGCGGCGGACTATAAGTTCTATGTGAGCGAGGACGCCGCGACATCTTCTTCCTACTCCGCGGTCCACGTGGTCGTCGAGGGAGCCAAGGATCTCAACTCATATTCGGATGCCTACGCGGCAAAGATCAATGAGGTCAAGGGCAATATAGAGAAGATCCGCGAGGAGCGTGAGAAGGCGCGCGCTCAGGAGCTGACGGTCGACACGCCGACAAGCTTGGATGCGGCCGAGCGTCAGGCCGCCATGCTCTTTGGGATCGAGCAGGACAACATCAATCGCATGGCCGAGGGCAGCGACGAGCGTGCGCAGGCGCAAGCCGACCTGGACCAGCGCCGTGCCGCCGCCGACCAACAGTTTGCCGACGCCCGCGCCGAGCTTTCCGATCTGGGAGAATGCACCTGGTACATCCAGGACCGCGGCAATATCGCAAGCTACTCGAGCGTGGAGAGCGATAGCTCGTCAATTGAAGCCATCGCCACGGTGTTCCCGTTCATCTTCTTTATCGTCGCCGTGCTCATCAGCCTTACCACCGCCACGCGTATGGTCGAGGAGGAGCGCACGCTCATCGGCCTGTATAAGGCGCTCGGCTATTCGCGCGGACGCATCCTGTCCAAATACGTGGACTATGCGCTGTGGGCTTGTCTGATCGGCGGCGTGCTCGGCAACATCATCGGATTTGTGGGCCTGCCGCTGTTCTTGTTTACGGTGTTCGACGACATGT
Source organism: Collinsella aerofaciens (assembly GCF_040926405.1). Taxonomy (GTDB): domain Bacteria; phylum Actinomycetota; class Coriobacteriia; order Coriobacteriales; family Coriobacteriaceae; genus Collinsella. The sequence goes on from NZ_JBCOIG010000005.1 coordinate 31,597, forward strand.
ACTCGCTGCCCCAGATGTTGCTTTCGTACGACATCGTGTCCTCGATCGTCTCGGTGGCGCTGTTTGCCGTGGGCGTGGTGGGCGCCACGATTATCGCCTGCCGCCACGAGATGGCCGAGACTCCGGCCTCGCTCATGCGCCCCAAGGCCCCGCGCGCCGGCTCGCGTATCTTGCTCGAGCGCATCGGCTTTATCTGGCGCCGCATGGGCTTTTTGAACAAGGTGGCAGCACGTAACCTGTTTCGCTACAAAAAGCGCGCCTTTATGACCATCTTCGGTATCGCGGGTTGCACCGCGCTTGTGATCTGCGGTATGGGTATTCGCGACACGTCGGTTGCGCTTTCGCCCAAGCAGTATGGGCATATCACGCGCTATGACTTGCTGGCGGTTGCCAATCCCGACGATTTTTCGCAGACGTGCGCGGCATTGGATGAGCGCAGCGCGGCTAAGGATTCTAACGTGACGGTGTCTTCGACGCTGCCGATTATGACCGACAACGTCACCTTTACATTTGGCGGCAAGAGCGAGACCGTGCAGCTGATCGTGGTGCCCGATGACCGCACGAACGACCTGGACGACTACGCGCGTCTCGAGGATGAGTCCAAAGAGCCACTGTCTTTGCGTGACGGAGACGTGTATCTGAGCAAGAGTTCACAGCTGGTTCTTGGGATTCAGCCGGGCGACACGGCGCAGGTCCAGGATTCGTCGCTCAACGTCGCCAAGGTCAAAGTCAGCGACATCTCGCTCAACTATTTGGGCAACACGCTCTATATGACGCAGGGCACCTATGAGCGCGCGTTCGGCCGAAGCGCGCGTCTTAACGGCATCTTTGTGCTGCTTAAGGGCTCGTCGGCCGACCAGATTGCGTTTAGCAAGAATCTTAAGAGTGACGGTTGGCTCACCATCTCGAGCACGGCCGAACATTGGCAGAACTACGAGGCGAACTTCACTATCATCAATTCCGTCGTGGTGCTCGTGACCTTTATGGCGGCGTGCCTGTCGTTTGTGGTGGTGTTTACGTTGTCCAACACGAATATCTCCGAGCGCGAGCGCGAGCTGGCGACCATCAAGGTGCTGGGCTTCCGCCGTGGCGAGGTACACCATTACGTCAACAAGGAGACGTTGATCCTCACGGCGATTGGCACCGCACTGGGCGTGCCGCTGGGTGGCCTGCTTGCCGAGAGCTTTACGTACATCCTGCAGATGCCGTCGCTGTACTTTGACGTCGAAGTCGAGCCGCTGAGCTACGTGCTTGCCGTGGTGCTTTCCTTCGGCTTTACGTTTATCGTCAACCTCGCCACCAACCGTACCCTCAATAAGATCGACATGGTCGGCGCCCTCAAGAGCGCCGAGTAACCTGCCAAAAAGGGACAGGTTTATTTTGGCAGGTTTTATCGGGGCAAACGCCGGACAACCATTAGGTGGTCCGGCGTTTGCCCCGTTTTGCTGGGGATGTTTGTCGTTCGGTGCTCTTACTGGCCAATCCAGTGTTGCGCATAGCTCTTAATGTCCTCGGTAAAACCGTCAAGGTCGTCGAGGGCGATCACGCTGTCGATAAGCAAATTGGCTATCTCGCGGTGCATTGTGCTGCGGCGAATGTCGTTTGCAATTACACCTGAGGACAGCTTGTCTCTATTGAGGCGCTCTTCTAGTGCCCAAAATCTACTGGACGCTTCACTGTCGCCGTTCAGCATCTCAACGTACTGGCCGATGAGCTTTTCCATATAACGTTCTTGCCATTGAGGAAGCATTTTCTTAAACAGCTTCCAGTCGCTTTCGGCTACGTCCCGCATATGTCCTCCGCTCGTCAAACGGGCTTTCCATTTGCCTTTCATTCTATTTGGTTTTCGCTCGCAAGCGTGGATGAGAAGCTCTCTTTAGCCTTCGAGATTGGGCTTGAATGGGCCGTATGCCACAAAATGGGCCTATCTACTACGTTTAATTGGATACCCTCAACCATGCCGGGAAAACGAAAAATAAAACCGCAGGTAGAAGGCCTGTCGCTTTTCGAAAAATGCGGTCATGGTTGGCCCCATCGAGTTAAACGTAGTAGATGGCTCCTTTTCGTGGCGGACCATCAAACGAACGCCGACGCTTGTGCTGTAGCCGCTCCGATCATTCGTAAGTTGCGGTGGAATAGTTCTTAGATTCAGCCATTTGCGGGCTAAGCAGGAACTATTTCACCGCAACTTAATTTCAGACCAGGCACCCGCAGCAAGAAGACGAATAGCCACGGCCTCCTTAGTTACCGCAGGAGGCCCCAGGGCTTACCTCCCAAATCTTTCCGCAGGACGGAAGGACCCCGCGGCGCGAAGCGCACGGCGGGGTCCTGACATGTCCGAGGACGATTTGGGAGGTAAGCCCTGGGGCCTCCGATGAGAGCAGTTCCAGCCGAGGCTATTCGTCGCCGAAGCTGATGCCCAACGCCTTGGCCTCGCGCACCAGGTCGCTCTGGGGGTCGACATACTTGAGCTTGCCGGCGACCTCCTCGAGCGGCATGTGGCACATCTTGCCGTCACGCAGAGCAATCATGTAGCCAAACTCGCCGCGTAGGCAGCCGAGTGCCGCCTCGACGCCGCACTGGGTCGCAAAGATGCGGTCCTGGGCATCGGGCTGACCGCCGCGCTGCGTGTGGCCGGGGATGGCGACGCGGGTCTCGCGACCGGTCTTGGCCTCGATCTCCTTGGCGATGTCGTACACGATTGACGGGCTCGTGCGCTCGGCGAGCTTCTTCTTGTACTCCTTCTTGGACAGCGCCGCGTCCTCCTTGGAGATGGCGCCCTCGGCGACGGCCACGATGGTAAAGCGGCTACCGGTTTCCATGCGATGCTCAATGGTCTTGATGACGTTATCCATGTCGTAGGGAATCTCGGGAATCAAGATGACATCCGCGCCGCCCGCGACGCCGGCATACAGCGGGATCCAGCCAACCTTGTGGCCCATGATCTCGATAACGAACACGCGGCCGTGGCTCGAAGCGGTGGTGTGGATGTCGTCGATGCACTTGGTGGCGACGTCGATGGCGCTCGTAAAGCCAAACGTCAGCTCGGTGCCCCATGTGTCGTTATCGATGGTCTTGGGCAGGGCGATAACGTTGAGGCCCTCTTCGCGCAGGCGGTTGGCGGTCTTGGTGGATCCGTTGCCACCCAGCATAAACAGGCAGTCGAGCTGCAGCTTATGATAGGTGTGGACCATCGCCGGCACCTTCTCGACACCATCGGCCTCGGGGGTATCCAGACGCTTGAACGGCGTGCGGCTCGTGCCCAGGATGGTGCCGCCGCGGGTGAGGATACCGCTAAAATCGGCGGGCGTCATGACGCGGAACCTGCTGTAGATAAGGCCCTGGTAGCCGTCCTCAAAACCGTAGATCTCGATAGGCTCTTCGCTATTGGTCATAAGCGTTTTGACGATGCCGCGCATGGTGGCGTTGAGCGCCTGGCAGTCGCCGCCACTAGTAAGAAGACCGATCCTAAGCATGATGAATCCTTCCGGGCAAGTTATAACATGCGCATAAGTTTACCCCCGCACACTGTTGATACGGGGGTAAACGTGTTAGCTCAAGCGTATGGAAATGTAAGCAACGTCAGGGAACGTAAGGTCGACGGGCCTGGCTCCTTACAGTGCGAAGGCATCGACGTTGCCCCAGTGGCGGCGCAGCGTAATAGCGGCGGCGGGTTCGGTATTGTCAAAGACGACCGACCATTGCGTATTGCTGGTGATGTCTTCCGGATTGGGCTCTTGGGCTGCGGCGCGAAGGGCCTTCCAAGCGACTGCCTCGTCCTGGGCACCGACATGGGCGTCAAGGACATCGGCGATTGCGACGGCGCGCTCTTTACCATGGCCCAGCTCGCCATTCTTTTGGTTGGGCAGCACTTCGTCGCCATAGCAGGCGTAGAAGTTCGTAACCTGGCGTACAGGAGCCGCTTTGAAAGCGCGGTCCGGATCGCGCGGATCCCACTCTACTACGCGCGCGTCACCGGCGGCGTCGTTGATAAAGAAGTGGTAATCGCGTCCTGCCATGGCGTGCATGTCGTAGGCGGAAAGCAGGTCGACAGCTTCTTGCGTGGTGGCGGCACGGTCGAGCACCAGACGGATGGCGAGCGAGGTATTGATGACGGGGCGTTGCGTGTCCTGGTCACAGGGCTTGGAATCCAGAGTGAGTACGGCAATGGACACGCCGCATTCGTTAACACCGTCGAGCTGGCCAAACGGGCCCATGAGTGCGGCGGCCCGTCCGGCGACGGAGTCAAGCGGAGTGTTATCGCCCAGGTTGTTAAGGGCGGCAAACCCGATGGAGGCATAGCCGCCGCGTGGGTGATTGCGCACCAGCAGCGCTGAGGTGTCGTCCTTAAAGTCGTAATTGCGACCGGTGCGCACGCGGCCTTCGGCATCTACGGCGACAAAAGCGCTGCAGGCAAACTGGGGCGCCTGGACATGTACCGGCACACCGGGCAGCACCTGCGCCACCACGGCATCGATGTAGGCCTGGTCGTCGCGCACGCCAGCGGCGATGATGCGATCAAGATCGTAGTCGTAGGCGATGTCGATTGCGTACAGGTCATAGCCATCCGCGTAGCCGGTCAAGCGTTTGAGCGACGCGGCGGACTTGATTTGCTTGTGATAAACGATACCGGTGGCAGCGGCAAGGCCGACGGCGACTCCCGCGACACCGCAGGCGATGGCAATGTTACGTGGCTTCATGGCGGCTCCTCTCGTCCTGTTAGCGTAATTGTCGCAAAAGGTGCACGGGCATGATGGCTCAACTTGGTGAGCGGTGCGGGATTAAACACGGAATGAAGAGTGCAGCGCTGGCGCGGCGGGGTATGCTGGAAGGGACCATCAACCCAGCGAAAGGGGAGAGCATGACGGATCAGGAAACGCCCGAGCGCGCGCATGTGACGGCCGATGATATCGAGGCCGCCAACGACCTTATCGACTTTATCGAGGCATGCCCCAGCATGTTCCATACGGCGGCGACCATTATGGCCGAGCTCGACGAGGCGGGCTTTACCTACCTGTCCGAGAACGCGGCGTGGGACATCGAGCCGGGCGGGCGTTATTACACGCAGCGCAACACCTCGAGCGTTATCGCCTTTAAGGTGGGCGAGGACCTGGCTGCTACGTGGGGCGAGGACGGCGTTGCCGGCGACTACCATTTTCAGCTGACGGCGTCGCACAGCGACTCGCCGACGTTTAAGGTTAAGGCCGTGCCCGAGCTCGACGGCGCGGGCGAGACGCTGCGCCTGAACACCGAGGCCTACGGCGGCATGATCGACTACACCTGGTTCGACCGTCCGCTGGCACTCGCGGGCCGCGTGCTGGTACGCGAGGGCGACCGTATTGAGAGCCGCCTGCTTGCCACCGAGCGCGAGGTCGCTATTATCCCGAGCCTTGCCATCCACATGAACCGCGGCGTTAACGAGGGCTTTGCTCCCAACCGAGCCGTCGACCTGTGCCCGCTCATCAGCGCCGGCGAACTCAAGCAGGGAGATTTTGATGCCCTGATTGCCGAAGAGCTGGACGTTGAGCCCGAGCAAATTCTGGGCCGCGATTTGTTCCTGGTCAACCGCCAGGATGCGCGCATTTGGGGCTGGGCCGACGAGTTTATCTCGACGCCCAAGCTTGACGACCTGGCCTGCGCCTACACCTCGCTGCAGGCATTTTTGGGTGCCGAGAACGCGCACGATGTTTCGGTCTTCTGCTGCTTCGATAACGAGGAGGTTGGCTCCGAGACCAAGCAAGGCGCCATGTCGACGCTCTTGGCCGATGCACTGCGCCGCATTAACGGATCGTTGGGCTTTGACGACGAGTCGTACCATCGCGCCCTTGCCGCATCGATGCTCGCGAGCTGCGACAACGCACATGCCGTGCACCCCAACCACGCCGAGAAGTGCGACGCCCGCAATCAGGTTGTGCTCAACGGCGGCATCGTCATCAAGGAAGCCGCCAACCAGCACTACTGCACCGATGCCTTTAGCCGCGCGGTGTTCCAGGCCATCTGCGATGACGCCGACGTGCCAACGCAGGCTTTCGCCAACAAGAGCGACATGGCCGGCGGTTCCACCCTGGGCAACCTGTCGAATATGCAGGCGAGCATGCATGCCGTGGACGTGGGCCTGCCGCAGCTGGCCATGCACTCAAGCTACGAGACCGGCGGCGTGCGCGACGTGATGTACGCCATCCGCGCTCTCACCGCCTTCTACGAGCGAAACCTAACCATCAACGGCGCCGAAAGCGTAGAGCTCTAATACCTGCCAAAAAGGGACAGGTTTACTTTGGCAGGTTTTATTTGGGCAAATGCCGCAATGCCAACAGCTGGACAGAATTGTTATGACACCGCAGGTTGAGCAAACGTCAGCGAGCGACGTCCAGAGCGAACAAGTTGGCATGAAAAAGGCGAGGTATTGACCTTCTGGTCATGCCTCGCCTTTTGAATGGCAAATTGTCGCTCTGGGCGGCGCGCAGCGTCGACCGGTCCGCCGTTCCTTAGAACGGCGGAACCCTAGTGTTCGATCCAGCAGCGAAGCGTCTCGCCGACCTGCAGGTGACGCAAGTTCTCCGCGGCGATGTCGACCACATTGTTGAGCGTGGCGGCCAGGTGGAACCATCCGGAGACGTGCGGTGTGATGAGCATGTTGGGCGCATCCCACAGGGGGCTTGTCTCAGGCAGCGGCTCGGGGTCGGTGACGTCGACCGCGGCACCGGCGAGATGTCCCGACTCCAGAGCGGCAACCAAGTCGTCAGCGACCACAAGATCGCCACGGCCGCCGTTGGCAAAGAGGGCGCCCGGCTTCATCGCGGCGAAGAACTCGGCGTTCGCCAGACCGCGGGTCTCGGGTGTGCTCGGCATAAAGGATGCGACGATGTCAGCTTCGGCCAGGCGCTCGGGCAGGGCGTCTATGCCGTCCATGTCCTCAAACACAATGGGGTAGACGAGCGGATGGCGCTTGATGCCGCGGACGTGCGCACCCATACTGCGGCAGAGCGTGGCAAAGTGGCCGCCGATATCGCCCGCGCCCAGCACCAGCACGTTGGCGTTATTGAGCGAGGTAACCGGGCCCAAATCCTCCCAGCGATGCTCGCGCTGCAAGTCCTGGTAGCCGGGCAGGCGCTTCATCATGGAAAGGACCATGGCAAACATGTGCTCGCTCACAGCCTGACCGTAGGCGCCGATTGAGCAAGACAGCTTGGCTTCAGCCGGCACGGTGCCGGCGGCCAAGTAATCGTCATAGCCAGCGGTCTGCAATTGCAACAGCTGGAGATGTTCGCATGCCGTGAGCATGTCAGGGTCGATGTTGCCCAGGATCACGTCGGCATCGGCAACCTGCTCGCGCGTGGCGGCGTCGGAGCTCGTGTAGATAAAGTCATCGCCCGGAGCGCTCGACTCAAGAATTGCGCGATGGCGGTCATTGACGGGCAGCAAAACCAGGATGTTCACAAGCAGTCCTCTCCGCTTGGCCTGCCAAAAAGGGACAGGTTTATTTTGGCAGGTTTTATCAGGTAAAACGTTCAAATAAAAACGCCGGATGCAAGACGAGCGTGCCCGTCGGCATCCGGCGCATCCACGGCTACCAGCTCAGCAGCTCGTAACCGTCCTCGGTCACCACGAGCTGCACCTCGCACTGAGCCGAATCGCTACCGTCCTTGGTGCGCACGCACCAGCCGTCGCCCTTGCTAATCTTGATGTCGGGCGCTCCGGCATTGACCATGGGCTCGATGGTAAAGACCATGCCCGGAGCCATGATGGTGTCCACATCGGGCGCCTCGGTGGTAAAGCCCACAAACGGGTCCTCGTGAAACTCCTTACCGATGCCGTGTCCGCCGTACTCGCGCACCACGCTAAAACCGGCGTCCTCGACCGTCTTTTGCACGGCTTCGGCCATAACGGACAGCGGCAGCCATGGCTTGACGGCCGCCAGGCCCGCCTCCACGCTGGCGCGGGTGACGTCGACCAGGCGCTGGCGCTCGGCCGAGACCTCGCCGATGCAGAACATACGGCTCGAATCACTAAAGTAACCGTCCAGGATCGTGGAGCAGTCCACGTTGATGATGTCGCCCTCGTGCAGCACATCCGCATCGCAGGGGATACCGTGGCAGACGACGTCGTTGATCGAGGTGCACACGCTCTTGGGATAGCCCTCGTAGTTAAGATCGGCCGGCGTGCCGCCGTGCTCGACGGTGTAGTCGTAGATCATCTGGTCGATCTGGTTGGTGGTCATGCCTGCGGCGATATGCTCGCCCACATAATCGAGCACGCCCACGTTGATGGCTGCCGAGCGCTTGATGCCCTCGATATCGGCGGGCGTCTTGTAGAGCGTGCGGGGCAGAACCTCCCAGCCCTCTTCCCACAAGCGCTCGAGGCGCTCATCAAAGGCGCTATGGCATTTCTTATATTTTTTGCCGCTGCCGCACCAGCAAGCGTCGTTGCGGCCAGGCACGGGTCCTTTGTCATACATGGCTAACTTCCTTTCATCCGCAGCTAGTATAGCCCACCCACGCGTCCATAAAAGTTGCGGTGACATAGTTCCGATTTAAGCGGTTTAACAGCATAAACAGGAACTATATCACCGCAACTGATGGAGTGGGATGGCGGACACTGGCTGCTGCGCGGTTTTGCTAGTAGCTCACCTGGCAGGGGATGCCGAGGGTGCGCACGCGTGCGGCAATCGTGTCGAGCACCTCGGGCGCCGCTTTAGCAAGGCCGGCGATTGGTGTCTCGCGCGCCACCGTGTAGATGGTCGCTTCTTGTGGGCGAATGCGCTCAAGCGCCGCGAGCCAGGGGGCGACGTACTCCTCGCCGGTGTTGTCGATGGGCTTGCCCTGATACTCACCGGTCAAAAAGATCGTCTGGATAATAACGTGACCGTCAAAGCTTGCGAACGTCTCAATCTGGTGCTCGACGTCGTAGGGGCCAACAGGCTGGTCGAGCAGCTGGATAAATGCCGGATCGACCGTATCGAGCTTGAGGATGTTGTCGTCGACCATCATGAGTGCATCGTGCACCTCGGGGCGGTCGGCGCGCGTACCGTTGGAGAGTACGGCGATTTTGGAGTTTGGGGCAAGCTCGTCGCGCAGCGCGACGGCGCCGGCGATGGCCTGCGGAAACTCCGGTGCGGCGGTGGGCTCGCCGTTGCCTGCGAAGGTGATCACATCGGGGAGCTCGCCCTCGGTTGCCATCTCGCGCAGCTTTGCCTCGAGCGCGTCGAGTACTACGGCGGCTGTGTTGTACGGCTCATGGCAGGGGCGCTCGGCATTGAGGCCGTTTTCGCAGTACATGCAGTCGAACGTGCAGATTTTGCCGCTGGCCGGCATCATGTTGACGCCGAGCGAGAGGCCAAGGCGACGGCTGCGAACGGGCCCAAAGATGGGGCTGGCATTCAAAAACGTAGACATAGGCATATGCTCCTCAAGACAATTGTGCCTAAGCATAGCATCGGCTCCAAAGCAAGGTGCGGGCTCTTGCTTTACAAGTTTCGTTTTTTCACGTCGCCCATGATGCTGTGCCATGAAAAGCCTCGGGTCGGGTACAGTTAATCTGTTAACAAGGTATAAGGCAATGCGGGTCCATCCAACCGTACTGACGTGCAACTGGATGGGCATTGATGATGGGGGCACAACATGGATTTTACGGTCGAGAATGCGGGCACCACGATTGCCTGTCGCGAATATGCCGGCCCGGATGTGTCGCCTGATGCTCCTGCTTTGGTGTGCGTGCACGGCGCTTGTGTCGACGGCACATTTTTCGACGGTATCGCTTGTGAGCTCAGCCGCAACTACCGCGTAATTGCCTACGACCGCCGCGGTTGCGGTGGCAGCAGCGATGCGGCAGACGGCAGCTATGATCTTGCCGCTCAGGCCGCCGACCTGCAAGCCGTGATCGAACACGTTGGCGCTCCGGCAAATGTGCTTGCGCATAGTGCCGGTACGTTGGTTGCGCTGGAGCTTCTTCGCACCGAACCCCATCTCGTCGCCCGTGCGATTCTGCATGAGCCGGCTGTGTCGGCCAAAGGCGTCGGTATGGGCGCAGCTCCGGTTTTGCTCGATATGATTGCGGCGGGAAAGGTTTCAAGGGCGCTCCGGCTTTTCTTGGGAGCCCTCGGCGACTTGGACCCCGAGGCTCCTGGGACGACCGAAGCGGAAGTCAAACATGCCCTGCGCAATGGTCGTTGCTTTATGGCCAATGAATACGGAACAAATATGACATATGCTCCCGACTGGGAGCGCGCTCGCGCGTCAAAGGCGGTGTCGGACGTGTTCTTGGGCGAGCTCTCGGTTGGCACGCCCCGCGAGGCGGGCACGAGGGTGGCTGCTGAATATCTCGATTGCCCCCTTGTGACGATTCCGGGCGCGCATAACGGTCTGCGCGATCGCCCCGTTACGGCGGCAAATGCCGTTCGTGATGTCTTGGAGCGTTAGCACGCTCGATGACCTGCGGGGAGAGGGGTTGTTAGCGTTTCGTCATTGTTAACGAATGCGTCCATAACCGCGCGCCCGCGGCTCCATTACCGCCGCTTGCCAGGTCATAAAAATGTAACGATAATCGCGCGTTTGCCTTCAGCTGTTAGATGTTACCCTTGTACCAATTGATATGCACCGTTGCCGTGCATAACGATAGAAAGGGCCCCATATGCGCAAAAATCACGAGGTCAATCTAACCGACGAGGAGGCTGCCGCTGAGGTCGCCCGCGTCGCGAAGACCTACCCCGTGGTACGTTTGCTGTCGGCCGACCAGATTAAGAGCGAGCGTAACTGCCTGCTCGCCGGCGATCACTGCCCTTGTTTGCGTCAGTCGAGTCTTGAGGCCTTGGCGAATTCAGGTGAGGTGTCGGAGCAACTGCTCAACGATGGTACTGAGTACCGCGCCCGCCTGCGCCCTCTAAAGGTCGAGGGCGAGCCTCGTGTCCTGCTGATGGTGCGTCCGATTGATGAGCAAGAGGCTGCAGAAGAGGACCTTGTCTACACCGACGTGCTGACGAGTGTGCGCAATCGCCGATATTACGAGGAAAAGCTTCGTGGCGCCCGCATGAATGCCGGCGTTGCGATGATCGACCTTGATGATTTTAGGGCCTTCAACGATACGTGTGGCCGTCATGCCGGCGACCTTGCACTCGGTGCTGTGGCGACAGCCATACGCAGCGGAATTCGTTCGACTGACGAGCTTGTGCGCTATGGCTGCGACAAGTTTGTGGTCGTCATGCCCGATATTCCCTCCGATGACTTCGCCCGTCGCTTGCATCAGGTATCCGAAGCCGTTCATTCCACGATTATTCCGGGCCATGAGTACGTGAGCTTGACGGCATGTGTTGGTGGCGTTCGCATTCATGGCGAGACGGTCGATGAGGGCGTTGGCCGCGCTGTCCAGTTATTGAGCCGCGCTAAGGCAAAAGCCGGTACGGTCGTGACCGATGCCGATTCCATCGAGGCCTTCCAAAGCGAAAAGCCTTTGGTGCTTATTGTCGATGACTCCGAGATGAACCGAGCCATTCTCAGCGAGATGCTCAAGGACGAGTATTACATCCTCGAGGCCGACCACGGTCGTGCGGCGCTCGACATGGTCGACCGCTATGGCGATGAGTTGTCGCTCGTGCTGCTGGATATTGTCATGCCGGGCGTAAGCGGCTTTGAGGTGCTGGCCGATCTGTCGCGCCGATCGGTTAGTGACAATCTGCCCGTCATCATGATTTCGAGCGAAGATTCCGATGATATGGTTCTACGCGCGTACGAGCTGGGCGCCTCGGACTATATCAACCGCCCGTTTGACTCCCGTGTCGTGCGCCGCCGTGTAAGCAACACCATCCGCCTATACGCCAAACAGCGCCGCCTGACGAACCTGCTGTCCCAGCAGTACAACGAGCGCGTCAAGAACAGTCGCATGCTCATCGACATCATGGCCGGCGTCATGGAGCTTCGCAACGGCGAGAGCGGCAGGCACGTTACGAACATCGAGAAGCTGACCGAGCTGCTGCTTGGCTGTCTGGTCCGGCGTAGCGACACGATCTCCCTCGACAATGAGGAACGCTCCACGATCGCCCTGGCTTCGGCGCTGCACGATATCGGCAAGATGTCGATTGACGATGCGATTCTCAACAAGCCCGGACGCCTTACGCCCGAGGAGTTCGAGATTATGAAGACGCATACCACGATCGGCGCCGACATGCTGCTTGAGCTGGGCCGCCATCACGTCGGTAATGCGCTTATGGAATATGCGTACCAGATCGCGCGTTGGCACCACGAGCGCTGGGACGGCAAGGGTTATCCCGATGGCCTTAAGGGCGACGAAATTCCCATTGCCGCACAGGTGGTTTCGGTGGCCGACGTGTACGATGCCCTGACGAGCGTGCGCGTGTACAAGGACACTATCCCGCACGAGGAAGCGATCAAGATGATTCTGGACGGTAAGTGCGGCACCTTTAACCCGTTGCTGCTCGACTGCCTGCTCGAGGTGCAAGACCAAATTGCCGAGACATTGGCACGCCCCGCCGATGTCGTCGCGTTTCCTACGATTTAGTTTGACCAAAGGAGTTTTAACCCATGATTTCCATGCGTGAGGCGTATGAGAAGATCGGCGCTAATTATGATGACGCGTGCGCTCGGCTGATGGGCGGGGAAATGCTTGCCCGCTTTGCCCTCAAGTTTTTGGATGACGAGAGCATGGACAAGCTGGAGGCCGCCATGGCGGCGGGAGACGCCGAAGGTGCGTTTATGGCAGCGCACACGCTCAAGGGCGTGAGCCAGAACCTGGGATTCGATAATCTGTACGAGCCGGCGGTCGTGGTGACCGAGGCGTTGCGCGGCGCCGATGCCGTTGACGGTGCTCGCGAGGGAATGCATGCGTTGCAGCAGCAATATGCGGCAACGATGTCAGCCCTGCGCGAGGCGGCCGAATAAGGGCTTGCGGGCCTTGGGCTGCGTGCAGGCAGCATATAGGTAAAATGGTGCCCCGTCGGACCATGTGGCCGGCGGGGCACCCTTATTTGTTGTGGGGTTCGCGAGCTAGCGCGCCTGCTTAACCTTTGCCGCTGCCTCGACAAACGACTTCCACAGGTTAAAGTCGGTCTCGAGCGTCTTCCACGTGTACTCAGGGTGCCATTGCACGCCCAGGCAGAAAGGCTGGCCTTCGACCTCGATGCACTCGGGAACGCCGTCGGTTGCCTTGGCGACCAAGCGCGTGCTTTTACCCAGACGGTCGACGCAGCAGTGATGTGCCGAGTTGGTCTGGATCAGCCTGTGCCCGCCAACCGCGCGCTCCAGCAGCGAGCCCGGCACGACCTCGACGGGGTGCACGGGATCGTTGAGCACGTGGGTATGGCGCCACTGCGTGCGGCCCTCGCGCGCGCCCAGGCTCGGCACGTCCATGCACAGGGTGCCGCCGGTGGCGACATTGAGCAGCTGCGTGCCTCGGCAGGTGGTAAAGAGCGGCTTCTTGGCGCGAAGCACCTCGTTAACCAGCTTAAACTCAAAACGGTCGCGAATCTCACAGCACAGCGTGGGGTCGTAAGGACGCTCGTCGCCCCAGCGTTTGGGGTTGACGTCCGGGCCGCCGGGAATAGCGATACCGTCAGCGATTTCCACGTAATGACGGATAACATCGACGTCTTCGGTAATAGACATCTGCAGTGGCAGGCCGCCGGCGGCAAGGATGGCATCGACAAAGACACTTGCGATTTCCTCGTTGGGGGAGAGCGTCTCGCTCAAAAAAGGCTTTGCCTCTTCCCAACGCGGCGCGACGAGGATGAGCGGACGGTCGGCGGGGGCGACGTCGACATGCGGGGTGTATGACGATGAAGTACGAGTTCCGATCATAGGTGTTGCTTTCGATCTGAAGGTGACAGGGCGCATGGGAGATGTGGGACAACACTTCCGATGAATTTGTCCCACGGGGTGGCTGGTTAGTGGCCCTTGATGGAGTTGAGGAAGTCCTGGGCGCGCTTGGTCTGGGGATGGTCGAAGAACTCGTCGGGCGTGCCGGTTTCCACGATCTGGCCGTCGGCCATAAAGACGACGCGGTCGGCTACGCGGCGGGCAAAGTTCATCTCGTGCGTGATGACGATCATCGTCATGCCCTGCTGCGCCAAGCGCACCATGACCTCGAGCACCTCATTGATCATCTCGGGGTCAAGGGCGCTTGTGGGCTCGTCAAAGAGCATGGCCTTGGGCTGCATGGCGAGTGAACGGGCGATGGCCACGCGCTGCTGTTGGCCGCCCGAAAGCTGTGCGGGCACCTTGTCGGCCTGCTCGGCCACGCCCACGCGGCTCAGCAGGTCCATGGCACGCTCGCGAGCCTCCTCCTTGGACACGCCCAGCACGTCGACCGGCCCCAGCATGACGTTCTGCAGCACCGTCATATGTGCAAACAGGTTGAACTGTTGGAACACCATGCCCAGCTCGGCACGCATGCGGGCAAGATCCTTGCCTTCCTGCGGCAGGGGCTCGCCCTCGATGAGGATCTCGCCTGAGTCGATGGTTTCCAGGCGGTTGATGGTGCGGCACATGGTCGACTTGCCCGAGCCCGAGGGGCCAATCACCACGACGACCTCGCCGCGGTCGACCGAGAGATTGATGTCGTTGAGAACGTGCAGGTCGCCATAGTGCTTATCGACGTGCTTGAGCTCGATCAGCGGCTGATTGCCGGTGGTAGAGGTGCTCTGTGCCATGGTGCTCGGCTCCTTATGACTCGAAATGGTAAAGCGTTAGCGGATGATGGTCGCGCCGGTCTTGTGCGAAACGTAGACAGCAGCCTTGTTGATTGCGACGTTGATGAGGATATAGATGACCGCGATTACCAAGTAGACCGACACGAGAGCGTCGTAGTTGGTAATGAGCACGCGGGCGTTTTGCATGAGGTCGGGGTAGCTCACCACGTAGGCGACGGTGGTGTCTTTGACTACGACCACGAGCTGCGAAATCAACGACGGAATGATAAATCGAATAGCCTGCGGCAGCACGATTTTAAAGGTGATTTTAGCCTTGGAGAGACCGAGCGCCTGGGCCGCCTCGACCTGGCCGCGCGGTACGGCGTTGACGCCGGCGCGGAAAATCTCAGCTAGCACGCCGGCTGCAGCGAGCGCGACGGGAAGCGTGAGCATCCAAAACGACGGCAGCGCGATCTTGTACTGGGGCAGCACCAAAAAGAAGAAGTAGATGAACAACAGGCTTGGTACGCCGCGGAAGAAATCGGTGAGCACACGGCAGGCCAGCTGCAACGGCTTAATGTCGCTCGTGCGGCCGAGCATAAGGGCTAAGCCTAGCACCAGCGCGATGGCGCCAGCGGTGAGTGCGACTTTAACGGTGCCCTCAAAGCCGGCAAGCAAGAACTTCCAGGTAGTGAGGTGCGTAAAGAAATACCAATAGTGGACCGAAAGCTGACCGGTCACATAAAAGCGCTGCAACACGAGGACGACGAGCGCGGCGACGGCAACAAGCGAGATGGCGGTGCCGATGCGAATCTTGGCGCGCATCTTGGGGCCGGGAGCCTCGTAGAGCGCATCGCGCATGGTAAGTGCAGGGGAGGAATGCTTGCTCATCGGAGGATCCTCACCTTCTTATCGATGTAGTTGCCAATGTGGCTCACCACAAAGGCCGTGCCCAGGTAGCCGAGCGCCGAGATAAAGAACGCGGCGACGCCGCCGAGCGAGCGCGTGTTGATGTAGCTCACCACGCCGGTGAGCTCCTGCGGCTTAAGCGGCACCTGGCTGCCCAAGGCGGTAGTGAGCATGACGGCGATAAAGAGGTTGGTCATGGGTAGCACGCTCGAGCGCAGCGCCTGCGGAATCACGATCTTGGCGAGGATGCGGCTGAAGCTCATGCCCAGCGAGCGGGCGGCTTCCACCTGGCCGACGCCGACGGTGTTGATGCCGCTCATAAAGTTCTCGGAGCCAAAGGCCGAGCCCAAGAGGACCGTGGCGACGATAACGCAGGTGCGGTAGGGCAGGACGACCTTGAGCGGCGGCAGCGCGTAGACGACGATGATGAGCAGCGCGATGCCGGGGATGTTACGGAAGACCTGGACATACAGGTCGCCAAAGACGCGCAGCGGCTTGAGCGGCGACACGCGCATCACGGTGACGGCGACGGCCAGCACCATGGCGATGGCAAACGACTCAAGCGTCATGCCCCAGGTTGCGAGCAGCGCGTCGATATAGTTCTGGCCATAGAGCGACCAGAGTTCGGAGAGACTCATGCGGACCTCCCGCCGATAAGGAAAGGGGCTCCCGTGTGTACGGAAGCCCCGACAACTCAGTGAGGAAACAGTTTACCGCAATAAAGCGCATCATGCGTTTCCGTATGGTTTCGTTGCGGCCGTTACCAGGTTCGCTGCCTAGGCGCCGATCTCGGGCAGCTCGGGAACATTGGTGTCGCCCGTACGGTCGCCGATGCAGATCTGCCACAGCTCGGTCCAGGTGCCATCGTCCTCGATCTTCTTAAGGAAGTCGTTGACAAAGGCGACACCGTCGGAATCGAGCGGCAGGCCGATGCCATAGGGCTCCTTGCTGCCGAAGGGCTTGCCGGCGATCTTGTACTTACCGGGCTCGCGGACCAGGGCGCTCTGCTGCATGTTGTTATCGATGACGTAGGCGTCAACGCGGCCCTGCTGGAGTGCCTGACGAGCCTCCTCGTCGGTCTTGAACTCCTGCTGGCTGGCCTTGGGAGCGAACTCCTCCAGGATGGCGGGGCCGTTGGAGCCGGACTGGACGGCGACGTTCTTGTCGGCCAGGTCGTCGACGCTCTTGATGTCGTCGTTATCGGCGAGTACCAGGATGGCCTGCTGGGTGTAGTAGTAGGGACCGGCAAAGGAGACGAGCTTCTTGCGCTCATCGGTAATGGTGTAGGTGGCGAAGACGGCGTCGACCTGGCCGTTCTGCAGGACGGACTCACGCGTGTCCGAGGTTACCTGGGTGATCTCGACCTTGTTCTCGCCCAGAATGTAGTTGGACAGGAGCTGTGCGATACCGGCGTCGAAGCCGCGGGTCTGACCGTCTTTCTCGTTGAGGAGGGAGAAGAGCGTGGAGGTCTGAACGCCACCGATCTTAAAGACGCCGGCGTCCTTAACGGCCGTGGCCCAGGTGCTGGCGGCGATGGCGTCGTCATCGGCCTTGGGGCCGTTGTCGACGAGCTTGTCGAATGCCTTAGCGTCGAGCGTGGTGGAAGCCTCGGTATCATTGGAGCTCTTGGAAGAGCCGGCGGCGGAACCCTTGTCGGCCTCGGTGCTGGTGTCGGAGCAGCCGGCAAGACCAAGGCCGGCGACGGTTGCGAAGGTGGCGGCAACGAAGCCGCGGCGGTCGAGAACGACCTGCTGGGAGAGGTTCTTGCTCATGGTAGAACACCTTTCTCAATAAAATCCCTAGCGGTTGAGTAGAGTTATACCCTATCGCGCTCAAATGGGTCAACACGAAATAACTCAGAAACATACCTACCTTATGGGTTATTGTACCTAACAAAAAGGGACAGGCACCTTTGTGGTGGTTCTTGCAGATGTGACGGCCTGCCTCGCTGCTTTGTCTCAATCTGTAACAGGTAGACGAGGAAATGGGTTCTAACTGTTACAGATCGAGATTTTCTCTTCAGGGGAATTCGAATGTCTCAATCTGTAACATCTGGACGGCCAAAAGGTCTCTATCTGTTACAGATTGAGACAAAGGTCTGGGACTAAGACGTCTTATCTAGATCTGTAACAGTTGGACGGGAATTCGGGCTCTAGATGTTACAGATTGAGATAATCGCGTCGCGAAAATTAAAACCTCCGCAGGGGCGCTTCCCTTGCGGAGGTTTTCTTACTCGTTGAGTAGCCTCACGGCTTCGGCGGCCATGTTCTCGACCGTCATGCCGTTCTGGGCGAGCAGCTCGTTGGGGTCGTAGCGGTCGGGAAAGCCCTTGGCGATGCCGAAGGTGCGCGTGCGCAGCGGCGTGCAGGCCAGATAACATGCCACGCGCTCGCCCCAGCCGCCGTCCAAGATGCCGTCCTCGAGGGTGACGACGACGCGATGCTCGGCGGCAAGGCTGTCGAGGAACTCGCGGTCAAGCTCGGCTGCGAAGCGCGGATTGACGAGCGTGGCCTCGATACCGTACTCGGCAGCCAAGCGGTTTGCCACGCGCTCGCCCAGCTCAAAGAAATCGCCGAGCGCGAGCACGGCAACGTCGTGACCCTGACGCACCACGTTGTAGCGAACGGCGCTGTAGTCGGTGTCCTCAGCGGGCGCCAAATCGGGGCGGCTTACCAGGCCGATGCCCGGTACACGGATCGCCACGGGATGCTCGCGATGGTCGAGCGACCAGCTCAGCATGGACAGGTATTCCTCCATGCAGGCCGGCGCTAGGTAGTGCATGTTGGGAAGACCGCCCAGCATGGAAATATCAAAGAACGAGAGGTGCGTCTCGGACGTGGTGCCAAAGATTGACGCACCAAACACCAGGATGGTTGCAGGGGCGTCGTTGAGGCACAGGTCGTGCCACAGCTCGTCGTAGGCGCGCTGCAAAAACGTGCCGTACACACCAAAGACTGGCTTGGCGCCCGAGCGCGCAAGCGCGGTGGCAAAGGTCACGGCGTGCTCCTCGGCAATGCCCACATCGACGAACTGTTTGCCGACGGCAGCGCGAAGCTCGGGTGTAAAGCCCATGATGTAGGGCGTGGCGGCCGTGATGCCCACGACCTGCGGATCGCGCTCGATGGCGGCGCTGAGCGCCTCGCCCGTAATATCGGCATAGGTGCGCGGTGCGGGCTCGCTCGGATGGCCCGGGCAGAGCTTGCGGCCGGTCGCCATGTCAAAGGGGCCTACGTGATGCCAGCGCTCGGGGTCGTTCTGGGCCGGCTCAAAGCCCTTGCCCTTGGCGGTGGAGACGTGGAGCACGATGGGATGATCGATATTGCGCAGCTCCTGCAGCGTGTCGACGAGGGCCAACACATCGTTACCGGCGTCCAGATAGCGGTAGTCGAGCCCCATCGCGCGGAAAAAGTTGCGCTCACAGGTACCGTTGCTGGCGCGCAGCTCGGCCAGATTGCGATAGAGGCCACCGTGATTTTCGGCGATGGACTGGTCGTTATCGTTGACGATGATGATCAAGTTGCTATCGAGTTCGGCGGCATTGTTAAAGCCCTCAAACGCCAGGCCACCCGAAAGCGAGCCGTCGCCAATAACAGTAATGACGTTATACGTGTCACCCGCCAGGTCGCGCGCGTGGGCAAGGCCACAGCCCAGGCTCACCGACGTGGAGGTGTGGCCCATGGCGAACAGGTCATGCTCGGACTCGTCGGGATTGGCAAAGCCAGAAGCCTCACCATAACGCTCCGGATCGATATAGGTGTACGCGCGCCCGGTCAGCGCCTTGTGGGCGTAGGTCTGGTGCGAAACGTCAAAGACTATCTTGTCGATAGGGGAGTTAAACACGCGATGGAGCGCGACCGTAAGCTCAACGACGCCCAGGTTGGGGGCAACGTGTCCACCGACAGCGGCGGAGCTTTCGAGGATGGCGTGGCGAATCTCATCGCAGAGCTGCGGGAGCTCGGCGCGATTAAGGGCCTTGACGTCCTCGGGCGTTGTCGTTTGCGTAAGCAGCATCGTTGTGGGTTACTCCATGCGAATCGAGCGCCGGCGCTCCCTCGGCCGGCACAATTGCACAAAACAGTCTCGCACATTTTGGCGTTTGATATGTGACGGCGGCGCGGTAATTCGCCAACTGGTGGGGCAAAACGTTTTGTCCGATGCCATACTGATGTGTTCCATGATGTTTTTATCGATTGCGCACAGGCCGTGGCTTGTCGCCGTGAGTCGCTGGAAGGAGGCAGCATGTCCGATGTCGTTCGTGCCGAGAAAATCGCGTGCGAAGTAGACCATGCTGCCCGTCAACTGGTACAGGCGGGCCGTCTGGACCTGACGCGCGAGTTTATTCAGCATGGCGATGTGACGGTGTATGCGCATGTGACCTCGGTGGCGCGGGCAAGCCTGTCCTTTGCCGAGCGCTTGGGCCGTGCTGGCATTTCGGTCGACCGTGCCTCGCTGCTGCGCGGAGCCCTGTTACACGATTACTTTCTCTACGATTGGCACGACCCCGACCCGAGCCATCGACTGCACGGATTTCGGCATCCGTTTTTTGCCCTGGCACGTGCGGAGGAAGATTTTGAGCTGACGTCGCGCGAGCGGAATATCATCGTGCGGCATATGTTTCCGCTGGTGCCAGTGCCGCCGACGTGTCGTGAGGCTTGGATTGTATGCCTGGCAGATAAATGGTGCGCGCTGCGCGAGACGGTCGCCGGCCGTCTACCGCGCAAAGGCGGCGCGAACGATTCGAACGAGGGCTCGAACGAAAAGAGGAGAGGGTAGACGGTGGAAACCGCGATTGATATGGCGTTCGGCGGCGCGACGCTTGCCGCCTGTCCGCTCTCGGCGCTGGTGCTCTCGTTTGCCTTCTACGGTTTTTGCGGTTGGGCATGGGAATCGACGGTCTGCGCCATGCTCAACCACGGACGCTTTGCCAACAGCGGCTTTTTGCTGGGGCCGTGCTGCCCCATCTATGGCGCGGGCGGCATTGCCTGCTGGCTACTGTTGCGCGGAATTCCTGACGCGTCGAGCCAGTTTGTCGCCGCAGCGCTCGTATGTAGCGTGATTGAGTACAGCGTGGGCGTGCTGTTGGAAAAGACAACAGGCGCACGCTTTTGGGACTATTCGCATCTGCCCTTTAACCTGCACGGACGTATCTGTCTGTACTGGGCCTGCGCGTTTGGCCTGGGCGCGTTGTGTATTTGCCGCGTGGTGGAGCCGGCGGTGTTGGGCCTGCTTGCCCATCTGCCGGTGCTGATTGTGCGGCTGTCCGCGTTTATCGTCGCGGTCGCGATGATGGTCGACGCGGTGTGCTCGTTGGCGAGCTGGCGGCGTCTGTCCGATCAGCTGGAGCGCGTCCGGGCCGACCTTGCCGACCGCATCAACGAGTCGCTTGCCGATGCGTCCGACTCTATGCTCGAACGTATTCCCGATTCGGCAATCGACTCGGTGACACAGACACATATCCGCAGTCGTGCCGTTAACGCGTGGCTGGCCGAGCTGGGCGATGCGACGCTCGATGCCCTGCGCGAGAAGGCTTCAATGCCGACGTTTATCTCGGATGGTGCTCGCGGCTTGGCGCTCGCTGCCCGCCGCGTGGCCGATGCCGCGCCGAGCATGCCGCGTCCGTCGCTCAGCCGTCGCCTTGCCGGTAAGCGCATGAGCCGTCCGGTGCCGAGCGTGTCGCTCAGCCGTCGCGACCTACGCTTCTTTAACGCCTTCCCACGCCTGCGCATCAATCGCTACGAAGGTGTCATCCGAGCTACCGACCTCCGCGACCGCGCCCGCGAGCTGTTCCGACGCTAGCCGGGACAGGTACGCTCGCGGCTTCCTTGCTCGCGTATTTCCCGTTCGTTTCGCGCCCGTTGCCGCGCCGTTTCCAAGATTGCGGCACCGTTTCCATTCGACAACGCAGCGTTTAACAACGCCGTATCTGGTCTACACCAGTTGCCCCTCGGCCGCATTATGGGCGCCGACAACGTTCATGCGATCAAGGGGGAGCGAATGTACGATACGGGATCGACAACGTTTATGCTCATCTGCACCATGCTCGTGTTTTTAATGACACCGGGTCTGGCGTTTTTCTATGGCGGCCTGTCCAGGCGCAAAAATGTCATCAACACCATGCTCATGTGCTTTGGCGCCATTGGTCTGGTTGGTGTGCTGTGGATTGTTGCCGGCTGGTCGCTGGCCTACGGCGGTGACGGTTTCAGCCCGTTTATTGGAGGCCTTGACCAGCTGCTGTGCCTGCCGGTGCTCGGCCAGGTGCTGCAAGCGGCCGAGGGCACCGCGACGGACGGTGCCGTCTACCCGGAGATTGTCAACATCGCCTTCCAGATGGCATTTGCCATGATTACGGCCGCCATCGTCACGGGCAGCCTTGCCGGGCGCGTTAAATTCGGCGCTATGGCGGCCTTCCTTGGCATTTGGCTGCTCGTGGTCTACGCGCCGCTCGCCCATATGGTCTGGGGCGGCGAGGGCTCCTTTATCGGCGACATCATCGGCGCGCTCGACTTTGCCGGTGGCGACGTGGTGCACATCTCGTCCGGTCTGACGGGCCTGATTCTCTGCCTGATGCTCGGCCGTCGTCGCGGTTTTGGCATGGTGAGCTATCGACCGCATAACGTGCCGTTTGTGGCACTGGGCGCCGGGCTGCTTTGGTTTGGCTGGTTTGGTTTTAACGGCGGCAGCGAGTTTAAGGCCGACGCCGTGGCGGCGCTTGCCATCCTCAACACCGTGACGGCCAGCGCGGCGGGCGTGGTCTCGTGGCTTGCCGTCGAGCGCGTGCACACCGGTCGCCCCACGCTGGTGGGCGCAAGCACCGGTCTGGTCGCGGGCCTCGTGGTGGTCACGCCGGGCGCAGGCTTTGTCGAGCCGTGGGCGGCGCTGGTCATGGGTCTGATCGTTTCGCCCGTCTGCTATTTCGCCATCAGCCATCTTAAGACCAAGTTCGGCTACGACGACGCGCTCGACGCGTTTGGCTGCCATGGCATCGGTGGCATCCTGGGCGGCGTGCTCACGGGTCTGTTCTGCGTGCCGGAGCTCTCGTGGACCGGCAAGGGCGGTCTGTTCTACACAGGCGACGTGTCACTGCTGGTCTCGCAGATTCTGGGTATTGTGGTGACGGTCGTTATCGTGCTGGTGCTCGACCTGGTGATTGCCGCGGTGGTTAAGACACTGTTCCACGGTAGCCTGCGCGTGGACGAGGCCGACGAGGCTCTGGGTCTGGATGCGAGCCAGCACGGCGAAAGCGCGTATCCATCGTTCAGCGGCTTGGACTAACAAGGGGAGTGATTTGATATGAAGAAGATTACGGCGATCGTTCGTGCCGAGAAGCTTGAGGTTCTTAAAGACGCGCTGTTTGCTGCTGATGTTCGCGGTATGACTATCAACCAGGTCCAGGGCTGCGGCGCACAGCATGGCTGGAAGGAATACGTGCGCGGCAACGAGTTGCTTGTCAACACGATCCCTAAGGTGCAGTTCACGCTCATTTGTGCCGACGAGCATGTCGATGGAATTGTCGACATCATCTGCAACGCCGCTCGCACCGGCGCCGTCGGAGACGGCAAGATTTGGGTCGAACCGGTCGAGGAGGTAATCCGCATCCGCACCGGCGAACACGGTCCCGCCGCGGTGTAGGACAATCTTTCGCCTGACGGGCGTGTCTCTCTTGGGGCACGCCCGTTCTCGTCTACAATATCGGACAGACGAAAGAAAGGCATACCCATGATCAAGATGTTCGCGAGTGACTTAGACGGAACCCTGCTTAACGCCCTGCACGAGGCCGATGGAACCATTCGCCGCGCCATTCGCGAGCTCACCGAGGCGGGTCTGCACGTGGTCCCCGCGACCGGGCGCTCGACGTTGCCGATCGGCGAGCATGGCTTTACGGGCCTGGCGCTCGACGCCTGCTGCTCCAACGGCTCCATCGTGCGCGATAGCCATGGTGAAGTGCTCAAGACCTGGACCATTGACCCGCAGATTACCGAGGAGCTGCTCAAGACATTCCCCGACATTTGCTTTGACTGCTCTACGCCCGACGGCATGTTCTCGAGCGGTTCGTTCGAGATGCATCAGGCGGGTTTTAAAAAGGACAGTCCCCTTAAGCGCATCGTGATGCGCGGCATGCGTGCTCGCGGCGGTTATCACGAGGAACAGTATTTCGATCAGTCGATTGGCGACATCCTGCGCCATGACGTGTGCAAGATCAACTGCCGCGTGACCTCGCCCGAGCTGGAGCGCGACCTTAAGGCGTATCTGGCCGAACGCTCGGATCGCGTGGTTAACGCGCCGTTCGATCCGGTGATGTTCGAGATCACCGATGTTGCTTGCAATAAGGGCGAGAGTGTGGCGTGGCTGGCGAACTATTACGGCATTGCCGAGGACGAGGTCGCGGTTTACGGCGACGGCGGCAACGACATCGCCATGCTCAAACGTTTCCGCCATAGCTATGCGACCAAAAATGGTAGCGATGCGGCCAGGGCGGCGGCAAGCGCGACCATCGGCAACTGCATGACCCATGCCGTCCCCAAACACATGCTTGCCACCATGCGCAACCAAAACTCCCGCACTGTCATCGAGTAATTTGACATCGGGACGACCCCTTTGTCACATGAAAGCCGCCCGCAATCGAAACGCGCCAAAACGCAAACGCATCACATACTATATAAAACGCCCGCTCTGGAGCGTATCCAGAGCGGGCAATGGGGGCATAAACGCAGACGCAGCAAGTGTTTCACCCGCGCGAGGCTATCTCTCGCCTAGCGAATTCGATCGGTACGGTACACCAGGTTACCCTCGCCGCCGTCAAGGCGCGCATTCGTCGCAGGGTCGACAGCGCGTGCAAGCAGCGCTTCGATGCCCATAAACTCATGAGGCATCGCATCGGCAGCACCGGAAAGAACATCCTCGCAAAGACCGATATTACCGTCGAGAATACTCTTCGGCGATTCGCACGTCCCGTGCTGACGCAGCACGCGATCAAAGTCGCCCGCATGCTCACGCAGGTGAAGCAGGCTGTCGCGATACTCGGCAACCGTGGACGCCTCGGGCAGAATAAGCAGCGTGAATACACCGCACGCATCACCGAAGAACGCCACGCGCTCCTCGCGGGCGATGGGCACGAACATGCCCTGCGTGTGCCCAGGAACGTGCACCATCTCGACCGTGAGGTCGCCGAGCTCAAACAGCTGCCCGTCAACCAGATTCAAGAACGGCTCCGTGCGCATTTGCGCGTAGTCTTCATCCTCAAGCTGCGCAAACACCTCGGGGGCATGCTCTGCCAGCATCTTCCGTCGGAATTCCAGCGTACCGTGTTCGGCATACAGCTCAAGATCGGCATCGCTCATGTACACGGTGCCAAATGACGAAGCCCCAGCGGCATGGTCGACATGGCCGTGCGTGCACACCACGTCGTACGGTTTACCACCAAGCAGGGACTCAACATATCCTCGCAGGTCGCCAATACCGTAGCCCGTATCGATCAACAGCGCGCGCTCGGATCCAACAAGGAGGTACATGCACACATCCGTACCGTCCTTGATGCGAATGATTCGCTCGGTAATCTCTTCCGTGGTAAACGTCACCATCTCAATCCCCTCTTCGATGACATCAAGTGGGCCCCGGAAAAACCGAAGCCCATCTATATATTACGAACGCTCGGCAACAGGGCCGTTCTCAAGCTCATCCTCGGTGAAGCCGAAGAACCAGGTCACTGCGAACGACACGACAAAGCCAGCTGCAGCGGCAATACAAGCGTTAATTATGTTCTGAGCATCGCCACCCATGAACGTAAGGATGCACATCACGTTAGAAGGCAGGCCCATAACGTAAGCGGTTACGCCAAGCGCCAGAGCAGTCGCGCCGGACACAAAGCTGCCCACAATGCTGCAAACGAAGAGTTTCGGATAGCGGAAACTCATACCGTACAGCCATGGCTCGCCCACGCCGCCGACCAACTGCGCAACCAGGTAGCCGAACGCCGCCTGCTTTTCTTCTTTCTTGCGCAGCTTGAGCCATCCAGCAACCTCAGAGCCAAAACCGGCCCAGAGACTGATCATAATGGCAACGAAAACGAACGGATCGGAGCCCGCCGAGAGGAACGCAACCTGAGCGATGCCAACGAGAGCAATGTGCATGCCAGTCACAACCATGGGAAGCCACAATGCCGCAAGCAAGCCGCCGCCAAGAATGGAGACAACTCCACCAGTAGAACCCATCATATTGAAGAACGCAGCAAGACCAGCACCGAGCCACGAACCAAGAGGAGCAAGGAGGCACAGGCAGATGGGCGCAGAGATTCCGATGGTGAGGAACGGCGTAAAGACGGTCATGAGCGCATCAGGCATGACCTTACGAAGCACGCGCTCGATCGCATGCATAACGGGCACAGTCAGCAGAATTGGGAGAACCGTCTGCGCGTACATGCCGGGTGTACAAGGAATGCCGTATACAGAGAACGCGGTGCCCTCCCCTGCAAGTGCCACGAAGGAGGGCTCCATGAGCAGACCGCCCATAAAAGCGCCGAGTACCGGTGTGAGACCGATGTTTTTGGCGGCGTTATAGCCCAGATAAATCGGCATGAAGTAGAACGCCGCGTTGTACAGCATATTCATGAACACGATAAGGTCGCTCTCCGCTGGCATCACATTCATCATGCCCGGGCCAAGCACCACTGCAATTGTCTTAAACAGGCCGACAGAAAGCAGAACCGGAATCATGGGAACCATAGAACCGGCGAGATAGTTCATGACGTTGCGGCCGATGGTCTTAGGCGTGAGCTTCTCCTTCGTGCCATCGAGATTCTCATCGATAGCAGCCTGCTTTGCCAAGCCACTCATAGCGCACAGCTCGTCGTAAACCTTGGGGACGTTCTGGCCGATGATGATCTGGAACTGACCGCCCGACTCCTGGGCGCCCAAAACACCCTTAATTTTCTTGACCTGGGTCTCATCAACAACGGAGCGGTCTTTGAGCGTAAAGCGCAAACGGGTCATGCAATGGGTGACGAAGCTAACGTTCTTCTTGCCTCCCACAGCCTCGAGTACATCGGCGGCGATCTGCTTGTTGTTTGCCACGATGTTCTCCTTTCGGGTACGTTCGCGTGCAGGCATTAGCGCCTGTCGCGAATGGCGGATATGCCTATGCCCTGGACGACGTGCGCGCGGTGCCGCCCCCGGATAGCAAAGAAAGAAAGTGCAGTCGGTCTAGCCGTCTAGCCGCACTTGAAAACACAGTCGGCTTAGCCGTCCGACCGTGCACAAATACGGTTGACGTGAAGGATGAGGTAGAGCTTCTCCTCTTCGGTCAACGCGGCCTCAAACTCCTCCTCGATTGCCGACGAAATGACGTCCACGCACGCGGAGACTTTGGGGTTATCTAGAACGAGCTGGGCATACATGCCCGAGTTCTCGGAAGCTATGGGATCGCCATCGAGCACGCGACGCATAAGGTACTGCACATGCGTGGCAAAACGGGAGTAACCGAACCCCTCGCGATCGACCCGTACGCCCATCTTGTCCTCGACGATGCCTGTGATACGCTCGAGCGCATCCTCTTGACGACGAGCCTGATCCGCAGACGCCCGGCCAGACGGCGCGACCGCACTGTTCACGATGCTCATCGCAACGCCGGACACCTCCGTTGGAGGCAGCAGCACGCCCAGGTCGGACTTGACCAGACGAACCGCATACTCAGCGATCTTGTACTCAACGGGATAGCTTTGCTGAATGTCATAGGTAAACGGCATCTGCAGGTAGATGCCCTCCTTGGAGCGCTTGATTGCAAAGGAAATGTGGTCTGCCAGCGCAATGTCCAGATGCGGGGACAGCTCATAGGAGAGCATCGCGCGGGCCATGTCGGCGATACGGGCCGCGAGCTCAATATGGTCGGCGGGCAAATCGCGCAGCAGGTCGACGTAACGAGGCTCGATGTCGTAAAACGTATGATCGACGAGATCGAGGTCGAGTTCTTCCTGCAGCTTGACACAACCAAGACCACTGCCGAGAGCAACGACGCGGTTGCCGTCGCCATCAAGGCACAGCACCGCATTGTTGTTGATTCTCTTGATGATCTTCATTCGTGGCCCCTTAACGCAAATAACTCCCTCGGCAGATACATAGCACAATCCCTAAGATTGCTTGCCAGTCTGCCTCAGGAGCAAGGGCTCTGAGTAACACTCTGAAACTGCCTAGATAATAGGAAGAGAACCTCCCCCCGTCAATAATAACAGCGATTCAATGGCCCGATAACCGTTCACCGGCGATTATAGACCGCTCATCGTGTATGTTACCGGTCCCCTTGGTGGGCCGCAGGGGATGTCGGTCTCTTGGAACCCGAACATATATTCGCATATCTAACTGCGCTTTGATAGAATCGATATCGTTGACGGCAGTTCCTCGTGCCGGGCAGCGCCCTCCATTTGGTGGGAGGTGATGCCCATGACCGATTTGATTGATTTCGTGAGGCTCCTGACCGCATTGGCCTCGCTCCTCACGGCGCTCATCGGACTTTCCAAGGCACTCAAGCAGCGTTCGAAGCGTAACAGAAGGGGTCGCTGCCGCTAAGGCGTTGACCCCCTAATGCAAACAACGGCGCTGCCCAGCTAACCACAACTTGGGCTGCCGTCGACACTATTCTACCCACGAATGACATTTTGGACAATCGGTAGTGGCGTTTCAAAAACTAAGTGCATTTGCGCACGTGGTCGCACAGCTCGGGGTTCTTGATGCAGCTGAGGACGAGATCCTTGCCATCTTCGGTGATGCCATCGCTTGCTTGGTTGTTCATGGCAGCCTCCTTATCGATCGTTATCGGCATGATGCGACGGGGGCTGTGATTTGGAGTTCCATTAGCGGGACTGACTGCGCCCAATGTGACAAAGGGACGGCCCCTTTCCGAAACTAGCACTTGAACTTGACCAAACACAGAGGTTCAAGGGCGTGTCGACCCGCAGGCTCCACAGCTACCTGATGTGGTTCAAGTGGCTGCACGAGGCAGCACGCGTCGGGGACAGGACGTCCCTCATGCGCGGGCAGCTCGAGGATGGGTGCTACAGGAAGAGCTGGAAAAAGATGATGGAGCCGGAGTGCGAGTTCCATCCGGAGCTGGCCGTGCAAGCGGCGGGTTAACATAGCTAGATGAGTAGAAATGCCGGAAACGGCAAAATATCTAAATAGAGCTGTCGGTCCAATAGCAGGAGGATTGATGGAAATACGGCGCAACCTGTATCTCGATAAGCCGCTGCAGGACGAACGAGGTGTGCTTACGATGGGCGTGCTCGACTTTTTGTTAAACGAGGATAGCTTCGGATTGTTATAAGTCGCCCCGCGCGCCGTCTCGCTGGCACTTAGACCATCCGTTGTGGAATTTTGCGGACCCATATATCACGATGCGATAGAATCTCTCGTGGTTGAGTAGCAAGCGCGTAAGTCCAGGCCGGGTTTACGCGCTTCTCGCTTTTGGCCCGACCTTTTCAGGAGGGTCAAGATGATCAGCATAATCCAGAAAGAAAAGTTCACTATCGTCATGTGCGCGCTGATGGTTGCCGGCATGTCCGTGTATAACGCTGCCGTTCTAGCGGGTGGTCTGTCCCCGCAGAGCCTTATGAGTGCTGTCACCGGCTTCGTTCCGGGTTTCCTGACGGCGCTGGTGGGTGACGTGTTCTACGCCGGTCCGCTTTCCAACCGCGTGCTCGGCATGCGCGAGTGGCGCAGCCGCATCATCATGAAATCCGTCTTTATGGTGTGCCTGATGGTGCCCTACATGAGCTGCTACGGTGCGGCGATGTCCATGATGCACGGCGCTCCCGTCACAGCCTTCCCGTTGCTTTGGGCAGAAAACGTCCTGCGCAATGTTGTGATGGCTCTGCCCTTGCAGCTGCTGGTTGTGGGCCCCTCGGTACGCTTTCTCTTCTCATCCGGCATCATCAGCGCTCCGTTTCGCGCGTAGCGATATCCCGTCGGAAGGGTCAAGCGTTCGGGTACCGCCGCGCTCCGTCCCTCGTGCAGGGATGGCACGTGGTACCCTTGTCGTGGGCAAACGACGGAGGTGCATGGTGGACATCGAAAAATGCCGCGAATACATAGTGCTTGCGCAGACGAGGAATTTCCTGGAAGCCAGCGAGCAACTCAATATCGCGCAGTCCTCGCTCAGCAAGCACATGAAATCGCTTGAGGCGGAGCTCGGCGTCACACTCCTCGATCGAACTACGCGCAAAGTGTCGCTCAGTGCCGACGGCCGCGTGTTCCTGCCCTATGCCGAGCGGCTCGTGCGCACCGCCAATGAGGCGCGCAATGCGCTTGCCGACCAAAAGCGCTACAAGCGTCGTACCGTTCGCATCGGATCGATTCCGATTATGGCGCCATATGGCATCACGGATCTTCTGTCGGACTTCGATCAGGACACCCCGGGCATCCGCCTGAAGATAACTGAGGGTGAGCCGGACCTGCTCAAGGACCAGTTGCGTAAAGGCCACCTGGACCTTGCGTTCATTCGCGATTGGAATCACGAGATCGAGCAGGGCGATGCAGAGGATGACTTTATTCGAATCCCCTATGACACCGATCAGCTCGTGGCCGTGCTGCCGCTGACGCACCCGCTGGCGGGATTGAGCCAGATCGACCTCGCCGAGATTGCGCACGAGGAATTCCTGTTGCTCCCCGAAGATTCGGTGATGTATAAGCTGATTCTGGACGCCTGCTCTACGGCGGGCTTTGTTCCGCGTGTGGTCTATAGCGGCTCGCTCGCACAAAACATCATTGACCTCGTGTCGCACGAGATGGGCGTCTCGCTGCTCATGCGCAAGCCGGCGGCCTCCCTTTGTGCCGGCAAGGCGGTTCTTGTGGACGTTAACCCAACATTCGAGACGCGGATTAGCTGCTATTACCTGCGTGGCACCGAGCCCACGCCCGAGACGGCAGCGCTTCTTAGGCATATCGCGAGCCGATAGCCCGTACCTGGGGTTTCCGTGTCCTATGACATATCGCGAGCCGGTAAGCCTCGCCTTGTTTCGTCGCGTTCAGTATTCGATATGGGAATAAAATTTAATACGAATGGAATTGAGAGCGAATAAATCAATTCGTAGACTGGAGCCATGAAATCCTACTGTGAGGAGAAAAACATGGTTGTAGATGCGAATATGTACTGGTTTCCCGAGTCCCTGTTTGAGGACGAGCAGGCGCTGTCGACGTTTATCGCCGAGGCCCCGCGTGCCTATGGTACCAACGTGTACCTCAAGGAAGAAAACGGTGTAAAGCAGATCACCGTCGAGAAGCCCGCGGGCTTTCCTTCGCTCAATTACGCGCAGGGCGACTATGTGCTTGAGGGTATGCTTGCCGATATGGACGAGGCGGGCGTGGATAAAGCTGTCATGAAGGTCCCTGGCTGCAATGAGTGGATGAGCCTTGCGATGTGCCGCCTGTTCAACGATGGCATGGCGGACTTCGCCGAGCGTTCGCGCGGTCGCCTGATCCCGCTCATGGTGGTGCCGCCTTTTGGCGGCGTGGACCTCGACGCAGAGATCGACCATTATCTGGGTGAGAAGCGCTTTGCGGGCGTGCAGCTTTGCAGCCATTACGGCAACTACTACCTGGACGATCCCATGTTCGCCCCGCTGTTCGAGAAGCTCAATCAGCATAATGCGACAGTTTACGTGCACCACGTGCCCGTGCCGGTGGATAACGCCTCGCTGCTTGACTACAACAACCTGCGCCGTTCGTACGGCCGCTGCGTCGACCAGACCACGGCCGTGGGCCGCGAGCTCTTCTCCGACTTCTTCGTACGCTATTCCAATCTCAAGATGGTTCACTCCATGCTGGGAGGCGGCTTCTTCGCCATCAAGCAGATGCTGCTGCCGGCGGCTGCCAAGCGCACCGATAAGGTGCAGCGCTTCCAAGCGGACAGCGGGGAGCTTGCCGAGCGTCTTGACCAGCACATCTTCTTTGAGATGTCGCACGCGCAGCCGTGGGGCAAGGAGGCGCTGGAATGTGCCGTAAAGGTGTTGGGCGCCGATCACGTGGTGTGGGGGACGTCGTATCCCGTGCGTCGCGAATGGCTGCTCGACGGTCCGGCGTTCGTGCGCGATCTCGATCTTTCTCAGGAAGAGAAGGATCTGCTGCTGAGTGGCAACGCCCATCGCTTGTACCATATCGACGAGGAGGTATGAGGTGAAAGCGGGAGCGGGTAAAGCGCGCATCAACCTGGACGGGGTATTGCCGTTCGACGGGTTTGACGTCGAACTCGATTCCCTGTGGGTGCGCGCGGTTATCGTTGAGGCAGGTGAGCGCTGCAGCATCGTGAGTGTGGAGGCGACCTCCCTGCGCGCCGATGTGGTCGAACCGCTGCGCACTTTGGTGGCGCGTGAGACAGGCTGCGCTCCCAATCTGGTATGGATTACCGTTACGCACACGTTCTCATCTCCCCATGTGCGTACGCCCGAGCATCTTGCAAGCGACGGCGAGCGCGAGAAGAATGCGTTGCTGCGAGTGCGGCTCGAGGAGGCGGCGCACACTGCGGTGCGACAAGCCCTGGAGGCACTATCTGAGGCGGAGCTGCTGGTCGGTAACGGAGCAACTACCTGCAACGTTAACCGCGATGTGGAGACGCCTGCAGGCTGGTGGTTGGGTCACAACCCGCAAGGGTATTCGGACAAGAGGCTGCAGAGCATCTGCCTGCGCCGTATTGATACCGAAGAGCTGATCGCCCTGCTGTTCACGGCCGACGTGCAGTCGTCGGTGCTCGACAAGGCACGCGATGCGCAGGGCAACAAGGTGGTGTCGGGCGACCTTGCTGGCCGTGCTTCTGCCATCGCGGAAAAGAGCCTCCCGGGCTGCGTCGCCCTCTTTCTAACAGGTGCCGCGGCAGATCAGGCACCCGTGAGGCAGGCGGTCGTTACGCAGGTCGATGCATCTGGCAATGTGGCACAGCGCGATCAGGGCAATGGCCAGGAACTTCTCGACATGTTGGGTGAGCGGTTCGCGGCCGAGCTGCTGGATGCACTGGCAAACGCGGCGCCCGTGCCCTGCGACGTCGTGAGTGGTGACGTCTGCAAGGTGAGCCTTCCCGGTCAGCAGCGCGGCGATTTTCATAGCCTGCGCCCGCAGCGCACCTATACGTATGCTCCCGCTAGCGACGAGGAGGTTCACCTGAACATCCTGCGCTGGGGCGACGTGGTGCTTGTGGGTACCGAGCCCGAGCTGTCCAGCAGCTTCGGCACGCAAGTTCGCGCCATCGCCCCTCATGTTGTACTGGCTACGCTGGTCAACGGCGGGAAGAAGTACCTGCCGTCATCAGACGCATACGACCGGGTTACCTACGAGGCAATGAACTCAGGCTTTGGTCGGGGAGCTGACACAGCGCTCTTCCAGGCCATTTCCTTAACAATTACGAATGAATGAAAGGATCGCATATGAATATTGGACACGCACGCCGCAAGCTCACGCCGCAAGGCGATGTGTATCTCATCGGCTACCGCGATCTTGAGAATCGCCTGCATCCTGCTACCGCTATCCACGATGACGTGTACGCCAACGCGCTGTTGTTCAGCGATGGCGAGCGCGAGGTCTTCGTGTTTTCCGCCGACTTCATGGAAGTCGAGGAGCAGATGGCCGAGGAGGTCAAGACGCTGCTGGCAACGCGCTATGGCATCGACCGTGATGCCGTGCTGCTTTGCGTCACGCACAATCACACCTCCATCGTTGCGTATCATCGCAGCTGGTGGACGAATAAGTTCGATCAAGACTACTACGACTGGCTGCTGCAGACCATCTGCGATGCTTTTGAGGAGTGCCGCGCCAACGCGCAACCGGCGACCGCGCGCCTGGGCAAGCAGATAATCACGGGCTACTACGACAACCGCAACGTTCCGGGCCGACTCGCCGACAACGAGGTCATCCTCCTCGAGTTCCTCGACAAGGAGGGCGTTCCGTTTGCAGGTCTGGTCAACTGGGCCACGCACTCTGCGGTCTGCGGTCCCGACTGCACGGAACTCACCAGCGAGTTTGCCGGCCTTACCAGTAAGAAGCTCGAGCCGAGCCTGGGCTACTTCCCCGCGATGATCGTGGGCGCCGCGGGCGACTGCTCCAACCGCAACGTGCGACAGGGGAGGGGCATCGCCGAGGTCGAGCGCGTCTCGACGGGCATTGCGGCGGAGATTGCGGAAATGTCCCGTGAGACTCCCGTTGAGCTGGGTCGCATTGTGGTCCAGCCCTTCTACCATACCGTCGCGCATGACGATTTCCATCTTGATCTGCGTTGCGCGGTCATCAGCCTGGGCGGCCTGCACCTGTTCCAGTTCCCGGGTGAGCTGGGCGGCGACTTCGGCATCCGCATGAAGGAAGAGTGCCCGGTGCAGGGCCTCGTGCTCGGCTACACCAACGGGTACTTCGAGTACTTTCTGCCCGCATGGGAGTACGGCATGTCGTTCGAAACCGCGCGCACCCAGGTCCCCAAGGGAGAGCCCGAGCGCATCGTGGACAAGTTCTGTCAGACGAGTCATCTGCTCGGAAATTCCGATTTGGAAATAAAGACGAGCTAAGACGAATTGATGCAGAATAAGTCCACACATATAGTAAAGACAGCGCAAAGGAGATTGGCTCCGAGTCCAAGGCAGCTGTAGTCCTCGCCCTGACGTCAGCGGGACAAGCGGTCACGAGACAGATCGCAACTCAAGTAGGTACTACAGGAGGAACACAATGAAGTACGAGCAATTGTGCAACACCATCATCGAGGGAGTAGGTGGCAAGAGCAACGTCAAGGACGTAAGCCACTGCATCACGCGCCTGCGCTTCACCCTTAAGGACGAGTCGAAGGCGGATACCGACGGGCTCAAGGCTACGAAGGGCGTCATTGATGTCATCCGGGCTGGCGGCCAGTATCAGGTGGTCGTGGGTCCGCAGGTCAACGGCATCTACGACGAGCTGTGCCAGATCGGTGGCTTCAGCGCGACGGCGCAGATGGATGTCGTCGAGGATCCCGACCTGGTCGCCGAGGATGGCGCCAAGGACCCCTTCTCCAAGCTCCTGGGCTTCATCTCCTCGATTTTCCAGCCCATTCTGGGCGTGCTGATGGCGGGCGGCTTTATCGTTTCCATGCTCTCGCTCATCTGCGTCTTTATGCCCGACTTCAAGGCAACGACCACCTACACCGTCCTGTACGCTATCGGCTATGCCGCCTTTAAGTTCTTCCCGATTCTGGTTGCATGGGCAGCGGGACAGAAGTTCGGCGTCAAGCCGGCGCTCTCCATGGCCATCGGTGCGGTGCTGATTTACCCCGACCTGGTGAACATGACTACGGGCGACCCCACGAGCGTGCTCTTTGAGAACAACGCGCTGCTCAAGGCCAACGTCTACGGTGACGTGTTCGGCATCCCGCTGGTGCTGCTCGACTACTACACGCAGGTTCTGCCTTCGATTCCCATCATGTGGATTGCCGCTAAGGCCCAAAAGTTCTTCAAGGGCATCCTCCCCGAGCTCATCCGCGGTATCTTCACCGATGTCTTTACCCTGCTGATCGCCGCTCTCGCCGGCCTGCTCATCGTCGGCCCCGTTACCACCATCCTGGCCAACGCCGTCGCCATGGGCATCCAGGCCGCACTTGCCCTGTCTCCCATCATCGCCGGCTTCGTGGTTGGCACGTTCTGGAGCCTGCTCGTCATGTTCGGCCTTCACTGGGGCATCATCCCGCTGTGGTTCACCGAGATTGCTTCGGTTGGCTATTCCAGCCTCAACCCGCTTAATTTCGCCGGTTGCGGTGCAATTCTGGGCGCCTGCATCGGTATGCTGCTCAAGTGCAAGGATGCTGATCTTAAAGTCTCCCTCATCCTGCCCGCTACCATCTCCGACTTCTTCGGTGTGTCCGAGCCCGCTCTCTACGGTATCCTGATCCCCCGCAAGAAGCTCATGTGGGCCACGTTCCTCTCCGCTGGCGTGGGCGGTGCCGTCGCCGGCGCTTGCGGTGCCAAGTGGTTCACTCCTGGAGCCAACGGCTGGCTCGGCCTGCCCTGCTACATCGATCCCGTGGCTGGAATCGATATGGGCTTCATCGGCCTCACGATCGGCGCCATTATCGCCACCATTCTTCCGATCATCGCGGTGTTCATCCTGGGCACCAAGACCGACCAGGAAGCTGCTGCAGAGAAGGCTGCCAAGTAGCCAGCAAACTAAAAGTGGCTGCACCCCTTTCTCAAGGACCCATGCTCTTAGGGCGTGGGTCCTTTTTTGATTTGGGACGTCAACTCCGGCTCCGCCGGAAACGCCCGTTCATTCCTGCGGCGTGATAGTAGAATGCTCTCGGCATGGGGTGCTGCCAGTTTTCGCGCTCCAGAATGCGCGGGGAGGGAATACCATGGCCCAAGGGTTCGTCTCGCACCGTTCCCGGGCGGTGTGTTTTCTATCGCCTTTACGTGTTGATGCACACGGTGTGCAATAATACTCGCACTGTGCAATAGCGCACAGGCTGAGTAACAAGGAGGACGCTTGTCCCAGCTCGAGAAATGCGACCGCCGGTCCCTTCGCTCGCAGCGTGCACTTCGCCAGGCACTTGCCAGCGAGCTTGCCGAAAGCGGCGATCTTTCGCGCATTAATGTCGCGTCGCTTACCGAGCGTGCCGGCCTCACGCGCCGTACGTTCTATTCGCACTACCGCGATATTCCCGACTTTATCAACCAGATCGAGGACGGCCTGCTGGCAGAGATTCGTGAGCGCGTTGAGCTCATTACCGCAGCTAAACTGCCCGATCTTTACCGTAACATCGACGAGCTCGAGCCGGCGCCCGGTTCGGTTGAGTTGCTGCGCTACCTTGCGGCCAACCGCGACTTAATCGGTGCCCTGCTGGGTCCTGGCGGCGATCAGGCTTTCATTAAAAAGATCATCGATACGGCGCGCGAGGCCGTGGTGCCGCGTGCACAGACGGGCATTTTGGGCCTGGCGCTGGGCACGTTCTTTGACTACTACGTCACCTACGTCGTGAGCGCCGAAGTCGGCATGATCCAGCGTTGGTTTGAGCGCGACCTTTCCGAATCGCCCGAGACCATGGCACGCATCATGACGGTCATCGCCTTTGTACGCCCCGGCGACCTGTATGGCCAACCCATCGATATCAACGTGCCGGAATACGGCATGAAGCTATTGAATCTACAGCTCGAGGACGCGGTCGACGCCGCCGCAACCATCGAGTCCAACAACTAAGAGGAGAAACAGATGAGCAAACTCGTCGAAGGCATTAAGGACCGTATGGTCGCCGCCGCGCGCGAGGCCGTGCCCGCCGTGGCAGACGCCGCGCAGAAGGCCGCGACCGCCGCTGCCGAGAAAGTCGCCGAGGCGGTTGCCGAGGCCAAGAATACGGCAGGGGAGACGCTCACTGCCGAAGCAGCTGCATCCAACGCCGTCGAGCCCGTAGCCGCCACCGCCGCCCAGGCCCCCGAAGGCGCGATCTTCAGCCCCGAGAACGCCCGCGGCAACCTGCACCTGGGCATCGACGTGGGCTCCACCACCGTCAAGCTCGCCGTGCTCAACGACGACAACCAGATCGTTTACGCCAAGTACCAGCGCCACCACACCGACGTCCGTGCCTGCGCCCGCGACCTGTTCGAGGGTGCTGCGACCGTGCTGCCGACGGCACAGATGACCTGCGCCATCACCGGCTCGGGTGGCCTGCTGCTGTCCCAGTGGCTCGACCTTGAGTTTGTCCAGGAGGTCATCGCCAGCAAGCGCGCCGTCGAGACCCTCATCCCGGCTACCGACGTCGCCATCGAGCTGGGCGGCGAGGACGCCAAGATCATCTACTTCGATAACGGCATCGAGCAGCGCATGAACGGCACCTGCGCCGGCGGCACGGGCGCCTTCATCGATCAGATGGCCACCCTGCTGCACACCGATGCCAGCGGCCTCAACGAGCTCGCGGCCAACGCCACCACCATCTATCCCATCGCCAGCCGTTGCGGCGTCTTTGCGAAGACCGACGTGCAGCCGCTGCTCAACGAGGGCGCCCGCCCCGAGGACGTCGCCGCGTCCATCTTCCAGGCCGTCGTGACCCAGACCATCTCGGGCCTGGCGTGCGGCCGTCCCATCCGCGGCAACGTTGCCTTCCTGGGCGGCCCGCTGCAGTACCTCTCCGAGCTGCGCCACCGCTTCTACCTCACGCTCAACCTGGACGAGGAGCACCGCATCGTGCCCCAAAACGCCCACCTGTTTGTGGCGAGCGGTGCCGCCATGGCGCACGAGTCCAACAAGCTCAGCACGTTCCCGCGGCTCATCGATGCCATCGACAGCCTGGGTGACACGCAGGGTGCCGAGGTCGAGCGCCTGGACCCGCTCTTTGCCACCGACGAGGACTTTGCCGAGTTCAAGAGCCGCCACGACACCGAGGTCGTCCCCAAGGGCAAGCTCGACGGCTACACCGGCCGCGTGTTCATTGGCATCGACGCCGGCTCCACCACCATGAAGGCCGCACTCGTGGGCGAGGACGGCCAGCTGCTGCACACCTGGTACGGCAATAACAACGGTGACATCCTGGGCACGGCCAAGGTCATCATGGCCGATTTCTACAACCATATCCCCGCCGGCTGCACCATCGGCCACGTGACCACCACGGGCTATGGCGAGGCATTGCTCATCGAGGCACTCAAGGCCGACTCCGGCGAGATCGAGACCGTCGCGCACCTGCGCGGCGCCAAGGCGTTCCTGCCGGGTGTCGAGTTCATCCTGGACATCGGCGGCCAGGACATGAAGTGCCTGCGCGTGAAGGACGGCGTGATCGAGCACATCATGCTCAACGAAGCCTGCTCGTCGGGTTGCGGCAGCTTTATCGAGAGCTTCGCCGTGTCTATGAACATGGACGTGCGCGCATTTGCCGACGCTGCCATCCATGCCAAGGCCCCGGTTGATTTGGGCAGCCGCTGCACGGTCTTTATGAACTCGCGCGTCAAGCAGGCGCAAAAGGAAGGCGCCACGGTGGGCGACATCGCGGCCGGCCTGTCCTATTCCGTCATCAAGAATGCCCTCTTCAAGGTCATTAAGCTGCGCGACCCCAAGGAGATCGGCAGCCAGGTGATTGTCCAGGGCGGCACCTTTATGTCCGATGCCACGCTGCGCGCGTTTGAGCAGCTCACCGGCGTTCATGCCGTGCGTCCCGACATTGCCGGCTGCATGGGCGCCTACGGTGCGGCCCTGCTCGCCCGCGATCGCGCCGGTGCCGACGGCACTTCGACCATTCTTTCGGCCGAGGACATCGCGCACCTCACCGTGACGCAAAAGCATGTCCGCTGCGGCCGTTGCTCTAACAACTGCCAGCTTACCGTCAACGACTTTGGCGGCGGCAGGCGCTTCATTACCGGCAACCGCTGCGAGAAGGGCGCTGGCCACAAAAAGCAGAAGACTGAGGCCCCCAACCTCTTCAAAAAGAAAAACGAGCTGCTCTTTAACCGCGAGATCCTGAGCCCCGACGAGGCCCCGCGCGGCACCGTCGGCATCCCGCGCGCGCTCAACATGTACGAGAACTACCCCTTCTGGCATGCGTTCTTTACGCGCCTGGGCTTTAGCGTGCAGCTGTCCGACCAGTCGAGCAAAAAGACTTACCAGGCGGGCATCGAGTCCATGCCGTCCGAGAGCGTGTGCTATCCGGCCAAGATGAGCCACGGCCACGTGATGAACCTCATCGACCGCGATGTCGACTTCATTTGGATGCCGTGCGTGCGCTGGGAGCGCAAGGAGGATCCGACCGCCGGCAACTGTTACAACTGCCCCATTGTCATGAGCTACCCCACGGCGCTGGCGCTCAATATCGACGAGATTCGCGAGCAGAACATCGAGTTCCTGTACCCGTTTGTGCCCTATCACGACAAGACCGAGCTCAAGCGCCGTCTGTACCAGGTGCTCGCCGTCGACCGTGTGGCCGATGCTGAGGCCGGTCGCGGTCGTGTGCGTGGACCCAAGATCACGCGTTCCGAGGTCGATGCCGCCGTCAACGCCGCCTACGAGGCCGATGCGCGTTTCCACGAGGACATCCAGACCATGGGCGAGGAGGCTCTTAAGTGGGTCGAGGACCACGGCGGCCACGGCATTGTGCTCGCCGGCCGTCCCTACCATAACGACCCCGAGATCAACCACGCCCTGCCCGAGCTTATCTCGAGCTTTGGCTTTGCGGTCTTTACCGAGGATTCGCTCGCGCACCTGGTAAAGCCCGAGCGTCCGATTCGCGTCGTCGACCAGTGGATGTACCACAGCCGCCTGTACGCCGTCGCCCGCTTTGTGACGATGCGCAACGACCTGGACCTGATCCAGCTCAACTCCTTCGGCTGCGGTCTCGATGCCCTGACTACCGACCAGGTGCAGGAAATCCTTGAGGCCAGCGGCAAGATCTACACCGTGCTCAAGATTGACGAGGTGTCCAACTTGGGCGCCGCGCGTATCCGTATTCGCTCGCTCATGGCAGCGCTCAAGGACCAGGAGGCCGAGCGCTTGGCCGAGGCCACGGCCGCGGGCGAGGCCTACGAGCAGGGCGATGCCGCGCCGGTGGCGCCCTCCACGGATGCCCCCGCGTTCGCGAGCCGCAAGTACACGTTCGAGGCGCAGCGCAAGAGTGCTTCGACCGCATGGCCCAAGGTGCCCTTTACCGAGCAGATGCGCGAGGAGGGCTACACCATCCTGTGCCCGCAGATGGCGCCGATCCACTTTGACCTGGTCAAAGAGGTGTTCCGCGGTGCTGGCTATAACTTGGAACTGCTGCCCTCGACTGACCACGATGCCGTCGAGGCCGGCCTGCGCTACGTGAACAACGATATTTGCTATCCGTCGATCCTGGTGACGGGCCAGATCATGGAGGCCATCGAGAGCGGTCGGTACGACCTGTCCAAGACGGCCGTGGTCATCAGCCAGACCGGCGGCGGCTGCCGTGCCACCAACTACATCGCGCTCATCCGCAAGGCCCTGCGCGAGAGCGGCCACCCCGAGATTCCGGTGATCTCGCTTTCGGCCGTGGCGCTCGGCGAGGACAACCCCGGCTTTAAGATTACGCCGGCGCTGCTTAAACAGGCAGTCTACGCGGTGCTCTTTGGCGACGTGATGATGCAGATGCTCTACCGTTGCCGCCCGTACGAGGCCACGCCCGGTGCCGCCAACGCGCTCTACGAGGAGTACATGGCGCGCGCCCGCAAGCTGGCGCCTAAGTTCAACAGGCACAACTACACCAAGCTTGCGCGTGAGGCCATCCGCGCGTTCGACACCATGCCGCTCGTGGGCGAGGGCACCAAGCCGCGCGTGGGCGTGGTTGGCGAGATCTTGGTCAAGTTCCATCCCACGGCCAACAACCACGTTGTCGATGTCATTGAGCGCGAGGGCTGTGAGGCTGTGGTGCCGGGACTGCTTGACTTCTTCCTGTACTCCATGAGCAATGCCGAGCTGCAGAAGGACGAGCTGGGTAGCTCTGCTACCACGCGCGCTGGTATGCAGGCGCTCATCAAGCTCGTGGACTGGATGCGCACGCCGGTGGAGGAGATGCTCGAAAAGTCCCGCCGCTTTGAGGCGCCCGAGCGCATCGGCACCATGGCGGACAAGGCCCGTACGGTGCTTTCGGTGTGCAACAACATGGGCGAGGGGTGGCTGCTCACGGCCGAGATGCTCGATCTGATTGACCACGGTGCGCCCAACATCATCTGCACGCAGCCCTTCGCGTGCCTGCCCAACCACGTGGTGGGCAAGGCCGTGATCAAGGAGCTGCGCCGTCAGCACCCCGAGAGCAACATCGTCGCGGTGGACTACGACCCCGGCGCATCCGAGGTCAACCAGCTCAACCGCATTAAGCTCATGATCAGCGTGGCCAAGGAGAACATGCGCGCCGGTAAGGGCTTTAAGCTTGAGAAGGTGGCGCCGCTCGCGATGGACGAGGTCACCGGCCAGATGCGTGCCCATGACGGCTGCGTGAGCTGCGGCTCGGTCGACGAGAGTGCCGTGGCGTCGGTCGCTGAGCGCCTGGGACGCGGCATTAAGAAGTAGTTGGCCTACTTCGAGCCAGATATAAGACAAACGGGTGGCGGCCGTATCGGCTACCACCCGTTTTGCTGGACATATGTTGCGTAAACGCCCCAGCTATCACCCCTTGCGAACTTAGATTCCGGAAGTATGCGGCAAAATCTGAATAGGCCGAGCACACCGGATATGTCCAAGCTCTGTACCTGCGGTTTTATTAACGGAAAACGGGGGTGTGCTCGAGAGTTTCAAAATTTGCCGCATACTTCCGAAAACGGCGTCTCGGTGGCACAAAAAATCGCCCTCGGAACCCTGAGATAATGAACAGGTGTAGCCGTTCGCCGCAAAATACCGTCCGTTTATAGAACCAACCCCCGGCTCGTAGCCTCCATACGGTTGAATAAATACACATCTATGGAATTACGTAAGAGAGAACTGTTCCTATGAGCTACAAGACCGTTTGCGTTGCCGGCGGCGGCGTGCTGGGAAGCCAGATTGCCTTTCAGGCAGCCTACTGCGGCTTTGATGTAACGATTTGGCTGCGCAGCGAGGGCAGCATCGGCCGCACCCAGCCCAAGATCGATCATGTTCGCGAGGAGTACATCGCTGCCATCGAGGGCATGGCGGACGGTACGGGCGAGTGGTGTGCCGGCATCGCCGACAGCGACCAGCCCTTCGACAAGGAAGCGGCACTCGCCGCCGTTGAGCGTGCTTACTCCACGCTCAAGCTGGAGCTCGATCTTGCCAAGGCAGTGGCCGACGCCGACCTGGTCATCGAGTCTATGGCTGAGGACACTCAGGCAAAGATCGACTTCTACAAGAAGCTCGCCCCGGTCCTCCCGCAAAAGACCGTTGTCGTAACGAACTCCTCTACGCTGCTGCCGAGCACCTTTGCCAAGTACACCGGCCGCCCCGAGAAGTACCTGTCGCTGCACTTTGCCAATTCCATCTGGAAGAACAACATGACCGAGGTCATGGCCCAGAGCCAAACTGACAAGCGCTACTTCGACGAGCTCGTCGACTTCGCCAACGACATTCGCATGCTGGCACTTCCCGTCAACAAGGAAAAGAACGGTTACCTGCTCAACTCTATGCTGGTGCCGTGGCTGCTCTCGGGCCTTGACCTGTATGTCTCGGGCGTGAGTGACCCCAAGAGTATCGACCTCGCATGGACGCGCGGCACCGGCGCTCCCAAGGGTCCGTTTCGCGTATTCGACACGGTGGGCATCAAGACGGCCTACAACATCGTCATGCAGTATCAGAAGGTCCCGGGCCTGGTGAGCCCGCTGCTCAAAAAGATGATGATGCCCTACAACTTTAAGGCTATGGCGTCCGTCCTCAAGAAAATGCTC
The DNA here is from genome assembly GCF_040926405.1 of Collinsella aerofaciens. Classification (GTDB taxonomy): domain Bacteria; phylum Actinomycetota; class Coriobacteriia; order Coriobacteriales; family Coriobacteriaceae; genus Collinsella. The sequence continues at coordinate 74,439 of NZ_JBCOIG010000005.1, forward strand.
GACGAAGGTAAGCTGGGCGAAAGCTCGGGCGAGGGCTTCTTCAAGTACTAAAAAATGATCCCTCGGGGACGGAGGAAAACGGATCATTTTCGGCCGCCAACAGTGAGAAGATGGACCCAGAAATAGAAAGGAGTGACAATGGGCCGGCTCGGGCTTTGAGGACAAGCTGCTGCAAGCCCAGGGCGATTTTTCGCTCAACGCGGGCCAGCACAGTATGACGTATCTGTCGAGTTCTGACACGGCAACGACCGGTCGCTACCAGGTGCTGCTGTACGACAACAACTTTGGTGCGGCCGAAAGCTATCCCAAGTTCGACTGGGGCCAGCTGGGCGCCGCGGTGGTGACCGACTACAACGAGGGCACGCATTCGTTTGGGCGCATCTTTACAGTGGACGAGACGGCGCGCACCTACGAGCTCGAAGACCAGATCGCCGTGCCGTTTTCGGGCTATGTGAGCAGTGCGCAGCGCGTTGGTGATTCAAATAGCATGCTCGTGGCATCGGGCCAGGCCAAGACCTTTATCGAGTACGACCGCTACGGACTGCCCATCGCCACCTACGAGATGGAAGCCGAAAAGTACATCTACCGCGTGTACAAGTACGAGCTGTAGGGCTGTGCTTAGGTTTGACCAATGGAGTATGAAAACACGCCGTTCGCCGATGCCCCCTCCGCGAGTGGCGGCCATATGGTTTGATGTCAGAAACATATAGTTGTCGCCAGCCTGCTGGCGACGTCCCCCCCCTGATATCGGAGGTTCCGGGTATGTTTCGCGCTCCGTTAAACAACTATCGGTTGGGCTAACTATGGGTCGCAGTGCTATTTCGATAGCCCTTGCAGTGGTCTGCCTGGCTGTGCTCCTGGGCGCTACAGGGCTGTTTGCTATAAGCCGAGAAACGTCCTATATGCAGGAATGCGCTTCCGAAGGGTTTGCCATTGACGGTTACTATCGGGATGACAAAACGAGTCGGGAAACCCTGGCTTTTCTTGAGGAGGACAACTGTCGATGGCAGCTGGTCGACCAAGACGGAATCTGCACAGATGGGCAGTTTAAGCGTACGGATGACCCCAACATCCTGATATTAAAGAAGGAAAACGGCGAAGAATTCGGTACGGTCCACGTGGCGTATATGTCACGCCGACGCGAGCAGGGCCAGCTCTATCTATTTAGAGATACCAGGGTGACCCGTTTTTATCTGGTGAGTACCGGTCCGGCGTTTACAGTGGAGTCTGGCGATGTCGATCCGGACAGTTGATTCACGGCAATAAAACAGTGAGCGGGGTGCGGGTGTAAACTGCACCCCGCTATTTGCTCGTGTCCGTATCGCGTCTGCGCCTCGTCGTAGCTTGCGTCCGTACGAGCATTCATCCCGCCCCGCATCACTTCACATCAAACTCCACGCGATCGAGTTCGGGTACGTTGAGGTCAATGAGCTTGCGAGCGACGTGGCGGTCGTGTGCCCCGAGCGCCTCGCTTGTCGTCACATGGGCGACGATCTCGCGCTCGACGATGCCCTCCTCGTCGCCTTCGGTGGCCGAGGTCTCGACGGCGACGGTGTAATCCTTAAAGCCTGGCAGCACCGCCGCAAGCTCGCGCGTGGTTTCGGTGACGCCGTAGCCGTCCTGCACGCCGGCCTGCGCCGAGCCAATAGACCCCGCCGTCATAACGATGCAGGGGATGGCAAAGACTACCGTGCCCACAATGATGCGGCGGCGCACCTTGCGTGATAACTCGTTGACCTCGGCGTTTTCTTCAGCAGTCACAATACCGTCGCCGTTGAGGTCGCGCTTGAGCGGCACGCGCAAAAGAAGCAGTACGGCTTCGGCGGCCAGTGCGATAAAGACCACGTTGATGCCAAACTCATAAAACGCCGAGAGAAACAGCGACCCGCTTGCGATGGCGATGCCATAGCCCGCCGCGCACAGGGGCGGCATGAGCGCAGTCGCCACAGCCACGCCGGCGATGAGCGTGGCGGGTTCCTGGTCGCGCGAGTTGCCCAGGCCACCCGCAAAGCCGCCTGCGAGTGCGACGGCAAGGTCCCACACAGTCGGTGTCGAATTGTCGATGATGGCGGCCGTGGTGGTGCCAAGGGGCGAGAGCTTAAAATACAACGTGGACGTGACCAGGCAAAAGGCCATCTGTAGAGCCAAGCTCGCGATGGCCTCGACGGTAATCTCGCGGTCGAGCGTGGCGATGCCGTATGCCATGGCAAGGACCGAGCCCATGAGCGGGCAGATGAGCATGGCGCCTACAATGGCGATATCTGAGTCGATATCGAGGCCGATGCTCGCAATCAACATGGCAATGATCAGGATGCATAAGTGCGAGCCAGTCAGGCGCGCCCCGTTTACAAAGCGCTTGCGAATCACGTGATAGGGCGCGCGTCCCTCGCGAATGTTGAATGCCTGCTTTAGAAAGCGGCTTGCGTTCTCCATGGCCTCGCTGTGGGCGGGGCGGATGCCATGGCGCCGATGATGGCGTTCGCGCAGTCGCTTGATCTGTTGTTTATCGAGTTCCATGTCCACCTCGTTCTGGCACGTGCCGCGTATCCCGCCCGTCGTCTTTACTCTACACCGCGTTGAGCGAGGTGTCAGACAGGGTTTGTTGACCTGGAAGTCAGGCCAATCGGCATGACTAAAAACGCCGTGAGGATCATAAGAGTCAAATAGACAAAAAGTGCGGGGCCGGATGGTCTCCGACCCCGCGCTCTGTACGGGTACGTTGTTGTTGGGTTTATCCCAGCAGGCTCAGACCGACGGAGACAAACGCCAGGATAACGCCGACGATGGACTCGCCGCCCAGCAGGCCGCTGGCAACAACCAGGCCCTGCTCCTGGAAGGCGGCATCCTTGGCGGCCTTCTCCTCGTCCGAAAGACCGGCGGCGGCGTCGCGGTGAGCGGCCCACTTGTCGTAGGCGAGCTTAACGCAGGAGCCCAGGAAAGCCGTGAGCGACATATAGAACGGCAGGTACACGCCCAGGCCGATCATCATGGCCGGAATGCCGAGCCAGTACATGACGATGCCGGCGATAAAGCCGCCTGCGAACCACGGCACGCTCGGGATGCCCGAGACCATGGTGGCGACCACGCTTGCCTGCGCGGCAACGAAGCTCTTGTCGGGGCCAAAGGCGTCCGGACCATAGGCAGTGACGAGCGCGACCATGACGGCGGCAGCGACCAGGGCGCCCACGATGCCGCCGATGGCCTGGCCGATCCACTGCGCACGCGGGTTGGTGCCCAGCACGGCGCCGGCCTTAAAGTCGTTCATGACGTCGCCCGCAAGGCCGCACGCCACGGCCACGATGCCGGCGATGAAGAACAGCTTGACCTGCGCGAGCTGCGCGAAGGCAGCCACGATGAGCATGACGATGAGGCCAAAGATCTCCATGGGGTCGATACCCGTCTGGCCGCAGCTCTGCGCGCTCATGATGGTGGTGACAAAGGTGAACAGCGTGACGATGACGGCTGGAACGGGGCCAAGATCGAGTACGATGGCAACGATCACGGCGATGGCGGCAGCGCCCAGGCCGATGATACCGGCGTCGAGCTTAAGGGAGCCCGAGATGAGCGACTGCTCGTCGGTGTCGGTGGAGCTGTCGGCGGCGAGGCCGCGGACGATACCGACGACCTGCGGCAGGATGTCCTTGAGGACGACGGCGACGCCAAAGCCCATCATGAGGCCCATACCCAGGGACTTAACAATGCCCTGTGCGGTCATAACGTCAAACAGACCGGCAGCGGTGCCGCCGACAATGATGCCAAAGTTGCCCAGCAGCGCGCCGGCAAACCAGAACGCGACGGGGGCGAAGCCCACCAAAAAGCCGATGGACAGCAACATGGGCGAGTTATAGATGGCAAAGGTCACGCCGGGGATATTGAGCGTACACAGCATGCTGGGCACCACGCCCAGAGCGTCGCGCAGCACGCTGTAGATGCCGGCGATGGCCATGGAGCCAAAGAGCTGCTTGCCGGTCTTGCCGCCGGCCTCGGTTGCGCGCAGGGTCTGAGCTGCGGCGTTGCCGGTGGGGAACTCAAGCGCGGCGTCCACGATAAAGTGACGGTGGATGAGTGCCGTGGCCAGCAGGCCTAGGATAGTGCCGGCGAGTGCCACGATAAACATGTCGAGCCAACTGATCTGGTCGGCATAGCCCAGCATCCAGGCGCCCGGGATGGTAAACGCCAGACCGCCAGCGACCATGGCGCCTGCGGACATGATGGTGTGGGTGACGTTGGCCTCGTTGAGGCTGGCGTTGCCCATGAGTTTCAGGAAGAACAGCGAAATGACGGCAGCGAAAATGATCGGCCAGGGGAGGGCGCCCATCTTGAGGGCGGTGTAGGCCGAGCTTGCCGTGATGATCACGCAGCCAAGGACGCCGATGACGACGCCGCGCAGCGTGAGTTGACCGCGCATCGAGGTGCGGTTCGAGGGATTGTTCATATAGAACTCCTTTGCGTATATCCGCTTCCCCCGCAAGCGCCGCTACGGATACGGCGCGGGAAGTCGGGTTACCAAGGGCCGCCGCGTGAGCTCGCGCACGACCGCGCACCAGTATAGCCGCAAGCTAGTCATTTTGGGATGACTGGTTTAGGGAGGCGATATACTGCTGGGCAGACGAAAGGAGCGCCGACGATGCTTAATGGGTGCGCATACATATTGACGGTCGACGTGGGCAACACGTTCATTCGCTTTGGCCTGTTTGCCGAGGATTCGGCCGCGGCGCAGGAATGCCCGCTTGCGACGTGCGAGATCACGACGCCGTCGAGCATCACAGCCGACGAGGCGCGCATGAGGCTCGCGCAGGTCATGGGCGCGCTGTCAGCCGATGCGGGCATGCCGGGTGCGCTCGTTCCCGCAGCCGCAGTGCTGAGCTGCGTGGTGCCGGCGCTCGAGCGCCCGTGGAAGGCGGCGCTTTCCCGCACCTGCACGGGGCGCGTGCTCACCGTGGGGCCGGGCCTCAAGACCGGCATGCCCGTGCACTACGATGACCCGGCCGAGATCGGTCCCGACCGCATCGCCGACGCCGTGGCAGCCCGCGCCGTCTACGGCTCGCCCTGCATCGTAATCGACCTGGGCACGACGACCAATATCGAGGTCATCGATGTGCACGGAACCTTTGTCGGCGGCGTCATCGCGCCGGGTCTGGCACTTGGCGCCCGCTCGCTTTCGGCCGCTGCGGCGCGCCTGCCGCAGGTCGAGCCCTCGGCACCCACGCATGTGATCGGTCGCAACACACGCGAGGCCATGCGCTCGGGCGTGGTCTTGGGCGAGGTGGCCCGCATCGACGGCATGCTCGACATGGTGCTTGCCGAGATGCGCGCGACCAAGGCGGCGGGGGAGGGCAGCGTGCCCATTGTCATTACCGGCGACGATGCCGAGGCGCTCGCGGCGTTGGTCGGCCACAGCCTGACGGTAGACGACGCACTGACACTGCGGGGTCTCGCTGAGCTGTATCGCATCAACCAAAAGCCTCGTCGCGCATAAAGCCGAGGACGTCGGCGGGGGAAGCAGCCCCACCTTTCACCTGCTACAATGGGTCAAACTATTGCGATTTCGGAGGTGTCTGCCATGTCGGACGATCTTCATCAAACTGCGTCGGGCAAGCGCCGCGACGTTATTAGCTGGGACGAGTTCTTTATGAGCGTGGCCATCGCCGCGCAGCGCCGCAGCAAGGATCCCAATACGCAGGTGGGCGCGTGCATCGCCAGCACCAACCACCGTATCCTTTCGGTGGGCTACAACGGTACGCCCTCGGCACTCAACGACGACTTTTTCCCGTGGGGCACGAGCGATGACCCGCTGCAGGACAAGCATAACTACGTAGTCCATGCCGAAGCCAACGCCGTGCTCAACTACCGCGGCTCGCTCAAAGACCTTGAGGGTTCCACGGTCTACGTCACGCTGTTCCCGTGTCATGACTGCGCCAAAATCCTGGCGCAGGTAGGTGTGGGCGAGGTTGTCTACCTGGACAATAAGTACGCCGACACCGACGACGGCCGCATCAGCCGTCGCATTCTCGACTCCTGCGGCATTAGCTACCGCCAGGTTATCGTCGATGTCCACATCGGCACCGGGGAACAAACTCAGCAGTAGCGGCAGCGTGTGCTAGCGCCGGGCGTCGGCAAAAGCAGCTAAAAAAGCCCCGTCCCAAATTGACTACTCGTGAAAGTCGTGTCCGCGCGCATGGCTGGCGCCTAAGCGGGTACATGGCTGTAGTAACATAGCCCCTGTCCGCGGGCGTGCCCGCGTTATTGTGAGAAAGGAGCCCCTGTGGCTGTTAACGAAGAGCTGCTTAAGAAGGTTCTTGAAGAGATCCGCCCCAACCTGCAGGCCGATGGCGGCGATATGGAGTATGTGGGCGTCGACGACGAGGGTGTCGTCAAGCTGGAGCTGCAGGGCGCCTGCGCCGGCTGCCCCATGAGCTCGCTAACCCTTTCCATGGGTATCGAGCGTATCCTGAAGGAGCATGTGCCCGGCGTTACCCGCGTTGAGCAGGTCAATGCTTCCGGCGAGGCCGAGGACCTGTACGACGAGTACGCGCCGTTTTAAGATGCGAAAGCTGCGGACGGTGCGCTCCGCATAGACGTTACGCCCAAATATGCGGCTGCGAGCGAAAGGCCCGCGGCCGCATTTGTATGTAGGGAGCAGGGGGACCGATATGCTCAACGACTTCTACCATATGCTTGATCCCGTCGCGATTTCGGCGGGGCCCATCACGATTTACTGGTATGGTCTGGCTTATGTGGTCGGCGCCCTGCTCACGGCGGTCGTCATGTATCGCACGCAGCGCCGTTGGGGTTTTGACATTACGGTCGACGACCTGACGAGCGTCGTGGTCGGCGTGGTCTTTGGCCTTATCATTGGCGCCCGCCTGTTCTACGTCATTTTCTACGGCGACGGCTACTACTGGACGCATCCGCTCGAGATCTTTGCCACCAACGAGGGCGGCATGAGTTTTCATGGTGGCCTGGTGGGCGGCATCATCGGCGGCGTGCTCGTGTGCCGCATGTACAAGCTCGATGCGTGGACTTTGGCAGACCTCGCGGTCATCGGTGCTCCGCTGGCCCTGTGCCTGGGGCGCTGCGCCAACTTTGTCAACGGCGAGCTGTGGGGCAAGCCGACCGATCTGCCCTGGGGCGTGATCTTTGGCGGCACCGCGGGCGATATGCCGCGCCATCCATCCCAACTCTACGAGGCATTTCTCGAGGGCATCGTGCTCTTCTGCATTCTGCAGGTGCTCAGCCGCAAAAAACCACTGCTGCCCCAGGGTACGTTTATGGGTGTGTTTGTGATGGGTTACGGCATCGTCCGCTTCCTCATTGAGTTTGTGCGCGTACCCGATGCCCAGCTGGGCTATCTGCTGGGCGGCGTCATCACCATGGGTCAGCTACTGAGCCTGCCACTCGTGATTGCGGGCCTGGCGCTCATCATCTTTGCCCTTCGTCGCGACCGTCCCCAGCGCATCTACCTCGACGTCTAGCCACCACATGCCACCGCAAAGGGGCAGGCACCTTGGTGGTGGTTTTGCCGGGCAACGATGACAGAACCGTAACGTTTCCCCAGATAAAACCTGCCAAAATAAACCTGTCCCTTTTTGGCAGGTTTCTAGAAAGGCTATTCGGACTGTGAAGGATTCCGACCTCTCCGCAACGGCTGCGCGTGACGCCGCCCGCATCGTTTGGTTTAAGCGCTATCCCGCCAAACAGACGCTCATCGCATTTTTGCTCGCCCTGCTGGCGACCACGGCGTTTTCCATCGATCCCGCCCCGGTGTCGAGCAATGCGGTCCTGGCGATCGATCCCAAGGCGACGGGCGCGCTCTACGTGTGCTACGAGGTGCTTCTCTCGTTTGCCGGCCATACCGACGCAGTGATGCTGCTCGCGCTTGCCTGTTTGCTCACACTGCCGTTTCGCTATGTGTTCTTTGGCCGCGGTGACGCTTGGCGCCCGTCGGTCGTGCTGCCATCGCTGTTCTTTGCCGTTTGCATGGTGTTCGGCCGTAGCTACGACCTCACCGATTCGGCTGAGATTGTGCTGGGCGACAAGGCACGCGTTATCTGCGCCTGGATTGGTGGCGCGGGCTGGATGCTTCTGGCGATTGTGGCCTTCTATCTGGCTTTTGAGTTTTTGGATTGGTTGGGCTCCCGCCGCATTCCGTTTTCGGAGGCGCATTTTGGCCGCGTGTGGCGTGTTGTCCACGCCGTGCTCTCGGTTCATCCCTTTGTCGGGCCGTTTCTTGTGCTCATGATTGTCTGGGCGCCCACGCTTATCGCCTCGCTGCCCGGCCTCTTTATGGGAGACACGGGCGCGCAGGTCCGCCAATGGTTCAACTACCCCAACGGCACGAGCGATTACCTACGCCTGCTTAACCCCAACGTGCTACTCAACGGACATCATCCGGTGGTGCACACGGCCATCATCGGCTCGTGTGTGCAGCTGGGGCTTTCGCTATTTAACAGTGCCAATGCGGGCCTTGCCATCTACACTTGTGCCCAATTCGTCATCACCGCCGCCTGCATGTCCTATTCCATATCGTCGCTGCGCAAGCTGGGCGTGAGCCTGCCGGTCCGCGGCGTCATCTTGCTGTTCTTTGCGTTTATGCCGATGTTCTCCAACTACACGGTGCTGCTGACCAAAGATGTACTTTTTGCCGATGCGTTTTTGGTACTGCTCGTTCAGACCGTCAAGCTCGTGGCATGTGGCCTACCCCGTCGCGATGCCAATGCCGAGCGTGCGGGCGAACAGAAGCCCGTGCTCTTTGCGCGCCATGACTGGCTGTTGCTCGTGCTGGGTGCTATGGGTTCCACGTTTTTGCGCAATGGCGGCCTGGTCTTTCCGTTGGCGGCCTGCGTGATTGCGGCGGCGTTTTGCGCCTGGGACGCGCATGTGGCCCGTCGTGTGGCCAAACAGTCTGGCGTCACGCCCTCGTACGCCACGCCGCGCTTCCGCTGGGTCGGCGTGCTCGCAGTGCTTGCGCTCTGCCTTGTCTCCAACATGTATTTCACCAAGGTATTTATGCCGGCGCACGATATCACGCCGGGCTCCAAGCGCGAGATCCTCTCGATTCCGTTTCAACAGACGGCACGCTTCGTCCAAAAGCACGACGGCCTTAATTCGGGCGTTAACCCCAAGGTCAAAGACGATGGCACGATTGAAGAAGCTCCCTGCGACGGCTTGGTGACCGATGAGGAGCACGCTGTGATCGATCGGGTGCTTAAGTACGAGAACCTGGGCCGTCGCTACAACCCCGACAAGTCGGATGCCGTCAAAAACTGCTTCAATGAGTACGCCTCGCAGGAGGACATCAAGGCCTATTTTGAGGTGTGGGCCCAGATGTTCAAAAAGGACCCCGAGTGCTATATTTCGGCACTCGTCAATAACTACTACGGGTACTTCTATCCGAGTGCTCGTGATGCATGGGTCTACAGCACGGCACGCAGTGCCGAGATCATGGCTAAGCCCGATAACCTCAAGTACTTTGACTTCCATCCGGTCGATAGCAAGGTCGTGCGCTGGTGCGACCACCTGATTAACCTGTACCGCGTGGCGGTGCAGCGCATTCCGTTTATCTCGCTCACCATGAGCTCGGCCACCTACGTGTGGATCATGATCGTCGTGGTGGTCTACCTGTTGCGCCGCCATTCGTGGCGTGCGCTGGCCATCTGGATACCGCTGCTGGGTGTGCTCGCCGTGTGCCTGATCGGTCCATGTAACGGATCGACCTACATGCGCTACCTGTACCCAGTCATTGCATGCATGCCTTTTGCCATCGGTGCCACGATCACCCGCAGCGACCTTCTGTGGACCTAACCAAAGATTGGTGCATTGGGGTCAGGCTGCTTTGTGCCAAGGGGCTGCATCATCACGACGCCTTCATTTTGGGGTTTATCTTGCAGGCCGGTAGGTATATCATAACGACGTTTGTTTATATTGCCCGAGCATCTGCGTTGGGCTTTAGGTCGAAACCGATAGGAGACACGTATGTCCGGACACTCTAAGTGGGCCACAACCAAGCATCGTAAGGGCGCGCAGGACGCCAAGCGTTCCGCCCTCTTCTCCAAGCTCAGCCGCAACATCACCGTTGCTGCCCGTCTCGGTGGCGATCCGCTGCCCGAGAACAACGCCAGCCTCGCCGCTGCCGTCGCCAAGGCTAAGGCTCAGTCCATGCCTAAGGACAAGATCAAGTCCGCTATCGATAAGGCCTTTGGTTCGGGTGCCGACGCCGCCGTCTACGAGAACATCGTGTACGAGGGCTACGGTCCCGCCGGTGTCGCCGTCTACGTCGACTGCCTGACCGACAACCGCAACCGCACCGCTGCCGACGTCCGTTCCGCCTTTTCCCACGCTGGTGGCAACCTGGGCACCTCCGGCTCCGTCGCCTTCCAGTTTGAGCGCAAGGGCCAGATCGTCGTCGCCAAGGAGATCCTGGACGAGAACGCCAAGAAGGAGACCATGATCGCCAACGGTGCTGCCGGTGACGAGGATGAGTTCATGATGGCCATCGCCGAGGCCGGTGGCGAGGACTACGAGGACGCCGGCGAGGAGTGGATCGTCTGGACTACTGCCAACGAGGTCATGGCTGTCTCCAAGGCGCTCGAGGAGCAGGGCGTCCAGGTCAAGGGCTCCGAGACCACCATGGTCCCGACTACCCCGACCGAGGTCTCCGGTGCCGACGCCAAGAAGGTTCAGCGCCTCATCGACCGTCTTGAGGAGCTCGACGACGTCCAGGACGTCTACAGCACCATGGACATGACCGACGAGGTCATCGCTGCCCTCGAGGAGGAGTAGCGCCCGCACGGATTGAGCCGTGCATATCTGGGCATAATGAAACGAGCATGCAAGCCTCGTGGAATAGATGAGCCGGATCCGCGTGCGTATGGCACCGGACCCGGCTCTTTTATAATGATGCGAATCGTTTTGCATTCTGTGGACCGAAACCTGAAGGGAGCGCGCGTGCGCGTACTCAAACGAGCCCTAGCGATCGTGTATCTTGCCGCCTCCATCGTGGCGCTGGGTGCGCTTGTCTGCCAGTTCTGGGGACCGTATACGTATCGCATTATGTTGCTGTTGCGTGACACCATGCCTCGCGTCGTCGTTACGGTGTGTACTGCTATCGTGGCACTTGGCGTGCTCATCGGTTTTTTCCGCCTGATGTTCGCGCGTCGCGAGCCGTCCTGCGTGCATCCGGCGGGGGAGCGCAATATCGAGGTTACGCTCGCAGCGCTTTCCTCGTGCGCCCGTGCCGCGGCGGAGTGCGATGATCGCGTGATGGTTGAGCATATCGAGGCACGCGTTCAAGGCCCCGACGAGTCCCGCGTTCGTTTTAAGGTCGAGGCCATCGCGCTCGATGATAAGGACGTCGTCTCCCTTGCCACCTCGATGCAGCAGCGCATCGAGAAGGCCTGCGACACCATGCTCGGCACGCCGGGCACGACCGCGCGCGTCCGTTTTTTGCCGTCCAAGACTACCGTCCAGACCGTGGAGGTTTCCGGTGAGTGATACCAACCAAGACAAGACCGCCCGCACGCCGCGCCTGACGATCGACCAGAACGCTACGCCAGCAGGCGAGTCCGCCGACACCAAGCCTGAGGCCGGCGAGCAGCACGACAGCGCCGTCAACGACTTTGACGAGGCCATGGGTCTCATCAAAGGTACGGGCGCTGCTATCTGGAGCTACGCCGTGCGCCACCCCAACACTACGCTCGGCGCCGTGGCTGGCTTTATCCTCGCCGTGCTGGTACTTACGTTGGGCCTGTGGGACACGCTCGTCATCGCATTCTTTGTGCTGATTGGCGCCGTGATCGGCCAGATTCGCGACGGCGAGAACGGTATCGTCAACTTCTTCGGCCGTCTGTTTAGCGGCCGCTAATATGTATTCGACTGTCGCATCTGCGGCAGGCATAAGGAGGAACCATGGCTTTTAACACGAAGGTCGATGTGGCCGATACCGAGCTCGAGGCAGACGAGACCGTCACCTCCGAGGCCGAGGACGTAACGCTCGAGGACGAGGCACTCGTCGAGGCCGAGCCCGCCGATGATGCGGACGAGGATGATGAGGAAACAGACGAGTCCGAGGACTCGCTGACCTATTCCAACGGCGTGATCGAGAAGATCGTCGCCATGGCCACCCGCGAGGTGCCGCACGTCCTGGGCATGAAGGGCAACCTCATGCACTTTGTGCAGGAGCAGTTTGGTGCCGAGAACCTGACCAAGGGCGTGACGGTCGAGGTCACCGATGACAACCGCGTGGTCGTCAACATCTCGGTCATCATCGAGTACGGCGCCTATGCGCCTGCGATCTTTGACGACGTTAAGGCGCGCGTCACCGAGCGTCTGGCCGCGATGACCGGCCTTGAGGTGGCAGGCGTCAACCTGCGCATCGAGGATGTCATCACCCCCGAGGAGTACGAGCACCGCACCAGCCAGCACGAGTAACCTACCAAATAGGGACAGGTTTGTTTCGATAGGTTTTACCTGCGAAAACGCTAAACGGTCGACCGCGCAAGCAAAGGTGCGGTCGACCGTTTTCTATATGCCCCCGATGCAGGCATACCGCTCGTCTAACTAAGGGTTGCAATCTTCGCGTTCCGCGTTACCCTAATGGGCGCATTGTTTCCAAATTGTTAACGAGGGGTTGCCGTAATGGCCGACGAACATGAGACCGAAAGCAAGGCATGGGCGATTGAAGCCGCTGCGGCAGAGGCGGCGTCGCGTGCCGCCGAGGAGATGCATCGTCCTCCGGTGGTGCCGATGGAGCGCGTTGTCGGTCGCGAGGATATCGAACGTGGCGAGCGCGCCGGCCGCAAGCGCAGCCAGGAACCAGGCTTTCCGCGCTTTTTTGCCGAGCTCAATCTGGGCCTGGTCCTCACGGCGTTCGCCATCGTGGCTTTCAAAACGCCCAATCACTTTGCCTTCGGCGGCACCTCGGGCGTGTCGGTCATTCTTTCCACGCTGTTCCCGACTCTGCCCGTCGGCGTATTTATGTGGATTATCAACGCGGTCCTGGTCATCCTGGGTTTTATCTTTTTGGAGCGCAAGGCAATCCTTTGGAGCGTCTTTGCCTCGTTTGCGCTTTCGGCCTACGTCTCGCTGTTTGAGCTCTTCATTCCGTCGGATGTTTCGATGACGGGCGATATGTGGCTCGACCTGTGTTTTGCCGTCATCTTGCCGGCGCTGGGCAGTGCCATTGTCTTTGACATTGGCGCCTCGACGGGCGGCACTGACATCCTTGCCATGATCCTCAAGCGCCGCACGACGCTCGAGATCGGCCGTGCCCTGTTGCTGGTCGATATCGGCATCGTGACCATTGCGGCTTTCCTGTATGGCCCGCGCGTCGGTCTGTACTGCGTGCTTGGCCTGTTTGCCAAGACGCTTGTGGTCGACAAGGCTATCGAGAGCATTCACCTTCGTAAGGTCTGTACGATCATTTGCTCCGAGCCCCTTAAGGTCGAGGAGTTTATCGTCAAGCATCTCAACCGCACGGCAACGATCAGCCGTGGCTACGGCGCTTTCTCGGGCAAGTGCGTCACGGTGATCATGAGCGTGCTGAGCCGTCGCGAGGCAGTGCAACTGCGCCGCTATGCCCGCGAGATTGACCCTGGCGCCTTCATCACCATCGTCGATAGCTCCGAAATCGTCGGCAAGGGCTTCCGCGGCACGAACTAGCCCGGGCGTACCCTTCGAATCATTGAATAAAGCCGGCTGCGTTGCAAATCGGTCATCTTGGGGTATTTGTCCCCACATTGGGCGATAATGATGCCAAAGACATCGTTTGCGATCCAGGTGATTCGCTCTAGATACGAAGGGATGATTTCGATGTTCTGTTCGCAGTGTGGCGCCCCCATGGGCGATAACGACAAGTTCTGCGGCGTGTGCGGTGCCCCTAATACCGAGGTCAAGGCCGCCGGTCCCGCTCCGCAAGCTCAACCTCAGCAGCAGGGTCAGCCGTTTGCCCAGCCGCAGCCGCAGCCGTTCGTTGCGCCCCAGCCGGCTATGAACGTGCCCAAGGGCTGCATGGCGCAGGCTTTCAACGATATGCTTAAGGTTCCCGGCGCCCTGGTTCGCGTATGTCAGATTGCCTTTTTGCCGGCGCTGATTTGCGTCGTGTCGGTGCTGGTGCTGTTCATCCCCGTTATCGGCGGTATCGCAGCGGCCATTGGCTTTTTGCTTGCGTACGTGGCAAGCGTGTGCGGTGCCGGTTTTGCTATCGAGTGGGGTCGTGACCTGTCGCTCAAGGATGATAACGGCATGGAGCGTCCGCTGTTGCGCTCGACCTCGTTTGGATTGGGTATCTTCTCGTCCGTCATTACCGGTGTGCTCGAGTTCGTTGCCATTATCCCAGTGATCGGCGTGATCTTCTCGGCTATCGAGAGCGTCGTGATCGGTGCCGTCGGCTCGTACTATTACAACGGTTCGAGCGGTCTCGAGGCCGCACTCTTCGGCTCGATGGGCCTGCTCGTCTTTGCCATGATCGTGTCGGTGGTACTGGGCATCTTCTTTAAGATGTTTGGTGATGCTGCCGTGATGCACTTTGCCGTCGTCGGGCGCGTGGAGAGTGCGTTCTCGCTTGAGAAGGTTTGGAAGTCCTATAAGGCCAACCTGGGCAAGTTGTTCTGCGCATCGATTCTCCCCGAGTTTTTGACGGGCATCGTGTCGCACATCATCACGTGGATCTTCACCGCCATCTTCGGCGCCATTGCTACGTTTGGTATGTATAGCTATTACTACCGCCCCACGGGTCTTGAGGCAATCATCGAGGGCGGTGGCATTACGCTCATTCTGTTCTTGATGATCATTGCCTTCGTCACGGTGTTCCTGACTGTGTTTGGCAAGATGCTCAAGTATCGCGCCGTTGGCTATTGGGCGGCACGTCATGCCAGCGAGTGGGCCGATGAGGATGCCGACGATGTCCTGACGTTTGTGCTCCCGGGTGAGAAGAAGCCTACTCCTGCGGGATTCAACCCCACGGCCGCCACTGGTGCTGCGCCTGCCCCGGCACCTGCCCCTGCCCCTGCACCTGCACCTGCGCCTGCACCTGCGCCCGCGCCTGCTCCGGCACCTGCCCCGGCGCCCGAGGCGACGCCTGCGGAGCCCGATTGGAATGCCGTTGCCACGCCGGCGGAAGAGCCGGGCGATAATCCTGCTGCCGAAAACAATCAAACCGAATAGTCGGTCGAGGCGCCCTGGGCAACTGAGCCCGGGGTGCCTTTTTCTACTGCGGAAGCAAGAAAATGCCTGGGAAAACGGTTGCAGCAAAATTTCTCGGAAATTGGCCAATGTTGCGCAACAACGTCGCGGCTATTGTTGAGAACATAGACGTGTAAGGTTTGAAGGCGTGCAACGCCTTAGGAAAAGGAGAAGCTTATGTTCTGTCCCACTTGTGGTTCTCCCATTTCGGATGATGCCAAATTCTGCCCTGTCTGCGGTTCTGCCGTCGGTGCCGCTTCCGCTGCTCCTGCTCCGCAGCCCGCGCCGCAGCCTGCACCTCAGCCCCAGCCTGCTCCGCAGCCCACGCAGATTCAGCCCACTCCGGTTCAGGCAGTTCAGCCTCAGCCTCAGCAGCAGTACGCCGGGCAGCAGCAGTACACCGGTCAGCAGCAGTATGCTCAGCAGCCTGCACCCGCCCCGATGGGCTATACTCCGATTAAAACCGACCGTGGCGTGATCGGCTGGCTCCTGCTTTCCATCGTGACCTGCGGCATCTATTCATATTACTTCCTCTATTGCCTCGCCCGCGACATCAATGTCATGTGCCAGGGCGACGGCGATTCCACGCCGGGTCTGGCAGCATTTATCCTGCTGTCGTTCGTGACCTGCGGCTTCTACGCACTCTACTGGTACTACAAGATCGGTAACCGCCTGCAGGCTAATGCTCCTCGCTATGGCCTGATGTTCCAGGAGAACGGTACCACCGTTCTTATGTGGCAGATCGTCGGCGCGCTGCTGTGCGGCCTTGGCCCCATCTTTGCCATGAACATCATCATCAAGAATACCAATGCCATGGCAACGGCTTACAACGTCCGTCTTGGCGCTCGTGCCTAACGATAAGAGCGGCGTGAACAGCTCCCAGGGACATAAGGGCGCGGCGGAACTCATTCGCCGCGCCCTTTCTTGCATCGGCGCGCTCTTTGTCGCCTGGCTCGCACTCTACCTGCTCGATATCGGCTGCGTGTTTCGCCTGATGACGGGCATTCCCTGTCCGGGATGTGGCATGACGAGGGCCTGGCTGGCAGCACTGCGCCTCGATTTTGCGGCGGCCTTTGCCTACCATCCGCTGTTTTGGGTGGTGCCGATTGCGTTTGTGCTCGCGTTCGTGCGCGAGGAGGTGACGTCGAGCAAGCTAAAGCGCGGCATCGACATTGCGGTTATTGTTCTGTGCGTGCTGGTCGTTGCCGTATGGATCGTGCGCCTTATCAACCCGGCAGACGCGGGCCTGCTTTTTGGTGGGCACGCTCCCGCCGGAGTTCCCACCGATATCATCCACCTCGAACAACCACGATGGCTCACCTTCCTGCGCACTCACCTGTCGTGATGGGGGATGGGTTCGAAAATGCTGGCGAAACATAAGTGGGGGCGAACGCTGGAATAACGTTCGCCCCCACTTTGTTATAGCCAGATGGTTGTGGATGCGCGACGATTACTCGCTGTGCTTCTCTTCGTGGCGAGCAGCGGTACGGGCATCGTGGATGCCCTTGATGGCGGCATGGCGGGCGGTGCGGGCGTCGTGCACGGCGTCGCGGGCCTCGGCGGCCGTTGCCTTGGCAGAGCGCAGCTTGGCTGCCAGGTCGGGATTGGTCTCGGCAACTGCGGCGATCGTGGGGCCGTCGAGCTCTTCTTGCGTGGGCTCGGCCAAAAAGTCGATGGCATACTGAGCGGCTACCATGGAGCCCTTGGCGAGTACGCTCTCGTCGATCTTGTAGAAGCAGGAGTGCTGGGCATAGGTGGCGCCAATCTGGGGGTTGCGCGTGCCAACAAAGGCGAGCACGCCCGGCACACGGCGCAGGTACTCCGAGAAGTCTTCGCCCGAAAGCGTGCCGCGGTAATGGCCCTCGCCCGCGGGACCCAGGCACTTGAGCACGGCTTGGCGGCAGCGCTCGCTCGAGGCGGCATCGTTTTCGACCTTGTAGTTGGCGATGGTGTAGTCGGTGAGTTCGGCCTCGGCGCCCAGGGCCGCCGCAGTGTGCTCCACGATGCGGCGCATAAGCTCGGGCATCTCCTCATGCGTCTTGTCGCCATAGGTACGCACCGTGCCGGCGAGGTACGCCGTGCCGGCGATAACGTTGCGCGCGGTGCCGCCGTGCAGTTCGCCGACGGTGATGACGGCGGGTTCGTAGGGGCTAATCTCGCGCGAGACGATGGTCTGCAGGGCGTTGACGATTTCGGCGGCAACCATAACGGCGTCGTGGCCGCGCTGGGGCATGGCGCCATGGCACGAGGTGCCGCGGACGTCGATGCGGAACCAGTCGGTGTTTGCCATGCGCGGGCCGGGCTCGCAGCTCACGGTGCCGGCGTCGACCTCGCTCCAGATGTGCGCGGCGTAGGCGCCGTCGACGCCGTCGAGCACACCCGTGCCAATCATGAGCTTGGCTCCCTGGCCGTTTTCCTCGCTGGGCTGGAATACGATGCGAATCTCGCCGTGGATGTCATCGGTCATGTGGCGCAGAATCTGCAGCGTGCCGAGCATCATGGCGATATGGCAGTCGTGACCGCAGGCGTGCATGCTGCCCTCGTTGACGCTGGCGAACTCCTCGCCGGTCTGCTCGGTGACAGGCAGGGCGTCGATATCGGCGCGCAGCAGGATACGGCGGCGCGGCGTGCCGTCCTCGCGGTAGGCATCGGGCGCGGTACCGCGGAGCGTCGCCACCAGGCCCGTCTTGAGCGGGCGCTCGTAGGGGATATTCATGGCGTCAAGCTGGTTGGCGATGTCGGAAGTCGTGCGCTCCTCGGCAAGGCTCAGCTCCGGGTGCTTATGGAAGTGCCGGCGCTGCTTGATGATATAGGGTTCAAACTCGGCGGCGATATCCTGGATGGCCGCGGTAACGTCGTCTGCCGCGCGAACCTCGGTTGCCGCCATAATCTGCTGTGCCTTGGTCTTCGTCATGGTCGATTTGCTCCTTGCTGGCTCGATCGCAAAATCGTACAGGCTCTCTCCAGTATGCCACCTGCCGCTAGGGCTGGTAAAGTTGCCGTTTGCCGCTTGGGGTTTTGTTACAAGGGCGGGGGAGTACACTCGGGGGTGTTGAATTTCCTGCCAGAGATGGGGACGCCCATGCAACATATCGATCGGATTATCCGCTCCAAGAACGTCTTTACCGCCCAAGACGGCATCGATACCGCCCGCGAGTTGGCGATCGCCATCGCGGGCGATCGCATCGTCGCAGTCGGAGCGCCCGATGACGTGATTGCCGCCGCACCTGCCGCCACGCCGGTGGTCGACTACGGCGAGCAGTATGTCTGTCCCGGTTTCCATGACGCGCACCTGCACTTCTTCCATACCTCGGTCGGTTCCTCGCCGTACATGCTCATGGATATGGGCACGTCCGAGGCGGCATTGGTGCAGCATGCGCTCGAGTTTTCCCAAGGCTTGCCAGATGATGCCTGGGTCGTGACCCAGGGTTGGCGCGACTACCGTTGGGATCCGCCCGAGCATCCTACCAAGGCCTCCCTCGATGCAGCATTCCCCGATCGTCCCTGCGTCATGTACTCGGGCGACGGCCACACGCTGTGGCTCAACAGCCGCGCACTCGATGCACTCGGCGTCACGCGCGACAGCGAGCCACCGGCGGGCGGCAGCTACGACAAGGACGCAAACGGCGAGCTCACGGGCATTGCGCACGAAGCGGCTGCCATGCAGCTGTTGCCGCGCTGCCTTGAGTGGCTGGGCGAAGATCGCATCGCAAGCGCCTACGCCGATCAAATGAGGCGCATGGCCGAGCAGGGTATCACCTCGATCTGCGATATGTCGCTCATGCCCATGCCGGGCTGCGATTTTATCCGCGACGATGTCTACGACAAACTGCAGACGGCCGGCAAGCTGGGCATTCGTGCCCATCTGTTCCCCACGCTGCTGGATGACCAGTCGCGTCTAGAAGAGCTGCAGGTACGTTACGCGAACAACGCACTGCTTTCGGCGCCGGGTTTTAAGCAGTTCTTCGACGGCGTGTCGAGCGAACACACGGCATATCTCACCGAGCCCTATACCAATCCGCGCTTCCCGGGCGACCAGGGCCGTCTGACGGTCCCGGCTGAGCGCATGCGCAAGCTGGTTCTGGCGGCCGCGGAGCGAGGCCACACCGTGCGCATCCACGTCATTGGTGACGGTGCGATTCATGCCGCGCTGGATATCTTCGAGGAGGCCGCCGACCTGTACGGCCTGCCCCAGCGCGGCCATAATACGCTCGAGCACCTGGAGAACCTTCTGCCCGAGGACATCGACCGCCTACGCAAACTCAACGTGGTTGCTTCGAGCCAGCCCTGCCACATTACGCTCGACCCGGGTGGACCGGAGCGCGATCTGGGCTTGGAGCGCAGCCGCATCATGTGGCCGTTTGCGACCTATAAGCAGCGCGGCATTCGCCAAGCCTTCGGTACTGACAGCCCTATCACGCCCGTTACCAGCATGAACGTGCTCTACACGGCTATCACGCGCCAGGACCCCAAAAGCCACTGGCCCGAGGGCGGCTGGTTGCCGAGCGAGCGCATCGATGCAGCAACGGCCCTGCGCAACTACACCCTGGGCAGCGCCTATGCAGCGGGCGACGAGCAAAACCTCGGCAGCTTGGAGCCGGGCAAGTATGCCGACCTGGTAGTCCTGGACCAAAACCCGCTCGCCGTTGACCCCCAAGAGCTCCAAGCCACCAAGGTTCAGGCCACCTACCTGGCAGGTAACTTAATCTACGAGCGCTAGCCTCATACCCCACTTATAAGGGGCACGTTTCAGCAACGTGCCCCTTTCTTATTCGCACCATCTGCATCGCCATTTTGCTGCACCGACTTTTCTGAATGCCGGGACCGAATTAGTTAACCTGGCTCCCGTGTGGCTCCGGAGGGGCGGGGCATAAGGTTT
>NZ_JBCOIG010000006.1:0-39232 GCF_040926405.1 Collinsella aerofaciens
CTGACCCCATATCGTTGGGGCCAGGCCCGATTTTGCCTCTTGACAATGTCCTGCTCATATTAAAAGGAACGTCCCCATCTGCCGGATTAGGAGAGACTCTCCAGCACGCGACGGAGCTCCTGCTGGACGGCGTGGTCGCGGTTACAACCCACCACACGATCGGCCACCGCCCTGAGCGCGGGGCGCGCGTTTTCCATCGCGCAGCCCGTGCCGACAAAGCGAATGATCTCGTAGTCGTTCATCGAGTCGCCAAACGCCATGACCTCGTCGCGACCAATGCCGTAATGCTCCGCGAGCTGCGCGATACCCGAGGCCTTCGACACACCAGGCTGCATGGCATCGATCCACGCGTTGCCCGAAGGCGCAAAAGTAAAGAGCTGACCAAGTTCGCGCTGTAGCACGTACGCGCTGTCCATAACCGCACTGTCGTCGCAAAAGATACTCGCTTTGATGATATTTACGCTGGGATCGGGCAGCTCCCAAATGCGCTCGGCATTGGGAAGGTCCTTATCGACCTCACGCACGAACTTGCACTCGTCATCGAGCAGGAAGGACTTGGTTCGGTCAAAGAGCGCAAGATGCAGATTGGGAAACGTCCTGACGGCTTGGGCGAGCCTTCGAATCGCCAGGTGGGAATACACCTCACGGTCTACCATCTTACCGTCGGCGTAGACCTGGGCGCCGTTAGCGGCGACAAAGTCCATCTTGTCGCGAACGGGCGCAAAGAACTCGCACAGGCGATCGTAGCGACGACCTGACGATGCAGCGAAATGCACACCATGCTCGTGTAGCGCCAGAATCAGTTCGTAGGTCTCGGGAGGCACCTGGCCGTTTTCGTCAAGCAGTGTGCCGTCCATATCGGATGCAATCAGTTTAAACATAGAAAAGCTCCCTTCGGGCTTGTTGGAATCGAACGCGTATCCGATTCCAACGTACCCAAAGGGAGCTCAAATAAGACTCCGTGGGCGTAAACGTTACAAGGACCTGGCAAATAGCTCACACATGCCAGAGGCCCTACGGTCGCAGCGTCAGGCAGCCCGCCAAAGAGCGTCCCCAATGACTAGTCGTTTAAGAACGTCCCCGATGACTAGTCGGCGTAGGTGAAGGTTGTAACGTCGAACATGCCCTCGGGGCGGATGCGGAGCGTCGGGATGACCGGCAGGGGCAGGAAGATGATGCCCATGATGGGGTCGAGCGGCGGCTCAATACCCATGGCGCGCGCCTTGACCATAAAGTCATCGTGCTGCGCGGCAACGTCCTCGGCCGTGCCCTCGCTCATCAGGCCACCGAGCGGCAGCGGAATGCGCGCCACGACCTCGCCGTTGCGCACCAGCACGTGGCCGCCCTGGCCCACGGCCTCAACGGCAGTCATCATATCGGCAGCGTTGTCGCCCACCACGCACACGTTGTGCGAGTCGTGGCCGATCGTGGAGGCAATGGCACCGCCCGTGATGGTGAAACCGCGCACCCAGCCGCGACCGATATGCTTGCCGACGAGCCCCATGCCGGCGGGACCGTCGCCATCGGCGCCCTCGGCCTGCAGCGACACGCCGCGGCCATGGCGCTCGATAAGCATAATGCGACGCAAGTCCTCGGCGCTCTCGGGACGGACCATGCCCGTGATAGCCATGCCCGGGATCACATCGATAACCGCCTCGCCCGGCTTAAAGGCATAGTCGAACACGTCGAGCGATAGCTTCGGCAGCTTAACGGAAGCACGCAGCTCATCGGCAAGCGCTGCGACCTCGGCCGTCTCGGGTGCGATCTCGCCCACAAAGGTGCCATCCTGCGCCACCAGAGCACCGGCGGCATATACGCGATGCGGGGCCGTGGCAAAGGTCAGGTCATCGAGCACCAGCAGGTCGGCGCGCTTGCCCGGAGCGATCGCGCCGCGGAGCTCGTGCGGGTCGCGGCAGCCGTGGTCCAGGCCAAATGCCTCAGCCGTGGAAAGGGACGCCATAGAGATGGCGACCACGGGGTCGATACCGGCCTCGATAGCCACGCGGCAGGCATTGTCGATCATGCCGGTCGAAAGAGCATCGGAGGGAGCGCGATCGTCGGTCGCAAAGCAGCAGCGGCGGGCGCGGGCAGGATTCTCCAGCAGCATCGGGGACAAATTGGCCAGGTCGTGGCTGCACGTGCCCTCACGCAGCATCACATACATGCCGCGGGATAGCTTGTCGAGTGCCTCCTCGGGAATCGTCGACTCGTGGTCGGCGATAATGCCCGCTGCGGCATAGGCATTGAGGTCCTTACCGGCAACGAGCGGCGCGTGGCCGTCAACCTGCTTGGACGGCGTCTGGTTGGCAGCATCGATGCGAGCGCAGGTCTCGGGGTCGGCCATAAAGACGCCCGGCAGGTTCATCATTTCGCCCAGACCAAAGACATCGCCTGGATGCTCGGCAAAAAACGCCTGCATATCGGCAGCCGAAATAACGGCACCGGCCTGCTCGTCGGGCAGCGCGGGCACGCACGAAGGCATCATGTACTTGATGGAGATGGGTGCGCGGCGGCCATCCTCTATCATAAAGCGCAAGCCGTCGAGACCGGCAACATTGGCAATCTCGTGGCTGTCGGCAATGGCGGTGGTAGTACCGCGCGTCGCGGCCATGCGAGCATACTCGGCGGGACGGATGTTCGAAGACTCGATATGCAGATGCCCGTCAATAAAACCGGGAGTGAGATAGCAACCCTGGCAGTCGATGACCTCAGTTGCCTCGTAGGTGCCAGCGGCATCGTCGCGACCATCGTAGAGCACGCCGACGATTACACCGTCCTTGACGGCAACGCTACCGGGCGCCACACGCTGGCCATACACGTCGACAATCTGCGCATTGGTAAACAGCGTGTCGACGGGCACGCGCCCCTCGGCGGCCTCGATCACAGACCTCATGACCTCAACGGACATACATACTCCTTTAACCGTAGAAAAAAGCTGCGGAGCGGACAGACCTTCACCGCAGCAAACCAATAGCCATTGTATGCCCAAACGATGGGTCAACAATACGCCTCTCCGCTTAACGGCACACGCCGCTTGGCGCAATGGGGGCAGGTTACTTTGCACCAATGACAAGGAGTGTCCCAAAGTGCCGGCACAAAAGGAACGTCCCCAAGTGCCAACCACGGAAGCGCCGATGTTTTGGCAACGACAGCGAGCGGGCCGCATTTGAGACAAGGTGACGTGAAACGAAAGGGCGCTGACCTTCTGGTCGCGCCCTTGAAGTTGAACGTCAGATTGTCCAAATGCGGCCCGCGCAGCGTCGAGTCGTTACGCGGTTTGGTAAAACCGCGTAACTAAACCAACTTAAAGCCCTTGCGCTTGCCTACGGAGAGGGTGTCGCCCAGCTTGAGGGCGCTGGGATCGATGTTATAGCTCTTGGGAGCCACGGCCTTGCCGTTGATCTTGACGCCACCGCCGTCGATATCGCGGCGAGCCTGGCCGGCGCTCGCCGAAAGGCCCAGGTCCTTGAGCAGGCCGGCGAGGTAGATCTGGCCCTCGTCGTTGACGGTCAGCTCAACGTGCTTCTCGGGGAAGTCGGCGAGCTGGCCCTCCTTGAATACGCGGTCGAACTCGGCCTGAGCCTCGTCGCCGGCGCCGGCGCCGTGGTAGGTGTCGCACAGGTCGCGGCCCAGAGCGCGCTTGAGCTCATAGGGATCGGCAGAGCCGTCGGCCAGGGCGGCGTCGATCTTGTCGACCTCGGCCGGGGTGAGCGAGCTCGCCAGGCGATAGTACTTGCCGATCATCTCGTCGGGGATGGACATGGTCTTGCCGAACATGTCCTTGGGAGCGTCGGTCAGGCCGATGTAGTTGCCGTATGACTTGGACATCTTGCGCACGCCGTCAGTGCCCTCGAGCAGCGGCATGGTGAGCGCGATCTGCGGCTCCATGCCCATCTTCTCCATGAGCTCACGGCCGGCGAGCAGGTTGAAGAGCTGGTCGGTGCCGCCCATCTCCACGTCGGCCTTGATCTGCACGGAGTCGAAAGCCTGCATCACGGGATACAGGAACTCGTGCAGGGCGATCGGCGTCTGAGACTGGTAGCGCTTGGTAAAGTCATCGCGCTCAAGAATGCGGGCGACGGTGAACTTGGAGCACACCTGCAGCAGACCGGCCAGGTCCATCGAAAGGATCCAGTCACCGTTGTGCACAATGGTGGTCTTCTCGGGATCCAGGATCTTCATGGCCTGGCTCACGTAGGTCTCGGCGTTGGCCTCGATCTGCTCCTGCGAAAGCTGCGGACGGGTGGAATTCTTGCCCGAAGGGTCGCCAATCAACGCGGTACCGTTGCCGATGATGAGGGTGACGTTGTGGCCCAGGTCCTGGAACTGACGCATCTTGCGCAGCGGCACGGCGTGGCCCAGGTGCAGGTCGGGGCTGGTGGGGTCGACGCCGAGCTTGATGTTGAGGGGCTCGCCCTTCTCAAGCTTCTTGCGAAGGTCGGCCTCGGGAACGATCTGCGCGGCGCCCGAGGTGATGATACGCATTTGCTCGTCAACAGACAGCATTGGGTATCCTCCTTTTGCTATAGCACCCTCGCCGAAAACGGCGGTGCTGGAAGTCCATAAACTCTCTTATGATAACAAACTGACGCGACGCGGCACCTACGACAGGAAAATCCTCGTCCTGCCGCATGCGTCAATGGCAACTGGCAGACGTGTACCGTCACGCTCGACCAGATAGCGTGCCTGCCGACGACGCAAGCAGTCGCGGCAACGAACCTGTCCCGTCGCATCGGTGGCGCAGACGCCCTCGGCGGTCAGCAGGCAGTGCTCGCACACCATAAGCTCGGGACGGTCGGCGTCGACCGGACCCAAGACGCCGGGTTCAGCGGCCAGTTCGGCAATACGCTCCGCATCATTGCCGAGCAACTCCGCCGGCAAGCACACCCGCCCCGCACCGAGTCCGCGCAGCCAGGTAAGCGTGGCCCGATTCGCGCAGAACACCGGCGCCGCCACGTCAAACGTCACGCCCAGCTCGCGAGCGATCACCACCTGTCCCAGGTTGCGGCAGACGACGCGCCCGGCACGCTGTATCAGTGAGCGGGTCCAGTCAGCGTCACCCGTGCGGCACACCTCGTCAAGCACCACAACGGCGTCGGACAAATCAAGTTCTCCGCGCGGGTCGGCATCCATCAGCTGCCAAGCAAAAACCATGCGAGTGGGAACCGCGCACTCCACCAACTCCGTGGACGCACCGCCATCCACCGCAACGCCCTCAAAGGGCAGCACCTCAACGGCACGCGCAACGGGCGCAATCGCATCCGCCTCGGCCCGCATGCGCTCCAACACTGCCGCCGTCTGATCCAACACGCCGGCGCTGCGAATCAGGTACACCTCGCAGCCCGTGTCCACCTTACGCTTGCAATGCACGACGACGCGCTTCCCCGCTGCGGCATCCACCGGGCAGGGCACCTGCGGCCAGCGCTTGGGCACATCGGGACGCGCGTCGGCACCCGGATAGAACCGAATCTCGAGCGTGTCACCCGCCGCCACGGCGGCGTCGAGCTCAACGGTCACCTCTTCGTGGCCCACAGCGACCAAGCGCCCCACGCGCACGCCCTGGTTAATTGCGCGCTCAAAGCTCATCAGCTCGGCACCCGAACGCCCTCGCAGGTACGCATCGGTAAACCCACGGTTAAACGACCTTCCCAGCTCGCGTTCAAGCTCTTCCACGGCACCGGGGTCCCACGCGCCGTCGCACAGCATATCGAGTGCCCGGCGCCACACCCGCACCACGTTGAATACGTAATCGGGGTTCTTCATGCGCCCCTCGATCTTGAGCGACGCCACGCCGGCATCTACAAGCTCGGGCAGATGCGCAATACCCAGATAGTCGCGCGGGCACAGCAGGCGATCTCCCTCGACGGCGACAACGCTCTGCCCCGCCTCGTCCACCAGGTCGTACGCCAGGCGGCACGGCTGCGTGCAGTCGCCGCGCATCGCCGAGCGCCCACGCCGCAGGGCCGAGAACTCGCACGCCCCCGAATAGCCGATGCAAATCGCACCGTGGCAGAATACCTCGATGGGCACGCCCGTGGCACATAGCGCCGCAATCTCGTCGACCGTCAGCTCGCGCGCCGTCGTCACGCGCTCGACCCCCAGCTCGTCAGCCGCCAAACGCACGGCGCCCTTGCTATGGACGCCCGCTTGGGTGGACAGATGAATCTCGACCCCCGGAATTGCCGCATGCAGCGCGCAGGCCAACCCGGCATCGGCCACAATCAGAACATCGGCGCCCAGCTCCAGTGCATGAGCTCCCAGCGCCACCGCATCGGACAGCTCATCGTCAAACACGAACACGTTGAGCGTCACGTACACGCGCACGCCATGGGCATGCGCCACGGCGCAGCCGCGCGCAAACTCGTCATCCGTAAAACCATGCGCGCTCACGCGGGCGTTAAAGCCGCCCAACCCCGCATAGATGGCATCGGCGCCCGCGGCGATGGCCGCAAGCATCTGGTCGAGCCCGCCCGCCGGCGCCAGCAGCTCGGGCAGCGCCGCACCGGCAGCATCCAATCCAGTCTCGTATTGTCCGCTCGGCCCCATCGCCCGAATCGCCATCGGCAAACTCCTTACCAAGGTATGCATTCACTCTGAAAAATGCCGTCTTCCAGCATACACGAGGCATCGCGCGCCCCGTTTGGTTTATCGTGTAATAACTTATGTCCATCCTGCCTCGACGGCACATCCGCCGCCCGGCACGACATACCTGGAGGTCAATATATGGGTCCTCGCCAACGACAGGGACGCAGCCGTTCAAAGACGCATGCTCTGCCCATAATCCTGCTCTCGTTTTTGGGCTTTCTGCTGATTGCGGGCGTCGCGTTTGGCATCGGCATGGTCGGCAACGTCAACCGCTGGCTTTCCGATCTGCCCGACTACACCGACGCCAACGCGTATCTGGTAAGCGAGCCCACCGAGATCGTCGACTGCAACGGCAACAAGATCGCGAGCTTCTACACGCAAAACCGCAAGTCCATCACCAAGGACGAGGTCTCCCCCTACGTGCTGCAGGGCACCGTTGACGTCGAGGACGAGCGCTTCTACGAGCACGGCGGTATCGACCTGTGGGGTATCGCGCGTGCTGCGGTGGCAACCCTCGGCGGCGGGCACGAAGGCGCCTCGACTATCACCCAGCAGCTGGTGCGCAACACCATCCTGCAGGAGGAGCAGTTCGACTCGACCATCGAGCGTAAGGTGCGCGAGGCCTACATCGCGGTCAAGATGGAGGACATGTACTCCAAAGACGAGATCCTCATGATGTACCTCAACACCATCTACTACGGCCATGGAGCATATGGCATCGAGGCCGCCGCCGAGACCTATCTGTCCAAAACCGCCGCCGACCTCACCCTGAGCGAGGCCGCGCTGCTGATCGGCCTTCCCAACTCGCCCTCGCAGTACGACCCCACGGTTAATCCCGACTTGGCGCTGTCCCGCCGCAACAAGGTTCTGGACAACATGCTGCGTCTGGGCCACATCACGCAGGAAGAGCACGATGCCGCGCAGGCTGAGCCCATCACGCTTAACGTGACCGAGATTTCGGGCAGTGGCGTCGATGTGTACTCTCAGCCCTACTTTGTCTCCTACGTTAAACAGTTGCTTGAGCAGGAGTTCTCCACCGACGTGCTCTTTAAGGGCGGTCTGACCGTCAAGACCACCATCGACCCCACCATGCAGCAGGTGGCCGAGGAGGCTGTGCGCTCGCAGCTCGACACGCTTTCGCTCGACGGCCTGGACATGGGCATGGTCGTCGTCGACCCCAAGACCGGCTACATCAAGTGCATGGTAGGCGGCTACGACTACAACGCCGACGAGAATCACGTGAACCACGCTACGGCAAAGCGCCCCGTGGGCTCCACGTTTAAGGCCTTTACGCTGGCGACTGCCATCCAAAACGGTATGAACCCCAACGTCACCCTCAACTGCAACTCGCCGCTCAAGGCCAAGGGCACCACGACCGAGGTGCAAAACTACGGCAACCAGAGCTATGGCAACATCACGCTTAAGCAGGCAACGGCATACTCATCCAACACCGGCTACATTCAGGTGGCCGAAGCCATCGGCAATGACAAGATCATGTCGCTCGTCAAAAAGCTCGGCATCGATCCCGCCAAGGACAATATCGAGGACGTTCCCGTCATGACGCTCGGCACCGGGTCCATCTCACCGCTCGAGATGGCATCGGCCTACGCAACGTTTGCCAACGGTGGCTACTACCGTCAGCCCATCGCCATTACCGAGATCGACTCGCGTACCGGCTCGGTTCTGTACCAGCACACCGACAATCCCACGCAGGTGCTCACCGAAGGCGAGGCTGCCGCGGTTACCGATGTTCTATCCGGCGTCATGCAGGGCAGCGGCACGGGTGCCGCCGGCGCGCTGAACGTCAACCAGCCCTATGCCGGCAAAACGGGCACCACCGACAACACCACCAACCTGTGGTTCTGCGGCTATACCCCGCAGCTGGCGTGCGCCCTGTGGACCGGCTATTCCGCAGGTGAGATCCCCATCCAAAAATACGGCACGGACCTGCTGGGCGACAGCACCAACCTGCCTGTCTTTAAGCGGTTTATGAACACCGTTCTGACCGGCACCGAGCGCGAGGAGTTTGCGACCGGAACGGCGCCCACCTACAAGAGCAACAGCGTCTGGAAGTTCTACGGCACCAACAACACCAAGAAGACGGAGAACGACGACAAGGACGAGAACGAGGACGAAGAGGAAACCACCACAACGACTACCACGACGACCACGACGACCGAGACCACGGGCGGCGACACCACCGGCGGCACCGGAACGACCGGTGGCTCGACGGGCGGCTCCACTGGTGGTTCGACCGGCGGCGATGGCGGCACGCCTACGCCCACGCCTACGCCCACTCCCGACCCCTCGCCCACGCCTGACGATACGGTCGGCTAGAAATTCATCCGGCCATTAGCAACAAGGCCCCCGAGCAGCTTATTAAAGTGCTCGGGGGCCTTTTAATTTAAAGTGACCTGGTGGACGGTCTTTATACCGGCAAACAAAGGGGGGGTACCGACCAACGTCGATACCCCTTACAAGCCACCATGTCACGCGCACAGTGCCGAGCGCACGACCCGCACGCCTACTTGCGAGAATTGCTCAGCTTATTGATCAGCGCCTCAAGACGCTCGCCGTCCTCGGCCGTCTGGGCAATAACCAAAATCGTATCGTTGCCGGCAAGCGAGCCAAGCACATCGGGCAACTCTGCCGCATCAACGGCGGCGGCGATGCCGGAAGCCGTGCCAGGCTGAGCCTTGATCATAACCAGATTATCGGTACGCAGAACGCCCGTTACAAGCTCGGAAACCATACGCTGCAGGTGCAGGTCCTCTGCCAGAACATAGATGCCCTCAGGGAGCTTACGCAGCCCCATGTCGGCAATATCGCGAGAGACAGTCGCCTGCGTGCAATCAAAGCCCATAGCGCGGAGCTCATCGACCAGCACGCGCTGCGTGCGGACGTCCTTATTGCGCACAATATCTCTAATGGCATCCTGGCGCCCATTGCGTTTTTTAGCCATACAAACCCTCTCTCCAAAAGATGGCGGAGACAATCAATCAGTGATTGAATAGTTTAACGCTATTTGAAGGCTTTTGTGTATAAGAACGCATTTCGAAACAATTCTATGCAAGTTTGTTTCGAAATGAGCCGTTTAGGCGGTTTTTGCGCCCGTCCGGTTAAGAAAAGCTGCCAGATGCGTACACATCACGCAGCGCGCGGGCTTGGCGCTGGCGATCGGCCCAAACAACAGACCGAGCCCCCGATGGTTATCCTTGAGCGCGGCGACCATCTGACGGGTTCGAGGCGCATCGAGCATATCACGCATGCGGGCGGAACGCTCGATTGACGACACCCCATGCGGGCTCAGACACAAATTCTCGATGCAGGCGACCAGTCCGGCAAAGTAGAACTTTTGGCTTGCCAGCTTGAGCCGACCACCGCTGTCTGCTTCCGAGAGTGAGTCCGCAAGCTCGTCGAGCGCTCGAGTGTCATCGGATACCTTGGCATACATGGTGGGATCAAAGGCATCTGTAAGTTTAGGTGCCGCCGTGTGGAAACAAGCATCGCCGCAGCCGGACACGTATCGTGTCTGCGAAAGCGCGCATGCCATAAACCCAACTGTGCGAAACACCTTGTCGCACAAAAGGCATGCCTCAAACAGCGAGCGGCTGTACATCACACCAGAGGTCTGAACGACTAGGCCGCCTAAAATCAACTGAGGCAGCCCGGCCACCATCGAAGATTTGCTATCAATGGAAATATGAGCAGCATCCAAGACGCGCGAATGGCGCTCTCGATGTGCATCATAGCGGTCGAGCGACACCGTGGGGAGCACTATGTCTGCCGTAGTATCGCACGCGATATTGACCATCTTGGAAAGGGACTGCGGAGCAAACCACTCATCGGCGTTCATAGCGATGATTTGAGAGCCGCGCGAGGCAGCAAAACCGGCACGAAGACAAGCGCCGCGCTTCGCGTCCTCGACGTCAATCAAATCAATATGGATGTCCCTGTCGGCAGCAACTTGAAGCGAATGGCGCACACCGGGCGCAGCATCGCGGCAGACAACGACAATCTGCAAATCGTAGAGGTCTTGGTTCTGGATACTCTCGAGCGCACGCATCGCATAGCTGGGCGAACCTTCTACCACAAGGATCACCGAAAGTCGCGGATGCGAGCCACGTCGAACCAAGTTATCCGTCCTCTCGACAGCAGTGAATCAAACTGTCGTTCATGGTACACCCCGGCAATAAAAGCAATGAGACACCGGTTGTATTGCACGCCAAGAACAGATGTTGCACACGCGCAGCCCACAGATGACAGGTGCCGACGCACGACGCGCCGAGCCCTCCCCTAGTCGAGCACGACAAGCTCGGCGGGATCGTAATCCACGCCCATAAACGTAAGGCCGCAGGCAGGAGCCGTGGGGCCCGCAGCGGTACGGTCGCAAGCATCGATGACCTCACGCATCCACTCGGGTTCACGGCGATGCATGCCAATCTCGACAAGCGTGCCCACGATCGTACGGACCATCGAATGCAGGAACGCATTGCCCTCGATGGTAAACATCAGGATGTCCTCGCCAAACGCAATCTCATGGCCAAACTCGGCACGCATCACGCAGCGGTGCGTGGGCTTGCCCACGGCAGACGCCACCTTGCAAAAGCTCTTGAAGTCCTGCTCGCCCAGCAGCGCGGGACAGGCCGCAGACATCGCCTCAACATCCAATGGGTAGCGATGCCACCACACCGCACCGCGCGAAAGCACAGGGCGCGCGTCGCGATCGGCAATACGGTACGTATACGTACGGGAACGCGCATCAAAGCGTGCAGAAAAGCCTTTACGGGCCTTGTAGACCTCGTTTATGGCGATATCTTTGGGCAGGAGGGCATCCATAGCCCTCAGCCACCTACGGCGCGTCAAAGCCAACTCAGCGTCCGTTACGGGCACGCTGATAAACTGTGCCACCGCATGCACGCCGGCATCGGTACGTCCCGCACACGTCAGGTCGATCGGACGGCGCAGGAGCGTCTCAATAGCTCGACGTAGCTCACCCGCAACCGTCGTCTCTCCCGGCTGCTCGGAAAATCCGCTATACGACGAGCCATCATAGGCCACGCGAAATACGAGCGTGGCGTCAAGCTCGGAAATCGAATTGAAATCAGACGGCGCAGTCATGGGCGCTCCCAACAAACAAGCAACGGTATCGCGACAAAAAAAGAGGGGTACGCGAACGTACCCCTCGAATATAGCCTATGCAGACGGATTGTCTACTCAGCGGTCTCCTCAGCAGGAGCCTCCTCGGCAGCCTCGACCTTCTTGGGAGCAGCGGCCTTCTTGGGGGCCGGAGCAGCCTTCTTAGCCTTAGGCGTGCAAGGCTCGGTGACGAGCTCCATGATAACGATGGGAGCGTTGTCGCCCTTGCGGTTACCGAGCTTCATGATGCGGGTGTAACCGCCGTTGCGGTCCTGCCACATGCCCTGAGCAGCCTTGTCGAAGATCTCGGCAACGAGCTGCTTATCGCCGAGCTTGGCGATAGCCAGACGACGAGAGTGCAGGTCGCCCTTCTTGGCCCAGGTGATGATCGGATCGACGACCGAACGCAGCGCCTTAGCGCGGGTCTCGGTGGTCTTGATGCGGTCGTTCTCGAAGAGGGCCTTAGCAAGGCTCTTCTTCATGGCCTTGGTGTGGCTCGCATCGGTGCCGAGCTTCAGGCCCTTCTTAACGTTATGACGCATGGTCTAGTTTCTCCTCAAATATGCGAAGCATTAAGCCTTCAGGCTCAGGCCCATGGACTCAAGCTTGTCCTTCACTTCCTCGATCGACTTAACACCGAAGTTACGGATGTTGAGCAGATCGTTCTCCGAGAACTCAACGAGCTGACGGACCGAGTGAATGCTGGCGCGCTTAAGGCAGTTGTAAGAACGGACGGAAAGGTCCAGATCCTCGATCTGCTTGTCCAGCTCAGCGTTGTCGTTGGTGACCTCGGGAGCGAAGATCGAAGCCTCCTCCTCGACCTCGGGGGTCTCGGCAAGGTTCATAAAGGCAGCCATATGCTGGTTAATGATATTGGCAGCCTGGACCACGGCGTCGCGCGGGGCGATGGAGCCGTTGGTCTCGATCTCGAGGACAAGGCGGTCGTAGTCGGTGTGCTGACCGACACGGCAAGCCTCAACGAGCTTGGCGCAACGGGAAACCGGCGAGTACAGCGAGTCGACGTGGATCACACCGATGGGATCGTTGTCGCGTTTGTTGGCCTCGCCAGAAACATAGCCGCGGCCATAGCCGATGCGCATGCTCATGGTGAGATGGCCACCCTCGGTGAGCGTAGCGATGTGCTGCTCGGGGTTGACCAGCTCAAACTCGGACGGAATAAAGAAGTCCGCACCGGTGACCTCGCAGGGGCCGTCAACCGAAATGGTGGCGGTCGCCTCGTCGGTCGTGCCGAGAGCCCTGAAGACAAGACCCTTGACATTCAGGACGATGTCGGTGACATCCTCGACCATGTTAGGGATGGTCATGAACTCGTGCTGCGCGCCATCGATCTGAATAGCCTCGACGGCGGCACCCTCGAGCGAGGACAGAAGAACGCGACGAAGGGAGTTACCCAGCGTATCGCCGTAGCCACGCTCGAGCGGCTCGACGGAGACACGAGCAGACGTCTCGTTGATCTCTTCGACCTGAACCTGAGGCCTAATGAATTCTGACATGTATTACCTCCAGCCTCAGCAGCCCGGATGGACTACTTAGAGTAGAGCTCGACGATGAGCTGCTCGTTGATATCACCGCTGATCTGCTCACGCGTCGGCAGAGCGAGCACGTTACCAGACAGCTTCTCGATATCGACCTCGAGCCAGCCAGGAACCTCAAAGCGCTCGGAGGAAATCAGGGCCTCCTTGATGGGGAGGAGGTCACGGAACTTCTCGCCGACAGCGACGACGTCGCCGGCCTTGACGCGGTAGGACGGGATGTCCACGCGCTTGCCGTTCACGGTGAAGTGACCATGACGGACGGACTGACGAGCCTCTTTGCGGGTGCGGGCGAAGCCAAGACGGAAGACGACGTTGTCGAGGCGAGACTCAAGGATGATCATGAGGTTCTCACCGGTGACGCCGTTCATCTTGCGGGCCTTGTTGAAGTAGCCGTGGAACTGCTTCTCCAGAACGCCATAGATGAACTTGACCTTCTGCTTCTCGCGCAGCTGCATGCCGTACTCAGATTCCTTGCGACGGCGCTTGGGCTGACGGATAGATTCCTTCTTGCTGCTGTAACCGAGCTCAGCGGGATCGATCCCGAGCTGACGGCAGCGCTTAAGAACAGGAGTCCTGTCGATTGCCATATTGATACGATCCTTTCAGTTACACGCGGCGACGCTTCTTGGGGCGGCAGCCGTTGTGCGGAATGGGGGTCTTGTCCTGGATGCTCGAGACCTCGAGGCCAGCAGCCTGGAGGGAGCGGATGGCGGTCTCACGACCGGAGCCGGGGCCCTTGACGAAGACGGAAACCTTCTTCATACCGTGCTCCATGGCCTGCTTGGCAGCAGCCTCGGCAGCCATCTGGGCAGCGAACGGCGTGGACTTACGGGAGCCCTTGAAGCCCACCTGGCCAGCCGACTTCCAGGAAATGACGTTGCCCTGGGGATCGGTGATCGAAACGATCGTGTTGTTGAACGTAGAACGAATGTGAGCCTGGCCCACGGAAATGTTCTTACGGTCCGCGCGCTTCAGACGGGCAGCGCGAACGTTCTTCTTAGCAGTAGCCATCTATCTAGCGCTCCTTATTTCTTCTTCTTAGCACCGATCTGACGCTTCGGGCCCTTGCGGGTACGAGCGTTAGTGTGGGTGCGCTGGCCGCGGACCGGGAGGCCCTTGCGGTGACGAAGGCCGCGGTTGCAGCCGATGTCCATAAGGCGCTTGACGTTCTGGTTGCGCTCACGGCGGAGGTCGCCCTCAACCATGATCTGGTTCTTATCGATATAATCGCGGATGGCGTTAACCTCATCCTCGGTGAGGTCCTTAACGCGCGTATCCACGTTAACGTTGCACTCGACGCAAATCTTCGTCGCAGTGGTGCGGCCGATGCCGTAAATGTAGGTCAGACCGATCTCAACGCGCTTCTCACGCGGGAGGTCGACACCATTAATACGGGCCAACGTAGTCTCCTCTCTTAACCCTGACGCTGCTTATGACGGGGGTTCTCGCAAATGACGAGGACCTTGCCATGGCGCCTAATGATTTTGCACTTATCGCACATCTTCTTGACCGAAGGACGTACCTTCATCGTTCTTCCTTTCGGTAGCGCTCAAACTACTTCCCTACTATCTACTCGCCCAGCCGCAGGCGTTTAAAACTATGGCTGGTCTTCACACACAATCCGACCGTAGGTTGAGCTAAGCCTGCAGTCGGAAATGGAGTGCGTGTATGCGTGCCGCTATTTGTAGCGATAGGTGATGCGGCCGCGGGTCAGGTCGTACGGGGAAAGCTCCACGACAACCCTGTCACCGGGGAGAATACGGATGTAATTCATTCGGATCTTGCCAGAAATGTTGCACAGAACCGAATGACCGTTCTCGAGCTCGACCTTAAACATGGCGTTGGGCAGCGGTTCCTTTACCGTACCCTCGAGCTCAATTGCGTCTTCCTTCTTCACAAGCAATCATCTTTCTCTAGAAAACGACAGCGATTGAGTATTCTACAACACGTATGCACGCATCGTAATAACTTCGTAATGGCTCCACAACTAAGTGGAACTTGTTACATTTCTCCGCCTTGGAGCGAACACCAAGCACCTTGGGCATCCGTGGTGAGAATCACCGGCCCGTCATTGGTAATGGCGACGGTGTTCTCGTAGTGCGCGGCGGGCAGGTGGTCGTTGGTCGTAACAATCCAACCGTCGGAGCCCGTGCTCACATGGTTGGAACCCATCGTGACCATCGGCTCGATGGCAATGACCATGCCGGCCTGGAGGCGAACGCCCCTCCCCTTCTTTCCATAGTTAGGAACGTTGGGGTCCTCGTGCATCACGCGGCCAATGCCATGGCCCACATAATCACGAAGCACGCCGTAACCGTGAGACTCGGCGAGGGACTGAACGGCATAACCGACGTCCCCGATATGGTTACCGGGAACAGCCTGCTCGATGGCAGCCTTAAGGCAATCACGCGTGACCTCGCACAAAGCCTTGGCTTCGGGCGTGGGGGTGCCGACGAAAAACGTCCAAGCGTTATCGCCGACCCAACCGTCGACAACGGCTCCCGTATCGATGGAGATGATATCGCCATCGCGCAGGATCATGTCGGGGTTGGGAATACCGTGGACCACGGCATCGTTGATCGATGCGCAAATGGTCCCCGGGAACCCGCCGTAACCCTTAAAGGCCGGGGTGCCGCCATGCATGCGGATAATCTGCTCCGCGAGCTGATCGAGCTCAAAAGTCGAAACGCCGGGACGCACCATGGCTCCAACGTGGCGGAGCGCCATCTTAGATAGCGCTCCTGCCTTCTTCATCTGCTCGATTTGCGTTGCAGACTTAATCTTGATCATAGACCGAGAGCCTCTTTGACATCCCCGTACACGGTCTCGCGAGCCTGGTCACCGTTGACCGACTTGAGCAGACCCTGGCCACGATAGTAGTCGACGAGCGGGCTCGTGGACTTCTCGTAGACGTCGAGACGGTTCTTGATGGTCTCGGGCTTGTCGTCGTCGCGCTGATACATCTCGCCTGCGCACTTGGGGCAGGTGGCATCGGCAGCGGTGCCGGTGTAACCGCAGGCGCGGCAGGTGCGACGCGAAGACAGACGATCGATAATGACCTCGGGGGCCACATCGACCAGAAGGGCACAGTCGATCTCGCGACCCATGGCGGAAAGCTCGGAATCGAGCGTCACAGCCTGGGCGGTGTTGCGCGGGAAGCCGTCGAGGATGAAGCCCTGCTGGGCGTCATCGGCGGCAAGGCGCTCCTTGACAAGGTCGATCACGAGCTGGTCGGGAACGAGCTCGCCAGCGTCCATGTACTTCTTAGCCTGAATACCAAGCTCGGTGCCACCCTTGACGGCAGCACGCAGCAGGTCGCCCGTGGAAATATGGGCGACGCCAAACTCGGCGACGAGCTCCTGTGCGACGGTGCCCTTACCGGCACCCGGAGCTCCGAGCAATACGAGGTTCATGAGCAATCCTCCTCTAGCCTATTTAAAGAATCCATCGTAATCATACATCTTGATCTGGCCTTCGAGCTTATCGACCGTGTCGAGCACGACGCCGACCATGATGAGGATGGACGTGCCGCCAAATGCCTGGATCAGATGGTTACCCGTGAAGGAGAAGATGATCGAAGGCACGATGGCGATGAGCGCCAAAAAGACAGCGCTGGGAAGCGTGATCTTGTTAAGCGCGTTCTTGATGTAGGCCGCGGTAGCCCTACCCGGACGGACGCCCGGAATAAAGCCGCCCTGCTTCTTAAGGTTATCGGCCGTGTCATCGGGGTTGAACACCATGGAGGTGTAGAAGTACGCGAAGAACACGATGAGGACAACGTTAAGCACCCAGTTGAGCCAACCGGTCGAAAGCGCGGAGGCAACTGCCTGAATCCAGCCGATGCCGGGGAAGAACACGGCAATCTGAGCCGGGAAGTACAGCAGCGCCGAAGCGAAGATGATCGGCACGACACCCGCGGTGTTGACCTTGATGGGCAGGTAGGTGGTCTGGCCACCCATCATGCGACGGCCCACGACGCGCTTGGCGTAGGAGACCGGGATGCGGCGCTGGCCGCGCTCAAGGAAAACAATCAGCGGGATAACCAGCAGAATGATGGCGCAGATGATCACCATGGTGATGATGCCACCGGCATTGCCCTCAGTGCTGGAGAAGATAGCCTGCGGCAGACCGGCCATGATGTTCGCAAAGATGATCAGCGACATGCCATTGCCAATACCGCGCTGGGTGATGAGCTCACCAATCCACATGATCAGCATGGCGCCCGCGGTGAGCGTACCGACAATCATGAGGTCGAAGATGATCTCGGGAGCGCCGG
Organism: Collinsella aerofaciens; assembly: GCF_040926405.1. GTDB lineage: Bacteria > Actinomycetota > Coriobacteriia > Coriobacteriales > Coriobacteriaceae > Collinsella. The sequence continues at coordinate 17,557 of NZ_JBCOIG010000006.1, forward strand.
CGCCATTGAAGCTGATGCCGAAGCTCTTAAAGAGGAAGAGGTAACCCACGGAGTTGAGGATTGCCAGAGCCAAGGTGAGGTAACGCGAATACTGCGTAATCTTGGTCTGACCGACCTCGCCCTCGCGGGCAAGCTCATGCAGGGAAGGCACGACGGCCTGGAGCATCTGGAGGATGATCGAGCTGGTGATGTAAGGCATGATGCCCAGCGAAAACACCGACACATAGCTCAACGCGCCGCCAGAGAAAAGATTCAGGAGGGCCATAGCACCTGCGGCGACCGAATTGTTATCGGTCGAGAAAAGGCCCAGCATCCCCTGGAAGGGAATGCCGGGCACAGGAACGTGCGCACCAATGCGGTACACGACGAGCATAGCTATGGTAAAAAGAATCTTTTCGCGCAATTCTTTGATGCGGAAAGCATTCTTAAGACCATTTAGCACGGCAGCTCGACCTTTCCGCCGGCGGCCTCGATCTTGGCCTGCGCAGAAGCGCTGACCTTGTCGACCTTGACCGTGAACTTCTTGGTGAGCTCACCATTGCCGAGCACCTTGACGGGCTCGAACTCGCTCTTGGTGATGCGAGCGGCCTTAAGAGCGGCACCGTCGATCACAGCGCCGTCCTCGAACTTACGCTCGAGACGCTCAACGTTAACAGCGGTGTACTCGATACGACGGGGGTTACGGAAGCCCGGAAGCTTGGGCAGGCGCATAGCCAGCGGAGTCTGGCCACCCTCGAAGCCGGCACCCTTGGTGCCGCCAGAGCGGGAACCCTGGCCCTTCTGACCGCGGCCAGAAGTGGTGCCGTGACCCGAAGAATTGCCACGGCCGACGCGCTTGCGGTTCTTGGTGGAACCGGGCGCGGGAGTAAGATCGTGAAGCTGCATTTGCTACTCCTCTACAATCTCGACAAGGTGCTTGACCTTGAAGATCATGCCGCGGACGGACTCGTTGTCAGCAATCTCGCGAACCTCGCGGATCCTGTGGAGACCGAGGGCACGGACAGTACGGACCTGGTCCTGCTTGCAACCGTTGGTGCTGCGGACCTGCTTGATCTTGATGGTGTCAGCCATGCTTAGTTCTCCTTACCGACGAACATCTCGGAGACCGTCAGGCCACGGCGAGCCGCGACGTCCTCAGGGCTGGAGAGCTCCTTGAGGCCCTCGACGGCAGCCTTGATGATGTTGAGGCCGTTGTCGGTACCGAGGGACTTGGACAGGACGTTCTTGATGCCAGCAAGCTCAAAGAGGGGACGCACAGCGCCGCCGGCGATAACGCCGGTACCCTCGACAGCGGGCTTGATGATGATGCGGCCGGCACCAAAGTGGCCGAGAACCTCGTGCGGGATGGTGCCCTGCTCGGTCACCGGCACGTGGAACATGTTCTTCTTGGCATCGAGAGATGCCTTGGAGATGGCCATGGGCACCTCAGCGGACTTGCCCATGCCAACGCCGACGTTGCCCTTGCCGTCGCCAACGACGACGAGAGCGACGAGGCTCATGCGACGACCACCCTTGACGGTCTTCGACACGCGGTTGATGTAAACGACGCGCTCCTCGAACTCGGAGGCCTCGCGCTGCTGCTTCTGATTACGAGCCATGTGCTACATACCTCCTAGAACTCGAGACCGGCGGCACGAGCACCGTCGGCGAGGGCCTTGACGCGGCCATGGTAGATACGGCCACCGCGATCGAAGGCGACCTTGGTGATGCCGGCCTCGATGGCGCGCTTGCCAACGAGCTGACCGACCTTCTCCGCAGCCTCCTTGTTCGAGGTGTGGGTGCCCTTGAACTCGGCCTCGAGGGTCGAGGCAGAGACGAGCGTCAGGCTGGAGCCCTTGCTGTCGTCGATGATCTGGGCATAGATGTTGGCGTTAGTACGGGTCACGCGAAGACGCGGACGCTCGGAGGTACCCGAGACCTTGCCGCGAACACGACGCTGACGACGCTTGAGGCCTTCCAGCTTCGCCTTATGCTTGTTCATACGTAAACTCCTAAAAAGGTTGATCTTGCCAGCACCTGACGGGGTGCTGGTCTTATGCGAGTGAGTCGGTTACGACTACTTGGCGGCCTTACCCAGCTTGCGGCGGATGTGCTCGCCAACGTAGTGGATACCCTTGCCCTTGTAAGGCTCGGGAGGACGATGGCCGCGGATCTCAGCGGCAATCTGACCGACCTGCTGCTTGTTGATACCCTTGACGTTCACGTGGGTGTTGTCGGGAACCTCGAAGGTGATGTCCTCGGGAGCCTCGACGATCACGGGGTGCGAGAAGCCCAGGGAGAACTCGAGGTTCTTGCCCTTCTGCTGCACGCGGTAACCGACGCCGGCGAGCTCGAGCTTCTTCTCGAAGCCCTCGGAAACGCCAACAACCATGTTGTGGATGAGGGCGCGGGTGAGGCCGTGGCGGGCACGGGTCTCACGCTCGTCGTCGGGACGGGAAACGGTGAGGACGTTGTCCTCGACGTTGATAGCGAGCTTCTCAAAGACATCGAGCTCGAGCTGGCCCTTGGGGCCCTTGACGACAACGTTGTTGCCGTTGACTGCCACTTCGACTCCGGCGGGAATCTGGACAGGCTTATTACCGATACGAGACACGGTGATCTCCTTTCCTTCTACCTACCGAGCGAATTACCAGACGTAAGCGATGATCTCGCCGCCGACGTTGTGCTTGCGAGCATCGCGGTCGGTCATGACGCCATGGCTGGTGGAAATAATGGCGGTACCAAGGCCACCGCGGACGCGGGGCATGTCGGCAACGCCGGTGTACTTACGCAGGCCCGGCTTGGAAATGCGGCGGATGCCGTTGATGACCTTAGCCTTCTTGGGACCATACTTAAGCGTGATGTGCAGAGTCTTCTGGGGAACGGTGTCCTCGACATCGTAGCCCTCGATGTAGCCCTCCTCGTGCAGAACACGAGCGATCTCGACGAGCTTCTTGCTGCTCGGCATGGAGACCGTGGCCTTGTTCACAGAGTTAGCGTTACGGATGCGCGTAAGCATATCTGCGATCGGGTCTGTAAGGTTCATACAGATTCTCCTTCGTTCTTGATGAACACGTGCTCTTGGTTCTTCGCCGCCCTTAACGGCAAAGCCTTTTTAGCGCGTTTTCCCTGTTCCAAACTGATGCTTGAAACGCTGGTAGTGACTTACCAGCTGGCCTTCTTAACGCCGGGAAGCTCGCCCTTGAGTGCAAGCTCGCGGAAGCAGACGCGGCACAGGCCGAACTTGCGGTACACAGAGTGCGGACGGCCGCAGCGCTGGCAGCGCGTGTACTCACGAGTAGAGAACTTCTGCTTGCGATTGCACTTGACGATCATCGATGTCTTAGCCACTTATATCCTCCTCACATAGAGTATTGTTCGCCCCAAGCGCCGCCCCCTTGTGGGAACGGCGCTTATAGGGCAGGTGAACCTATTTCTTGAACGGGAAACCGAAGGCGTCCAGAAGGGCCTTGGCCTCCTCATCGGTGTTGGCGGTGGTCACGAAAGTGATGTCCATACCACGCTGGTGATCGACGGAATCGAAGTCGATCTCGGGGAAGATGAGCTGCTCGGTGACGCCCATGGAGAAGTTACCACGGCCGTCGAAGCTCTTGGCGGAAATGCCGCGGAAGTCGCGGATACGGGGGATCGCGACGGAGGTCAGACGATCGAAGAACTCCCACATACGGTCGCCACGCAGGGTAACCTTGCAGCCGATCGGCATACCAGCGCGCAGGCGGAAGGTAGCGATGGACTTACGGGCACGGGTGATCATCGGCTGCTGTCCGGTGATGGCGCGCAGGTCGCGCACGGCACCGTCGATGGCCTTGGAATCGGTAGCGGCCTCGCCGACACCCATGTTCACGACGATCTTCTCAAACTTGGGGATCATCATGACGTTCTCGTACTGGAACTTGTCCTGAAGCTGCTGCTTGACCTCGTTGTTGTACTTGGTCTTCAGACGCGGCACATACTTCTCTTCTGCCATTGTTCACTCCTTCTTGGGGTTTTAAGCACGGGGCGTGGCCACGATGGGTTGTCCTCGTGCCTCCTGGCTGCATCCGCGCCGCTCATGGCATTTTGCGGTTTGGACTCGACGCAGCAGGAGCCGACAAAACAATCGGTACTATACGCGCATCGTGAGCGTATTTCCAGAAAAACCTCGTCTGCCTGCACAACTCCACAACTCCCCCGCACAAATGGGTCCCAACAAGCAGTTGCGGTGAAATAGGGACTGTTGGGCGGCCTAACAGGCTTAAACAATCCGTATTTCACCGCAACTTATTGGTGGGGATGCGATTAGCGCTTGCGGGGGACGAGCTTGGTGCGGCGCAGGTGGATCATCTCGGCGGCGATGGAGATGGCGATCTCCTCGGGGTCCTCGGCCTCGATGGCAACGCCGATCGGAAGGTGCAGCTCGCCGATCTGGTCCTGCGTAAAGCCTTCCTGCTCCAGGCGGGCACGCACAAAGGCCGTCTTGCGGCGCGAGCCCAGACAGCCCAGGTAGGCAGGCTTGGCGCGCATGGCCTGAATCACCACGTCGATATCGGACTTGTGACCCGCCGTGGCGACGACCACCAGGTCGCGCGGACCGATGGGGCACAGCTCGCTCAGGTTCTTGTAATCGACCAAGCGACGATCGTAGACACCGGGCACCCAATCGGGGGTCAGCGTGCCGGGGCGGTCGTCGCACGCCACGACGGCAAAGCCCGCCGCCGTGAGCACCCGCGCCGTCGCGGCGCCCACGTGGCCGCAGCCAAAGATATAGGTCAGGCCCTCGGGGCAGAGCGTCTCGATGTGCGCCGCGGGAATTTCGGAGGCGGCGTTGGTGTAGGTGACCTTACTCCCCTCCTCCACCAGCGAAAGCTCGGGGCAGCCGGCAATGGTATGGCGCGATGCCTCGCCATGGTACTCGACCACATCGCCCTCCAGGGCCTGAATGACAAACGGTTCAAAGTCGATGACGAAGTCGCCGATACGTCGATACGTCAAGACGTCGGCAATTTCCTGGAACAACGGTGCCTGGATCGCATCCAGATGCAGATAGCACAGGCAGATGGCTCCGCCGCAGATCATACCGGTATCGGAGTTCTCGCCGCCCATGGTGTAGCGGACCAGACGCGATTGCCCCGCGGCCAGCAGCTCTCGCGCCTCGTCCAGCGCAAAAAGCTCGATCTTGCCGCCGCCGATGGTGCCCGCCTGGCTACCGTCGGCAAAGACGGCCATCCAGGCGCCCACGCCGCGCGGCGACGACCCCGCCGTGCCGGCCACGACCACGAGCTCGCACGTCTCGCCAGCACGCAGGGCGACAAGCGCCGCATTCACAGCATCGAGCTTTTCCATTGCCGCCTTCTATCCTCTAAAGATATCGGTAAGCATAGCGAGTGCCTCGAGCACGCCGCCGCCGACCGACGTCGCCTTGTCCGAAATGTAGTTGATATAGCTGGCATCGCCGCGCGGATCGACATCGGCGCATTTAAAGCCCTCAGTCACCTGCACGCCGTTCGCCAAAAGCCCGCGCAGACAGCCATCGATCTGCGTGCACATGGGCGAATCGCCCGCGTAGCCAATCACGTCTCCGGCGCTCACGATGTCGCCGATCGCGCGGTCGGACCGAAACACGCCGGCGGCGGGGCTGTGGATAACGCGCTCTCTGCCATAGCCAGCGATAATGCCCGGCACGCCCGTGTTGGGTTGGGGCGAACCCTGGGTAATGACACGGCCCAGGAAATGCCCGCGCATGGTCTCGACCACGGCGTCGCAATCGACCGGCGCGGTAAAGCCCGGCCCCACGGCGATGACGGTAGGCGCCATGTCGCGCGTGGTGCCCAGGTTGCGCTTGGCCAGAATCGCGTCGACCACAGCCGCGGGTTTAAGCTCATCGAGCATCTTGGCCTGAGGGTCCACCACGACGGCAACATCCCCCGCTTGGGTAATCTCGAGCGCCTCTGCCGGCGTCTGCGCCAAGCGAGCGCGAATGCCCTCGACCTGGACCTCGCCCAGGCGAATAGCCTCGCAAAAACTGATTGTGCGGCGGATGCACGTGGGAACCGCGATATCGGCCATAACGACCGACACGCCGGCGCGCACCAAGCGAGCGGCGACACCCGTGGCGATATCGCCGGCGCCGCGAACATAAACGAGCATTCCCGGGGCACCTCCCTGTGCTACGGTTTGAGCAGAGCAAAAGCGGTTCGACCGCTACTCTGATGATTATTTATTATCACAGTATTATACGGCGGTGAACAGATGGAAACGGTTAGCGGCAATCTTGCCTCGGCGCTCAGGATCGAGCCGGGCATTACCGCGATTATCGGCAGCGGCGGCAAGTCGACGTTGCTCAAAACGCTGGGTCTTGAGCTCATGCGCGCTGGCGGCCGCGTGCTCCTCTGCACCACCACGCATATGCTTCCCGTTGCCGGCGTGCCATGGGACGGGTCGAATCGTCGCCTGGACGCCGCGCCTTGGAAGCCAGGTGCCCCACACGCCCCAGGCTGCACCTGCGAGGCCTGCGCGGGGCTTGCACGCGGAGGCATCTGCCAGGCAGGCATCTTGGACCCGGAGACAGGCAAGCTCTCCGCCCCCGCCGAGCCACTCGGCGAGCTGGCACAGCGCTTTGACTATGTGTTGGCCGAGGCAGACGGTAGCAAGCGACTCCCGCTCAAGGCGCATGCCGCCTGGGAGCCGGTAATTCCCGCCGCCACGGCAAACGTTGTCTGGGTCGTCGGCGCCTCGGGACTGGGCAAACCCGTCGCCGAGGTTGTCCACCGCCCCGAGCTCTTTTGCGAGCGTTGCGGCTGCGAGCTCACCGACACTGCCACCCCAGAGCGCGTCGCCCAGGTGCTCAATGCCGAGCTGCGGATGCTGAACCTCAACAATGCCCGCATCATGCTCAACCAAGTCGACACGCTCAGCGACCCCACGATGGCCGACCGCTTCGAGGCAGCTCTCGACCACCCCGTCGTCGCCAGCAGCCTCAAGTAGCCGGCCCCATCTCCTCAGTTGCGGTGAAATACGGACTGTTTGGCCGCCCGACGGCCGCAAACAGTCCGTATTTCACCGCAACTGAGGAGGGGACACGGCATCTTTGCTGCTAGCGGGGGACGTAGCGGCCGGGTTGGGCTCCAGTGGGCTCGCCGTCGCGTGCCACCAGCACGCCGTTCACAAACACGACCTTGGCGCGGCCATGTGCCTCAAAGCCCTCGAGCGGCGTGTAGTCCACGGCCTGATGCTGCGTCGCGGCGCTGATCGTCCAACGCGCGCAAGGATCCCACACGCACACGTCGGCATCGGCACCCTCGGCAAGACAGCCCTTGCGCGGGTACATGCCAAACACGCGCGCCGGGTTCTCGCTCATCAAGCGGCAGAGGTCCTCGGGTCCCAGCTGTCCCTCAAAGCTCGTGGCAATCGCGACGGGACGATGCTCCACGCCGGGCCCGCCGTTGGGAATCGCGCGGAAATCGTCGCGCCCGCGGTCCTTTTGCCCGTGCAGGTTAAAGCTGCAATGATCGGTCGCAATCGTATCGATCTCGCCGGCCACAAGCGCCTCGCGCAGTGCCGCACGGTCACCGGCATGGCGCAGCGGCGGGCTCATCACGTACTTGGCGCCCGCAAAGCCGTCCTCGCCCTGCTCCAGATAGCAGGTGTCGTCAAGCATCAGATATTGGGGGCAGGTCTCGACATAGATATTCTTCTGCCCGCGCGCTTTGGCAGCACGAATGGCCCCGAGCCCCAACTTGGTCGAAAGGTGCACCACGTTGACCGGGGCGTCGCCGGCCAGGTGCGCCAGATACAGCAGGCGGCTCACGGCTTCGGCCTCACACACGTCCGGGCGGCTGAGCGCATGCCCCTCGGGCCCATGAATCCCCTGCTCGTACACGCGCTTCTGCAGCTCATTCACCAGCGTACCGTTCTCGCAATGCACGCACAGTATGCCGCCAATACGCTTGAGCTCCTCGAGCACCTCGAGCGTCTCGGCATCGTCCAAGCGAAGGTGGTCATAGGCAAAGTAGGTCTTGAACGACGACACGCCCGCCTCGCGCATGGCCGAAAGATCGGCGCGGTTGCGCTCATTCCACTCGGCGAGTGCCATATGAAAAGCGTAGTTGGCCGTACAGGTTCCGTCGGCGCGGCGATGCCACTCGGCCAAGGCATCGGGCATGGTCACGCCGCGATCGGCCGTCGCGTAGTCCACAATGGTCGTCGTGCCGCCGCAGGCAGCCGCGCGCGTGCCGGTCTCAAAGCTATCGGCTGTCCAATCCATGCCAGTCCAGCACTGCATGTGCGTGTGGCCGTCGATAAAGCCGGGAAACACCCAGCAGCCCGCGGCGTCCTCGACGGTATCGTCGGCGCCCGGCTCAATCGCTGCGGCGATCCGCACGATCTTATCGCCCTCCATGGCAAGATCGGCGCGGCGAAGCCCCTGGGGCGTCACGAGCGCGCCGTTTTTGATGATGATCATGTTGCTCCTTATTGATTAATACAGTTGGCCACGCGATCAAAATACGAGCAGGCGGCAATATGCTCCGTTATGCGTCGCTGTCCCTTGACGGTATCGACGTCCCACAGCTCGTAGGCACGCGCCTCGACCAGCACCACGTCGGTGCGACCTTTGAGAATCGAGCCCCCGCCGTCCTTGCCCTCAAGACACATAAGTGCATCGAACAGTTCCGCCGGAAAGAGCACCGGGCTCGAAGGCTCACCGTTACACGCAAGACGCACCGGATGTTTGCGGCCACGCTCGTCAAATGCACGAACCATAGCCTCAAAAGAATCCGAACTCACGAGCGGCTGGTCGCCCGGTAAAAAGAGGCAACCTTTCCAGTTGCGTTCGACTCCCCACGAAAGGCCCGCACGGACGCTTTCGCTGCGCAGCTCGCCATCGTGCAGCACGCACGGGCAATGCTTGTCCTCGCAAATCTGGGCGACCTCGGGCCAACGCGTCGAAACCACAACGTCAAAGCCCCGGGGAACCGAATCGATGGTCCGGGCAATCAGCGGCTCGCCATAGATATCGGCGAGCATCTTGTTGGAGCCAAACCGCTTGGCCTCGCCCGAAGCCATAATGACGCATCCAAGTTTCATGGTGATACCTCCCCTGAAACCATCGTACCCATAACTCGCGCTGCGGGCATCCACATCGAAAGCGCTTATCCCGCACGCCCGCGATGCAAAATAGGGGCACCCCGCCAGTTGGCAGAGCGCCCCCTTTACATGGCTTACCTCAGCCCGGCTTTAGGCCTGGAGCCAACGGGCGGTGTTGCGCTCGTCGAGGGCCTTGAGGGTAGCGGCGGGATCGGCAACCTTCTGCAGGAACATCATGGCAGCGATGGCGTACGGCTTGTAGCTGGCCTCCTTGTACATGCCCACGCGGTGCATGTCGAAGACGTCGGCGTTAACCTCGCCGTGCTCGCAGGAGACACCGGAGATGTCGGCGGGCAGCGGGTGCATAAAGATGGTGTCCTGGCCGTTGGCAGTCTTCTCCATGAGCTCGGTCGTGGAGCACCAGTCCTGATGGGTGGCGTTCTGGGCGAGCAGCTCCTTCTCGAGCGCTGCGATGCCGGCGTCGTCGCCCTCGGCGTACAGGTTGGTACGCTTCTCCATGGCGGCAAACGGAGCCCAGCTCTTGGGAATCACGATGTCGGCGCCCTCGAAGGCCTCGGCCATGGTGTTGACCTGCTTAAAGGTGGTGCCGGACTCGGCGGCATAGCCCTTGGCGCGCTCGACGACCTCGGGCATGAGGTCGTAGCCCTCGGGGTGAGCCAGGGTGACGTCCATGCCAAAGCGGGGCAGCAGGCTGATCAGCGACTGCGGGCAGGACAGCGGCTTGCCGTAAGAGGGCGAATAGGCCCAGGTGACGGCAACCTTCTTGCCCTTGAGGTTCTCGAGGCCACCAAACTCGTTGATGAGGTAGAGCATGTCGGCAGAGGACTGCGTGGGGTGGTCGGAATCGGACTGCAGGGAGATGAGCGTGGGACGATGATCCAGAACGCCGTCCTCGTAGGCCTGCTGGACAGACTCGGAGACCTCGGCCATGTAGGCGTCTCCCTTGCCGATGTACATGTCGTCGCGGATGCCGATGACGTCGGCCATGAAGGAAATCATGGTAGCGGTCTCGCGGACGGTCTCGCCGTGAGCGATCTGGGACTTCTTCTCGTCCAGGTCCTGCAGCTCAAGGCCGAGCAGGTTGGCGGCCTTAGAGAAGGAGAACCGCGTACGGGTGGAGTTGTCGCGGAACAGAGAGACGGCCAGACCCGAGTCGAAGATCTTGGACGAGACGTTGTTCTCGCGCAGCTCGCGCAGGGCGTCGGCGACGATGTAGAGCGCCTTGAGCTCATCGGTGGTCTTGTCCCAGGTGTGCAGGAAGTCGCTGCCGTACATACCCTTAAAATCGAGGCCGTTCAGCTGCTCGACGAGCTCGGTAAACTTGGCGTCCATGTAAATGTCCTTTCTAAAGATGAAACGATCGCAATGAGTAGATGTGCTCCGGCATGCGCGTGTGGCTAGAACATGCAGAGCGTTATGACGAGGACCCGCTACCGTTGAGGAAGCATGGGAGATAACGACCGCGGGCCCCAAGTCAATAGAAGGCGCCGGGGGCATAAACTGTCCCCGGCTCAACAAGATCGAGGAATGGGACTAGTCGATCTTGTTGTTGGTCAGACCGGCGCGGAACACGGTGGCATCGCCATCGGCCTGACTCGGATCGTAGAGGTTCAGGGCAGCCACATACATGGCGGCAGCGGTGACCAGGTCGTCCTTGTAGGTGACCTCGTTGGGAGCGTGAGCCTGAGACTCGGCACCCGGGCCAAAGCCCACGCAGGGGATGCCGTAGCGGCCCTGGATGGAAACGCAGTTCGTGGAGAAGGTCCACTTGTCGCACAGCGGGCGACCGGTGCGCTTGTCCATGCTGGGCTCGCAGCCGATGCGCTCGTCACCGAACATGGCCTTGTGGGCGTCGACGAGGGCCTTGACGTGCGGAGCGGTCTCCTTGTTGATCCACGTGGGGAAGTAAGCCTCGGTCTCGTAGACCTCGCCGGTCCAGGACGGACGGTCGTACATGTACATGGAGACCTTCACGTCGTCGCCGTACTTCTTGGCGGCCGGCAGGTTGCGGATCTCGTCCAGGCAGGACTCCCAGGTCTCGCCGGCGGTCATGCGACGGTCGATGGAGATGGCGCAGGAATCGGCCACGGCGCAGCGACTGGGGCTGGTGTAGAAGATCTGGCTGACGGTGCAGGTGCCGCGGCCCAGGAAGCGGGCATCCTCGTAGTGCTCGGGGTTGTATTTGGGGTCGAGCATCTTGACGAGGCCCTTGATGTCGGTCGACTCGTCGCAGCCGTTGTTGTTGAGGGCGCGGACGTCGGCGATGATGTCGGCCATCTTGTAGATGGCGTTGTCGCCGCGGTCGGGAGCAGAGCCGTGGCAGGAGGTGCCGTGAACGTCGACGCGGATCTCCATGCGGCCGCGGTGACCGCGATAGATGCCGCCGTCGGTGGGCTCGGTGGAAATGACGAACTCGGGCTTAATGCCGTCCTTGTTGTAGATGTACTGCCAGCACATGCCGTCGCAGTCCTCTTCCTGGACGGTGCCGACGACCATGATCTTGTAACCCTCGGGGATGAGGCCCATGTCCTTCATCATCTTGGCAGCGTAGGTAGCGGAAGCCATGCCGCCCTCCTGGTCAGAGCCGCCGCGGCCGTAGATGATCTCGTCGGTCTCGTAGCCCTCATAGGGATCGGCGTCCCAGTTCTCAATGTTGCCGATGCCGACGGTGTCGATGTGGGAGTCGATGGCGATAATCTTGTCGCCCTCGCCCATAAAGCCCATGACGTTGCCCAGGCCGTCGACCTTGACCTCGTCATAGCCAAGGCTCTCCATCTCGGCCTTGATGCAGGCAACAACCTCACCCTCCTCGCAGGACTCAGAGGGATGGCTAATCATTGCGCGAAGAAAACGCGTCATATCAGCACGGTGGGACTCAGCAGCAGCCTTGATAGCGTCGAAATCGAGTTCTTTAGCCATTGTTCATAACCTTTCAAACGAAGGAATCTACCTGTGAGGTGGCGGAGCGATACCTATTTACTCCGCCCCAACGATTAGCAAGTGGGATATTCGCCTTCCCAAACAATGCGGCGATACTGGTCGGGATCGGTGTCGCCCTCGGTGGAGAAGCAGAGCACGGAGCTCGTCTTGTCCAGGCCGATGAGCTCCTTGAGCTCGGCGTACTCGGGATCGAGCATGAGGGTCTCGACCAGGCCGGTGGTCACAGCGCCGGACTCGCCGGAGATGACGCGCGGGTCGCCCTTCTCGGGGGCGCCTAGGGTGCGCATGCCGCGAGCGGTGACCCAGTCGGGGCAGGACACGAAGGCGGTAGCGTGGTTGCGCAGGATATCCCAGCCCAGGATATTGGGCTCGCCACAGCACAGGCCGGCCATGATGGAGGGCATGTCGCCGTCCACGATGCGCGGGTCGCCGTCGCCGGCGGCAGCGCCCTTGTACAGGCAGGCGGCCGGAGCGCACTCGACCACGACGAAGGTGGGCGGGTTATCGGGATACAGGTTGGTGAAGTAGCCCACCACGGCGCCGGCGAGCGAACCCACGCCAGCCTGGACAAACACGTGCGTCGGGCGGTTGATGGCCATCTCGCGCAGCTGCTCGGCAGCCTCGGAAGCCATGGTGCCGTAACCCTCCATGATCCAGGACGGGATCTTCTCGTAGCCCTCCCAGGCGGTGTCCTGAACGATGACGCCGCGCTCGCAGGCGTCGGCCTCGGCGGCGGCCATGCGCACGCACTCGTCGTAGTTGACCTCTTCGATGGTCACCGTGGCGCCCTCGGCGGCGATGTTATCGAAGCGGGGCTTGGTGGAACCCTTGGGCATGTGCACGACGGCCTTCTGGCCGAGCCTGTTGGCAGCCCATGCCACGCCGCGGCCATGGTTGCCGTCGGTGGCGGTAAAGAAGGTGGCCTGGCCAAAGTCCTTGGCAAGCTGATCGGAGGTCAGGTAATCGAAGGTGCACTCGGCAACGTCCTTGCCGGTCTCGTCGGCAATGTAGTTGGCCATGGCAAACGAGCCGCCCAGGACCTTAAAGGCGTTGAGGCCAAAGCGATAGCTCTCGTCCTTAACGCACAGGTTGGACAGGCCCAGGCGCGCGGCCTGGCCGTCCAGGCGGGCAAGCGGAGTGACGGTGTACTGGGGGAACGACTGGTGGAAGGCACGGGCCTTCTTCACGTGGTCGAGGCTCATGATTCCCAAGTGCTTGTCATCGCTCTTGGGCATCGTGTTGCCCGCCCACTGGATCTTATCGGCCATACGGTGAACTCCTTAAGTCCTCTCTTGCCGGCCCCCGCATACGCGTTTCAGCCCATTCCCATTCATGCGACTGAACTTTTATGTGGATGCCAAACAAAAAGTTTGTTAGCACTGTTCTATCACACTTTTTGATTGGCAAACCTAACAAATTGTTTGTTGCCGTAATCGGTACCTTTTCGCCGACGAACGGTTACATAACGCAGCAACGCTTTCGTTATTTGCGAACAGGTGTGGTTTATGGCAAAGTATGCCCAAACTAATTTTTAGGAAGGCACCCATGACCCCGTCACAGATTGAGTTTTACAAGCGCCTCGCACACGGTCTGGCGCTCCAGTTTGGCCCCAACTGCGAAGTCGTCGTCCACGATCTGGAGACCGAGGACGTGGACCACTCCATCGTAGTGATCGAAAACGGCCACGTCAGCGGGCGCAAACTGGGTGACGGTCCCAGCCATATTGTGCTTGAGTCCATGCACGATGGCACCACCGACGTGCACGACCGCGAGCCATACCTCACCAAAACCGCCGATGGCAAGCTGCTCAAGTCCTCTACCATCTTTATCCGCAACGACGAGGGCAAGCCCGTCGGCATTTTGGGCATCAACTTTGACATTACGCTTATGAAGGCTTTTGAGCGTTCGCTCGATGCCTTTACCGGCACCGGCGGCACGGGCTATACCGAGCCCGAGCCCATTACCAAGAACATCGGCGACCTGCTCGAGGACCTGCTGCACGAGTGCGAGCAGTTTGTGGGCAAGCCCGCGGCACTCATGACCAAAGACGAGCGCATTCGTGCCATTGGCTACCTCGACCGTCGCGGTGCCTTCCTCATTTCCAAGTCGAGCGAGCGCGCCTGCGAGTTCTTTGGCATCTCCAAGTACAGCTTCTATAGCTACCTCAATGAGGCCAAGGCGGCGGCCGGCGACAAGTAAGCGCTCGCCTGGATTGCCCCTCCCCTTTTGGGCGCGAGTTCTGGAAAGCACGAATCCAAGACCGAGCAGCTTGGGAAGTTCCATATAATCGATGTCATTAGTATTTCGAAAGGATGGAACAGAATGGCGTTGAGCAAGGCATCATGCACCGGTCGCGGATTGATTCCGGCAATTGGTGGACATGTGCACCGCATGTTCGATGAGGGTAAAGACGACCTGTTTTCGCTGAGCCTTGACGACGTGATGGATGATCGCCCGTGGACCGCCGACGAACTCATGGGCGGCGGGGCTCGCCCGTCAAGCCCCAATCCCGCACTTGCACCTAAGTCCGCATCTGCGCCGACTCCTGCGCAGTCGCCTGTTTCGACGCCCGCGCCTACGCCCGCACCCACTTCGGCGCCCACGACCGCTCCCCGCCCCGCAAGCGACCCGTCCGAGACGGCGGCATTTCTCGCTGCGGCGACGCAGGGCAAATCGGCCGACAGCACCGTTATGTACAGCGCCCAGCAGTTGCCCGTTCCTGCGGCACGCAAGCCTCCGGTCACACGGCTCGATGAGCCCGTTGCCCATCAGGTTGGCCATGATTCCTGGGCTGCAACCGATCTGGATGAGACCTCTACCGGCATGCCGGCGCTCGATGTTCCAGTTAACCCGCTTTTTGCCGCCAACACGAGCGCCGCGGACTATGAGGGCGGTGCGGCATATTCCGATTATTCCGATGGCTATGCTGGCACCGGTCGCATCGAGACCGAGGATTATGGCACCGCATCGAGCGATTATCTCAACGATCAGTACGCTGCCACGCCTGCACCGGAATATGGCCCGGAGGCCGCGTCCGCGCCGGCATATACCAAAAGCACGGGCGAAGAGCGCTTCGCCGATTATTACGCCGAGGAAAAGGCGCTGCGTTTCTCGGAATTTCCGCAGGCAGTCAAGGTTGCCTTTATCGCCATTATCATTGCCCTGCTCGGCGTCATTGCGTTTGAGGGATTCCAGCTGTTCCGCGGCCCCACCCAAGCGGAGTCGGAGACCCAGCAAAAAGAGGACGATAACCAGTACCTGGACATCAACACCCTCAAGGGCGATCCCAACGACGGAGACGACGAATAACAAATGCCAAAAATTGAGGGTCGTAGACCAGATCAACCCCGTGCGCTCATTGCCGCACGGGGTTGATCTTTGTCCGCGCGTGCTGATAGACTCCATCGTGCCCGCAAGCAGCGGGCGCGTTTTATCCAGAGTCGGGGTAGAGAGTTGGCTCCACGATCCCGACGCCAACCGGCCAAGAGGCACGGTGGCCCTGCCAACATCGATGAAAGGAGTCCGTATGGACAATTTCTCTGTGCGCAGTGAGCGCAACTTCCACAACCTAGCCGCCAAGCCAAAACGAATGCATCTTCTGGACAAGCCGAACGGCTATGCCTCGGCCATGGTCAAGAGCAGTCTCCCCCACCAGATGCGCTTTACCGTGCAGGCGCTCGAGAAAGAGCTCTACACCGCCGGCGACCCGCACGTACTGCAGATCAAGCTGCTTGGAGACGACTCGCGCGAGCTGTCTAGCTGGAAGCTGTTTGCCGACGGCACGTGCGTCGCAAGCGGTTCGGGTGACTTTGCCCGCGAGTGCTTCTGCGAGGGAGCTGAGGTGTTTCTGGACCTGTGTCGCGACGCCGTCGAGACTGCCGAGCTGTGCCAGTGGAGCGAGAGGGAGTACGCGCTGTTGGGTGCCGCGCGCGGGATTGCGGGGGGGTGTAGGAACAGAAGCCTCATGACGGTGGCCTCAGCTGGAATGACGTATCGCTCGATAAATGATCTCAACAACGTAGCCGATGCGCCGCATTTCACCTCAAAGGCATTGAGCGATCAGGAGGCGTCCAGCATTTCTTTGATATCCCCAATTGATTGTTCCGAGAAAGTCTCTTCATGTCCTTATAATCGCCCTTACGAGAAACGTGGACGAGACAGGCGTCCATATGCCGTCTCTAAACTAACGAGCCGTTCGCGGAAAGAACATCTGGCTAGCATGGGCCAAAGATATACTGGTATCGCTGCAACAATTATGGAAGATCGGCACCACCAATGACCTCCTTGAAATTCTCCAGGCGCTTCGCGCTTAGCCTGCTCGCCTCGCTGTCCGCCACCGTAGCGCTTGCTTTGCCCTCAACCGCCCTAGCCGCGTCGGACCCGAACCCGCCCAGCATCTCCAACGTGACGATATCCGCGACGACAGTCACGGCCGGCTCCACGCTGCATGTCGGCTATAGCGTCGATGACCCTGACGGGGTACGGTCCGTCACGCCCATAGTCGAAGTCCTTGTCGAAAACGATACCGGAGACCATGGAATCAGTTCCCGTCTCGCCTTCTCGTCGACCGGCAACACGACCGCGGGCTTCGATATCTCCACCTCCCCGAGCGACCGGCCCTGCAGGTACCGGATCATCGGCCTCGGCGTGACCGATAGTCTTGGATGGGTTACCGATGTCTACGACACGACGTATGCCGAGGAGAAGGGGCTCGACTGTCCGACCTTCACCACCGACCCCCTCGAGTATGAGGTGACCGAGGGACCCGAGGACCAAAACCCGCCGACCGTGTCCTCCGTGTCGCTCTCGAGCAGGGAGGTCGCAACCGGTGCCGACTTCCACATCTCTTGGACCGTCTCCGATGCCGACGGCGTTCGCTCCGTTTCCCCCATACTGCGGCAGGGCTGGGAGAATTCGGACGACGGCTGCTCTGTTTCGTCAGCCTATTATCACGGAGGCTCGTCTATCGACGGGTTTGACCTCACATTCGACAGCAATAGGATCGGAAGGCACAGGCTGATCGGCCTTTCGGTCACCGATGGCCTAGGGTTCGAGACCGATGTGTACGAGAGTTCCTACGCCAGGGCCAACGGCATTTCGGGCGCGACTTTCTCGGTTGGCGACCCGAGCGAGCTGTGCTTCGAGGTGACCGGCAGCGCGATCGACCGGAACCCGCCCACGGTCTCGAACGTTTCCATCTCCGCGAAGAGGGTCCCCGTCGGCGGGATCCTCCGTATCTATTGCAATGTAGGCGACGCGGACGGCGTAAGGTCTGTCTCCCCGATCCTCGGCGACCCCGGCTATGTCGAGGACCCGAACTCTTTAAAGACCCGCAAAACGTTGAGCTGCAGCTACGATGCGGCAAGGGGCTATATCGAAATCGAGTTCCCCACGTCGCTCTCGATGGGCTCGTTTGAAATCCAAGCCCTCGCGGTCCTCGACAAGACGGGCCACGAGACCTTCGTCTACAGCTCCGCCTACGCCGAGCGTAACGGCAAGACCGGCGTTCAGACCTTTGATGTCGACGACGCGGGGGACGTCACCTTCGACGTGACCGCTCCGCTGTATGCCGCCACCAAGGGCGACGGGCAGGCGTATGCAAAGGACGGCGAGGCCGGTCTGACCTTCCGCTTCAGCGGTCCTCTCGATGAGTTCACGCGTCTCCTCGTGGACGGAACTGAGGTCTCCGCCGAGAACTACACCGCAACCAGGGGCAGCACGATTATCGAGCTCAGGCCGTCCTACCTGGACACGCTCGCCGGCGGCGGACACACCGTCACGGCCGTCTGGAAGGACGGGACGGCGACCGATGCGTCCTTCACCGTGGAGGGGAAGGCCCAAGGGGAGCAGGCGGGCGGAAAGACCGACGTAGATTCACCCGGCGACAACAAAAGTGATCCTGCCACTCCTGAAAAGGACGCCGACGAGGCGGCTACAAAAAAGTCGGGACGCACGACAGCCGATGAACCAAAGCTCGCTGCAACCGGCGACTCCACTTGGATGGCCAGCATCGCATTGGCCATGGCGGCCACGGCCTGCTTCACGGCAGCGAGAAGGCTTGAGCCCAAGCAGCATAGGCACGAACAGTAGCTCAAAGCGAACTCAACTGGGAAGGGCAGATGGATAGCCGTCCTTCTCTTATAATCAACCCAATCCGCTGAAATGCAATCAGTTAACGAGTTTCGCCAGACGCTCGGCCTCTACCCCGCTCTAGCAAGCCACCAGGCGATGAGATAATGCCCACGACTATCAACGTAAGCAAGGAGCGCGCTATGGCAGACAACGAGACCAAACCCTCGGCGAACGACGGCCGAGAGGAGCTCGTGGCAAAACAGCTCGCATCGACCAAAATCCACCTCGCGCTCACTCAGAAGCGGGTGGACGTCTCCGGCGCCATCAAGCTACCGCTCGAGCGAATTCCCCAACTCGGCGTGGCGTTCGCCTCGCTCCGCTCGATGTTTCGCACCGTCACCAACACGGTGAGTGTGCCCACGCTGCTCCAGGCGACTGACAAATATGGTAGCCCGCTCGATCCGTCGAAACTCAACACGTTCAAGGACGGCAGCGGTCTCACAGGGGGCTACCGCGACGCCGCCAAGGGCCTTGGGCAGGCGCGCTTCCACGTAGTCGAGGGCGACATCGCCACGAGCGTCACGCAGGTGCCTTACGATCCAACATCGCTATTCATGGCAGCCGCAATCGCGCAGATAAACCAAAAGCTCGACTCCATCCAGGAGTCCGTCGACGAAATGTTCGAGTACATGCGTCAGCGCGACAAGGCCAACATGCGTGGCAACCTCAAGACGCTCGCAGACATCCTCAACGGTTACGGCCTCAACTACGGCAACGCCACCTACATGGCAAACGCCCATATGAAGGTGCTCGACATCAAGCAGTCGTCCGCGCAGGACATGGAACTCTTCCGCTCGCAGGCACAGGCGGATCTGAAAAAGAAAGGGTTCATCGAGGTGCGAGACGGCTTGGGCAGACGCCTCGACAAGGTGCTCGACTACCTCAAAGACTGCCAGCTCGCCACCTACATCCACGCGTTCTCGCTGTTCCTCGAACCCATGCTCGCCCAGAACTTCGAGCCCGCAAAGCTCGCGGACGCCACTGCGAAAATCGAGGCTGATTCGATCGCGTACCGCGAGCTCTACACCGACTGCTACAACGCACTCGAAGCGGGGGCTGTCGACACCGTCGATGCGGCACTGCTGGGCGGTATCGCGTCCGCGGGCAAATTGCTCGGTCACGCCATCGCAAAGACCCCCGTGGGCGACCATACACTCATCGACGAGGCGCTCGAAGGCGCAGGAGAGAGCATCGGAAAGTTCAACGACAAGCAATCCGAGAAACTCCTCGAAAAGCTCCATCAGGCAAAGACGCCCGACGTCACGCCGTTCAAGCAGAGCGTAAAGGAGATCGACACCCTCTACAACCGCCCCGCGCAGATCGCCGTGGACGCCGAGAACGTCTACATCTTGCCTGCCAAGCAGCAGGAAGAGTAACGATACGCGACAGGCACGCGCCATGCAGACAGCTAACGCCCCTACCTTCCCGCCGCCTTCAGCTTCAGCAGCAGGTCGCCCAGCTCGGGGCACTTGCTAGAAAGGCGCGTCTGAGCTCGCTCGCCCATCCCCCACCGCTGGCGGACTTCCTGGGCGCGCGGGCTCACGCGGTAGTCCCCGTCCATCACCTGCTTGAGCAGCTTGGCGGTCACGCGCGCATCGGCAAGGGCGCTGTGGGCGTGACCCGTCGGCTCGTCGAACTCGATGCCAAGCCACGTCGCCGCGTCACTCAAAGAGACGCACCCGTGGCTGCCCACGTCCATGATCGAGGTGTAAAACGCCTGCAGGTCGGCCCAGTCCGTAGGAAATGCGGAAAGATCAATGTGCTTTGCCTGGCACTCGGTCAAAAGCTGTCGACGATCCGCCCCGCTCCAGCAAACTATCTGGGCGGAGTAGCGACCGATCCAATCGCAGAGCCTTTTGATCACCACGTAGAGCGGATCGGCCATCGCGGTGTCCACGGCCGATATCCCCGTAAGCTCGCGGACAGGGAACGCAACGCCTTCGGTAAATTCCGTCTGCACACACTGCGAAAACTCGCCCATAACGTTGCCGTGATAGTCGAGCTTGACGGCGCCGACCTCGATAATCTCGTTGCGCAGCCCACGGCGCTGGCGCTGCTTTGGCACCGGCGCAAACTCAAAGTCCAGCACAATCTGGCACGCAAAGTTCGTCGTATCGATAGCCGAGATACACGGCGTCTTTTCAGCTGACACGGTTAGGGCCTTTCTCCGTTGCTTGCCGCTTGTTACATAAGCGGCTACATTGCCGTAAGGATAGGTGGCCGCGCGGACATGAAAGCTGGGCGCAATACCATGCGCCAGGCACACGCCATGCAGACGGCCCCAAGAGAGTTGCCCGCTCTATTCAAATGCATGAAAAAGATTTAGGCCCGGTGACTTGAATCAGCGGTCATCCCGGGCCCATCAGAGCTCGTAGAGCTCTTGGTTGCTTTGGTCTCGCTCTTCACGGCGCTTATCGAACTTTCCGAGGCACTCAAGCAGCATTCGAAGCATAACAAGTCGCTGCCATTAAGGCACTGACCTCTTGACCAAGCAACGGCGCTGCCCAGCTATCACCCTTGGGCTGCCGTCAACTTTATTCTATCCGCGAGCATCTGGTTTACCAAATGGATTTTCGGTAAAGGAAGCACGGCACGCCCGCAAAACCACTACGCCCCAAGTGCCGCCATGGGAATCACCGCCACGCCGTCGTCGCGTGTGTAGGCAATGCTCCCCTTTCCAACCACGACCGCCAAAAACGCCGGCGCGGCATTCTGGGCGGCAGGATTGGAGAGCACTTTCCTCTCCAGCGCCTTGAGATTTCTCGCTCCATCGTCTGCTTTCGCATCACTCAGCTTGACCTCGATGGCTCCCCAGCGCCCGTCGTGCTCAACGATCAGATCGACCTCAAGGCCCTTCTCATCTCGGAAATAATGGACACTGTTGTCGACACCGCCGTAGGTGGAAAGGAACACGCGCACGTCGCGCAGGACGAGATTCTCAAAGAGCATCCCCAGCGTTTGCATATCGCCAAGCAGCCGCTCAGGGGTAGCCCCCAGCAACGCCGCCGCAAGTGACGGGTCACAGAAGTAGCGCTTGGGGCGCACGCGAACGCGGGCCTTCGAGCGCATGGGCGGCTCCCATCCGCACAGGTCCTCGGTCAGCTTGAGCCTGTTGAAGAGGTCCAAGTACGCAGCGATGGTCCTCTCGTCGGGGCCCGCCTCACCGTACGAGGCGTCCTTTACGAGCGTCTTGTACGTGACAGCCTGGCTCTCGTTCATGGCAAGAGCTCGCAAAAGGCCGTGTGCAAGCTCGGGCGACATGCCCTCGTCCAGCACGTTGACGTCGAGCACCGAGTGCACGTACTGGCTTGCCGTCTCTCGCGCAAGATCTTCCGAAAGCCCAAGATTTGCAGGCCAACCGCCCCTGCAGCACCAGCGGGCGACGTCATCCACCGTGCTCTCGCGACGCTGAGGGGCAAAATCCTCGCCCTTAAAGAGGCTTGCCAGTGACACGAGCGGCTCGCCGTCGCCCGACTCACACAGGGCCATGGGGCGCATTGACAGACGGGCGATCCTACCC
>NZ_JBCOIG010000006.1:39386-54033 GCF_040926405.1 Collinsella aerofaciens
GTGTGGCGCATCGCCGATGAGCGCCAGGCTTGGGTCGACCTCTGCCGCCGCACGCTGCGCAGGCTCATCGAGCCTGGAGACGCTCGCCGAGCGAGAGAGCGCCGTCCAGGTCTTGCCGCACCATTTGGGGCCGTTGATCTCCACACAGCCAAACGCCCGCATAAGGGTGTCGAGGCGCTCCTCTATGAGCCGGGGCCTATATCCCTTTTGGGTCAATCTCTTTGGTGCATCCATAGACGGCCGTCCCTCTCTATCACGCGATATGCGAAATTACGCCATTCTCAATGCTGATTTTACGCTACTTTCAATGTAGTTTTTACGCCATGACAGATGTAGTTTTTACGCCATTTTCATTGAAGGTTTTACGCTTGGCATCCTTAGCGCGACCCATTCCGAGCATCACATCAGAGCGTGCTTGGTTATCTCCGCTCGCACATCTCGGCAAACGAAATCAGCTTGGCATCTCCCCTGCTCGCCGCAGCTTCCTGACATCCTTGCGTAAAGCCTCGCTTCGAGAAGATCGCATAGCTTTTGTGCTGCCGCCTAAAGAGCTCGCTTCGATGCACGAGCTTTTGCAGCACGTCTTCGCCCACCGGTTCATTGCGCCATTTGCATTCCGCAAACAGCGCAGTGCCCTCGCCATCGTCAACAATCAAGTCGATTTCTTCCTGCGTATGCGTGCGATTATCCGTCCCCCACCAGCGCCCAACGCTTGCCGGAACCACATCAAGCTGGCCCGCCCGCGCGAGTTCGTACACGTATTGTCTGCATATAATCTCAAAGACCGTACCCATATAATCCGATACGTGCGGCTCAATGCGCTCATACGCCATCTCGGCCATATCGTTTTGAATCAGCCCGATGTTCTGCGGAACAAACTTGTACCAGAACCTAAACATCTGGTCGCTCAGCAGATACACGGCTCGCTTATTGCTCGTCTCGTTTAGGGGCAGCTCGCGCTCGACAATCCCAAGCGACGCCAGCTTATCCACATAGCTCTTTACGTTGCTCGCAGGGATTCCCGTAGAGCTCGCAATCTCCGAGATCTTCGAGCGCCCCTGGGCAATTGCTTGCACGATCGCATCATATTGCTCGGGATTGCGGCACTCCTGCAATAGCAGGTTACTCGGCTCCTCAAAGAGATAGCCCGTAGGAGTAAGAAAAAGACGTTTGATGTTGTCCTTGAGCGGTGCGGCAGGATCGACTTTCTCGATATATGCAGGAATGCCACCCGCCATGCCATAGCAAACTGCAGCGTCTTCGCGACCCATGCTCTGCCACAGGCCGAGGGTCGTCATAAAATCGAGCGGCATGATCTTAAACTGGGCCGTACGCCTACCGTATAGCGGACTCTCGTAGCCCAACACCTGCTCTTCCATAAACGAAAGCGACGACCCGCACAGGATAAGCATAAGCTTGGTCTCTTTGTACAAGTGATCGATCTTGTCTTGCAGCAACGAGCTGATCTCGGGATTCGATTGGGCGAGATAAGGATACTCGTCGATCACGACAATCAAACGTTCCGTACGAGCCATGGTAGCCAATGCATCGAACGCCTCGTCAAAACTACGAAACGACACGCCAGCAACACCAACGGAGCCCGCAAGTATCGCCTGGCTAAAGCCATGCAGGTTTGCCTCTGCATTGGTGCGACGAGCTTGAAAGTAAATAGCCTTCTTGCCTTGGATAAACTCTGTGATAAGACGCGTTTTGCCCACGCGACGGCGGCCGTAAATCACAGGCATCTCAAAGGAGCCCGTGCCATACAGTCGATTGAGCTCGGACATTTCCGCCGTTCTTCCGATAAACATAGGGCCATCCTTCCTTTACGTTATAGCTAGCTATATTAAACCTTCCTATAATATAGCTAGCTATAACGTAATTCGACAAGCGGCGCACGCAAAAGGGTCGGTACACCACCGCACGTGGACCGTTCCGGAAAATGTATCCCGTTCTGGAGCCAAAAACTGGGCCGTAGTTTCCGCCAAACATGCCATCCGGAAAGCGTGTCCCGTTCTGAGCGCCAAATCCGGGACGCAGTTTCCACTCCAAACAAAGGGCCCCGGCTCGCGATGGAGCCGGGGCCAAAGGCGCAGCGTATGTAGTTGATGTTGAGCGCGAACGGCCCGTCAACAATGGCCGTCCACGCTCTACCCTACCCGCGGTGACGGGCGCGGCTGTACGGCGTATCCACCATGGGCAGATCCGGACGCAGCTTGCCGTCGAATGCGCGATAGGCGTTCTGTACGGCGGGCGCCGTGGGAATCGTTGCAATCTCACCGATGCCCTTGCCGCCGTATGCCACGGGCAACAGCTCGTCCTTCTCCACGTAGATGGCGTGGATATTCGGAATCTCGGGCGCACGGAACAGCCCGAGCGTACCGTACCTTGCCTGGGGTACGCAGTCCTTGAGCGGCCAGTCCTCGGTAAGCGCATAGCCCATACCCATGAGCACGCCGCCTTCGATCTGACCCTGGATGGAGATGGGGTTGGCCACCTTGCCGGAATCGTGCGCGGCATAGACCTCGCTCACGCGGCCGTCATCATCCAGAATGACCACATGCGTGGCAAACCCGTAGCAGATGTGGCTCTTGGGGTTGGGAACGTCGGCGCCCAGCTTGTCGGTCGGCTCCAGGTACACGTAGCCAAACTCGCATCCCTCGAGCGCCTTGATGGCAGCCGCGGGATCCTGAGGATGCATACCCTGGCCGGCGATGAGCTCCTGCGTGCGCAGCTGATAGGCGCGACCGTCGTCGTACTCAATCTTGACGCCGTCGCCATGCGCGCTCACGGGAGTATCGGGTGCGGGCTTGCCGGCCTCGATGTCAAGCATGGCATCGCGCAGCAGGAAGGCGGCACCGCGCACGGCCTCGCCGGTCACGACCGTCTGACGCGAGCCAGACGTGGTGCCGGAGTCGGGAGCGTTTTCGGTGGAGCACTCGCCATTAGCAATGCAGCTCAGCGGCAGACCGCAGGCCTCGGCAACGTCCTGCAAAAAGACCGTGTTGCAGCCCTGGCCGATGTCGGACGTGGCGGCGTAGACCACGGCGCGGCCATCCTCGACGCGAATCTTGCAGCGACCGGCATCGGGCAGGCCCACGCCCACGCCGGCGTTCTTCATGGCGCAGGCGATACCGGCGTGTCCGGGATGCGCGTAGTAGGCATCCTTGACCTCGAGCAGCGTCTCCTTAAGCGCCGTGGAGCAATCGGCAATCTGGCCGTTGGGCAAAACCTCGCCCGGCTCGATAGCGTTACGGTAGCGGATCTCCCACGGATCCAGGCCGACCTTCTCTGCCAGCAGGTCGATCAGGCTCTCGAGCGCAAACTCGGACTGGCAAACGCCAAAGCCGCGGTACGCACCGGCGGGCGGGTTGTTGGTGTAGTAGCCAAAGCCGCGAATGTCGGTGTTCTGGTACTTGTAGGGGCCGACGGCATGCGTACAGGCGCGCTCGAGCACCGGGCCGCACAGCGACGCGTAGGCGCCGGTATCAAAGTTGATCTCGCAATCCAGGCCGGTAAAGTTGCCCTCGGCGTCGCAGCCCAGTGTAAAGGTGCCGTCCATGGCGTGACGCTTGGGATGGAAAGCGAGCGACTCGGCACGCGTGAGCTTACACTTCACAGGACGCTGGAACTTATATGCGGCGAGCGCGGCCAAGTGCTGGATGGACACGTCCTCCTTGCCGCCAAAGCCGCCACCCACGAGCATGGTCTCGACGACCACGCGCTCGGGCTCGCTATCCCAGCCAAACATGTGAGCGCACTCTTTGCGCGTGTCGTAGGCGCCCTGGTCGGTCGACTGCACCTTGACGCCATTCTTGTACGGGAAGGCAACGGCGCACTCGGGCTCCAAGAAGGCATGCTCGGTAAAGGGCGTGGTAAAGCGCTGCGTCACGGTAAACGCGCTCTCTGCCAGCGCCTTGGCGGCGTCACCGCGCGTCACGTGACGGCTCTGGCACACGTTGTCCTTGAGCTCCACCGTGTTGCCAAAGGCAAAGAAGCTGTCGTGCAGGCGCGGGGCGTCGGCAGACCTGGCCTCGGCGATGTTGCGCACGGGCTCCAGCGGCTCGTAATCGATCTTTACGAGCTTCTTGGCCTTCTCGAGCGTCGCCTCGTCCTCGGCAACCACCAGCACGATGGCATCGCCCACGCAGCGGGTGATGTCGCCCTGGGCGATCATGACGTCCCAGTCCTGGATAAGGTGGCCGACCTGGTTGACCGGCACGTCCTCGGCGCGCAGGATGCCCACCACACCGGGCAGGGCCTCGGCCTTGGAGGTGTCGATGGAGAGCACACGGGCGCGCGGGTACTTGGAGCGCACGGCGCTGGCATAGGTCAGACCCGGCTGATCGAGCTCGTCGATGTCGTCGGGATACTTGCCCTCGCCGAGCACCTTCTTGCGCACGTCGATGCGGAAGGCGCGCTTGCCCACGCCGTAGTCGTCGCCGCGCTCCAAATCCTCGTCGATCTGCTTTTCGCCACGGAGCACCGCAGCTGCCAGCGAAATGCCCTCGATAATCTTTTTGTAGCCGGTGCAGCGGCAGACATTGCCACGGATGGCGTACTTGATCTGCTCCTCGGTGGGCTCGGGGTCCTCGGCGATCAGCGCTGCACCCGCCATGACCATGCCGGGGATGCAAAAACCGCACTGCACGGCGCCCACGGCGCCAAAGGCGTACACAAAGGCCTCGCGCACGTCCTCGGGCAGGCCCTCGACGGTCACGATGTTACGGCCGGCGGCAAGAGCAGTGGTCAGTACGCACGCCTTGACGGCCGCACCGTCCACATGGATGGTGCAGGTGCCGCAGGCGCCCTCGGAGCAGCCGTCCTTGGCGGAGTGAATGTGCAGGTCGTCGCGCAGATAGCGCAGCAGTGGTTTATTCTCCGTCGTCGTGTGCTCGACACCGTTAACGGTAAAAGTGAATTCCTGTGCCATGGTGATTCCCTTCTACACGCCGGCGGCGATGCCGGTGCGGTCGTGGATGGCGCCATGCGGGCAGACGACGGCGCACATGCCGCACGACAGGCAGTCCACGCCGTCGATATGGGCGCAGTTGTCCTCGATGCGGATAGCGCCGGCAGGGCACTTTTTGGCGCACATACCGCAACCGATACAGCTCGTGTCGCAGACCTTGCGCGCAATGGCACCCTTATCGGTGTTGTTGCAGCGCACCAGAATGTTCTGGTAGCCGGGGACGAAGGCAATCACGCGCTGCGGGCACGCCACGCCGCACAGGCCACAGCCCGTGCACTTGGAGCGGTCCACGCGGGCGATGCCATCGACCAGCGCAATGGCGCCGTGGGGGCAGGCCGTGACGCAGGCGCCACAGCCAATGCAGCCTTCGCTGCAGCGGGCATCGCCGCCTGCGGAGGCGCAACCGCTTCCGCAGGCAACGTAGGCCACGTTATGTTGAATGGATTTGGCCATAAGAGACTCGCCTATTTCTTAAGAAGGTACGAATAGTTGTCGCGCACAGCCCTGATGGTCAGGCGGACGGCCTCGGGAAGACCGGTGTTGACGGCATCGACCGAGACGGTGCGGACCGTGCCGGCGACGCGAACCTTAAAGTGGTCCTCGTCCACGGCCAGGAAGCCCTCGTTCTCGGAGTTCTCCATGTCCTCCTCGCTCCAGAACAGGGTGAGCTTGTCCTTGTAGGGACGACCCTCCTGGTAAGGGCAGAACACGGCGCAGTTGCCGCACTCGTTGCACATGCCGTCGACATGGACGACCTGATGCTTGGCCAGGCCCGGCACCTTAATTGCCACGTTGGCGCGGTTGGGGCACACGTCGCAGCAGACCTCGCACACCGAGCCGCAGCCCAGGCAGCGGGTCTTGGTGCAGTTGCGCTTGTCGCGGCACAGCGACCCCTTGCGCTCGTAGCAGGTGTCCTCGCGGCCGGCCTGAGCATTCTGGTCGGTGTACTTGTTAAAGTCCACGCCGGCGATGGCACGGGCGACCTCGGCGGCGTCGGCAATAGCCTCGACCACGGTAGCAGGACCGCGACGGCAGTCGCCCGCAGCCCAGACGCCCTCGACACCGGTGGAGGTGGCGGCAAGACGGCCACGACGGTCGTGCTCGACGCCCGCGGCATCATACAGGCTGGCATCGATACCCTCACCCACGGCGCAGATCACCGTGGTGGCGGGAAGCTCAACGGTCTCGCCCGTGGCAACGGGGCTGCGACGGCCGCTTGCATCCGGCTCGCCAAGCTCCATAACATCGCAGGTCAGCACGGCGCCGTTGAGTGCCTTGGGAGCCAGCAGCTCGCAGAACTCAACGCCGTCGGCAAGAGCAAGATCAAGCTCTTCCTCGTCGGCGGGCATCTGCTTCTTGGTGCGGCGATACACCAGGCGCACGTTCTTCACACCAGCCAGGCGCTTGGCCACGCGGGCAGCATCCATGGCGGTGTTGCCGGCGCCAATGACTACGACGTCCTCGCCCAGCTCGAGCTTCTCGCCCCTCTTGGCGGCCTCGAGGAACTCCAGCACGTCGAGCTCGGCGCCCTCGCCCAAGCCCGCAGAGCCGGGCATCCAGGCACCGGTGGCCACGACAACGTCGGTAAAGCCCTGGGCCTTGAGCTCGCCGATGGACTCCACGCGAGCATTAAGTTGCACCTTGGCGCCAAAGGCCAGGCAGAGCTCGGCATCGTGGGAGATGTCGTCGCTCGCAATACGGAACTCGGGGATCACGTGACGGACCACGCCGCCAAGCGAATCGCGGGCCTCGAAGATGGTGACGGGCACGCCGGCGCGCGTCAGGAAAAACGCCGTCGCCAGACCGGCAGGGCCGCCGCCGATAACGGCAACGTTGCGCTCGCTGTCGTTGGCGATGGCCTGGGCGCGCAGCTTGGGCAGCACGGCGGTCATGGCCTCGCGGGCGGCCTTGAGCTTGCTGGCGCGAATCTGGGCGCCCTCGGGCTCGTAGAACGCACGCTCGCAAGCGCGGCCGCAGGGATGCGGGCAGATGGTGCCGGTGATGAACGGCAGGGCGTTGCGCTCGATGATGATGTTGAGTGCGTTCTCGTAGCGGCCCTCGTCAACAGCCGCCAGATAGGCGGGAATGTCCTGCTGGATGGGGCAGCTCGTGCGGCACGGCGTGGTAAAGCAGTCGGAAAGCGGGCTCTTGCCGGCGACCTTGCGGTCGGGCAGCGGGCGCAGCGGCTTCTTGTAGAGCGGGTTGGTGAGCGAGTCGGTCTGGATCGCAGTCACGGCCTCGAGCGAAATGCCCTCAAACGGCTTGCCGTCCAGGTCGGTAAACTCACCGGCCATCTGGCTAAAGCGCTCGTAGCCACCGGGCTTGAGCACATCGGTCGCCAGGGTAACGGGCCAAATACCGGCGTCATACAGGGCGCGGATGTTGTAGACCGTGGCACCGCCGGAGTAGCTGATGCGCAGTTTGCCATCGAACTGCTCGGTAATGCGGCGGGCGGCCTCGATGGTCAGCGAGAACAGCGAACGGCCGGACATGTACATCTCGGTGGAGGGCAGCTCGTTTCTCGTCACGTCGACGGGGAACGTGTTGGTCAGCTTGACGCCGAACTCCAGGCCGCGCTCGGCGCACAGGGCAATCAGGCGCTCGAACATGGGCACGGCATCGGCCCACTGCAGGTCCTCGCGGAAGTGCGTGTCATCGAAGACGATGTAGTCAAAGCCCAGCTCGTTGAGGCGCTGACGTGCAAACTCATAGCCCAGCAGCGTGGGGTTGCACTTGATGTAGGTATTGAGGCCCTTCTCGGTGATGAGGTAGGTCGCGATGCGCTCGATCTCCGCCGGCGGGCAGCCGTGCAGGGTGGACTCGGTGATGGAGTTGGAGACGCGTGCCGGGATGGACTCGACAAACGCGGCGTCGACATGCTCAAACTTGTCCAGGTTGGCAAGCGCCCATGCGCGGCACTCATTCCAAACCTCGGAGCCGCTGGCGTCCTTCATGCCCTCAATGTACGCATCGACCTTGGGGCTCTTGATGCCCTCGAGGTCATAACCCACGGACATGTTGAAGACAAAACCATCCGGGCTACCCAGGCCGTACTCGCGAGCGATGAGGTGGCATGCGAACCATGCCTTCACGTACTCGGCAAAGGCCTGCGGAACCTCGAGCTCGGTCGACCACTCGCAGTTGTAGCACTCGTCCTGCGCCACAATGCAGGGCTTGTTCACACACTTGGAGAGCTCCTCGCCGTCCATAACCTGAACGGTCTTGAGCTCAAAGAAGCGGGAACCGGCCACGTAGGATGCCACGATGTTCTGGGCAAGCTGCGTGTTGGGGCCGGCGGCCGGGCCAAACGGAGTCTCGATGCGCTCGTCAAAAATGGGAAGCGCGCCCTCCTGGTTGGTCGTGACCATCTTACGCACGCCAAAGATGGCGTCCTGGGACTTGTGCTCCTCGATGATCCAGTTCATCAGCTGCGAAAACGGGATCGGCCTCATGATGTCGCTCATAATGAGCTCCTCTCTGTAACGCCCGGCGAGACCGCGCGGCGGGCGCAAATACGGTGTAGCGCTAGCACAGCGCCGGCGACCCCGCGGAGGCCGCCTATACGTGCGTCGGATGCGGCGAAACATCCGACGCGCGCGAATCTACTTGTGAATTAGTAGGTGCGATCGTTAAGCGTGCTCCAGAGCTTCTTGGACTCGGCCATGGTCCACGCGTTGATCTTGTCCTCATCAATGCCAACGAACTCGCGATCCTTGTACAGGACGCGGCCGTTGATGATGGTGGTGCGGCAGTTTTTGCCCATCATGCCAAAGAGCATGTGGCCGTCGATGTTCTCCTCGCTCAACGGCGTAAAAGGCCTGTAGTCCATAACGATGACGTCGGCGGCAGCGCCGGCCTCGAGCACACCAAGCTTGCGATCGAAGTACTTGCTCGCCATCTTGGCATTGTTCTCGAACAGCATGGTCATGGCCTCGCACCAGCCCACGTTGGGCATAGCGGCGTTGTGGCGCTGAATGATCAGGAAGACCTTGAGGCTCTCGAGCATATCGTGAGTGTAGGCGTCGGTGCCCATGCACACGGGAATGCCGCGGCGGAAGAACTCGAGCACGGGGGCACAGCCCACGGCGTTGCCCATATTGGATTCGGGGTTGTTGACGAGCCAGGTGCCGGACTCCTTGACGATGTCCATCTCGGCAGGCGTCACGTGGATGCAGTGGCCGAGCATGGTGTCGGGACCCAGCAGGTTGTGCTGCAGCAGGCGCTCGACGGGGCTGATGCCGCCGCGGTTGAGGCGGGAGTCCCACACGTCATTCATGCCCTCGCACACATGGATGTGGAAACCGGTCAGGCCGTTGTTGGCCTCGGCCATCTTGTCCATGGTCTCGTCCGAAAGCGTAAAGGTGGCGTGACCGCCAAACATGGCGGCGATCATGTGGTTGTCGTTATCGCGACGCTCCTTGGCGGCCCACTGGGCAAACTCGGCGTTCTCGGCAATGGCCTGGTCGCATTTTTCCTGACCGCGGCGGTCGGAGACCTCGTAGCACAGGCACGAACGCATGCCCAGCTCCTGAGCGGCGTCCTTAATGGTAAAGAGGCTGCCCGGAATCTCGCAGAAGCTCGCATGGTGATCGAAGATCGTGGTGACGCCGTCGCGGATGGAATCCAGAATCGTGGCATAGGCGCTGGCCTTGGTGCCGTCGAGCGTCAGGTTGTCGTCGATCTTCCACCACTGCTGCTCAAGATTCTCCAGGAAGTTGGTGGGGTTGCAGCCCTTAATGGCAAGGCCGCGGGCCAGACCCGAGTAGATGTGGGTGTGGCAGTTGATAAGTCCGGGCATGATGAGGTTGCCCTGGGCGTCGACGTACTCGGCATCCGGGTACTTGGCCTTGAGCTCGCGCTCGGGGCCCACTTCGACGATCGTATCTCCGTCAATGGCGACCGCACCGTTGGGAATGAACGGAGTCTGAGCGTTGCGGGTAAAGACGGAACCGTTAGCGACCAGAAGCATAAATGCTCCCTTCAACATCAGGGGCGGGGTTTGACACCTCTGACATGGCGGAAGTGCGAAGCGCCGGCCTACACCGGAAACGGGCCCTCTCCCGTCAACGCTTCACCAAAGGGACGAGCCCTTTGAAGTGCGGCTTGGCGCCGCATGGCGCCGGCGGACGAGGCGATGCGTCCGCCGGCGAATAGCACCGAATTGGTTACTTCTTGCTCTCGGGCAGGACCAGATTCACAGCGGCATCCTTGGCGGCATCGATGTGCTGAGCCACGACCGGCGTCTGCGGAAGGATCAGGTTGAGCACGATGGCCATGATGGCGGTGGGGGTTACGGCGTTGGAGCCGATGACGGTGGACACCCAGGTGGGCATGCCCTCGCCGGCAAGGCAACCGCTGGCCATCCAGATACCCAAGCCAAAGACAACGGAGGTGCCGACGATGGTGGTGGTGCGCTGCGTGAGGCCCTCGCGGGTGAACATGCGCACACCGTTCATGGTGATGGTGCCAAAGACGCCGACGGTCGCGCCGCCGATAACAGGCTGCGGGATGGCGGAGAGCACGGCAGAGAGCTGCGGGAACAGACCGGCGATGGCAAAGACGGCCGCGATGATCACAAAGACCCACTTGTTGACGACCTTGTTGGAGCAGATGATGCCCACGTTCTGGCCAAGGGCGCTGGTGGGAAGACCGCCCAGCAGACCGCCGACCATAGAGGTGAGGCCCTGGGACACGATAGCGCCGGAGAGCTCGCGCTCGGTGGGCATACGGTCGATGGAGCCCAGGCAGGCGGCGGAGACGTCACCGATAACTTGGATGGCAACCATGGGGAACACGACGGCGAGGGTAATGCAGACCTCGGGATCAAACTCGAGCGCGTAGGGCATGAGCTTGGGAAGAGCGAAGACCTGAGCGGTGGCGACGCTGGAGAAGTCGATCATGCCAAAGGGGATGGAGACGATCATGCCAACGATCATGCCAAAGAACACGGATCCCAGCTTGAGCGTGCCCTTGCCAAAGTTGGCGAGCGCAAAGACCACGGCGAAGGTGATAAGAGCGACGCACCAGGCCTGCGGGGTGCCCCACAGCGGCGTACCCATACCGCCGGCCATATACTTGACGGCCGTGGGATACAGCGAAACGCCGATGGAGAAGATGACCGTACCGGTCACGACGGGCGGGAACAGCCACTTGATCTTGCTGTAGGCCAGACCAAAGAGGACCGCGACGGCGCCGCCGACGATCTCGCCACCCAGCAGCGCACCAAAGCTAAAGCCCGAGGCACCCATGGCCTGCAGGGCCGGCAGGAACGCGAACGAAACGCCCATGACGATGGGCAGGCCGCCGCCGATGCGACGGAAGGGAGCGAAGGCCTGAAGGGCCGTGTCGATCGCCGAAAGAATGAGCGCGACCTGGATGATGTCGGTACTCTGCTGGCTATTAAAGCCGTAGACGCCGGCCATGATGACCGCCGGGGTAATGATGCCGGCAAACGATGCCAGTACGTGCTGAAGGGCACACGGGATCATTTCCTTAACGGGAGGCATGCCTTCGCGAGTGAACAGGGCTTCAGTACCGTTCGTAACCGTCTCCTGGGTCATTTGACCACCAATCCTCGAAGTAGTTGTTTTCGCATCTGACGCTCTATTGTGACGCAGTGCGGGGTTGAGGTTGTGCCTTCATTGCATATCGTATTAAAGATGATTCTCATTCTCAATAATAATTTTTTGTTATCAGACTATTCTTCAGCTGAAATTACGCATTTCCGCAGGTCAGGAAAGTGTCTGGTCAAAATAACATCTAACATTTCTTTTGGTCAACCGTTTACCGCTAAATTCCTACCGTTCGTCTGCATTACGCAATGTACCTGCGGATATACGAGATGATGGGCAGCGTGTTACCATGATAAAAAATTGTTATGAACACTTCGATAGAACCCAAAGGAGTTGCCCGTGAACGAGACCGTACGTCGCTTTTTGCCGATGGTCGATTTCCTGGAGCAGGTACTCGGTAAGAACAGCGAAATCGTCCTGCACGATTTCTCGGATCCCGACCACGCCATCGTCGATATCCGCAACGGTATCGTGAGCGGCCGCAAGGTCGGCGGTCCCGCCACCGATCTGGCGCTCAAGATCATGCACGACGCCAAGTATCGCGACCTGCCGTTTATTACGGGCTACGAGGGCCGCGGTGCCGGTGGCAAGACATTGGAGTCAGCGACGTACTTTATCCGCGAGAATGACGAGATCGTCGGCATGCTCTGCGTCAACACCGACCTCTCGACCGTGCGCTCCATCAACGCCATGGCACAGCAGCTCATGGCGTGCTTCGACGCGGCGCCGACGCGCACGGAGCCCGCCTCTATCGAGGTCGAAAGCCTTTCGGAGTCCACACAGGAGCTCATCGACCGCAGCATTGCCGAGCTGCTGAGCGCTCGCGGGCTGGATGTGACGTCGCTTGGTCAAAGCGACCGCGTGGACGTCATTCGCCACCTCAACGGCAACGGGGTGTTCATGCTCAAGGGCGCCGTGGCCTGCGCCGCCACCGCGTTGGGCATCTCGGAGCCCAGCGTCTACCGCTACCTGCAAAAAGTTCGCAAGGAGGGCTAACGAGCAAAATGGAGCGCGGCTCCACAAGCGATTCGTCACTTAACAAAAGACTCTGCAGCTCGCACGCGCTGCAGGGTCTTTTTGCATGTCATGTTTAGTTGTTGCCAACACCTTAGAGGGCGGCGACGACCTCGATCTCGACCAGACCGCCAGCCGGAAGGGCGGCAACCTGGAAGGCGCTGCGCGCGGGAAACGGGGCCTCGAACTTGGAGGCGTAGATCTCGTTCACGGCGGCGAAGTCGGCGATGTCGGCCAGGTAGACCGTGGTCTTGACGACATCGGCAAAGGTGGCGCCGGCAGCGGTCAGCAGGGCCTCGACATTGGCGAGGGACTGCTTGGCCTGGGCCTCGACGCCCTCGGGCATCTTGCCGGTCGCGGGGTCGATGCCCAGCTGGCCGGACAGGAACACCATGTTGCCGGCCTGGATACCGGGGGAATACGGGCCGATGGCGGCCGGTGCGTTATCGGAAGACACGACGGTCTTGCTCATGTTTTTCTCCTTACGATCAGATAGAGAGCGTGAGCGCGGCGTTCGCACCGGGAGGCACAATTCGGTCTGAACACCGCGCTTGATTGGGATAGTACTCAAGGTTTCCGTGCGATGCAAGAATATTATCAGCTTGCGAGAATATTTTATCGCCCAACGGTTTCTCCGAACCGCTGAACGGTTCTCATGTGGAGCAGCCAGTCCAAGCTGCTGAAGACTTTGTCCTGCTTAGGCTGCGGGCGTCGCCCACCGCAGCGACGCCACTATACTTTTGAATATCTGAGCATTTTGAAAGGCAGGATATGACCGCAACCGCCAGCCGAACCACCAACCGCAGGCCCGAGCTTTTGGCCCCCGCCGGAGGGCCCGAGCCTTTTGCCGCCGCACTCGCCGCCGGGGCAGACGCCATCTACTGCGGCATGGGCAGCTTTAACGCCCGCCGCAAGGCCACCAACTTTACCGACGAGGCCTTTGAGCAAGCCTGCCGCGCCGCGCATCTAGCCGGGTCGCGCGTCTACGTCACGGTCAACATCGTCATCAAGCAGTCCGAGATGGGCGATGCACTGCAGCTCATCCATCGCTGCTCCACGCTGGGCGCCGACGCCTTTATCATCCAGGACTGGGGCCTGTTCTTTGAAGTCAAGCGCACCATGCCCGGCATCGAGACGCATATCTCGACCCAGGCGAACATCCACGACGACCGCGGAACTATCTGGTGCCGCGAGCAGGGCGCCGACCGCGTGACTCTCTCGCGCGAGCTCTCCATCGACGAGATCGCCGCCATTCACAACGCCGCGCCCGATGTGGACCTCGAG
This sequence comes from Collinsella aerofaciens, assembly GCF_040926405.1. Taxonomy (GTDB): domain Bacteria; phylum Actinomycetota; class Coriobacteriia; order Coriobacteriales; family Coriobacteriaceae; genus Collinsella. The sequence goes on from NZ_JBCOIG010000006.1 coordinate 53,229, forward strand.
GTCTTTAGCCACGGCGCCATCTGCTTTTGCTACTCGGGTCTGTGCCTGCTGTCGAGCTTTGCCATGGCGGGCCGCTCGGCCAACCGCGGTATGTGCGCTCAGCCCTGTCGCCTGCCTTACGAGCTGATCGACGAGAACGGCCGCTCGCTCTCCCCTGCCGGTCGCGAGCGCGCGCTGTGCCCGCGCGACACCAACACTTCGCAGCTTGTTCGCCGTCTGTATGACGCCGGCGCCGCATCGCTCAAGCTCGAGGGCCGCATGAAGGCGCCCGATTACGTGTACTCCATCGTCGATGTGTACCGTCACGAAATTGACGATATGCTGGCCGGAGCCACCGTGGCCAAGGACGAGGAGGCCGCCCGCCAGCGCCAGCTCAAGCGTTGCTTTAACCGCGACTTTACGCACGCCTATCAGGACGGCACCTCGGGCGACGAGATGATGAGTTACGAGCGATCCAACAACCGCGGCCAGATCGTAGGCACGGTGCTGGGCAGCCGTCTGGCCAACCGCGATGTGCGCGGGCTCAAACCCGACGACCGCCGTCGCCGCGCTGCCATCGCCCGCATTGAGCTGTTTGAGCCCGTGGGCAAGGGCGACCTGCTGGAGCTTCGCCACGATAACGAATTTGACCAGTTCCTGACCACCATTGCCGCTGATGATGCCGCCGCCGGCGACATCATCGAATGCCGCGTGCCCCGCAGCATGCCCGAGGGCTGCCGCGTGCGCGTGATTCGAAGCCAGCGCGCCATTGACGCTGCCGGCGCTGCGCTCAAACGCGATGTGCTGCGCCGCCGCTCTGTAGACG
>NZ_JBCOIG010000006.1:54187-68085 GCF_040926405.1 Collinsella aerofaciens
CGTCGGGCGCATGGGCTCCTCTCCCTTTGAGGCCGCAAGCTTTGACGTTTCGCTCGACGCCGGCTGCGGTATGGGCTTTTCTGCCGTACACAAGGTGCGCGCCGCCGCTTGTAAGGCGCTGGAAGAGGCCATTCTGGCACCGTACGAGGAGCGCGCGAAAACGCTCGAGCTGCCGGCGATTGTAACCAGTGATTCCCGCCCCGCGCCCGAGCACTACCGCGATGAGCCGCAGATCTGCGCCACCGTCACCTCGCTCGAGGCCGCCGAGGCCGCTCGCGCCGAGGGTGCAACGCGCATCTACATGACCACCGACACGCTCGATGCGGCCGAGCTCTCCCCCGCCGATGCATTTGAGCAGGGCATCGTACCCGTGCTCGACGAGGTCTGCCGCGCCGTTGACCACGTACGCGTCGACCCGTGGGTTGTTGCCGGCGCCACGGTCGCTATTGGCAACATCTCTGAGCTTGCCCTGGCCGCCCAGGTTGGCGCCACGGCCGAGATTCGCTCTTGTCTGCCGGTGCACAACACGCCCTGCATGGAGGCGCTTGCCGAGCGCGGAGCCGGTGCGTTTTGGCTCTCGCCCGAGATCACGCTCGACGAGATTGTCTCGCTCGGCGCCGCCGCGCCCGCGGCTCTGGGCATCACTGTGTTCGGCCGCCCGCGCGTTATGACGAGTGAGCACTGCATCCTGCAGGTGGCCAATGGCTGCATCCACGATTGCGCTAACTGCCGCCTGCGCGCCCGCAAGCTGTCACTCAAGAATATCGACGGCAAGGTCATGCCCGTACGCACCGACATCCATGGCCGCTCTCGCCTGTACGACGCCTACCCCATCGACCTCACGCCGCAGGTTCCTCAGCTGCTCGATGCCGGCGTGCGTCGTCTCATGGTGGACGGAACGCTGCTCGAGACGGATGAGGTGGGCCGTGCCGTCGCCCGCGTCCGTCGTGCCGTCGAGGCCGCGCAGGCCGGCCGCAAGCCCGCCGCCCGTCTGCGCGGGGCGACCTCGGGCTGCATGTTTGCGGGAATCAGCTAACCGAAAGGCTTACACGTGAACGAAGAACCTCAAGTCCTCTACTGCGACGCCTGGCTCATGGCCATCGACAAGCCCGCCGGCATGATCGTCCACGGCGACGGCACCGGCGAGCGCACGCTCACCGACTACGCCAGCGACCTGCTGCTGGCGATGGGCGACGGCTTTGCCGCGACCGACATGCAGCCGCTCAACCGCCTGGACCGCGACACCACCGGCGTGGTGTTGTTCTCGCTCGACAAGCAGACGCAGCCCGCCTTTGACCAGATGGTGATCGACCACGCTTTCGAAAAGCACTATCTGGCGCTCGCCGAGGGCAAAATCGACTGGAACGAAAAGCTCATCGACAAGCCCATCGCCCGCGACCGTCACGACAGCCGCAAGATGCGCGTCGGCGCCAGCGGCAAGCCGTCTCAGACGCGCGTCAAGGTGCTCAAGCGTCTTAAGAGTCGCCGTGGCCTGCCCACGCGCTCGTATATCGATGTCGAGTTGCTCACCGGCCGCAAGCACCAAATCCGCGTGCATCTGGCGAGCGAGCGTCATCCCCTGGTTGGCGACGACCTGTACGGAACGCCGCGCCCCTGTGGCCTGATGCTCCACGCCCACAGCGTGTCCTTTACGCATCCCGTAACCGGCGAGCACATCCACATCGAAGCCCCCTGCCCCTGGGAGCCCTAAACCACCACAATGGGGACAGGCACCTTCGTGGTGGTTTTGCCCCAATGGCTCAGCCGCGGTCCCAAAACGTCTCGATCTGTAACAGTTAGAACCCATTTTCCGGTCTATCTGTTACAGATCGAGACATTCGAATCCCCCTCAAGGGAAAATCTCAATCTGTAACAATAACTCGTCAAAATCGGTCCCAGATGTTACAGATCGAGACAAAGGGACGGCAAGGTTCGGAAGCATCTCAATCTGTAACACCTAGCCCACTTTTAACGGTCTAGTTGTTACAGATTTAGACAAAACGGCAGACAACAAAAGCGGCATCGCCCATCGAGGGTGTTGCCGCTTTTCTATTGAGGAACCTAAATGGTTTTGACCTTGCCCTGTCGCTAGACCGTGATGACGTTATCCATCGCCCGATACTTGGCGGGGACCTCACCTGCGGTAATGATCGTTGCGTCGCGGAAGTCCGCAAACTTGACGGGCGCCACCATGCCAAATTTGCTGGCGTCCGAGATTACGAAGCGTTTGGCGGTATGGCGCATCGAGATACGCTTGACCTGCGCTTCCTCGATATCCGGTGTGGTGAGACCTTGCTCGGCGGCGATGCCATTGGAACCCCAAAAACCGCAGTTGAAGTTATAGCGGTCCAGGGTTGCCAAGGCATCGGGGCCAACGAGTGCTTCGGTCTCGGGCTTGAGCTCGCCGCCCAGCACCACGGTGCGCATGCCGCGCAGAGCGAGGTGCTGAGCATGGAGCACGGAATCGGTCACATAGGTGACGCCCTCAAGGCGCGGAAGATGCTCGATGAGCCTAAGCGTCGTCGAACCTGAATCGATGTACACAAAGCTCTCGGGCTCCACAAGCGCCGCCGCACGGGCGCAGATGCGCTCCTTGTCATCATTATGGAGATCGCTGCGCTCATTGAGCGTTAGGTCGCGCGTCACGTGCGCGCGCTCCAGACTTGTCGCGCCTCCGTGCACCTTGGCGATACGGTGCGCGCGGTCGAGCGTTTGCAAGTCACGGCGAATGGTGGACGGTGTCACGCCCAGGGCTTCGGCAAGTTCCGGTACGGTGACCGAGCCGGTCTGCTGTACCATCGACACAATCGCGTTGAGCCTATCTTCCGCAAGCATCGCTTACTCCTCCTCGGGGTACACGACTCCCCAATCGGCGCGGAGCTTGGTCATAAGCTCCATAACATCGGAAGCATAGCCCAGAAGCTCGCGCTTCGAATCATCGCCGGCAACGGCCTTCTCCAGGTCGGCCATCTCGTAGCACAGAGCGTATGCCTCGGTGCCAGCGTGGACCTCCTCACGGTGACCGTCTGCAGTCCACACGATGGTTGCATGGTCGGCGCGCGGATAATCGTTGACCTCGATATAGCACTTATCGAAACTGATGACCGAGCGCTTGGGCTGTTTGGAGTGGAGCGTAAGGCTCACGACGCCCAGCTGCTGCTCAGCATTACGGCAGACAATGCCACCCGCGACGTCAACGCCAGTCTCGCAGGTATTGCCCAGAGACACGACCTCGGCTGGCTGGCTGGCCATAAACAGGCGCATGACGGACAGGGCATACACGCCAATGTCGAGCATGGCGCCGCCGGCAAGGCTACGGTTGTAGAAGCGGTTGGTCAGGTCGCCGTACTCCTTATAGCTGCCAAAGTTGAGCTGAGCGAGATTCATGCGGCCGAACTCGCCAGCATCCATGCGACGGCGCAGCTCCTGATACAGCGGCATGTGAAGCACCGTGGTGGCGTCCATAAGGACCACGTTATGCTCGTCGGCGATGGCACGGGCCTCGTCGAGCTCGGCGGAGTTGAGGGTAATGGCCTTTTCGCAGAGCACGTGCTTGCCGGCGGCCAGCGCGGCACGCAGATAGGTGATATGCGTGTTGTGCGGCGTGGTGATATAGACGGCATCGATGTCTGGATCGGCGTAGAGGTCCTCAATCGTCTCGTACACCTTCTCGACGCCATACTGCTCGGCAAAAGCCTGGGCCTTGGACAGCGTACGGTTGGCGACACCCGCGAGCTTGCGGCCGGCCAGAGCGAGGGACTGGGCCATTTGGTTGGCGATAACGCCGCACCCGATCACGGCCCAGCGGAGCTCGGGGGCCGTAAAGATATCATCGGGGAACGGCTGATCCTGGACCGAGGCAAACGCCGCCTTTGCGGCTGCCTCGGCGTCGAGCGGAGCCTGTTTGGAATCTGCCATATGTGCCTCCTGAATCATCGGAAGTTCTTCATTTCCAACAGCCCTATATTCGCACAAATGCGCGCGCATTTGCTCGTATTTGCGTGTTTATTTGCTTGTCGGTCATTATTTAGCCATAGTTAGCAGATATTTGCGCGGCCATGCGAATCATCGCGCAAGACTCTGCGCGTAAATGCGCATGCGACAATCCTTGTGAAACATATAGGGGCGGAGCACCAAAGCCCTAAAGACAGAGCCAGCTGTATTACTTCACCCCTCTGGGGACACCAGACATCGAAGGACTGTCCCTAGGTGCCGCTTTCGTTGAAGCCTATCCTAGATGGCCAGATATACAGATCTAAAGACCGTCCCTATCAACTAGTCATTTAAGTCTGTCCCCAATGACTGCCAATCAAGGCCACTCATTTAAGTCTGTCCCCAATGAGTGGGGATAGAAAAAGGCCCGGATGCCGTGGGGCATCCGGGCCTTTGCTAGCAACTTGATGTTGCGGGCAGCTTAGAACTTGTGGCCGCACTTCTTGCAGACGCGCAGCTTGTTCTTGCCGTCCTTCTCGTGACCGACGCGGGTAACCTTACCGCACTCGGGGCAGACGAGATTGACGTTGGAGGCGTCGATGGGAGCCTCCTGCGAAACGATGCCGCCCTGCTGGTTGGCAGCGTTGGGCTTGACGGCCTTCTTGACGACCGAAACGCCCTCGACAACGACCTTGTTCTCGGCGGGGAGAGCACGCAGGACAACGCCCTGCTTGCCGCGATCCTTACCAGAGAGAACCTGGACCTTATCGCCCTTCTTGATATACATATATCTCCCCTAACTACAGGGTCTCGGGAGCGAGCGAGACGATCTTCATGTACTTCTTGTCACGAAGCTCGCGAGCGACGGGCCCGAAGATACGGGTGCCGACGGGCGAACCATCGTTGTTGATGACAACGCAGGCGTTCTCATCAAAGCGAATGTAGGAGCCATCCTTGCGGCGGATCTCCTTAACGGTGCGAACGACGACGCAACGGACAACGTCCTTCTTCTTGACGTTGGCGCCAGGGGTAGCCTCCTGGACAGCACCGATGAACACATCGCCGATGCCTGCATAACGACGCTTGGAACCGCCAAGCACCTTGATGCAGCGAATCTTGCGAGCGCCGGAGTTGTCGGCGACGTTCAGCATGGTTTGCATCTGAATCATGGTAGATGTTCCTCCGAACTAAGAACCGAAGAGAGGTGCGCAGCCTTTAGACGGCCTGTGGTATGCAAACCAGGCATACGCACATCTTCGGAAACGTACAAGTCGTAAGAGCGACTGCTTATTTAGCGCGCTCGACGACCTCGATGAGGCGCCAACGCTTCATCTTGGACATAGGACGGGTCTCCATAACGCGGACGGTATCGCCCACGCCAGCCGTGCACTCCTCGTCGTGAGCGTGCAGCTTCTTGGAGCTGGTCATCATCTTGCCGTACTTGGGGTGACGCTTGCGCTCGGTGATGGTGACGACAATGGTCTTGGCACCGGAGACGGAGGTAACGACACCCGTACGGACCTTACGCGAGTTACGCGAATCAGTCATGTTCTCTCCTTAGGTCCTACTCGGCGACAGCGGACTTCTCCGCTGCGATCTCGCGGGCGCGCTGCTCCGTGAGGACGCGAGCAATGTCCTTCTTCACGGTGTTGACGCGAGCGGTGTTGTCCAGCTGGCTGGTGGCCATCTGGAAACGAAGGTTAAAGAGCTCGGCGCGCATTTCCTTCAGCTTCTCAACGAGCTGAGCGTCCGAGAGCTCACGAATCTCTGCGGGCTTCATTAGTTCTCCTCCTTGGCGGCGGCGGCGTCCTCAGCAGCCCACTTGGCCTCGAGAGCGGCCTCCTCAGCCATCTCCTTCTCGATGCGCTGCTCAGCGTTCTTAGCAGCAACAATCTTGGTCTTGATGGGAAGCTTGTGCTGTGCAAGACGCAGAGCCTCGCGAGCGACCTCCTCGGGCACGCCCTTGACCTCGAACATGATGCGGCCGGGCTTGACGACGGCCACCCACTCCTCGGGGTTACCCTTACCAGAACCCATGCGAGTCTCGGCAGGCTTCTTGGTGATGGGCTTATCGGGGAAGATCGTGATGTAGACACGACCGCCACGCTTCATGTAGCGGGTCATGGCAATACGAGCGGCCTCGATCTGACGGTTGGTGATCCAATGGGCCTCGAGAGCCTGGATACCAAACTCGCCGAAATGCAGCTCGGTATTACCCTTGGCCTGGCCCTTCATGGAGCCACGCTGCACCTTGCGGTGAAGAATACGCTTAGGGGCAAGCACTACTGACCCCTCCTCTCGGAGTTACGACGACGAGGACGGGAAGAGCCCTCGAGTGCAGGGTTGGGAACAGGCTGGCCCGGGAGCTTCTCGCCTAGGTAGATCCAGACCTTCACGCCGCAAGCGCCCATAGTGGTGCTGGCGACAGCCGTGCCGTAGTCGATCTTGGCACGGAGGGTGTGCAGAGGCACGCGACCCTCGCGGTACCACTCACGACGGCCCATCTCGGCACCGCCGAGACGACCGGAGCACTGGATACGGATGCCCTTAGCGCCGGCCTTGCGGGCAGACTGGACAGCCTTGCGCATAGCGCGACGGAAGGCAACGCGGCCCTCGAGCTGCTCGGCGATAGACTGAGCAACGAGGTTGGCGTCGAGCTCGGGGCGCTTGACCTCGACAACGTCGACGGAGAGCTGGCCCTTGGAGACGCCAGCGACCTTCTCGAGCTCGGTACGGAGAGTATCGATCTCGGCACCCTTCTTACCGATGACAACGCCGGGGCGAGCGGTGAGGATGATGACCTTCACCTTGTCGCCAGCGCGCTCGATCTCGACGCGGGAGACAGCTGCGCGGGAAAGACGCTTCTCGAGGTACTTGCGAATCTCGAGATCGTTACCGAGGGTCTTAGCGTAATCCTTCTCTGCGAACCAGCGGGAGCGCCAGTTCTCGGTAATGCCAAGACGGAAGCCGGTGGGGTAGACTTTCTGACCCATACAGCTTTACGCCTCCTTTCGAGGAGCAACGACGACGGTGATGTGGGAAGTACGCTTCAGAATGCGAGAAGCGGAACCCTTGGCGCGGGGACGGATGCGCTTAAGCGTCGGACCCTCGTCAACATAGGCAGCGGCGACAACCAGGTTGTCGGCACGCAGACCGTTGTTGTTCTCGGCGTTCGCAACGGCGGAACGGAGAACCTTCTCGACATCCACGGCGACGGCGCGGTCGCAGAAGTGGAGGATGTCGAAGGCCTGAGCGACAGGCTTGCGGCGGATCAGATCGACCACCAGGCGGGCCTTGCTGGGGGAAACACGCACGTACTTAGCGACGGCGCGAACCTCGGTGGCCTCAGTTTCAATAGACTTAGTTGCCATTTACGGTTAACCCCCTATTTGGCCTTGTGGCCACGGAACGTACGAGTCGGCGCGAACTCGCCGAGCTTGTGACCAACCATGGACTCGGTAACATACACGGGCACATGCTTGCGGCCGTCGTGGACGGCGATGGTGTGACCAACCATCTCGGGGAAGATGGTGGACGCGCGGGACCAGGTCTTCACGACGTCCTTCTTGCCAGCCTCGTTCATCGCGGTGATACGCGAGAGAAGGCGAGTCTCCACGAACGGGCCCTTTTTGAGACTTCTGCTCATAAGTGCTTTCTCCTAAAACTCGGTATCCGAAATTACTTCTTACGGCGACGAATGATGTGCTGGTTCGAGACCTTCTTCTTCTTGCGCGTACGAAGGCCCTTCGTCGGCTTACCCCAGGGGGTAACGGAGGGACGACCAGAGGTGTGGTTCTTGCCCTCGCCACCGCCGTGCGGGTGGTCGACAGGGTTCATGACGGTACCGCGGACGGTCGGGCGCACGTTCATGTGACGCTTACGGCCGGCCTTGCCGATGACGATGTTGGAGTGATCGGCGTTGCCGACCTCACCGACGGTGGCGCGGCAGGTAACGAGGATGCGGCGCATCTCGGAGGAAGGCATACGGACGATAGCGTACTTGCCCTCCTTACCCATCAGCTGGCAGGAGTTACCGGCGGAACGGGCGATAGCAGCGCCCTTGCCCGGCTGGAACTCGACGGCGTGGATGAGCGTACCGACGGGGATGTCGGCGAGGGGCAGAGCGTTGCCCGGCTTGATGTCGGCGTCAGAACCGGACATGATGGTCTGACCGACCTCGAGGCCCTTGGGGGCCAGGATGTAGCGCTTCTCACCGTCAGCGTAGTGCAGCAGAGCGATGCGAGCGGAACGGTTCGGATCGTACTCGATCGTGGCAACCTTGGCGGGCACGCCGTCCTTGTTGCGCTTGAAGTCGATCACGCGGTAACGACGCTTCACGCCGCCGCCCTGGTGGCGGGTGGTGATACGGCCGTTGTTGTTACGACCGGCCTTCTTGGGCAGGGGCTCGAGAAGAGACTTCTCGGGCTTGGTGCAGGTGATCTCGGAGAAATCGGAGATCGTCTGCCAACGCCTACCAGCGGAGGTCGGCTTAAGGTGCTTTACAGCCATTACAATCCCTTTCAATAGGAATCCGTTAGCCATCGCAGACAGGGATTCGAGGTTCTGCCTCGGGTGCGATGACACCGGACGTATACACGGTTCCGGGCGTGTCCATTTTATACGCCCAAAACCTTGAGCTCTCGCCTCCCCTATTTGGGAGGCATGAGCTCACTCAACAGCAGCGAGTCTTAGGCCTGGTTGCCAAAGACCTCGATGGTGTCGCCCTCGGCCAGCGTGACGATGGCCTTCTTCCAAGAACGGGTCTTGCCGGCGACATAGCGCACGCGCTTGGTCTTGGGCTTGACCGTCAGGGTGTTCACGCGAACGACCTTGACGCCGAAGATCTCCTCGACAGCGTCCTTGATCTGATACTTGTTAGCATCCTTGGCGACCTCGAACGTGTACTTGTTCAGCTCCATGCCGGAGAAGGAACGCTCGGACACGATCGGACGGATGATGATCTCGTGGGCGGTCATTTATGCAAGCACCTCCCCGAAGTGAGCGGCGATGTCGGCGGGCATCAGCACAGCGTTGTTGTTGACGAGATCGTAGGTGTTGGCCTCGTCGGCAGTGATGATGAACGTCTTGGGAATGTTGCGGAACGACAGGTAGGCGTTGACGTCCTCATCGCGAACGATGATGGTCAGACGCTTGCGCTCAAGGCCGAGAGCCTTGAGCATGGCGACGGCAGCCTTGGTGGAAGGCTTCTCGAAGCCGTAGTCGTCGACGAGCACGAGCTCGCCATCGGCCAGCTTGGCGGACAGCGCGGAGCGCATAGCCAGCTTGACCTCCTTGTTGTTCATACGCTTAGCGTAAGAACGGGGCTTGGGGGCGAAGACAACGCCACCGTGACGCCACTGGGCAGCACGGATGGAACCCTGGCGGGCACGGCCGGTGCCCTTCTGACGCCAAGGCTTCTTGCCGCCACCGGAAACCTCAGAGCGGCCCTTAGCGGACTGGGTGCCCTGACGCCAAGAGGCCATCTGGCACTTGACGATGTGGTGCATAACGTGGATGTTCGGCTCGATGCCGTACACCTCAGCGGCGAGCTCGGCCTCGGCGACCTTCTTGCCCTCGCTGTTCTTTACTTCAAACTTTGCCATTTAAGTGTTCTCCTTGGTATGACGCTGGGCTAAATGGGCTGGGCCCTTAGGCCATACGGATGGCGACGAGACCATTCTTGGCACCCGGGACAGCGCCCTTGACCAAGATGAGGTTCTGCTCGGCATCGATGCGGACAACGGAAAGGTTCTTGACGGTAACGCGCTCGTTACCCATGTGACCGGCCATCTTGACGCCCTTGAGGACGCGCGCAGGATAGGCGCACTGACCGATAGAACCGGGGTGACGCTGGAAGTGAGAACCATGCGTCATAGGACCGCGGCGCTGACCCCAGCGCTTGATGCGACCCTGGAAGCCCTTACCCTTGGAGGTACCGATGACGTCGACCTTCTCGACATCAGCGAAATCAGCGACGGTGACGACCTCGCCGACCTTGTGCTCCTCGCCGTTCTCGACGCGGACCTCACGAAGGAAACGGACAGGCTCGACGCCAGCCTTGGCGAAGTGACCAGCCATGGGCTTGTTCACGTTCTTGGCCTTGATGTCGCCGAAACCGATCTGGACGGCGTCATAGCCGTCGGTTGCCTGAGTTTTAACCTGCGAGACAGCGCAGGGGCCAGCCTGGATGACCGTGACGGGAACGACGTTGTCGTCCTCGTCCCAAACCTGGGTCATGCCAATCTTGCGGCCGAGAATCATGCTGATCAAGATATGATCCCAACTCTCGCGTGGTCTTGGGACAATGCGTACACCACCGAGCGTACGCCCCTAGAGGACCACTACTTACACGACGTGCTCCCCAGCCTTGTATTGCGTCCGGACTACCTGACAACCCTATTAAGCAGGCATTTTGTCCAGCCAGAATACTCCCCTGGTTACACACAGTTGTTTAGTATACACGGCTGCGGGCGTATCCATCGAGATTCATATTTCACTCACATTGTTTACGCAGGTAAAGTGCGTGGAGTCGCCTGGGCTTGGCAGAGGGGCGGCGAAATATATTAAGTTTGCTGCTCTACAGTCCTGCGCAAGACGGAAAGCACATTAAGTGCTTTCCTTTGCGTGCGGAACTCGCGACAAACTTAATATATTTCGCCGCCCCTCTGCCAAGCTCGGGAGACGACACGTTGATGTCTGCTTAACTCTGCTCGCTCAGCTAATTTCTTTGTTGGGGGTCCACTATTTGCTGGAGAGTGAACTTGCATTGCATTGGCTCGCCCTCTGCTTGTAGTTTTTCCTCGTCAAAATCGAAGATCATGATGGCGCAGTTGGGGAGTTTTGTTGGGAGCTCGAAGCCCTCTGGGGCTGCAGCCTTGATGAATTGGCGGCTGGCGCTGCCGTGGCTTACTGCTAGGAGGGTTTCGATGCCCTCGGCTCCCATGAGATTGGTGAGGGTGCCTACCATGCGTTCTTGCAGCGCGCGGTTCCCTTCTCCTCCAAAGGGGACCAAATCCTCACCCGGATCCCAGACGTCGGTAGGCAATGCGTCGTGGGGGCCTTCTTCGAAGGTGCCGTAGCAGCGCTCAATGATGCCTTCGCAGGGCTCGACTGCTGCGTCCGGGCCAAGGAGTTCGGTTGCGACGAGCCGAGCTGTGTCCATGGCTCGGCCTAAGGGTGAAGAGACCACTTTGTCGGGAACGACGTTGTGAGATTTGATCCATGTAGCTGCCATCCCGGCTTGCTGACGGCCTAAGTCGGTGAGCGGTGAGTCGCAGCGGCCCTGGACCAGCTTTTTGACGTTGAATTCCGTCTGGCCGTGGCGGAGTAGATATAGACGCTTCATGCTCTCCCCTTCTGTATAACTTGCTTTGCCGGCACAGCCCTACTCGTGGGTATGTCCTACGTAGTCTTCGTCGATCGTAATCTTGGCAATCGACTTGGGGTATTCCGATTCGACCCTCTGGGCCAACGCGTGCTTCAGGTCCTCGGCGTCCATGCCCATATCCGAGGGACGCACGCAGTCAAAGATCACGTTGGTGTGCGTAGGACCCGGCACACAGCGCAGATCGTGAATCGAAAGGCGGCTATCGATCTGTTGGGCCATGGCGTTAATGCGTAAACGCATGCTCGCCACCTTTGGATCGTCGGTCACGATGGGATCGTAATGGAGCGTGACGATCATGCCGTCCTCGTCCCTAAACGCCTGCTCGATGTTATCGAGCGTGTCGTGACTTTCCAGCGGGCTGGCCTCGGCCGCCATCTCGGCATGTGCGCTTGCAAACTTCCTGCCCGGACCGTAATCGTGAACCATCAAATCGTGAACGCCCAAAACGCCGGGGTAGCTCATGATCTTGTCTCGAATGTGCTTGACCAACTTAGGATCGGGCGTCTGGCCCAAAAGCGGGCTCACCGTATCCTGGATGAGTTCAAAACCGCTCCAGCCAATATAGGCGCCAACGGCAAGGCCGACCCATGCGTCAAGATTGATGTGCGTCATCTGCGAAACAATTGCGCACGCTAGCACGGCGCCCGTGGCAAGAACATCGTTCTTGGAATCTTGCGCGGTCGCATGCAGCGTCTCGGACTCAATGCGATCGCCGAGCTTTTGGTTGAGGGCCGCCATCCAGAGCTTTACGACCATCGAAAGCGCTAGAACTGCCACCAGGGCAAGCGAGAACTCGACAGGTTCGGGGTGGATGACGCGCTCAACCGAGGACTTCACCAGCTCAACGCCAATCAGCAGCACGAGCGCCGCCACGACCAATCCCGAGAGATACTCATAGCGACCGTGGCCGTAAGGATGCTCGGGGTCGGCCGGCTTGCTCGCCAGCTTAAAGCCCAGCACGCTCACGATATTCGAACTAGCATCGGACAGGTTGTTCATGGCATCCGCCACGATCGAAACCGATCCCGACAGCACACCAATTGCGCCCTTCGCAGCACAAAGCGCCACATTGGCGACAATACACACCATGCCCGCTAACGTGCCCACACGCGCACGATCGCCCTGCGCGCGCTTAACTATCCACTCGACCATCTGCATCCGCCCCCACGGTACTACCTATATATCTATTGCTCAAACGGATTGTAGTGTAGCCACTTTGTCCTCAAGATACAAAAAGGCCGCAGCCCACACGGGCCACGGCCTTGGAATGTGACAAAGGAATCGTCCTTTTGTCGCACAGGTTTATGCGCTTACCTCAGCAGCGCTCGCCACTGTTTCGGACGAATCGGCTCCGTCCCCCGTCGTCTGCCCCTTCGTCGGCACCACACCAAAGCAGTAGCTCAGCGCCGCAGACATCGCGAATGCTACACCACCGGCAGCGCAGCACCACAGCAGGTTCGAGATGCCGCCCGTGGCAAAGCCAATGACCATGAGGACATTCGTCATGCCGATGGTATAGGCCGTAACGTGGCCCACGGCCGCAACAAGGCCTCCGACGGCGCCGCCAATGGCCATGCACGTCAGGCACCTGCCATATTTAAAGCCGCAACCGTACAGCGCCGGCTCGCTTACGCCACCAAGCACACCCGAGATCGAATAGCCCAGCATGAGCGCCTTCTCGTCCTTATCCGCAACGCGAAGCGACGCGCCAAAGGGCATGCCCCAAACGGCGAACGTTGCCATCGTCGCGGCGATCAGGATGCACGAATCCGTTCCCACACTCATAAACTGCGCATAGGCGAGCGATAGGACGACGTTGCTGACGCCCGCGATCTTTAGGAACTCCCAGCCTGCGGCAAGCCCCATGAGCGTGAGCAGCGACACAATGCCACCGGAATTGCCAAGCATAAACATAAGCTGGCCCAACAGCATGCCCAGATAGCTGCCCGCCGGCGCCGTAATGCACAGCGAAACCGGAACCATGACAAGCAAGGTCGCAAACGGAACAAACGAAAACGCCACGGCCTTAGGGATAACGCGCTTAAAGAAACACTCCACTCGCCATAGCACGGGCACCGAGATGAGAACCGGAATAACAGTCGTCGTGTAATCGTTGACCGGCGCAGGAAGCAGACCATACACGGAAGTCATCGATGCCCCCGTCGTCGATGCGGCATCGACAAGCTTGAGTAAATCGGGTGCAATCAATACGCCGCCCAGCATCATGCCCAGCTGCTCCGAGCAACCGAGCTGGCGGGCGGCCGCCCAACCAAGATAAATGGGCAAAAAGTAGTAGCCGGCGTTATAGAGCCAACTGTAGAACAGGCGATAGATATCGGAATCGGCAGACCACAGGCCCAGCATGCCTTCGCCCATAATGACAGCGACGGTGCGGAACAACGCCGCGCAGACAATAAACGGCAGCGCCGACATCATGCTTTTGGACAGATAGTCCACCACGGCCATGGCGTTTGATGAAACCGACGTTGTAAACGAGGTGTTAGAAACTTGTAGCATGGAACGCCTTTCCCAATATGACATGCGGGCTGTCCCTTTGTCACATCGTGCGGTATCGACC
>NZ_JBCOIG010000006.1:68239-82014 GCF_040926405.1 Collinsella aerofaciens
CGATGATGCCGAGCGCCAGCAGATCGGGGGCCGTGAGCTTAAGCGCCTCGGCGGCCTCATCCGCACGCTCGGTATCCTTCCACAGGATCGACGCACAGGCCTCGGGGCTCACGACCGAATAGGCCGAGCTCGAGAGCATCAGGATGCGGTCGGCCACGGACAGCGCCAGCGCGCCACCAGAGCCGCCCTCGCCTGTCACCACCGAGACAATCGGCGTCTTAAGGCCGCTCATCTCCATGAGATTCTGGGCGATGGCCTCGCCCTGACCGCGTTCCTCGGCACCGATGCCGCAAAACGCGCCCGAAGTATCGACCAGGCACAGAACCGGTCGACCAAACTTTTCGGCCTGGCGCATCAGGCGACGCGCTTTGCGGTAGCCCTCGGGATGTGCCATACCAAAGTTGCGACGCATGCGCTCTTTGGTCGTGGTGCCGCGCTCGATGGCGATGACCGTTACGGGACGTCCGTCTTTCCAGCCAATGCCAGCCACCACAGCAGCGTCGTCGCCAAAGTAGCGGTCGCCGTGCAGCTCCACAAATCCATCCAGGCCCAGCGAGATCATCTCGCCTGCCGTGGCGCGATCTGCCGAGCGGGTCTGCTTGACAATCTCGAGCGCGGTTTTTGGTGCGGCCGAGCGCTTGAACAAGTGTCCCAGCTTTTTGCCGCGGCGACCCGTATGCACGATCTCATGCGGTGCCCCCAGGCCGGGCGCGTGCCCTTCGTGCAGCGCCAGCAGCTCGCCTACCGTGAGCGCAATCTCGCCACGCGGAACAACGGCATCGCAAAAGCCGTGCTCCAGCAAAAACTCGGAGCGCTGGAATCCCTTGGGCAGGCGCTTGTGCATGTTCTGCTCGATCACGCGCGGGCCGGCAAATGCCGTCAGGGCATCGGGCTCGGCCAGGATAATATCGCCCTCCATGGCAAAGCTCGCGGTTACGCCTCCGGTCGTGGGGTCGGTGAGCACCGTGATATACAGGCCGCCCGCCTCGCTGTGGCGCCTAACCGCCGCAGAAATCTTGGCCATCTGCATAAGCGATGTCACGCCCTCTTGCATGCGCGCACCGCCCGAAACGGTAAAGCCGACAACTGGCAATCCAAGCTCGGTCGCTCGCTCAAATGTGCGACAGATCTTCTCGCCCACCACGGAACCCATCGAGCCCATCATAAAGTTGGCGTCCATAAAGAAGAGCGCGGTATCGCAACCGCAGATTTTGCCCCTGCCGCACACAACGGCATCGTGCTCGCCCGAACGCTCGCTCACGCTCTTGAGCTTGTCGGCATAGCCGGGAAACGAGAGGAAGTCCTCCGGCGCCAGACTGGCATCCCATTCCTCAAACGTGCCCTCGTCAATCGTCATGCGCATGCGGTCGCGCCCGCTCACGCGAAAGTGTTTGCCGCAACGAGGGCAGACCTCGAGGTTGTCGTGCAGGCGCGCCTCATCGATCACGCGGCGGCACTCCGGGCACTTGATAAACACGTGGCGCGCGGGAAACTCGGCGCACGACTCGGTCATCGGTCCCTCGAGGACGTTGACCGTCTTCGCTTTTCTATTCATCAGCATAGAGATGCCCCATCAGATCGGTGTGATACATGCCCGACAAGAACTCGTCGTTTGCCAGCACGTCGAGCTGAAGCTCGCTGTTTTCGCTCACGCCCTCAATCACGAGCTCGCCCAGGGCCGAGCGCATCTTGCGAATGGCGCCGTCACGCGTGGGCGCACACACGATGAGCTTGCCAAGCATGGAGTCGTAGTACGGCGGAACTTTAGCACCGGTAAACATGGCGGAATCCCAGCGCACGCGCGGACCACCCGGCACACGCAACGCGGTGACCGTTCCGCATGACGGCAGAAAATCCGGCGTTTCGGCATTGATGCGGCACTCCATGGCGTGGTTGCGGACCGGCATGTCCTCCTGCTCAAAGGGCAGAGGCTGGCCGGCTGCCACGCGCAGCTGCCACTTGACCAAGTCGGTATCGGTCACAAACTCCGTAACCGGATGCTCCACCTGCAAGCGCGTGTTCATTTCCATAAAGTAGAAATTGCCGTCGTCCGAATACAGGAACTCGATGGTACCGGCTCCTTCGTAGCCGACGGCACGAGCCAGGTCACGCGCTGCCTTGTGCATGCGAGCACGAATGTCGTCGTGTCCGTCGAGGCACGGCGCGGGGCTCTCCTCGATTAGCTTTTGGTTGCGCCGCTGCACCGAGCACTCGCGCTCGCCGAGCGAAAACACATGGCCCTGCTTATCGGCCATAATCTGTACCTCAACGTGATGCGCCGGCGCGACGAACTTCTCCATGTAGCACTCGCCGTCGCCAAAAACGGCCTCGCCCTCGGCGCGTGCTTCAATAAAGGCCTTTGCCGCATCTTCCACGCGCTCGACCTTACGAATACCGCGACCGCCGCCGCCCGCACGCGCCTTAATAAGCACGGGGCAGCCAATGCGCTCAGCCTCGGCCGTTGCCTCCTCGGGACTTTTGAGCAAATCGCAGCCCGGCACGATGGGCACGCCCGCCGCGGCAGCCGTTCGACGTGCGGCGTCCTTGTCGCCCATGCTGTCGATCACCTTGGCCGAAGGACCAACAAACGCCAGGCCATACTTGTCGCAGTCGCGCACGAAGCTCGCCTTCTCGGAGAAAAAGCCATAGCCGGGATGAATTGCCTTAGCTCCCGACTTTACGGCACAGGTGAGCACAGCATCGTCGTTGAGGTAGCTCTCGGCAAGACGCGGACCGCCGATGCAATACGCCTCGTCGGCAAGCTGCACGTGCAGCGCGTCCGCATCGGCCGTGGAATAAACGGCGACGGTCTTGATGCCCATATCGCGGCACGCGCGGATAACACGGACCGCGACTTCGCCGCGGTTGGCGATGAGCACTTTGTCGAACATGAAGCCTTCCTTAACTTTCGTGCATGAGTGCAAAAGACATATCGGCGCGGCAGCAAACCTCACCGTTGACGCTCGCAGTACCCGTCGCAAAGCGGAACGGCCCGCGCGCACGCGTGATGGTGCACACCAGATCAACCGTGTCGCCCGGGCGCACCGGACGCTTAAAGCGCACCTTGTCCAGACTCGTGTAGAACGGCGTCGCGCCGCGCGCTTCCTCATCGCCCATCAGCAGCACGCAACAGTTTTGGGCGAGCATCTCGCACTGAATCACGCCGGGGACCACCGGGTTTCCCGGAAAATGCCCCTGCAAAAAGTACTCGTCGCCCGTAATCGTGATCTTGCCGTGGGCCTCGTCGCCCACCAGCTCGGCCTCGTCGAGCAAAAGCATCGGTTCGCGATGCGGCAACAGTTCCTTAAGCTCTTCTTTGTTCATGGATATCACCTATCCGATCCTCATAAGGCAACTGCCAAACTCCACGAGGTCGCCGTCGGCCACGCAGATCTCGAGCACCTCGCCGTCTGCCTCTGCCGTTACCTCGTTGAGAACCTTCATGGCCTCGATGATGCAGAGCGTCTCGCCGGCCTTGACCTTAGAGCCCACGTGCACAAACGGCTCGTCGCCCGGCGCCGGGGCAGCATAGAAAACGCCGACCATGGGAGCGGTCACCTCGGTGCCCTTGGGCTCCGGTGCGGCGGCAGGTGTCTGCGCGGCGGGCTCCGGTGCGGCAGGCGCGACTGTGGGAGCTGCAACTGGAGCGGCCATAGCGCTCGGCATGGGCATGGGCACGGCAACCGGCTGTGCGGCGCTCGCGCGCTCGAGTTCGACCGCGGTGCCATCGGGCTCCTCAACGCGTACGCGCGTGAGGCCGCGGTCCTCCATAACATCGGCTATCTCGGCAAGTCTTTTGGAATCCATGCTCTAGCTCCTCGTATATCTACGCAGCGCGATGGCGGCGTTGTGTCCGCCAAAGCCCAGGTTGGTCGAAAGCGCCCAGGTAAGGTCAGCGCGAACCGCGCGATTGGGCGTGTAGTCAAGATCGCAGGCGGGATCGGGCGTGTGGTAGTTAATGGTCGGCGGCACCACGCCCTGCTCGAGCGCCATGGCGCAGGCCATGACCTCGATGGCGCCCGTGGCACCGATCATGTGGCCGGTCATCGACTTAGTCGACGAGACGTGCGCGGCGCGCGCCGCGTCCTCGCCGAGCGCACGCTTAATGCCCGTCGTCTCGGACGAATCGTTGAGCTTGGTCGATGTGCCGTGGGCATTGATGTAGAGACCCTCGGAAGGCTTGACGTCGCCCTCGGTCACCGCCAGCGATATCGCGCGGGCAATGCCGGCAGCCTCGGGATCAGGACTCGTGATGTGATAGGCATCATCGGTGTTGCCGTAGCCCACGACCTCGGCATAAATGTGCGCACCGCGCGCCTGCGCATGTTCCATGCTCTCGAGTACCAGCACGCAGGCGCCCTCGCCCATCACAAAGCCGTCGCGGTCTGCATCGAACGGACGGCAGGCCGTCGCGGGATCGGGGTTGGTGGTCAATGCGCGGCAGGACGTAAAGCCCGCAACGGCATCGGGGATAATTGCAGCCTCGGCGCCGCCCGCGAGGATCGCGTCGGCATAGCCGTGCTTGATGGCGCGGAACGCCTCGCCCACCGCATGGGCCGAGGTTGCGCACGCGGTCACCACGGGCAGGGTCGGGCCCTTTGCCTTGTGGCGGATTGCGATATTGCCCGATGCCATGTTGGGGATCATCATCGCGATCATATAGGGCGATGCGCGGCGGGGCCCACGTTCGGCAATCGTATGGACGTTGTCGACGAGCGTCGTCATGCCGCCCACGCCCGAGCCCACGTAGACGCCCAGGCGCTCGCGATCGATGGCGCCTTCGACATCAAAGCCCGCATCGTGCATGGCTTCGTCCGAAGCCGCCATCGCAAACTGAACGCAGGGGTCGAGATGCTTGGCGTCACGCTTGCCAAAGTACTCGTTGCTGTCAAAGCCCTTGACCTCGGCTGCCACCTTGACGGCAAACGCATCGGTATCGAAGTGCGTGATCGGGCCGATGCCGCACGTGCCAGCACACATTGCCGCCCAGGTGGCAAGCGCGGTGTTGCCGAGCGGCGACACGGCACCGATACCGGTGATTGCAACTCTCTGTTCCATCATGGTCTCCTCATCCAAGCCGTTCTTCGGCCCTGGTTTCTACATCGCCATTCCGCCGTCGACGCGCACGACCTCACCCGTAATGTAGGCAGCCGCATCGCTCGCCAAAAAGCGCACCACGCCGGCCACCTCCTCGGGGCGCGCCATACGCTTAAGGGGAATCTGCTCCTCGGTTACCGTACGCACCTTCTCCGAGAGCTTTGCCGTCATATCCGTCTCGACAAACCCGGGGGCAACCGCGTTCACTCGTACGCCGCGGGGCGCAAGCTCGCGCGCCACCGCCTTGGTCAGGCCGATCACGCCCGCCTTGGAGGCAGCGTAGTTGGCTTGCCCAGCATTGCCCATCAGGCCCACGACCGAGCTCATGTTGACGACGCAGCCGCCGCGCTGGCGCATAAAGGTCTTGGTGAGCGCGCGCGTCGTGTTAAACGTTCCTTTAAGATTGACATCGAGCACGCGATCGAAGGCGTCATCGCCCATGCGCATGAGCAGGCCATCGCGGGTGATGCCAGCGTTGTTGACGAGCGCCCAAATGGAGCCAAAGTCGTTGAGGACCGCTTCCACGCACGCGTTGACGGCAGCGGGGTCGGCCACGTCGCATTGATATGAGCGCGCCGTGGCGCCAGCCGCCTCGCAGGCGTCGCACGTCTCGCGCGCCGCATCGACGCTGCCGGCATAGACGACGGCGATATCGTAGCCATCCTCCGCCAGACCGATAGCGCAGGCGCGGCCGATACCCCGCGAGCCGCCCGTGACCAGTGCCACGCGACGTGAGTCGTTGCGCTCGAGCGCGCCGTTGTTCAAGTTGCCCATGTCATTCCTTTCGGGTTACAGCCCTGTAGACCATGCGAGCTCGTCGGCAATAGCTGCGACCTGCTCGGCCGTCTCGCACGAATACACACGAACGTCGCTCAACGTACGCTTGATCAGGCCGGACAGCGTTTTGCCGGGGCCGACCTCAATAAATGTGTCGATGCCTTGATCCTGCAGAGCATGCAGCGTATCGACCCAGCGCACGGCATGGCTCACCTGATTGGCCAAGACATCCGATGCCGTCTGGGGGTCCGCCGGATAGGGCGCCGCTGTCATATTTGCCAAAACAGGAATGAGCAACGGGGACGGCGCGTGACCGGCCTCAATATATGCGGCAAGGCCACAGGTCGCCTCGGCCATATAGGGGCTATGAAATGCACCCGACACCGCGACCTTCATGGCGCGGCCGCCAGCCTCTTTTACTAGGACGTCGAGGGTCTGCAGCGCATCGGGCGCTCCGGCCACAACCGTCTGCTGGGGACTGTTGTAGTTGACCGGCCAGCAGTCCTCGCCGGCCTGCGCAGCTAGGTTCTCGACTTGCGCAGCATCAAGTTTGATGACGGCGCGCATGCCGCCGGGGTGACGCTCGGCCGCCGTGGCCATCAATGCCGCGCGCTCACACACGAGCTCAAAACCCGCTCGCGTATCGAATGCCCCCGCAAAGGTGAGTGCAGCGACCTCGCCCAGCGAGAATCCCGCACAGGCGGCAGGCACCACGCCGCGCTCGCGCAGGGCGACGGCGACAGCCAAGTCGTGCACGAACACGCAAGGCTGCGTGTTCTCGGTCTGCGAGAGCTCCTCCTTGGAGGCGCTCCGGCACTGCTCGCTCGTCCCCGGGCGCACCTCATCGGCAATGGCGAACACCTCGGCGGCCGCCGGCGATGTCTCGATCAAGTCGACGCCCATCGCGGGGTGCTGGGCACCCTGGCCGGCAAACAAAAACGCTACGCCACCCATGCGCACGCACCCTTCAGGACGTGCTCGGCGCCGGCGACCAGGTCGTCAACGATTTCGCGTGCGCTCTGGCGCTCGTTGACCATGCCGGCAATCTGTCCACACAAAAACGAACCCTCTTCGTAGTTGCCGTCCTTGGCGGCCTTACGCAGCGCACCGGTTCCCATAGCACCGAGCTCCTCGGCACTCGCGCCGAAACCCTCGCTCTTGGCATAGGCGTTGGTGAAGGGGCTCTTGAGGGCGCGCACTGGATGTCCCGTCGAGCGACCGGTCGCACGCGTTGAAGTGTCGTTGGCCTTCAGGACCATCTCTTTGTACTGCTCCGAGACGGTGCACTCGTCTGCGACCAGAAAGCGCGTACCCACTTGCACGCCTTCGGCGCCCAGCATAAAGGCGGCCGCCACGCCGCGGCCGTCGGCAATACCGCCGGCGGCCACGACGGGAATGTCAACCGCATCGACGACCTGCGGCACCAGTGCCATCGTCGAGGTCTCGCCAATATGGCCGCCCGATTCGGTACCCTCGGCAACAACCGCCGTGGCTCCACGACGTGCCACGAGGCGCGCCAGCGCCACCGAGGCAACGACCGGGATGACCTTGATGCCCGCCTCGTTCCACGCCTTCATGTACTTGGCGGGATTGCCGGCGCCCGTCACGACGACCGGCACTCGCTCGTCAATCACGACCTGTGCAACCTCGTCGGCAAACGGGCTCATGAGCATGACGTTCACGCCAAAGGGCTTATCCGTCTTGGCGCGCAGCTCATGAATCTGGTCGCGAAGCCAGTTGGCGTCGGCGTTCATGGCCGCGATGATGCCTAAGCCACCCGCCTCGGACACTGCGGACGCCAGCGAGGCATCGGCAATCCAGGCCATACCGCCCTGGAACACGGGCTTTTCGATGCCGAGCAGATCGCAGAGAGGAGTCTTGAGCATCTCTACTTCTCCAATGCCGCCTCGACCGTATCGGCGAACTCGCCGACCGTCTTGGGGTTCTCCTCGGTATCGAGCTGGATGCCAAACTCGTCCTCGACGGCAACGAGGATCTCGACGGTGCCCAGGCTGTCGAGACCAATCTCCTCGAGCGTGGACTCGGGCTTCATCTCGACATCGTCAAGACCGGCGGTCTCGCGGATAACGTCGCAAACGCGCTCGAAGGTCTTCTGATCTGCCATGGTAGTTCTCCTTTGGTTGTGCCCTAGGGCGTTTTTATTTCCTATGTGCGACTACTTCCAACGAAGCAGATAGCCACCTATATCCAGACCGGCGCCAAATCCAACCAAGGCGATGGTGTCGCCTGTGTGAAGTGCACCGGCGTTTGCCAGCCGGTCGAGGGCAAGCGGAATGCATGCGCTCGAAATGTTGCCGGTCTCGCGCAACGTGCGAACCACGCGCTCGTCCGGCACGCCCAGGCGCTTGACCGCCTGGCTCAGGATTCGTTCGTTAGCCTGATGGAATACAAAATGATCGATGTCTTCGACCAAAATGCCCGCATCGATCGCAAGCTTATGGACCGTGTCGCAGATGGCGTTGACGCCGAACTTGAACACGCGGCGGCCATTCATGGACAGCACGCTCGCGCTATCTGCGGAAGCCTTAAACGGCGAGGTACCGACCAGACCGGGAACGCGCAACGTCTCGACGTCGGGCGCCGTCGAAAGCTCAACGGCAAGGGGACTGTCTCCCCCAGCCTCAATCACTGCGACGCCTGCCCCATCGCCAAAGAGCACGCAGGTGGCACGGTCGGTCCAGTCGAGCGCGCGCGTCATCTGCTCGGCAGCAACGACAAGCACGCGCTCGGCGCGACCGCGGGCGATATAGCCCTCGGCGACATCGAGCGCAAATACGAAGCCGGCACAAGCCGCCGAGACATCGAAGGCAGGGCACGTCGCGCCTAGTCGCTCAGCAACGGCACACGCCTCAGCGGGAACAAGGTGGTCACCCGTCGTCGTCGAGCAGACGATCAGATCCAGCTGGCTCGCGTCGATTCCGGACACCTGGAGTGCCCGCTCACTCGCCGCTACGGCAAGGTCGTCAAGTGACTCGGTGGTGCAGACGTGGCGGCTCTTGATACCCGTGCGGGTAAAAATCCACTCATCCGAGGTATCGAGGAACTCAGACAGCTCGTCATTGGAAACACTGCGTTCAGGAAGCGCCGAGCCTGTTCCAAGAATCGTGAAACCCATCACTAACCTCCTTTGAGTTGTTGACGTGTTTACATCGACCAAGAGAGGATAACGCATTTCAGTCTTTGTTGACGTGTTAACATTAAATTGTCCAAATGCGACAAAGGCTTCACATTGTGTCTATCTCTCGACACCATTGCGTCATTCACTTATTCAATAAGGAGGTAGCAGCCGCTATGGATGCCCAATTAACGATTGTCGACGTAACCGGATCGACCAACGATGACCTGCTCGAGGCAGGAAAACAGGGTGCGCCGCACGGCACAGGACTTGCCGCCCGCGCGCAAACGGCAGGACGCGGCCGGCGCGGCCACAAGTGGGATTCAACCGCCGGCAACCTATTGCTTTCGATTGTCCTGCGTCCATGCGTTAATCCCGCAAAGTACTCTGGTCTTGCCGCCGTCAGCGGCCTAGCGGTGCTCGAAGCACTCGAAAAGCAGGGTCTTGCAATCGAGATTGGCCTCAAATGGCCCAACGACCTGGTCGCGCGAGGACGCAAGCTCGGCGGCATTCTGGTCGAGGCCGCACGCGATAACGAAGGCAAACCTTTCGCCGTCTGCGGCATTGGTGTCAACGTAAACTACACGCCCCAAGAGGTGCCCGATGGCGGCCTGGCGGCAATTGGCCTCTCGGACCTCAACGAGAGCGTTCCCGCCGTCGACATGCTCCTCGATGAGGTCTATCACGCAGTTATAGACGCTGTAGATACCTGGGCAGAGCGCCTCAACGCCATGGAAGAAAACGCCGGTCCGCTCGCGCCCGTCCACGACGAATATATCGCTCACCTCAATTGGATCGGGAAGCACGTTATCGCCCGCTCCCCCGCTGGAGACGAGCTGGCACGAGGCATATTTAGAACGGTCGACGATTGCGGCCGCGCATGCATTGAGACCGAGAGCGGCTTGTGCGTCTTCCACTTCGAAGAAGCATCCTTGCGCCCCCTGAGCGAATAGGGCGCCGCAGCCGCCGGCTCGGCAGACGAATTCGCTATCCCAAAATCTAAACTCAAAACAAAAGGGCCCCGCTACCGTAACGGCAGCGGGGCCCTTTAAGCTATGAGCGATATCGCTTAGAGCTTGATGTCGATGTCGACGCCAGCGGGGAGGTCGAGACGCATGAGCGAATCAACGGTGCCCGAGGTGGGGTCGAGGATGTCGATGAGGCGCTTGTGGGTGCGCATCTCGAACTGCTCACGGGAGTCCTTGTTCACGTGCGGCGAGCGGATAACCGTGTACAGGTTGCGCTCGGTGGGCAGGGGGACAGGACCGGAAACGCGAGCGCCGGTCTTCTGAGCGGTCTCGACGATGAGCTTCGCGGACTGATCGACGACCTCGTGATCATAGCCCTTGAGGCGAATGCGGATCTTCTGGGTAGCCAACTTAAACCTCCAAAGAGTGCGAGAGATGTTCTCGCAGGATTACGTAACAGGGAGCTCGAACTTAGGCGTTCTTGCTCATGACCTCGTCCACGATGGACTTGGGCGCAGGCTCATAAGAGTCGAACTGCATCGTGTAGGATGCACGGCCCTGGGTCTGGGAGCGAAGGTCGGTAGCGTAACCGAACATCTCGCCCAGCGGCACCTTGGCACGGATGAGCTTGCTGTTCTTGCGATCCTCCATACCCTCGATCTTGCCGCGGCGACCGGAGAGGTTGCCCATAACGTCGCCCATGTACTGCTCGGGGGTCTCGACCTCGACAGCCATGATCGGCTCGAGCAGCTGCGGATCGGACTTCTTGAGGGCGTCCTTGATAGCCATGGAACCGGCGATCTTGAAGGCGGCCTCGGAGGAGTCGACCTCGTGGTAAGAACCGTCGAACAGGGTGACCTTAACGTCGAGGACCGGGAAGCCGGCGATAACACCGGTGTTCAGGGCCTCCTGGATGCCCTTGTCGATGGACGGGATGTACTCCTTGGGCACGACGCCGCCGACGATAGCGTTGACGAACTCGTAGCCGAAGCCCTCCTCCATCTTCTCGAGCTTGATGACGGCGTGGCCGTACTGACCGCGACCGCCGGACTGGCGGACGAACTTGCCCTCAGCCTTCTCGACGTCGTGACCAGCGGTCTCGCGGTAGGCAACCTGGGGCTTACCAACGTTAGCGTCAACCTTGAACTCGCGGAGCAGACGGTCGACGATGATCTCGAGGTGCAGCTCGCCCATGCCGGCGATGATGGTCTGGCCGGTCTCGTGGTTGGTGGACACCTGGAAGGTCGGGTCCTCCTCGGCGAGCTTGGTCAGAGCCAGGGACATCTTGTCCTGCTCGGCCTTGGTCTTGGGCTCGATGGCAACGTCGATAACGGGCTTAGCGAACTCGATCTTCTCGAGGACGATCTCCTTGCCCTCGGCGCACAGGGTGTCACCGGTGGTGGAGTTCTTGAAGCCGACGCAAGCGACGATGTCGCCGGCGGCAGCGTCGTCACGGTCGATACGCTCGGCGGCGTTCATCTCGAGGATGCGGCCGAGACGCTCGCGCTGACCGTTGGAAGCGTTGACCACGTAGGAGCCGGACTCAGCGCGGCCGGAGTAAACGCGGACATAGGTGAGCTTACCGACGAACGGGTCGGTCATGATCTTAAAGACCAGGCCGGAGAAGGGCTCGTCGAAGGAAGGATGACGCTGAATCTCCTCGCCGGTGTCCGGATCGGTACCGGTGACGGCCTCGACGTCGAGCGGGCTGGGCAGGTAGTCGACGACAGCGTCGAGCAGCTCCTGAACGCCCTTGTTCTTGTAGGCGGAGCCCACGAAGACGAGGTTGAGCTCGTTGGCCAGAACACCCTTGCGCAGAGCAGCCTTGAGCTCCTCGACGGTGAAGTCCTCCTCCATGAGGATCTTCTCCATGAGCTCGTCGTCAAAGCTGGCAGCAGCGTCGAGGAGCTCCTCGCGCTTGGTGGCAGCGATGTCGGCAAACTCAGCCGGGATCTCGTCCATCGGCTCGGGGTAGGTCATACCCTTCTCGTCGGCCTTGAAGTCCCATGCAGTCATGGTGACCAGGTCGATGACGCCCCAGAAGTTGTCCTCGGCGCCCATCGGGACCTGAGCGGCCACGGCGTTGGCGTCGAGACGATCCTTCATGGTCTCGATAGCGTTGAAGAAGTCAGCGCCCACGCGGTCATACTTGTTGATGAAGGCGATGCGGGGGACGTTGAAGGTAGAAGCCTGACGCCAAACGGTCTCAGACTGGGGCTGAACGCCGGCAACAGCGTCGAAGACGGCGACAGCGCCATCGAGGACGCGCAGGCAGCGCTCGACCTCGGCGGTGAAGTCAACGTGGCCCGGGGTGTCGATGATCTGGATGCGGTAGTCCTTACCGTCCTTGTTCCAGAAGCAGGTGGTAGCAGCGGAGGTAATGGTTACGCCGCGCTCCTGCTCCTGAACCATCCAGTCCATGGTGGCAGCGCCCTCATGGACCTCACCGATCTTGTGGGTCTTACCGGTGTAGTAAAGAATACGCTCGGTCGTGGTGGTCTTACCGGCATCGATGTGAGCCATGATGCCGATGTTACGGGTATCGGAAAGCTTGTACTTAGGCTTAGCCATGTTAGTTCCTTACCTTAACTTACCAACGATAGTGAGAGAACGCGCGGTTGGCCTCGGCCATCTTGAAGACGTCCTCACGCTTCTTGACGGAAGCGCCCAGGCCGTTGGAAGCGTCGAGGATCTCGTTGGCGAGACGCTCGGCCATGGTCTTCTCCTTGCGAGCGCGGGAGAAGTTGACGATCCAGCGGATGCCCAGAGCGGTGGAACGACGGGAGTTGACCTCCATCGGGACCTGATAGGTAGCGCCACCGACACGCTTGGGCTTAACCTCGAGCGTGGGCTTGACGTTGTCCATAGCCTTCTTGAAGGTAGCGAGAGCGTCGCCACCCTCGGACTTCTCGGCAACGATCTCGAAAGCGGTGTAAACGATGCGCTCAGCGGTGGCCTTCTTGCCGTCAAGAAGGACCTTGTTGATGAGCTGAGTCACCAGGCGGTTGTTGTAAACGGCGTCAGGCTGAACCTCACGACGATTAGCTGCTGCACGACGCGGCATGTGAAATCTCCTTAAGTGTCTACCGTGCGGCCCTTAGGCGGCACACGGCGAAAGTATCAAAACGTTATCTGGCTTATTTAGCCTTGGGGCGCTTAGCACCGTACTTGGAACGGGCCTGCATACGGTTCTGGACCGGAGCAGCGTCGTAGGCGCCACGGATGACGTGATAACGGACACCAGGGAGGTCACGGACACGACCGCCGCGGACGAGCACGATGGAGTGCTCCTGCAGGTTGTGGCCCTCACCCGGGATGTAAGCAGTAACTTCGATGCCGTTGACGAGGCGAACACGGGCAACCTTACGAAGAGCCGAGTTCGGCTTCTTGGGGCTCGTGGTGAAGACGCGGGTGCACACGCCGCGCTTCTGGGAGTTGTGCTGCAGAGCAGCGTTCTTGGACTTCTTGGGCACGGAACGACGGCCCTGGCGAACCAGCTGGTTAATAGTAGGCAAAGCGTACTCCTTCTCGAATGATTCCAGCTTTCTGTAAAGTGCAACGGCTTGAATCGAGGGGTCAGCATCCCCCTACGAAACACGCAGTTCGATAGGATACGTGGCGTTAGCTGTGCCGTCAACAGACCACGCCGCCGGGCGTATCCCAAAATAGCCATATTTCCGCAAAGCCTACACAAAAGGAACCCCCTCCTGTGCGCGGGGGCGGATTCCCGGTCCGGGCGGCCCGCTGTTTAAGTTTGTCGCGAGTTCCGCACGCAAAGGAAAGCACTTAATGTGCTT
>NZ_JBCOIG010000007.1:0-6335 GCF_040926405.1 Collinsella aerofaciens
CCGCTCCTCGAGCTCCTCCTCGCGGGTCCGCGGCCTCGCCCTGGAACCGCTCGGCCGGCCCTTGGGCCTCGGGCGCAGGGCCTCCGCGCCGCCCCGGCGGTATAGCGCGCACCACTTCTTGAGCGGCGACATCGACATTATGCCGAACGCCGCCATCGCCTCGGTCTTCGTCATGCCGCCGTCGACGACGGCGGAGGCGGCGGCGACCTTCTGCTCGTATGTGTACCTGCCCTGCTTTCCGTCCATGCGCAGCAGCACCTCGCTCCCGAACGCGCGGTATATCTCCTGCCATCTTCTCACGGCTTCCGCGGGAAGCGAAAGGGCAATCGCGGCAGATTTACACCCGTGCCCGAGCTCGAAGAGCCCTATGGCCGCCTTCCTGGCCTCGACATCATGCTTCACCCTCAAATCAACGCGCATAAAGAAAGCCTCCCATTTCTCATGTCCAAGAAATGGGAGGCAGTTCATTGTCCGTTCTAGCGGGCTTAATCAGGTGATCGGTTAACGCGCAGTAGTGCAGGCAAACCTTACGCAAACAGGCCGTAGATGCTGATATTGGCCTTGGCGTAGAGGCCGTTGGCGTACTCGGTCCACTTGGAGCTGGCACTCGAAGCCTGCGAAGAGTACTGCTGGTAGGCGGTGTAATAGGCGGTCATGGCCTGCTTGTAGGTAGCGCTATCGGCCGTAAAGGCATCGTCAGCGAAGGCCTTAGCGTAGGTGCTATCGGCGTCCTTCCAAGTGCCCTTTGAGCTATCCCACTCATCGCCGGCAAGGTTGATGATGTAGTCGGCGTAGTCCTTGCTCGCGGTGTCCTCATTGCCGTCAGAAGGCTCGGTCGGAGCGGTCGGCATGCTTGCGGAGCTATCGCTCACCTTCTTCTTGTAGAGCTTCTGCAGCTTCGCGGACTGGCGGACGATCTGCTTGGCCTGGTCCTTGGACACGCCATACTGCGTGGCCATGGTCTTGTAGTCCGAAGTGCCGATGGAATCCTCGGCGTACTGCTTCATCTCCTTGGAAGAGACGGTAATGCCCTCGTCCTCGGCGGCATCGAGCAGGATCTTGTTGCGCACGTAGGACAGGATGACGTCGGCAGAAGGAGCGGTGTAGTTGCCATCACTATCCTTGACGGTATCGAGGCTGTACTGGCTCTCGATGGCCTCGCGCGCGGTGATATCACTCTTCTTGCCGTTGTAGCTATAGCTTGCCACGGTCGAATCGAGCTGGTCCTCGGTCAGGGTCGCCGAGCCGACACCCTTGCCGCCAAAGCCGCCATTGCCGATAAAGAAGCCGACCACCGCAGCGATCACGACGGCAACCACAAAGGCGGCAATCATCGTCTTCTTGTGCTTGGATACGCGATCGTCTTCATCGGAACCCAGGATATCGTCGTCCTCATCCTGGGCCCCGGGCATCAGATTCTCGTCAGCGGCATCCGCGGCAATCTGAGCCTCCAGACGGGCGTCCTCCTCCTCGGCCGTCGTACCGGCAGCAATGTGCTCGGCAGACGTACCGGCGACCAGGTCGATCTTCTCGTCCTCGTCACCGTCGGGGCCTTCGCCGCGCTCGATGATCTGGATGCCGTCGATCTCGTCCTTCTCGTCCTTCTTTTGAATCAGACCCATATCGGTTACTCCTTGTTAGGAAACATAGTCCTCAATAGAATACGCCCGACAGAGCGCCGGGCGTATTGATTCTCAGGTTATACGCAAACACTTAAGTACTATTTAGGCGTTTGCAGCACGCATGCCTTAGGCCAGGTGCGCGATAACGGCATCGGCAAAGGCCTGCGTGCCCACGGCCCCCTCGACGGAGCCGGTCTGGGCACGACGCACGTCACCGGTAACCTGCTCGCCCTCGTCGAGCGTGGCAGATACGGCGGCGCGAATGCGATTAGCAGCGTCGTTCTCGCCCAGGTGATCGAGCATCATCGCAGCAGAAAGGATCTCGGCCGTGGGGTTGGCGATATCCTGGCCAGCGATATCGGGCGCGGAGCCGTGCGTTGCCTCGAAGATGGCGCAGTCGGCACCGATGTTGGAGCCGGGGGCCATGCCTAAGCCGCCTACCAGGCCGGCGCACAGGTCGCTCACGATGTCGCCGTACAGGTTGGGCAGCACCAGGACATCGAAGTCGTTGGGGTTCTGGACCAGGCCCATGCAGGTGGCGTCGACAATCTTGTCGTTGAACTCGATATCGGGATAGTTGGCGGCCACCTCGCGCGCCACGCGCAGGAACAGGCCGTCGGTCGCCTTCATAATGTTGGCCTTATGCACGGCCGTCACCTTTTTGCGGCCGCAGCGGCGGGCGTACTCAAAGGCATACTCCACAATGCGGCGGCTCTTGGCGATAGAGATGGGCTTGATTGAGATGGCGGAATCGGCGGCGAAGACCTTCTGACCCGAGCGCTCGACAAGCTGCGAGAGCTCCTCGACCTCGGCAGCGCCCTCATCGAACTCGATGCCGGCATAGAGGTCCTCGGTGTTCTCACGCACGATGACCAGGTCGACGTCGCGGAAGCGCGAGCCGTCGCCCGGCTGCGACAGGCAGGGGCGCACGCAGGCGTACAGGTCAAAGTGCTTGCGCAGGGCCACGTTGACGCTGCGGAAACCCGTGCCGACCGGCGTGGTGATGGGACCCTTGATGGCAACCTTGGTCTCGGCGACCGCATCGAGCACATGTTGGGGCAGCGGCGTGCCAAACTCGTCCATGACGCCGGCACCGGCCTCCTGGACATTCCAATTGATCTGGACACCGGCGGCCTCGACCACGCGGCGCATGGCCTGCGTAATCTCGGGACCGATACCGTCACCGGGAATCAGGACTACATCGTGCGCCATAATCTGTTACTCCTCGTTTTCGGCGTCGTCAGATTTTTTAACGCTAGCACGCTTCTTCTTTTTTGAGAGATCCAGGCCAAAACGTTTAACAAGCATTTCGCAAATCTCGCTCGAACGGGCCTTGAGATAGCTGCCCTTGCCGTTCTCGGCATCGAACTTAAGGCGCAGCGCGAGCTTCTCGGCGACCTCGGCGTCAATCTCGCCCTGACCAAACTCGTACAGACAACCGAGCATGTCGCGATACTCGAGGTCACCGTGGTAGCACTGGATGGCCTCGTCCAGGATGGGCCAAGCCTCGCGCGAACGCTCGACGCTCGTGGCGCCCCACACGCACAGCAGGCGGAAGGCAGCATAGCGCAGCGTGGAGGAGATCTCGTCGAACAGTGCGGTCTCGGCACCCTCAAAGGCATCGCCCAGCTGCTCGGGGCAGGTGGTGGCGAGCGCCGTCAGGGCATCGAGGGCCTCCCAGCGGGTCTGAGCCTCGGGGCGGTCGAGCGCCTCGATCAGCGCGGGCACGCAGGGCACGACGCGCTGCGGATCGCGCTCGGCAAGCAGGTGCAGCACGCGGGCGGCAAACTGGCGGATGCGGCGCGTGGGGCAGCCGAGTTCCTTGACCAGACGGTCGACGGCGTTCTCGTTCTCCTCTGCCAGCTGAAGCTGTGCCAGCTCCTCGTCGGTGAGCTGTTCGTCTTTGTTTTCTGCCATAGTTACCTCTTCTTACTATTTCTTAGCGTGCTTGCCAGCACCCTTGCTGTCATCGGTGACCGAGATGAGCTGTCGATCGGCCGCGCCATTGCGACGCGCACGGCGGCGTTCCTCGGCGTCGCCCGCGTCGGCGGCGGCACGGTGAGCCTTGTTGACGTTAAAGACCTCGTCGTGCTTGCGCCACGGACCGACGGACTCGCCAAAGCTCATCTTAAGGCCGGCGATAAAGCCGCCGAGCCAGCCGATCGGCGCAAACTGCACCAGCGGGAACAGTGAGAACACCCAGGTCAGCAGGACGACTGCCGCCGCTCCCGCAAAGTTGGCAATCCAGTAGTCGCGCTTGGTGATGACACGCTTTTCGCACGCCCACTGGCCGCACAAAAAGCCAATGTAGATCGCAAAGAGAAAGAGCACCAGCGCAAGCACCACGAACGTCCAGCTCATGGGCGCTACTCCCCGTGATGGTGGCCGCAGCAGCACTCGTGGCCGTCATCATGGCCGTGGCCGCCGCAGCACTCGTGGCCCTCGTCGTGGTGGTGGCCACAACCGCACTCGTGATTGTCGCCATGCTCGCCGCAACCGCAGCCGTCCTCGTGAGCGCCATGCTCCTCGGGACGATACTGCGACCAGTCCAGACCGGCGGCGATGGCGTCGGCCTCCTCCTTATAGAGGACCGTGACGGCCTGGGTACCCAGCTTGGCACCACCGATGGCGTCGAGCATGTCGTAGAGCGTAAAGGCCACGTCGGCACCGGGCAGCGCAAGCTCGCGGTCGTCGGCATAGGCGAGCGCCAAGCGCAGGTCCTTGATAAAGTGCTCGACCATAAAGCCGGGCTTGTAGTCGCCGTCGAGCGCCTTGGGAGCCAGGCTCTCCATGGCGCCGGACTTGCCGGTGCCGCCCAGGATCATCTGGCGGGTCTTCTCCAGGTCAAGGCCGCTCAACTCGGCAAATGCCATGGCGTCTGCCATGCCGACCATGCAGGCGCCCAGCGACACCTGGTTGGCGAGCTTGGCAGCCTGGCCCTTGCCGGCGCCGTCGAAGCAGCAGATGTTGGCCGCAAAGGTGGCAAGGATGTCGCGGACCGGCGCGATGTCGTTCTCGGTAGCGCCCACGATAGCCGTGAGCGTACCGGCGATAGCGCCCGACTCGCCGCCGGTGACGGGGCAGTCAAACGCCATGCGACCAGAAACCTGGGCGGCCTCGGCAATGTCACGGGCAAGCTCGGGCGAGCTCGTGGTGAGGTCGATCAAGACCGCGCCGGGCTTAGTGCACGAGAGCAGGCCGTCGCCCGCCAGGTAGAGTTCCTCGACCTCGGAGGGATAGCCCACCATGGTAAAGACGACATCGGCGTTCGCCGCGGCATCGGCCGGCGTATCTGCCCAGACGGCGCCGCGCTCGATAAGCGCCGCCGCCTTGGACTTGGTGCGGTTGTTGACCGTGACGGAATAGCCGGCGTCCAGAATGTGGCCGGCGATGGGGGCACCCATGATTCCGGTGCCAATGAATGCGACGGAGAGCTTGTTTGCCATGAAACCTTTCCTTTTGGGTTGGGTGTTGTTACCAGGTTGAATACTCGGTGCCAGCGTTTGGGCTGTGAGTCGAGGGCGATTACGGACGCAGCGCTTGCCTACTGACCGCGCACGCGGCGGGCGATACGGTCGGAAAGCGACGCCTTGTCGGCGCGGTTCTTACCCCAAAACGCGCAGCCCACCATGCCGGGGCCCACGTGCGAGCCGATGGTGGGACCCACGGAGCCGCGAATGATCGTGACGTCGGCGCAACCCTCCTCCTTGCGGATGGCGGCTTCGAGCCAGTCACCATCCTTTTCGGCATCGGCCGTCATGATGGCGATGGGCATGGTGCGATCGGGCACGTAGTTCTCGCGGAACGACTTGAGGATGGACTTGAGCGCCTTCTTGCGGCCGCGGTTGACGCCGATCAGCGACAGCGAGCCGGCCAGGTCGTAGGAGAGCTCGGGCTTGACGTCGAGCTTTGCCGTGAGCTGCGCCGCCGCGGGCGGAATGCGGCCGCCGGCAGCCAGTGCGTCGAAGCTCTCGAGCGTAAAGTAGCCGTGGACGTAGGTCTTTGCCTCGTTTGCCCAATCGACCAGCTGCTTGGCGATCAGTCCCGCCGAACGCTGGCGCACGGCCTCGAGCGCCAAGAGCGCGCCGGTCGCGCAGGGCAGAGCGTTGTCGACCACGTACAGCTCAAAATCGGGATACTCGGCGCGCACGGCATCTGCCGCCTGGCACGCGGAGTTGTAGCTCGACGACAGCGCCGAGGTAAAGCACAGGTAGACCGTGGGCGTGCCCTCTTTGGCGCACTCGGTAAAGAACTCGATATAG
This sequence comes from Collinsella aerofaciens, assembly GCF_040926405.1. GTDB lineage: Bacteria > Actinomycetota > Coriobacteriia > Coriobacteriales > Coriobacteriaceae > Collinsella. Next base: position 5,885 of record NZ_JBCOIG010000007.1, read on the forward strand.
CGACCGAGCGACACAGCCGAGGTGGACACGCGGGCACCAGCGCGCATGCGGTCGTAAAACTCCTTGGGCGTGATGCTCGACCAGATGTCATCTGTGCGCTCCTCGCCATCGATAATGAAGGGGAAACCCAGGATATCGACATCGAGGTTCGCGGCGACCTCGGGGCTAAAGTCGCAGCAGGTATCGACGACGATGCGGCAACGGTCCGAATGACCGGTAGATGCGGCCTTGTCCATCAAAGCGACTCCTTACGTAAAAAGGCGGCCACCCGCATGGGATGGCCGCCAACCGTTAACTCATGCAAGTTAACGTATTTTACTCGTCAAGTGTTTCGATGCGGGGCTTGATGATGCCATATCCACCATTCTTACGGTGATACACCACATTGATAAGGCCGGTCGTCGCGTTCTCGAACACGTAGAAGTCGTGGCCGAGCAGATCGGTCTGCACC
>NZ_JBCOIG010000007.1:6489-25495 GCF_040926405.1 Collinsella aerofaciens
GTCCACGACCTTGGTCTTGAACTTGCGCAGCTGGCGGGTGACCTTATCGGCGGAGAGGTCGATGGCGGCGTACATATCTGCACCGTGCTCGGCAACGCGAATCACCGAACCGCGGGCACGAACCGTGACCTCGACGATTGCCGGGTTGGGGTTCGAGGGGTTCTTCTCATAGCGAAGTACAACGTCGACCGTCATGGGCTCGATATCGAAAACCTTGAGCGCCTCGCCGATCTTCTCATCCACATGCGCACGCAGAGCATCGGTTACCGTCGTCTTGCGTCCAGAAACCTTGATATCCATACGTGGCTCCAATCTGCCTCGGGGACTTACCGTACTGGCTATGTACCCATTGCCGTGTATTTAATCACGCAGATTCCTAAAGACCCGAATAACGATTGCTTGATACCGCATACCGAAGTCTCGCACTTTTCTGTGGCAAAGTGCGCTATAGGAGGGGGCCGGCGGCTTTGTATTTGGTCCCGAAAATTGGCTTTGACCTGCTGATTTTATTGGGATGAAAAAGCCGGGCTCCCCCATCGGGGAAGCCCGGCAGTGCGTGTTGAAACCGTGAAGAGGTGTCCTTTCCAACGTATAGGAGACACCACCCCTAGCAATAACTAGCTATTGAGTTTGTTAATGTCGTCGTCGGTGATGGTGCCTTCCTGGCTGGACGATTTGTCCTCGGAGGATGCGGTCTCATTGTTGGAATCGGAGGACTCGCTGCCGGAGGACGTGGTCTCACTGGACTCAGAGTCGCCCGGCTGCACGTTAGCGCCCGAAACCGTCTTAGTGGTGAGGTCGTAGGGCATCGTGCCATACCAGACAGAGTGGACCGCCTCGAGCGTGCCGTCGGCCGTAATACCGTCGAGGGCATCGCTCACGGCACGGCACAGTTCGTCATTGGACGAGAGGCCCGCAACACCAAGCGTCGAGGGCGCCTCGAGCGCACCGGCATAGGAGACCTCGCTCATCAGGCGTGCAAGGTAGCTGCCGGCCGTGGAGTCGCAGATCACATAGTCGACCTCGCCGGACTCGAGCGCCTCAAAGCACTCGTTGATGTTGGAGTAGGTCTTTTGGTTGGCGGTGATGCTCTGCTTAGCAAGCGCCTCCTGCGAGGCCGAGGACATTTGGACACCCAGAGTAGACGCGTTAAGGGTATCGGTGGAAACGCTTAGCGACCCACCATCGCTAGTTTTACCGAACACGGAAGTGGCATCGTACAGGCAGGTGCCGAGCGAGCTAATGTCCCCGTCCGTGGAGTTAATCTCGCCGATAAAGATATCGGCCTTTTTGTCGCCGAGCGCGGAACCTGCCGAAGACGCATCGACAAAGGAGACCTTAAGGCCCATGCGGCTTGCGAGGGCGCGGGCGGCGTCAACCGCATACCCCGTGAGCTCGCCGTCGGCGTCCTGCATGGCCTGCGGCGCATCGGAAGTATCGAGGGCGACCGTCAGGGTTCCGGGAGTGACCAGGGCGTCGTCCGACACCGCCGGCGTGACGGTCTCGTACTCGATCTGGTCGATCGTGGGAGTCGTGAACGTAGACAGCGGGTTGAACGCGCATCCGCTCAGGCCCAAAACGGCGATGACCGCTGCGGTCCCAGCACCTAACCGAGCCGCGTGCATCAAGCTGCCCCTCACCATGTCCACTACCCTGCCTTCTGTGTCGTATACGATCCGTGCGTTGCGCGGAATATCAGGTTGTTCCCACCAGCTGACCTGGTATTTGACCCCACACTTGCGCACCGGGGTGTTTGCTCGGGAGGCCGCAGCCACCTTCACGACTGACCCGCTCGCCCGCGAGGCGGTATTGCCCCAAAGAAAGTAGAACGGACGGTGCGGCTTACATCTAGGACGCGCCATGATCGCGCCGCGCGCACGCGGTCGCTTACGTGGATCCCTTTGACCGCGTCTGTCTTGGACTAGGACGGGCATTTCGTCCGTCCGCAACCACAGCCTGGCAGGAACGTAGCGCATTATAGCTAAGTTCAAGCTAAAGTTTAAGGTTAGGGGCGTTATTCGCATCGCGAGTACAGATTTCGCAGGTCGGAGCGGGCTATTCGTGCCCCTATGAAGCCCGGAGCTCCCCTACGGGGAGCTCCGGGGCACCCGTCTCAGGGTGCCGTGGCCAAAAAATAGCAAATATGAGTACTGTTACCAATTTAGTAGCAGGAGTTTTTGGCTCTGCAAGCTGTTTTCACGCTCTATAACGTCAGATTGATGCCAGGATATTCCACATTTGTTTAATAACTTTCTAATTTACCCCATCTTCCAGTCCCAAAATCCCTGATTTTACTGTTACTGAATTTGTAGCAGTACTCATATTTGCTATATTTTGGCCAGAGCATATATCCAACTCCCTGTTTCAGAGCATTGTTAGGCGGGTTTAAGCCCAAAACACGCCCGCAGCGTGTTAAGCAGCGCCTCTTGCTTTTTCCTGCGGGCATCGACACGATTCCGGTACCGCTTTCGCATACGCTGGTGGATGCGCCATGCGAGTGCTTCCATCGCTTCCATGTCACAGAGCATTTCGTTGTTGACCGTCGCGACCTCGATTCCCATAGTAATCAAGCCCGTGTTGCGCTTTTCATCATGGATACGTCCCCTCCGAGAGGAATGGCCCAGCTCACCGTTGTATTCCAAGTCAAACCGGGCTGCTTCCTGAAAGGCATCGCAAACCGCATGCGGCATCCCCGAGATCGCCTGTGCACGGTCGTTGAACTCGATCTTGTAGTCGGTCTTAAAGGGACCACAGGCAAATCCGCCATAGGAAAACGGAAGCGAAAACATGGCAAGCATGATGCACTCCATGGGTGAACGCAGGTTTTCCGACAGATAGGGACACAGCCGCCGCAGCTGCTTGGCCGCGCTCCCCTTGCATGCCGCGAGGTAATCTACCAGGCAATCGGGTGTCAGCACGGACTCGACCTCAAAGTAACCGACATCTGGCGGCTGGTCTTTGTCCTTTGCCAATTTGTTCACGACAGGCGAGGTGTAGGGAGGCAGATACTTCCCGCGGTCACTCAGTGAAATCTTAGAGCACAGCTCCTGGGCCAGGGCAAATGCCTGGATGCAGCCGACCTCGCGCGCGACGGCTACGCAAAGGGCCTCGGGAGATAGACTGTACACCCCCGGTTCCACCTCTAGAATCGAGCCGGCGGGCAACTCGGAGCATACGGACCAGCTCACGCCAAGAATACGGCGGCGCTGCGCTGCAGACCCTACCAGCAAGCACAAATCCTCTTGCGCCTCGCCGCTTGCGGCCCCAATCCGCACCAAATCGGGAAGATAGATGTCCTCGGTCGAGGACGACGATGTGCGCAGCACACGGCGCTCTTCATCGGGATTAAGGTCCTTCCAGCTTATGTAGCCCATCTGCCGGCGCTCGGCGCGCATCATGCGTAGCGCCGAGGCGCCAGTTAGGATTACGGAAGCCGCTAGCTGCTCTTTTGTCGGTTTGTTGCACCACCTGATTGTTACCGCCACATGAATCACCCCTACCAAACGCGTGCGATAGCGAGGCCATCAACGGCCGTGGCACCGGCGCGCTTGAGTTCCGCCGAAGCCGCTGCCATCGTCGCACCCGTGGTGATAACGTCGTCGATAAGCAGCAGGCGGCGGCCGTGCACGTCCTCAACCGTCTCGTACATGCCTTGGGCACGCTCGCGGCGCTCCTCACGACCGAGTTCGCGCTGGTCGCCATGCCCGTACTTGACGAGAGCATCGAGCAAGGGAACACCCGACAGCTCGCAAAATGGGCGCGCAATGGCCTCCATATGATCAAAACCACGCCGCCGAAACGCTGCCGCCGTCGCAGGCACAAACACCACCGCATCCGCACCGGACAGCACACCTCCGTAGCGATCGGGCGCTACGACCTGGGCATGCAGGGCGGTGTCGTAGACCAGCTCCGCCAGATACGGAGCCAGACGTCGCTCGCCCGCATCCTTGTACGCTTTAATGATGCGCGGCAGCGGATGCGCATAGACGGTGCACGCCAGGCAGCGGTCGAGCGCCTCCGCCATTGCCGAGGACGTGCCCTCGACTGAACACTCAGTGCATAGCAAATCCCCAAACGGGGCGCCGCATCGGGTGCAGCTATGACGTGGGTCGATGAGCGTGAGCGTGGCCAGGCAGTCTTGGCAAATAAGCGCACCGGCGCGCTCGCAGCCAGCACATCGTGTTGGCGACAATGCCTCGAGCGCCTCGCGTGCCGCCCACTCGGCAAACGGTAGCAATTCGTCCGCAAACGGTAGGGCACCGGCACCCTGCAGACGGCTCAATATGTTCAGATGGCTCTTCAAGACACAACCCTCCCTACGTTCGGTCGCAGGGAGGGTTGTTGATTCGGCGCTATGATACCCCGATGCGCTCGGGGCAAGGCGGGCTAAATCCGCTCGCGGGCGTTATTCGCCGGCGGGCGGTTGTGGTGCGGACGAAGACGGGGTCGAGCCCTCGCCACCATCCTGGCGCGGCTTGCGGGAACGGCGACGACGACGGCGCTTTTGACCCTGGTCGGCCGAGCCCTCGCCACCGCGATCCTCGCGCGGCTCGCGCTCGTCGCGAGCGGCGCCACGCGAAGCCTTGGCAGCCGCTCCCCCGCCATCTCCGGGACGACGGCGCGTGACCTTGACCTCGCCATCCGAGATCTGATCGGCCACGGAGGGCACTGAGGGCTTCTGTTGCGCGCCCGAGGAATGGCGACGGCGCGGACGCGGCGCGCGCTCCTCCTCGCCACGTGACTTGCCGCCCTTGTCGGCAGGCGCATCGGAGACCGAGGGGCCCTTGGAAGCGGCACCAGCCTCGCGAGCAGCTGCGGCGCGGAAGGCGTCCTCGCGCTCCTCGCTCGACAGATGACGGCGACGACGGCGTGTGGGGTTCATGCCACCGCCGCGATTCTGCTGCTGGGGCTGCTGAGCCTCGCGCTCGCGGGAAGCGTTCTTGCCTGCGGGAGCGACCTCGCCGGCATCGCCCGAACCCGAGCGTTTGCGACGACGACGGCCACCGGCGGCCTCCTCGGCCTCGGGTGCCTCAACCTTACCACGGCCCTTTCCGCGGCCACGGCCCTCGCCCTGCCCCTGACCGGCGCGAGCATCGGATTCGGCATCGCGACGACGGCGCTTGGGCATCGACGTGCCGGCCAGACGGTCGGCACTCGACAGACCATCGCCCACGTCGACGCCGTTCTCGCGATCGAGCTCCATGAGCGCCAGGCGCATCTCGGGCGACTCGATGCGCTCGAGCACGTCGCGCGTCACGCAGTCGGGGCGGCAGTTGCAGCCCTGCTCGGCAGCCTTCTTTTTGCAGCCCTCCGAGCACGTCATATCGGCCAGGTTGACCTTAAAGACTTTGCCGTTCTCCAGGCGCAGCACCAGCTGCTCACGCGGCGTGTCATACTCCTGGATACGCGCCTTGCCAAGCGGCGTATCGATGAGCGTCTTCTTTTTGGGCGCACGGCTCTTAAAGTCCTTGTAGGCCTCGAACTCGTAGCGCAGGCAGCACATCAGACGACCGCACACGCCGCTGATCTTGGACGAGTTGAGCGGCAGGTCCTGCTCTTTTGCCATGCGAATCGAGACGGGCTCAAACTGTCCGCCAAAGCGCGTACAGCAGAGCTCCTGTCCGCACTGGGCATAGCCGCCCACCAGGCGGGTCTCGTCGCGCACGCCGATCTGGCGCATGTCGACGCGAATATGCAGCGTTGAGGACAGGTCCTTGACGAGCTGACGAAAATCGACGCGCTCCTCGGCCGCAAAGTAGAACACGGCCTTCTCACCGCCAAACAGGTACTCGACGCCCACCGGCTTCATCTCGAGGTCGAGCTCTTTGACCAGACGGCGGAAGTCGACCATGGCTTCGTCGCCCTGGATGGCTAGGTCGTCCGCAAGCTGCAGGTCGATGTCGCTCGCCACGCGCAGCACGGGCTTGAGCGGCTGGCCGATCTCGTCCTGCGGCACTTCGAAGGGGTCGGCCGTGACCAGGCCGATCTCGGTTCCGCGCTCGGTGGAGCAAATGGCATAATCGGCCTCGAGGATATCCAGATCCTGCGGGTCGAACCACAGGTCGCGCGAGGCGTAGGTAAACTTAACGGGTACGACTAACGGCATTTCAGTGCCTTCCTGATATCGAACAGCATGACCTCGATGGCCAGCTGGGGAGTAACGTTTCTGGCGATGTTGCGCTCGGCGGTCGCGACCGCCCCGAGCGCCCGGGTGGCACCCGCAACATTCGTCGCGGCGGCAAGCCGACCGATCGTGTCGCGCACGTCTTCGTTCACGACGTCGGCCGCCTCGTCCTGAAGTGTCAGCAGCACGTCGCGCATGAGCGTCCGTGCGCTCGCCAGCGCTTCCATGATACCCGAACGCTCGCGCGCGTTGAGTTCGCGCTTGTTACGGTCCTCAAGCTGCTTCAATGCTCCACGCGACAGGTAATCGGCGTTTTGCTCGAGCACCTTTTCCTGCGTGGACTTGACCTCGGCGAGCGGCGCCTTGACGGCGACGATGAGCGACTTGGCGCGACTGAGCACATCGGCCTCGTCGGCAGCGATGAGAGAATCGATGGCGCGGACCATCTGGCGGCGAGCATCCTGGCGCTCGGCACTCTTAAGGAACTCGATGCCGCGCGTGGGGCTCCCCGCCACGGCGACCGCCATGCGGCAACGCGCGAGGTCCTGACCCGTCGCGCGACTCACGGCACGCGCGGCCACGGTGGGCGACACCAGCCGAAACGGCACGCACTGGCAGCGGCTCACGATGGTGGGCAGCATCACGTCTGCCGAGGTGCCCAGCAAGATAAACATAACGCCCTCGGGCGGCTCCTCGAGTGTCTTGAGCAGTGCGTTGGCGGTGTTAGCGCGCAGCTGCTCGGCACGGTCGATGATGTAGACCTTGGCCTTAGCGCGGATGGGCGCCAGCGGCACGTCGTCGAGCAGCTCGCGGGTCTGGGCAATGAGGTAGCCCGTGGCGCTCTCAGGCGTGTAATAGTGCACGTCGGGGTGTGTGTGCCGCGCAACGCGCACGCAGCTGTCGCATGCGCCGCAGCCGTCCTGCTCGCACAGGAAGGCCTGGGCGAGCGCCCATGCGGCATCGAGCTTGCCGGCGCCGGGAGCGCCCAAAAACAGGTAGGCGTGCGATGCACGGCCGCTGGCGACGGCGTTGGTCAAAAAATCGCGCACGCGCTGTTGGGTGTCGAGCTTGGCCAGCAGGCTTGCCTGAGCGGGGGCCATGTTACTCGGCCTCCTTGGCAAGCGCGGCGACGACGGCGTCTTGCGGAATGTCGAGACCGTACGCGCGAACCTGCTCGACCGTCTTCCCGAAGACCTCCTCGATGGGCGCGGTGGCGTCGATAAGCTTTACGCGGTTTGGCTCCTCGGCAGCAATTGCGCAAAAGCCCTGGTAGACACGCTCCTGGAATGCCATGCCCTTTGCCTCCATGCGATCTGCCGCGCCACGGGCTGCCATGCGTAGCGCCGCCTGCTCGGGCGTGATGTGGTAGATGAGCGTGAGCGTCGGGTGTGTTCCCGCGACGGCCAGGTTGTTGGCGTCGTGCACCATCTGGCGGTCGAGGCCGTCGGCAAATGCCTGGTAGCAGGTTGTGGAATCGTAGAATCGGTCGCACAGGACCACCTTGCCGGCCGCGAGGGCGGGCGCGATGACCTCGTGCACCAACTGGGCGCGCGCCGCCTCGTAGAGCAGCAACTCGCAGGTGTCGCCCATCGCCGTATTGGCGGGGTCGAGCAGCAGAGCACGGATCTTTTCGCTGATGGCGGTGCCGCCCGGTTCGCGCAGGCTCACAACCTGGTGGCCAGCGAGCTCGAGCGCGCGGGCAAGCAGGCGCGCCTGCGTGGACTTGCCGGCACCGTCGACGCCCTCGAGCGTGATAAAGCTATGTTGAGCGGGCTCAAAAGCCATGGGCGCAGCCCCTTCCTACAAGGCGCGTAAATGCAGATATATCAACCAAGCCATGATACCCCAGTGCTCGGCGCGTCCCAAATCCAACCTAGCCATCGAGGCATCCCCGAAGTTGCGGTGAAATAGGGACTGATTGAAGCTCTGAGACCGCCAAACAGTCCCTATTTCACCGCAACTTATGATGGAGAATTTTGGACGCTGGGTATAATCGTCGTATTGCATTGAAATGTGGCGAAAGGAGTGGCAATGTCTCGGTATTGCGCCTCGTGCGGCAAGCTTCTTGCAGACGATGCCAAGTTCTGCACCTCATGCGGTGCACCCGTTGAGCAAACAACTGCAAGCAATGGCCAACCCGCGTTTGAACAGACCGGCTCCCTCGATACGCCACAAACCAAACCGGACGACTCCCTCGCCTATCGCCCCGACCCCGCTGCCGGCCCCGCAGCGGTCGAGACGACGCAGCGCATACCCGTCGCGGGCACCCCAGCCCAACAGCAACCGGTGTCTGCGTACGCGTCTGATTCACCGCAGGCCCCCGCCGCAAAAAAGAGCGCCACCAGGGCGCTTATCGCCGTTATCGTTGTGCTGGTGGCAATCATCATCGCCCTGGTCATTTTCTTTGTGATCAAGCCTTTCGACAACGCCGCTACGCAAACGACAGCCGAGGTAGCTAAGCTGCACCATGACGTCGACGACGATGATCTAAAGCCTCTCGGCAATCCCAACAGCCTGTACGACGATGATGACGATGACGACGAGGATGGCGGCGAAGCAAGCCTCTCCGAACAGAACCTCTACCGTCGCCTGAGTGAATACTACGACCTGCTGGAAGATCTCGATAGCCAGGTCCGTGCCTGCGCAGAGACGTTTAATGGCAGCTATCTGGAAGAGGATCGTACCACCCGTCAAAATCTCGCTGACGTCGCCGAGCGCACGGAGGACACCATCGAGCAGTATTACGATATTGTCGAGGACCTGGACGTCCCCACAAGCTCTAAGAACTACAGCTCGTGGAAGGACATCATTGCTCTGTACGACGACCTGGATCACCGCATCGATGCGATCTGCGATGCCTGGGAGATCAGCTTAAAGTACGCAAAGCCCGCGGACCATAAGAATGAGATCGTGGCGCCGCTGTCGCGCGACAATGTGGCGGGCACCAATGACAATAAGTACCGCCTAGACTTTGAGGAGCGCTATCCCGGCGCCAAACCCGTCGAAGTGAACTAGCGCTTTGTCGTTCCCGAGCCGGCAGTTAGGGACGTTCCTAAACTGCCGGCAGAAAAGGAACGTCCCTAACTGCCGGATAAAAAACGAGCGAGGATTTTGAGGTCCTCGCTCGTTTTTGTTTTAGGTGATGTTTCGACCGTGCGGCTACTTGTCGGCAGCGGTCTTTTTGGTAGTCGACTTCTTGGCAGTCGACTTCTTCGCGGTCGTCTTCTTGGCGGCAGTGGCTTTCTTAGCCGTCGTCTTCTTCGCAGTCGAGGTCTTCTTCGCCGTGCTCGCCTTGGTCGCAGTCTTGCGGCCACGGGCGGGCTTCTTCTCCTTGGTCGGGCAGTCCATGTTGACGCAGATACGCCACGGGCCGCGCGCCGTGTTGACCACCACGATGGGGGCGCCGCACTCGGGACAGGTCTCGCCCGTCGCCTCGAGCTTGCCACGCGCCGGCAGCGGATAGCTCACGCCGCAATCGTCATAGTTGGTGCAGCGGATAAAACGCTTGCCGCTCTTCTCGCTCTTGTGCGCGATCAGGTCGCCATGGCGTCCGGCCTCGGCACACACCTTGCACTCGCCCACCTTAAGGTCGGGCTCGTAGTTGGTGGGGCATGTGGGGTTCACGCAAATCTCGAAGGCCTTCTGGCGGAACGGCTGGCACTTAATGCGCGGCGCGCCGCACTCGGGGCACACGGCGGCCTCGCCCTCGAGCGGGCTGACCTTGACGCCGCTCGGCACCGGATAGGTCACGTCGCAGTCGGGCCATCCCATGCAGCCAATGAAGCTGCCACGGGTCTTGGCGCTCGTCTTCATAACCAGGTCCTTGCCGCACTTGGGGCAGGCGCCCACGCGCGCATCGGCCGTGACGGCGTCGCTGATGGCGTCGCCCAGCTCCTGCGTATGCTTGAGCAGCTCGTCGAGCACACCGGCCAGCAGCGCACGCGAGTGTGTCACGACATGCTCTTCGGTGTCCTCGCCGCGCTCCACGCGGGTCATGTCGCCGTCGAGTTCGCTGGTCATATCGGGGCTCGTGATGCGCGGGGCAAACTGCGTCAGTGCGTCGATGATGGCGATACCCAGCTGACTCGGCTCCACGGGATCATTTTTGAGATAGCGCACGGCATACAGGCGCTCGATGATGCTCGCGCGCGTGGACTTGGTGCCCAGGCCGCGCTTCTCCATCTCCTGCACGAGCTTGCCCTGGCTGTAGCGCGCGGGCGGCTCGGTCTGCTTGGCCTCGAGCTTAATGTCGAACACGTCGACCGTATCGCCCTGCTCCAGCGGCGGCATCTGCTCGTCGCGCTTAAGGCCGTACGGGTACGCCTCGCGGAAGCCCGGGGTCACGAGCACATCGCCCGAAGCCACGAACGGCTCGCCGTTCACATCGAGCTCGAGCTTAGTGTTCTCGATGGTCGCGGGTCCCATGAGCGTTGCCAGGAAGCGACGGGCAATGAGGTCGTAGAGCTTACGCTGGCCGCCGTCGAGCGTGGACGGATCGCCCTCGCCCGTGGGATAGATAGGCGGGTGATCGGTGGTCTCGACCTTACCGCGCGTGGGCTTCATAGGGCCGGCGAGCACCTTTTTGCACACGGGCGCCAGCGCCGGGTTGATCTTTGCCAGGTCGCTCACCACGGCGCCCAGATCGAGCGTCGCGGGGTACACGGTGTTGTCGACACGCGGGTAGCTGATGAGGCCCGCCATGTAGAGGGACTCGGCGATGCGCATGGTACGCGCAGGCGAGATACCCTCGGCTGCGGCGGCAGCCTGCAGCGAGGTGGTCGCAAACGGCGTGGGCGGCTGCTGCTTGCGCGAGCGCTTGGTCACCGCGGCGACGGTTGCCGTCTTGGCACCGTCAACGTGACCGTACGCCGTCTCAGCAGCATCCTTGTCGGTAAAGCGCGCCGTCTTGTGCGCGATCTTAAAGCGATCGTCCTCGGCAGCGCCTTGCGCGGCGCCCATGCCGCGAATCTGCCAATAGTCCTCGGGCACAAACGCCATGCGCTCGCGTTCGCGCTCGACCACCAGGGCAAGCGTCGGGGTCTGCACGCGGCCGGCGGAACGCACGTTGCCAAAGCCGCCAAACTTGGCGAGCGTCAGGTAGCGCGTGAGCACCGCACCCCAAATGAGGTCGATGTGCTGACGGCTCTCGCCGGCGTCGGCCAGGTTCTGGTCGAGCGAGACAAGGTTATCGAAGGCCTGCGTGATCTCTGCCTTGGTAAACGAAGAATACTGGGCGCGGGCGACCGGCAAGTCGGGCGCCACCTCGCGCACCTTGTTGAGGGCGTCCGAACCGATCAGCTCGCCCTCGCGATCGAAGTCCGTGGCAATGATGACGCTGTCGGACTTTTTGGCGAGGTTCTTAAGCGAGCGAATGAGCTCTTTCTCAGCCGGCAACTTAATGACGGGCGCCCAGGTGAGGTAAGGCAGACTCTCGAGCTTCCAGCCCTTAATGGAGATGCCATCGGCAAGGAACGGCTTACGCTTGGTGTCGTAAGGCGGACGCGCCAGGCCATCGGGCATGTCGGCCGGCAGTATCTCGCCGTCCTCGGTGACCGAATACCAGCCCAGCTTTTTATCGAACAGCACGCTGTCGCAAAAATCAGGCGCAAGGATGTGACCGGCAAGGCCGATCGTCACGCACTCCTCGCCCTTCCACTCAAAGCGGTAGATGGCGGTGTTGTACACCTTGTCCTTTTTAGGCTTACCCGTGGACAGACGCTCGGCGATCTGACGCGCGGCGTCGTTTTTCTCGGCGATGATGAGCTTCAAAAGAGGCTCCTATCTCGTATCTCTGCGGCTACGCCCGCCCGTATGGCGGCCGACTTACGCCCTTGCTTGCTCAATCTGCCCGATGAGCCAATCGCACCAGGCATCCATGCCCTCGCCCTTGCGCGCGCTCACGGCAAACCGCGGCGCCTGCGGATTGAGGTCATCGAGTGTCTTAGTATACCTATCCATGTCAAAATCGAAAGCCGGGGCCACATCGACCTTGTTGAGCAGCTGCGCGCCGGCGTGTTGGAAGATGCCCGGGTACTTGATGGGCTTGTCGTCGCCCTCGGGCACAGAGAGGATCATGATGGACAGGTTCTCACCCAGGTCAAAGTCGACCGGGCAGACCAGGTTGCCCACGTTTTCGATAAAGATGACGTCAATGTTTTCCAGACCCACAGCCTGGTCGAACGCGTCGACGGCCTCCATGATCATGTTGCCCTCGAGGTGGCACAGGCCGCCCGTGTTGATCTGGATGGCGGGCATGCCGGCTTCCTTCATGGTAATGGCGTCGACGTCCGAGGCGATGTCGCCCTCGATGACGGCGCAGCGCAGGCCAGCCTTGTCGCGCAGGCGCTCGTTGGTGCCCAGGATCGTGGTGGTCTTGCCCGAGCCGGGGCTCGACAGCACGTTAATCACGTAGGTGTTTGTCTCTTTAAATCGCTCACGCAGCTGATCTGCCAGGCGCTCGTTGCGCGACAGAATCGGCGACGCGATATCAATCGTTTTCTCGGCCATATTCGGCACTCCTTACTTCTGCCCCTTTATACCCCGTCCCCAGATGGCTGATGGGCTAATCGTCGGGGGTCTCGATTTCGATACTTGCGATGTCGAGCTCGCGGCCGTGCAGTAGGCGCACATTGGCGCCGCCGCACTGGGGGCAGCGGCAGTGGAAGCGATCATGATCGAAAACCTCACCGCAGTCCAGACACTCGCTTTGCGGATGGACCTCCTCTACCGCAAGCTCGCAACCTTGCGTGAGCGGGTCCTCGTCACGAAACGTCTCCCACGCAAAGTCAAGCGCCTCGCGCACGACCTCGGTCATATCCCCGATACGCAGCGTTACCAAAACGGCGCGCGAGGCCCCCGCCCCACGCGCCGCACGAATCACTGTATCGAGTATGCCGTTGACAATGCCAACCTCGTGCATACCGATTTACTCCTCGTCGTCCTCATCGTCCGAGAACAGGTCCAGACGACTCACGAACAAGCCCTCCTTGCCCTCGCGCGCGGTAATGACCACACGGGCGATGGCGAGCGAAATCTCGTAGAGCGAGAGCAGGGCGCCATACATGAGGCCCAGCGTAACGGGCGAGCCGTCGGGCGTAATCACAGCCGAGCCCACAAGCAGGCCAACGTATACGTAACGCCAGGCGCTGCGGAAGGCCGCGTAGGACACGATATGGAAGACGGACAGGTAAAAGATGATGAGCGGCAGCTCAAACGCCACACCAAAGCCGATCATAAAGAGTAGCTCCATGTTGACGTAGTTCTCCAGATCGGGCAGCGCCGTGGCGACGGCCGAGGTTTCGCCGATGAGCCACTCAAAGCCCGCAGGGATGATGATGAAGTAGCAAAAGATTGCGCCCAGGAAGAACAGCACCGTCGAGGCGAGCACCGTGGGCACGACCCACTTGCGCTCGTTGGGGCGAAGCGCCGGCAGGAAAAACGCCAGAATCTGCCAGATGATCATGGGCGTGCACATGACCACGGCCATCTTGATGGCCAGCGAGAAGCGCAGGCCAAAGCCGCCGAGCGTGGTGGTGATGTAGAACTTACCATCCGGCACAAAGGAGCGGATGGGATCTTCTAGGATGTCGAGCACCACGGGCGTGGCGAAATACAGCACGATGGCTGCGGCAAACACCGAGACGACCACGATGGTCAGGCGGCGACGGAGCTCTCCCAGGTGATCGAAGAGCGGCATACGCGCAGGTCCGATAGGCATTACTCATCGTCTCCCTTCGGGGCATCGGCAGCGGCAGCGTCGTCCTCGGCCTCGAGCTCGCGAGCGAGCTGGTCGACGACGGCCTTGCGCTTGCGGGGACGACGGGCGTAGAGATCGGCCGTCGTGGGCTCTGCCGGCTCGGGCTCGGGCTCCGGCTCTGCAGCAGGTTCGGGATCGACGGTGGCAGCGGCAGGCTCGGCCTTGGCGGGCTCGGCCTCATCAGCAGCGCCTTCGCCCTCGGTGGCACCCTCGCTTGCGGCCTTCTCGGCGGCAAGGCGGGCACGGCGCTCGGCAAAGGTCTCCTTCTTTGCGGGCGCAGCCGTCTCGACGGCATCCTCGTCCGCATCGGAATCATCATCGACGGCAGCCTTCTTGGGCTTGACCGGGGCCGACGCGGCCTCGCTTACCGGGTCGATGATCTCGGACTGAACAACGGCCGTCATCTTTTCCTGCGTCTCGCGGAACTGACGGATGGCACGGCCGATCGTACGGCCCATCTGCGGGAGCTTATCCGGGCCAAACAGCAAAAAGCCGAAGACCACGATGATCGCGAGCTCACCCTCTCCAATACCAAACACACATACCTCCAAGGCTCGATGTGAGTCGAGCCCGCACCGCGCCATTCGGCCGGAACTCGTCTATTCATTCGGTCAAGTATAGCGCCCGGACGCCAAAACGTCCGAGCGCATCACAAACATATGCCAAACGGCACGCCCTTTTGGGGGCAAAGATTATGCAGCGGTAATCGAAATCTCCTGGTCGACACCCAACAGCTGGACCACGCGCATCACCGGGGGCTGCACATTGGTGCAGCTAAAGCGCTTGCCGTGGTCGACCGCGTGGTGCGCGGCGCCCACAAGCACGCCAATGCCCGTCGAATCGATGTAGCTCACCTGGGCAAAATCGAGCTCAACGGCCTCAGTGGGCTGCTCGAGCGCCAGGTCGATGGCATTGCGCAGGCTATCGGCGTTAGAGATATCGATCTCGCCGGTTACCTTAATGGTGTAGAGCTCTGGCGTGGGGTTGGCGGAAATACCCAAATCCATGTATACGCTCCTTTACGTATCGAAAGTGCGGATAGTACGGGAAGCCGCGCGTTAGGCGCGCTCGGAACGCGCGAGCTCGGCAGCGACGAGCTTGACGGCCAGCACCAGCACATCGAGCGCGGCCTCCAGGTCCTCGACCGTGGGATAGCTCGGCGCGATGCGGATGTTGGTGTCGCGCGGGTCCTTGCCATAGGGCCAGGTAGCACCGGCCGGCGTGAGCTTGACGCCCAGGTCGGCGCAAAGCGCGGCGACCTTCTGGGCCGATCCCTCGGGACCATCGAAGCTTACAAAGTAGCCGCCGCGGGGATGCGTCCAGGTGGCGCAGTCCGTGTCGCCCAAGCCCTCGGTGAGCTTGCGCTCGACGGCCTCAAAGCGCGGGCGCAAGAACTCGGCATGCTTTTTCATGTGCTCCTTGACCGCCTCGATGGTGGGAAGGAAACGCACGTGACGCAGTTGGTTGAGCTTATCGGCGCTGATGAGGCCGGCCTTCAGGCGCTTGGAGAACTCGGCGATGACCGCGGGGCTCGCACCGATAAAGCCGATGCCAGCGCCCGGGAAGGTGATCTTGGACGTCGATGCAAAGGCCACCACGCGATCCTCGGTGCCCGCCGCGCGAGCGAGGTCGAAGATATTGGCGAGCTCGTCGGTCTCGTCGTACAGGTCGTGCACGCAGTAGGCGTTGTCCCAGAAGATGCGGAAATCGGGCGCGGCCGTGAGCATCTCGACCAGGCGACGCACGGTGTCCTCGCTAAAGGTGATGCCCGTGGGGTTGGAATACTTGGGCACGCACCAGATGCCCTTGATGGAGTCGTCGGCGGCAACCAGACGCTCGACCTCGTCCATGTCGGGGCCGTTGTCGGTCATCGCGACGGGGACATTCTCGATACCCAGGTCGGCGGTGATGCCAAAGTGACGGTCGTAGCCGGGAACAGGGCACAGGAACTTGACTTTCTTGCCGTCGTGCGCGGCCTCGTAAGCCTCCCAAGGCTCGCTGCCGCACGAACCGCAGCGCCAAAACATGCCGGCGATATCGTGCTCGATCAGAAGGCTCGACGAACCCAGTACGAGCGTTTGCTCGGCAGGGCAACCCAGGAACTCCCCCGCCAGCTTGCGTGCCGAGGGAATGCCCTCAAAGCAACCGTAGTTTGAGCAGTCGACGTTGCCGTCGTGCAGATCGGCATCGGCATTGAGGATATCGAGCATGGGTCGAGAGATGTCCACCTGGGAGGGCGACGGCTTGCCGCGGGCCATGTCGAGCGCCAGGCCCTTGGCCTTGACCTCGGCGACCTCGGCTTTGAGCGCCTCGATGGCGGCATCGAGTTCGGTGGTTTCCATCTTCTGGTAGATCGTCTGCATGGGTGCGACCTTTCGCAAAGCGGGACGTTGCAGTTCGTCTAAGTATAGACCGCCACCGCCGCAACGGTATGAAGCCGTGATAGATTAAGTTCATCGCAATGAATTACGAATCGCCGCGCATGGCGGCGTGGGGCGCCCAAGGAGGCACTATGGAGTACGGATCGTTTAGGGCCGAGGAATTCGGCGACCTGCAGCGCCTGGTCGACGGGCTGTTTTACGACCGCCATGCCATCGACCGCCTGGACCTGATCGTACAGGCCGAAATCTTGGACCTGGCGCCCGATCTCATGGAAATCGTCAACCTGCTACCGCCCGGCTACTACGACCGCCAATCGCTTTGCGACCAGCTCAACTCCGCCTTGGCCGCCCACGGCTGGGGCGCCATCTACGGCACCGTGGAATAAGCCTCGAGGCCGGCGATTTGGCCCGTTTCCCGACCTTGGCGAGGCTTGTTTTAGGGCTTGTGGCCAAAAAAGGGCAAATATGAGTACTGTTACCCTTTTAGTAGCAGCGATTCTTGGTCGAAATCGGCAAAACTCGACTTGAAACTCCCCAATCACCGTCAGCTAGCGCCAAATTGGAAGTCGATGGTCACTCATTAACGTACAGTTCTTATAACTTTGTTCATTATTTTTCGCGCCTAAAATGAAACGCCGTTTGTGACAGTACTCACAAACGGCGTTTTTTGGCCACTGGGGTGTCCGGCAGGTGGCAAGTACCACTCAAAACCGCGTTTTACACGCGCTCGAGCAGGCTCTGGCGTCTGTTTCTACGCGCCTACTCGTTCTTGGGCGCGGGGTGCTTGCAGATCACACTCATGTAGATCATGCCAAGTACGGCCGCGGTGACAGAGCCGGCGAGAATAGCGGCCTTGGCGGCCAGAACCTCAAACTGGGCCGTCGGGAAGGCAAGGCCGCTGATGAGGATCGACATCGTAAAGCCGATGCCGCCCAGAATGCCCACGCCGGCAATCATGTGCCAGTTGACATTGTGCGGCAGCTCGCAGGCCTTGAGCTTGACCAAGGCGAACGTCATGCCAAAGATGCCGATCGGCTTGCCTAGCAGCATGCCAAAGTACACGCCGAGCGTCACCGGGTCGGTGAGCAACGTGCTCATATCCACGCCCACCAGGCGGACCTGTGCGTTGACGAACGCAAAGATCGGCAGAATCACAAAGTTGACCGGCGTGGAGATCAGACGCTCCATACGGATGAGCGGCGGGGTCACGCGGTGCATGACGCGCTCGACCTTGGTGGTCGAGACGGTAAAGTCATGCTGGCCCAGGATGTGTGCCTCGTCGTCGTAGCGGTCATCGAGCAGCGGCAGGCACTCGCCCAGCCAATCGGTGAGACTATCGAGCTTGACGCCGCACTTGGCCGGAATGGTGAAGGCCAGGATGACGCCGGCAAGCGTGGCATGTACACCGCTCTTGAACATGCAGAACCACAACAGCAGACCCAGTACCGAATACGGGGCAAGGCGGTAATGCTGCGTCTTGTTGAGCCACACGAGCGCGCAGGTCACAAGCGCGGCGGCACCCAACCAAAACGGATTGGGACTCTGACCGTAGAAGATGGCGATGGCGGCGATGGAGATGAGGTCGTCGGCGATGGCGAGCGTCGAGAAGAACACGCGCACGCCGTTGGGCACGCGATTGCCCAAAAGCGACAGCACGCCCAGCGCAAAGGCAATATCGGTTGCCATGGGGATGGCCCAACCGTTGTGGGCGCCGGCATGGTTAAAGATCAGGTAGATGCAGGCGGGAACGACGACGCCACCCACGGCCGCCAGCATGGGAAGCATGGCCTGACGCGGATTCTTGAGCTCGCCGACCGTCATCTCGTACTTAAGCTCAATGCCCACCAGCAAAAAGAAAATCGCCATGAGGAAGTCGTTGACGAAAAGCTCAACGGTGAGACCGGCCGTAAGGTTGCCCAGACCCACATACAGCGGGGTCTCCAAAAAGTGATGGATGACCTCGTAGGCATCGGTGTTGGCGCAAACGACGGCGGCGATGGCGGCGAAGACCATGACGGCGGCGGAAATCGTGCCGTTCTCGGCGATGCGCTCCCAAATGTCGTGGCGCTCAAAACGCTTGCGCTCACGAACGTTGAACAGCTGCTCGGGTGCTGCCATGGGCGGCTCCTTTCACGGGAAGGCTCCCGTCTTAAAAAAGCACGGCCCGCCCAAGTGGCGGCGCCGCGCTCCAACGTATTACGCTTGCATCTAGCCTACCCTGCACGACAAGCGCACAAGCACGGCCGAAAAGCGGAACCACAGGTTGAACATTATTTGCTCAACGGCGCGGGCACGCCTGTCCAAGAGACGACGCGGCGCCGCGCACAAAAAACGACCGGAGCGCGGGGCGTCCGCGATCCGGTCGTCGGTGTTAGGTCAAAAGAACCTAGCAGGCGGCCATGATGGGGGCAGCGACCTGCTTCTTACGGGAGAGGACGCCCGGCATCCAGACGCCGTCATGCTCGTCGGCAATGCCCAGGCCCTTCTGAGCGGCCTCGGTCTCGCCCTCGAGCAGGACCTGCGAGCCCTCCTCCATGATGTCGGTGATGCACAGGACAATGCCGTCAGCACCCTTCTCGGCGGCGTAGGCGCGCATGGCCTCGCGAATCTCGTCGATCATGCCGAGTGCACGGCTCTTGTCGACGGTCTCGTACTGGCCAATGAGCAGCTTCTTGCCGGCGGGCTCGAACATCTTGATGTCATTGCCGACCATCTCGGCAGCGGTGAAGGAGCCGGACGGACGGG
>NZ_JBCOIG010000007.1:25649-62684 GCF_040926405.1 Collinsella aerofaciens
GGACGTCGGAAAGCTCAATGCCGAGCACGCCGGCGAGCTTGGTGACGATGGTGCAGCTGGAGCCCCAGGGCAGGCAGATGTAGTGCAGCGGGCCGGCGGTCTCGAAGTCGCCGATGCGGTGATGATCGACAACGCCAAAGACCGTGGCGTCCTTAAGGCCGGCGACGGACTGGGCAGACTCGTTGTGGTCGGTGAGGACGACGAGCTGACCGGCCTCGACGGACTCGATCACGCGGGGCTCGGCGATGCCGGCGTCGGCGAGCAGCTTGGCAGACTCTGCCGGAAGCTGACCAAGGGCGCAAGCCTCGTAGGTGTTGCCGGCATACTCAACCTGGTTGAGCAGCTGGGACAGGACGACGGCGCTCATGATGGCGTCGTTATCGGGGTTCTGGTGACCAAAGACAAGAACGTTTGCCATGGATATCCTCCACTTGATATGTGTACTTGGACGTAGCTATGGTAGCACGCCGATGCCGAGCCTTCGCAGACGGAAGGGCCACGGCATATTTTGGGGCAGGCATGGAGGCCAAGGCTGTCCCTTTTGCACCATGTTGGTGCAAAGTAACCTGCCCCCCTTGCACCAGCTATTTACCAGCAGCGCGCAGGGCTACGTAGGCGGCACCGATGATGCCGGCGTCGTTTCCGAGCGAAGCGACCTTGATGGGCGTCTCGCGCGAGGCAGAAAGCGCGTACTGCTTAAAGTGCTCGCGGACCTTGTCGAGGTAGACATCGGCCGAGGCGGATGCGCCGCCGCCGATGAGGAACATCTCGGGATCGACCACGTTGGCAATAAGCGCCAGGGCGCGACCGAGATAGTCGGCCATGGTATCGGCCGCGGCCAGCGCGAGCTTGTCGCCCTCGCGGCAGGCCTGGAACACGTCCTTGGAATCGGAGGGACCGGTGAGCTCGATGGGCTCGACGCCTGCCTTCTTGCACTCGGCAAGGTAGTTGCTCACCACGCCGGTGGCGCTGGAATACTGCTCCAGGTGGCCATGTCCGCCGCAGCCGCAGGTGCGCTCCTCTTCGGGGTTCAGGCACATGTGGCCAATCTCGCCGCCGGCGCCCACAACGCCCGACACCACGTCGCCGTTAACGATAACGCCGCCGCCCACGCCGGTACCGATGGTGACCATCACCACGTTCTGCACGCCCTTGGCAGAGCCGAGCCAGGCCTCGCCCATGGCAGCGGCGTTGGCATCGTTCTCGTACTTAACGACCGCGTCGGGGCAGTGCTCCTGAATGGCGACTCTCAGCTCGGGCAGGTTAATGGCAATGTTGGCCTTGACCTTGGCATCGCCCGATGCCGGGATGGGGCACGGAACGGCCAGACCAATGCCCGCCACAAAGGCACGCGGAATCTGAGCCTTGGCGACCACCTGGTCGATAGCCTCGGTCACCGCGGCAAAGCCCGCGGCGTCAACGATAGGCGGCGTGGGCACGCTGGCCTTGGCCAGCAGGTTGCCGTCCTCGTCGAACAGGCCCTCCTTAACCGAAGTGCCGCCGACGTCAATGCCGATGTAGTACTGCTTAGGTTCCATGGGAGCCCGCCTTTCTCGTTTAAACATTGCCTGTATGGTACCGCTCCCAAGGCAAAAACCTGCCAAAAAGGGGCAGGTTTGTTTTGGCAGGTTTTATCTGTGAAAACGCAAACGACCGCTCAAAAGGTCGCGCAGGGCCTTCGCCAAATATAAGGGCGCTGGGAGGCGGAGACTCCCGGCACCCGTCAAAGGGACTATGTTGTCTGTTGGAGCGCGCGGTCCATCGCGGCGATAACGCCGACTAGGCCTTAAGTGCCCGCAGCTGCTTGTGGATCTCGATGAGCTCCGTCGCCATGACGCGCATGGTCTCGGTACCGGCCATCTGGTCCTCGGCATGCAGCAGAATCAACGGGGCCTCGCCGTTACGCTCGCCGTTGGCCTCTTTCTTCAGAAGCCCCATGTGAACATCGTGGCCACCGTTATAGGCCTCGTCGCCCTGCTTGATAAGCTCCTCGGCGGCGTCAAAATCGCCCTCCTTGGCCTTTTGCACGGCATTGATGTACATGCTCTTGGCGGTACCGACGTAGCTGATGATCTCGAAACAGGTCATCTGCAACTCGTTCATATCCTCCATATGCTGCACCTAGCCCATCACGCTGACGCAGTGATCGATGATGCCGGCAGCGTTCATGCGGCCGTAGTCGACCATGTTGATGACCTCGACCGGAAAACGACCGGCGGCCTCCTTCTCAAAGTCACCCTTGGTGTAGCCGATCTGCGGGCCAAGCAGCAACATGTCGCACTCGTCCAGGTGATCGTGGGCCTCGTTCATGGGACGAGCCTCGACCTCGATATCCAGACCACGGTTTGCAACCTCGGCCTGCATCTTCTGGACCAGCAGGCTCGTGGACATACCGGCATTGCAGCAGAGCATGATCTTCTTCATGGTTTCCTCCTTATAACTGCGCGGCGCGCAGACGACGACTGGTTATATTCCTTGCGGTTATTGTGCCCTCTTTCTGCGCCCTTACGCAGAAGAGAGGTGCAGGCACCGGCACCGCGTACCGGCGCCCGCAAGGTGAAAGGGACGAACGTTAGGCGTTCTACTCGGCAAGAGTCTCCTGCTTGGCGATTGCCTTCTCGGAAATCTTCATAAAGGGCAGGTAGACGGCCATGCCAATGACAATCTCGAGAGCCTGCCACACGCCGGCGCGCCAGTCAAAGCCCGTAGCGAGCAGGGCGTTGATGACGGGAGGCATAGTCCAGGGCACCTGGGCGATGCAGGGGCTGATGATGCCTGCGCAGGTAAGGCCATAGGTGATGCCGATGAACAGGTCGGGAAGAAGGACGAACGGGATCATGAGCGGCAGGTTGTACACGATGGGGTAACCGTAGATAACCGGCTCGTTGATGTTGAACAGACCAGGCAGGATAGCCATCTTGGAAACGGTCTCGGAAGCCTTGTTCTTGGAGAACAGGAGCGTGTCGAGCAGGAGCATGAGGGTGCAGCCCGAGCCGCCGATGAGGGCGAAGCTGTTAACGATCTGCATGTTCATGTAGTGATCGGGCTGGATGGTGCCACCGGCAGCAAAGGTAGCCATGTTGTCGACGATGAGCATGGTCAGGATCGGCTCGACGGTAGCGCCAGAGATGGTGGACTGGTGAATACCGACGCAGAACAGCAGGTTAGCAAGGGTGTAGATGAGGATAACAGCCCACGGACCGGCGTTCATGATGCTCTTGAGCGGGTTGGAGATGCACGTGGAGATGATGGCGCACAGATCGGTGCCGGCGCACACGGCGAGCAGGGCTGCGGCAAGAGCGAAAATCGCGAGGTTGAGCAGCATCGGGATCATGACGTTGAAGGAGTTGGAGACCGCGGGGGGCACACCCTCGCCCAGCTTAACCTTGAGCTTCTCGACGCCAGAAATCTTGATGAAGAGCGAGACGGAGAGCAGGGCGATGATAATGGCCGAGAACAGACCATTAGTGCCAGTGTTGGCAGTCGAAAGGGCGCCCGTGACCTCGGCGGAGGTGATCTTGTCGGTGAGCAGCGGGCTCGTGGCGGCAAGCGTGGCGGTGATCTGCTGCGGCATCATGATGACGAAAGCAGAGATAGCGACGACCACGCAAGCGAGCGGGTTATCGAAACGCTTGTTCTTAGCGAGGCTGTAGCCAATCAATCCGGCCAAGATAATTGCAGAGACGTTGAGGGTACCCAGCGTAATCGCCGAACCCCACGTCTGAAGGTTGGCAAGGCCCGCCGCATCGAGCGGGAACAGGGGGAACACGACGTTGTTAATAAGAACCGCGATACCCGCAAGGATATAGAGCGGCGTGATGGTCGCGAAGGCATCGCGCAGGGAACGCAGGTGAACCTGGTTTCCCACCTTCGCAGAGACCTCGGCAAACTTGTCGAGGAAGCTCTTTCCGTTGTCACTGGCCATGGTTGCTCCTAACTTTCAAATCCGGCCTTTTCCTATGCGCACGGTGGCCTGTCGCCCTCTGCCACCAGATGTGCCATGTGTTTCGCGCGGCGGCGCGCGGTCTGGGCGTTCGCCCGGTCGCTAATCAACCACGTGGGTTGTGGCGACCTGCTTGAGCCAAGCTGCCGACTTCTTAAGGCGGCGCTTGTAGCCATCCATAAGGTCGACCTCGACAAAACCGTAACGGTTCTTAAAGGCATTCGCCCAAGACCAATTATCGATAACGGCCCAATAATGGTATCCGCGGCACTTGGCGCCCTCGTCGATGGCCTTGGCCACCCACTCCAGGTGCTGACGTACAAAGTCGACGCGGTAGTCATCCTGGATAGTTCCTTCGGCGTCACGGTTCTTGTATTCGTCCATGATGCCGATGCCGTTCTCGGAAACGAACCACTCAAGATCGGGGTAGTTCTTAGCGCAGTCCATGCCAAAGTCGTAGAGGCCCTGCGGGTAGATCTCCCAGCCGCGGCTCTCGTTCATAACGGCGTCGGGCCATACGTACTCGTCGGCAAAGTGCGGCAGGCCGTACTGGTCGACCTTGCTCGCCGGTGCCTGAACACGCGTGGGGTGGTAATAGTTGCAGCCGAGCCAGTCGACAACACCCTGCTTGAGAATCTCTTGGTCGCCGGCACGGAACGGGAGCTTAACGCCGCCCTCGGCCAGGCTGTCGAGCACGTCGGCGGGAAGCTCGCCCTTGGTAATAAGGTCGAGCCACCAGCGATTGTTGATGCCGCTGGTCATACGCACGGCCTCGAGGTCTGCCTCGCTGGGGTTCTGCTTGGTGTAGACCGGGGTAAAGCAGTTGATCATGCCGATCTTGGCATCGGCGCGAACGGCGCCCTCGTCATAGGCGCGACGGTAGTTGGCCACGGCCAGCGCGTGCGCCAGCGAAATGTGATACTGCACGGTGCGAGCGCGGTTGAAGTCGTGGAGTTGCGGGAACCACACGCCCTCCTGATAGCGCTGTTCGGGCTCGACGATGGGCTCGTTAAAGGTGAACCAGTACTTAATCTCCTGGCCAAACTCGTGGAAGGCGACGTCGGCGTAATGCGCGTAAGCCTCGACGACCTCACGGCTCTCCCAGCCGCCACGGTTAAAGAGGTAGGTGGGCATGTCAAAGTGGTACAAGTTGACAAACGGCTCCAGGCCGGCCTCGCGAGAGGCGCGGAACAGCTCGTGATACCACGCAGCGCCCTCCTCATTAAGGTTGCCGTCGGCATCGAGCAGACGGCTCCACTGGATGGAAGTGCGATAGGTATTCAGGCCCAAGTCCTTCAAAATGCGAAAGTCTTCCTGGTACTTGGCCATAAAGTCATTGCCGGCATAAGAGCCAACGCAGTTGTAGAACGAACCCAGATCCTGGATGGACCAGGTGTCCCACAGGTTCTCGAGCTTGCCGCCCTGGTTCCACTGGCCCTCAGTCTGCGGGCCGGACATAGCAGCGCCAAAGAAGAAGTCACGGGGCAGCTGATACTGTGCCATCAAAGTCCTCGCTTTCGTGTTCTAGAGCTTCCGGTTGGAGACGGGTTTGCTTTGGCAGGTTATCCGGCGCGGGCGCGCACCGGTCATACCGATATCCAACCCGCCAAAACAAAACCGTCCCCAAGCAGTACAAGCAAACGCCAATGCATCTCGCTTGTTGTCTGTAACTATAGCGCTCTAATTTTCTATGTAAAGCGTCTTTTTCATTTTTCTTTATCGAACTTCTTTCATGAAAGCCATATGGATGCTTTTTAAGTAGGTATACTTTCTAAATATCGACGCAAATATGAAGGGAGGATTGCATGATTCCCAAATACGAGGCGATAGCTGCAGATATCCGTCGAAGCATCGAGGACGGCGCCCTTAAGCCGGGCGATAAACTGCCCACCGTCGTAGAGTTTTGCGAGCTGTATAGCGTTTCCAAGATCACCGTCAAGCGCGCGATCGAGCAGATTACCGAGGAGGGTCTTGTTACCAGCCGGCGCGGATCGGGCACCTACGTCAAGGACACGGCGGGACTTCCCGGCCAGGTGTTTTTCCAAGGCAAGAACGACCGTGCCCAAGGCTTTTCGTACGAGCATCGCGGGGAGAAAGTGACCTCGGTGGTCTACGATTTCTCGATCGTCAATCCGCCGGCAGAGGTTGCGACCCAGCTGGGAATGGCCGAAGACGACTTTGCCTATCACATCGTGCGCGTACGCGAGGTCGATGGTCAGCCCATCGTTATTGAGTACACCTATATGCCACTCGAGCTGATTCCGGGTCTTAAGAAAAAAGACCTGTACGCATCGATCTACAGCTTCATCCGCGAGCAGTGCGGACTCAAGATCTCGAGTTTCCACCGTACCATTCGCGCTGTCGCGGCAACTGAAGAAGAGGCCGAGCGCCTGGATACCAAACCCGGCTCTCCCTTGCTCGAACTCAACCAGATTGGCTTCTTGGATAGCGGCACCGCGTTTGAATATTCTGTCTCGCACAACGTAGGCGACCGCTTTGAGCTGCACAACGTAACGCTGGCCTAGTTTTGTAATCCGGTGGGTGCTCGTTTTGAGCTGTCTTACGCGGCACCCGCACAACCTTATGGGAGTATGCACATGTCCGATTTGATTAAACTCACGCCGATCTTCCACGAGAAGATCTGGGGCGGCCGCCAGCTGGAGACCGTGTTTGGCTATGACATTCCCGAGGGTCCCATCGGTGAGTGCTGGGCCATCTCGGCACACCCCAACGGCGACTGCCAGATTGCGGAGGGCCCGTATACAGGCCACACGCTTTCGTGGCTGTGGGCCGAGCACCGCGAGCTCTTTGGCAATTGCGAGGGCAAGGAGTTCCCGCTGCTCATTAAGATTCTGGACGCCAAGGACGACCTTTCGATCCAGATTCACCCCAACGACGAGTACGCCGCCGAGCACGAGAACGGAAGCCTGGGCAAGACCGAGTGCTGGTATGTGCTGGACTGCGAGCCCGGCGCCACGATCATCGTCGGGCAGCGCGCCAAGGATCGTGCCGAGGCCGCACAGATGATCGAAGACGGCCGCTGGGATGACATGCTCAACGTGCTGCCGATTCACAAGGGCGACTTTTTCCAGATTGACTCCGGCACCGTGCACGCCATCAAAACCGGTACGCTCATTTTGGAGACGCAGCAGTCGAGCGACGTAACGTATCGCCTGTACGACTACGACCGTCCTGGCACCGACGGCAAGCTGCGCCCACTGCACATTGAGCAGAGCCTCGACTGCATCGATTTCGACGTTCAGGCTCCGACCGACGGTACGGTGACCGCGCCCGAGGTCGATGGCGTGACCGAGCTCGAGTCTAACTCCTGCTACACCGTCGATCGCGTGTGTGTCGACGGCAGCAAGACCCTCGACCAGCGCTGGCCCTTCATGTGCCTGTCGGTCATCGACGGCGAAGGCACCGTCTGCGGCGACCCCGTCCACAAGGGAAGCCACCTCCTGGCCCCCAGCACCGTCACCTCCATCGACCTCGAAGGCAAGATGGAACTGATCATCAGCCACCTCTAGTTCGCACCAACAACCCAAACGCAACAAGGGGCTCCCCCGTTCACCAACGGGGGAGCCCCTTGTCCATATATATCAGCCCACCCGGCTCTCCAGACCAAAAAGCGAACGAGCAAAGCAACGCTCGTCTAGCAACGTTACCCAAGGACCTGGGCGGGCGTATAGGGCAACATCGATCGCGAGTTCCGCACGCAAAGGAGGCCACTTAATGTGGCCTCCGTCTTGCGCAGGACTGCCCGAGCAGGCGATGTTGCCCTATACGCCCGCCCAGGTCCGCCGGGATCACTGCAGCTTGACGATTGGCGCAAAACCTTTCATCAGCTTTTTGGTCTGGCCGGTCTTTTCGAATTGAACCTCGATCATGTCTCCGACAACCGAGATCACGGTACCTGTGCCAAAGGTCTTGTGGCTCACGGTATCGCCTGCGGCAAAGTCCTGCGACGCGCTAGCGCGATCGACCTTGCGCTCCACCGTCGGGGACACCTTGGACGAGGGCTTTTTGGCCCGCGGCGCACCCGAGCCAAAGGTCGAGGCAACACGGCCGGCGTCAGGCGAGACCCCACGATGGCGCTCGGTCCCGTAACTGCTGCCGCCAAAGAAGTCGTCAAAGCTCGATCCACCGCGCGAAGCGGAACCGCCGGTCGAGCGCGTATGCGAACCGAATACCTTGCCGCCATACATATCCGAGCCCATGCCCGAGCCAAAGGTGCCGTGACGGTCGCCGCGCTTCTCCCAGCCCGTGCCTTCGAATCCGGCAGAACCGATGCCGCTAAATTCAATGTCCTCAAACGGAATCTCGTTGAGGAAGCGCGAGCGCGGGTTGGCAGAGGTCGAGCCGTAGGTGCGACGCGTTGCCGCATAGGTCAAGAACAGGCGCTTGCGAGCACGCGTGATGGCAACGTAGGCCAGGCGACGCTCCTCCTCGAGCTTGCCCGGATCATCGCTGCCGCCAAAATCGTGCACGTGCGGGAAGATGCCCTCCTCCATGCCGGCCACGAACACCGCCGGGAACTCCAGGCCCTTGGCGGAGTGGATGGTCATCATGGTGATGGCATGCGTCTCGCCTGCCAAAGAATCCAAGTCGGAGCGCAGGGCAAGCCACTCCATGAGAGCGGGCAGCGCCTTACAGGTGAGCGGACCGTAGGTGCGCTCGATCTCGTCGGCATGCACGGCGCCCGCCGGCATCTCCGTCGGCGCGGCATAGGCGTTGCCCACGATGGCAGCAGCCAGGGCATCCTGCGGAGAAAGCGCCGGGGCGGCTAGGCTATCGAGCGGATTGGAACCAGTGGCGTCGCGAGCACCGACCAGCGCCTCAAACGAGGATGCCGAGACGGACGGTCCCGGCTCAGGCGCGGGCGCGCTCACCACAACGGGCTCGGGCTCGACGCCGGCAGGCACGTCGGCAACACCGGCCGCGCGCAGCTCTTCTAGGCTCTCGAGCGTACCCTCGATATCCTCGTGCGTCTCCTCAAATTCGGCAGCGACGCCCAGGAATTCCTGGATGTTCTCGGCACGGCTCTCGGATTCCATGGTGCCCTCGGCACGGAAAGCCTGCAGCAGGCCCGTCTTGTCGACGATCATCTCGACAACGTCCTTGAGCTCGCCGTCCATGCGGCGACCCTCGCGCACCAGCGACACAAAGCTCGACAGGCCGTTGCGCACCTTAGCGCTAAACATGCCGGTTTCGGCGCACGCGATCTCACAAGCCTGGAAGAACGAACAACGGTTGTCGCGCGCCAGCTTCTCAATCTTTTGGATCGAGGTGGAGCCGATGCCGCGGCGCGGCGTGTTGATGACGCGCTTGACGCTCATCTCGTCGGCCGGGTTCACGATCATCTTGAGGTAAGCCATGACGTCGCGGATCTCGGCGCGGTCGAAGAATCGCGTGCCGCCCACGATCTTGTAGGGCACGCCCGCACGCAGGAACATATCTTCGAGAATACGCGACTGGGCGTTAGTGCGGTAGAACACGGCGATGTCGTCGTAACTCGTGCCCTTGGAGTGCAGCTTTTCGATCTCGCCGGCAATCCAGCGGCCCTCGTCGCGCTCATCGCTTGCTTGGAAGGCCTGGATCTTCTCGCCGTCGCCCTCGGCCGTAAACAGGCGCTTGTCCTTGCGCTGCGAGTTGTGACGCACCACGGCGTTGGCAGCGCTCAGGATATGACCCGTGGAGCGGTAGTTCTGCTCCAGCTTGACGGTCTTGCAGTTTTTAAAGTCCTTCTCAAAGTCCAGGATATTGGTGATGTCAGCACCACGCCAGCTATAAATGGACTGGTCGTCGTCGCCCACAACCATGAGGTTTTGGTACTTGGCGGCCAGCAGGTTGGCGATCTCGTACTGGACGTGGTTGGTGTCCTGGTACTCGTCGACGCTAATGTAGCGGAAGCGCTCCTGATACTTGTCGAGCACCTCGGGGCGGGTGCGCAGCAGCTCGAGCGTGCGCACGAGCAGGTCGTCGAAGTCCATCGCGTTGGCGGCGCGCAGGCGGCGCTCCAGCTCCAGGTAGACTTGCGCGGCCTTTTTGTCATTAGGGCTGTCGGCGGATTTGAGCATGTCCTCGGGCCCGATCATGGCGTTTTTAGCCGAGCTGATCTTGCTGCGGATCATGTTGATGGGGAACTGCTTTTGCTCGATGCCGAGCGTCTGCATAATGTCGCGCACCATGCGCTTTGAGTCGTCATCGTCGTAGATGGTGAACTGCCCGGTGTAGCCCAGCAGGTCGGCGTCCTCGCGCAGCATGCGCACACACATAGCGTGGAAGGTGCACACCCACATGCCGCGGGTGCCGCTGGGGATGAGCGCTGCCAGACGCTCGCGCATCTCGGCCGCGGCCTTGTTGGTAAACGTGATGGCCAAGACCTGCCAGGGCTTAACGCCCAGGTCGCCAAGCATATGCGCGATGCGGAAGGTCAGGACGCGGGTCTTGCCCGAGCCGGCGCCGGCAAGGACCAGCAGCGGGCCCTCGGTGGTCAGGACCGCCTCGCGCTGGGCGGGGTTCAGACTATCGATATCGACGAGCGGCTTGGCTGGTTTGGGCGCCGGAGCCGGGGCGTCGTAGATGTCGAGCGGAACGAGCTCGGGTTCCGGCGCGGCGGGGGCGGTGTACGCATCGAGCGGCACGGGTTCCGGCGCGGGCGGCACGGGTACCGCAGTGTTCTTTTCCCAGGGCAGGGGCTGGGTCATGGGCGACTCCTCATCTGACGGACGGCGCGCCTGCGGGCAGCGCCATAGTTTGAGCCGTACCAGTATACCGAGCCGCGCGGACACCGACGCAAATCACACCACGACTCCGTGCGCCGCCATCAGGCACGCCCCAGCGGATTTGGCGCAATGGGGTCAAGTTAGTCTGTACCACGTTGGTGCAAAGAAACCTGACCCCCGATGCACCAATCACGGAGCCACCGATGCCATGGTAACGGCAGCGAGCGGCGGCCAGAGCGAACAAATTGGCATGAAAAGGGGGCGGCATAGACCTTTTGGCCATGCCGCCCCCTTTGAATAACAAGTTGTCGCTCTGGCCGCCGCGCAGCGTCGACTAAGCTAGAGGCCAAGCATCGGCTCCAGAACAAAGAAGTATGCGAGCACCACGATGCCCAGGATGATGCGGTAAACACCGAAGCACTTAAAGTCGTGACGGCGGACGAATCCCATGAGCCACTTGATGGCGATGAGCGAAACCACAAAGGCCACAACGCAGCCCACGCCCAAGATAGCGACCTCGTTGGCGCCGAACGTGCCGCCCTTGATGAAGTACTTGACCAGCTTGAGCGCACTTGCGCCAAACATAACGGGAATAGCCAGGAAGAACGTAAACTTGGATGCCACCGAACGCGTGCAGCCCAAAAGCAGGCCACCGATGATGGTAGAACCGGAACGAGACGTACCAGGCACCAGCGAAAGCACCTGGAAGCAGCCGATACCCAGCGCAGTCTTCCAGCTCAGGTCCTCGAGCGTGGCGATGGAGCCAAAGTCCAGATTCTCGTCATCGTCCTCATCCTCAGCGGTAGCCGCGGCGGGCGCCGCAAAGTGCGCACCGGCGGGACGCCCGCCCGCCACCACAGCACGCGAACCAAACGAACCGGCAACGGCCATTTCCTCGCGCTTGCTCGCGCGCCAGTTCTCAATCACGATAAACAGTACGCCGTACACAATGAGCGCCAGCGCCACGACGGGAGCATTGTAGAAATGCTCCTCCATCCAGTCGTTGAGCGGCAGACCGATCGCCGCGGCGGGAATGCAGCCGAGCACAATCTTGCCCCACAGCACCCAGGTGTCGCGACGGCCCTCCTTGCCCTTGCTGGGCGAGAACGGGTTGAGCTCATGGAAGAACAGGACGCAGACGGCCAAAATGGCGCCAAGCTGAATCACGACCAGGAACATATTCCAGAACGTCTCGCTCACGTTCATCTTGACGAACTCGTCCACCAAGATCATGTGACCGGTCGACGAAACAGGCAGCCATTCGGTGATGCCCTCGACCAGGCCCATGAAGGCAGATTTTAGAAGCTCGATAATATCCAAAGGGACCCCCTCGTTAGACACCCGCCGATATTGTTCTGCGGACGGTGCGGGCGATGTCCCATTATCAACCGTTCGGGCGCGTCTACGCCTACCCTTACCAAAAAACTCGCCCGTTCACAGAATTGCGAGCGGTCAAACCCAAATCCTTGGGTATAACTGCAACAAGATAAAGTGTCCGGCGGCCAACGCGCCCGCGCCCGCCTGATGCACGAGCCCCGCGCCCGTGCGATAGACCAAGGAGGAAACCATGAACGAGGGCTACACCAAGGTATTTGTTTCACTCGACGGTACTGAGCAGCAGGATTTTGTGCTCGCACGCGCCATCAAGGTCGCCGCGAACAACGGCGCCAAGCTAATCATCGGCCACGTTATCGATTCCACGGCGCTCGAGAGCGCCGGTTCCTATCCGGTCGATCTGGTCAACGGCCTAGAGGAGGCATTTAAGAACTCCATCGCCAAGCAGCTCGAAGAGGCCAAGGCCAATCCCGATATTCCCGAGGTCGAGGTCATGATTCGCGCCGGCCGTATTCGCGAGACGCTCAAGGACGAGATGCTCGACGTGGTTAAGCCCGACCTGGTGCTCTGCGGCGCCCGCGGCCTGTCCTCGATCAAGTATGCGCTGCTGGGTTCGATTTCGACGTTCCTGCTGCGCAATACGGACTGCGACATCTTGGTCGTGAAGTAGCAAACGTACGCCTAACGCATCGCGGAGCGCAAGCCCACGTGCCCAAGTCTTCCAAGAGCGGGACCACCATTACGGTGGCCCCGCTTTGCTTTAGGCTGAGAATTGCTCCAGAACCCTCATTCTCTCAACGGAATCCGTCTGAATTTTCAGAGCGACCCGACCCAAATCTCCGGTTGCAGAGGCAAGTTCTGCAAGCTGGGCAGACACCTCTTCAGCCACTTCCGCCGCGATGTTCTTGATCATCTTGAGTGGCAGATGCAAATCTTGAGACATGAATTCGAAATCTTCAGGAGTCACCCCATCGATCACCCGGTGATCCCCAATATCAATCCCAAGATTATGGTCGTATCCCATTATCGTCGTGCAAACAATATCGTATGCAGGGGCCAACCTCTTTTCCCGCCAACTCGGACTATAAAGAAACGAATGGTTCTTGAGATGCGAGTCGCAATTCCCCAACGCATAATCGACCATTACCTGACGAGCGAACATTTGAGTATCAGCAATTACGTTAGACGATTGCTCTCTTATCAATCGGCCGCAAAGAGCCATATAGCAGCTATCGGGACGTGTCTCGTATTTCATATACGAAGGCCAGCCAACCGCTTGGCAAAAATCCTCCTGATGCAGCCTCAGAGGCACATCGAATCCGCTCATCGACGGCGGCTCATTGCTCCAGATTCTGTCATAACGCTCGGAAAAGAACGCACCAGGAATCGTATCCGAAGCTTCTGAACGGGCAATTTCAAGCCCAGCAGCAGACGCTGCCGTCATGCAAATTAATTCGTTGAACGGCAAATCCGGATGTTTAGTTGAAGCAATCTTGACTATGTGAGTCGAGGGGGCAGAGCCGAGCGGCAGCATCCAATCCCCCGACCCGGCCTTTTTTGCATCTTTACCGCGCGGTAAAAACCAACCGGTTTTAGACTGAGCGCCCGCCAACGACAGCCTCGAATCCTGCATATCATTTGCAATCTCAAACACTTCCGCCTTAGAAAGTGCCTCAAAATCCTCGTCTTGCAGAGGACGATAGCCCGGATCGTAGCTCGATTTCTCATCGCCGAGAAACCTCAAGGCACCAACGCACTCATCGCCCAAACGCTCGAGCATCGATAAATAGTCTGACTGGGGGATTTGAAAACGCATCGACAGCTCATGCCGAACCGGGCCCTCGGGAAGCATGCCCGAAAAGAAGGCCGAAAACTCATTGCTGGCATATGGCTCATGTCGCAAGGGAAGAGAAGCTGAGAGTGCGGCAGCATCGTCGCGTTCAAGATATCCCTCATCATATGCAAACGTCTCGTTTACGGGGTCGGCCCTCTCAAATTCTCCGACCAGCTCAAACGTTCCCCGATACTCACGATAAACCTTTAATGCCATGAGCCGTCGCCCCTCTCCCTCAGGATCAAATCGACCCCCAAGCTGTTAGCGATTTGAAGGGTTTGGCGAAGATTGGCACCCGCCTTTCCACGCTCAAGCTCGCTCACAAAGCGCAAACTGCACTGGTTGAAATCAGCCACATCGCGTTGGGTATAACCGAGCTTCTTCCGGCGCTCACGCAAATATGCACCGAGTTCAGCTGGGTCAAAAATCGTTCGCTCATTCCAGTCTTGCATGCTAATCCCCTATGATTATCCCAAACGGGATAATCATAGCACATCATGATGGAATTATCCCGTTTGGGATAATTGTCTTAACGTGAATGACGCTCCGGGACGTTACACCGCGACGACTACTCAAAGTATTGGAATTTGTTGGTCGAGAAGGCAAACGTGACGACGAAGCCTTCGCCGGGCTCGGATGCCGCGGTGACATCGATACCCATCTTGGAGCACAGACGCGCCACCAGGTAGAGGCCAATGCCCGTTGCGCGCTTGGTGGTGCGGCCGTTATCGCCGGTAAAGCCCTTCTCGAACACGCGCGGCAGGTCGGCCGCGCTCACGCCGCAGCCGTTGTCCGCGACGGTGAGCTCGATGCGTTCACTCGCCAGGCCCTCGTCCAGCAACGCGCCCGAAAACACGATCTTTGCGCCGTCCTCGCGCGCATATTTAATGCTGTTCTGAATGAGCTGGCCCAGAATAAACTCGAGCCACTTCTCGTCGGTAAAGACCTCAAAGTCGAGGTTCTCGCACACCGGGGCCACGTGCGCCGCGATGAGCTCGCGCGCGTTGGCCTTAATCGCGCCCGTCACCAAGGTCTTGAGATCCCAGCGGCGAATCAGGTAGTCGCGC
Source organism: Collinsella aerofaciens (assembly GCF_040926405.1). Taxonomy (GTDB): domain Bacteria; phylum Actinomycetota; class Coriobacteriia; order Coriobacteriales; family Coriobacteriaceae; genus Collinsella. The sequence continues at coordinate 40,557 of NZ_JBCOIG010000007.1, forward strand.
TCCACGACTTCCGAACGCGCGTAGTACAGCGCCTGGTCGAAATAGCGCTCCACGCGAGCCAACTCACGGCCCAGGTCATCCACACGAGACAGGTCGTCTTCGCTGCCATCCAGGTTTTCCAAAATTAGATGAGCCGCCGCCAGGGGCAGTTTGGCCTCGTGGACCCAGCTCTCGATATAGTCGCGATAGTCATCGGTCTGACGCCGGCCTTCGGCAACCTCGTCGCAAGCGGCTTTGCCCACCCGGCGCAAGACCTCGTACTCGAGCTCGCCCTCGGCATAGGTCGGGCATTGCACCATCTCCTGCACCCATGCGGGGCTCTCGAGCTCCTCGGCCGCGCGCTCCAGCTGACGCAGAAAACGGCGGCGACGCGCGTACTCGACCACGATGCCGAGCATACCAAAGATAAAGGACACGCCGACCGCCACGACCACGATAGAGACGGGTGCACCGGCAACCGTCAGCACAAAGCAGCTCAGCAGCACACCGCACGTCCACACGGCGACGGGAAGCAGCGCATCTTTAAAGAACTTGCCAAACGACATAGCCGGCCCCTAGACCGAATAGCCTTGGCCGCGATGCGTGGTCAAATACCCCTTGATGCCGATTTTTTCGAGCGTGGTGCGCAGGCGGTTGATGTTGACGGTGAGCGTATTGTCGTCCACGAAGGCGTCGGAGTCCCACAGGTCCTGCATGATGGCCGAGCGCGAAACGATCTTGCCCGCGCGGCTCAGAAGCAGCGAGAGGATACGCAGCTCGTTTTTGGTGAGCTCGGTGCTGGTGCCCGTTTGCGTGTTGGTGACCATTGAGCGGGCGAGGTCGAGCTCCAGCCCCTTGTGGACAAGTGTGCTGCGCTCGCCTGACGCCGCGGTGCGACGCAGCAGTGCGTTGATGCGCGCCACAAGCACACGGGCGCTGTAAGGCTTGGGAACAAAGTCGTCCGCGCCGAGCGTCATGGCCATAACCTCGTCGATCTCGGTCGTGCGCGACGTGAGAACGATGATGGGAACCTCGGATTCGCGGCGAACCTCGTGGCAGATATGCTGGCCGTCCTTGACGGGAAGCGTGAGGTCGAGCAGCACCAGGTCGGGCACGGCGGCGAGAATATCGCGCGAGACATGCTCAAACGATTCGCAGGCCTCGACTTCAAACCCGGCGCGGGCAAGGATGTCGACAAGCTCACGACGAATGGGCTCGTCGTCCTCAACGATATAGATCAGCGCCATTGATTCCGCTCCCCTCTTGGTTGTCTTGTCCCATTATGACCGCAAAGCTGCAGGTACACGCCTCGCGCGGTGCCAGGTGACAGAACTGTTCGCGAGCGGGGGCGTTTTGTCCGCCTCGCACTCGCAGCGGTGGCGGGGACCAAAATGATTCTTTAATCCCCGTCCCAGAAAAATCATTTAGCGGCGGGCGCGGAGCTTTTCGTAGCCTTCGGCGAAGAAGGCGACCGTGGCGGCGTCGGCCTCGGCGGCGTCCGTCTCGGTTGCGGGGACCACGCCGTGCTCGTCACTCACCAGGAACAGCGCGCCCTTGAGCTGCGCGGGAATGTCCACGCGCGTGACCGGGATGCCCTTGGTCTGGGCCAGCTGCTCAATGAGCGTCGCCGTGCCGCACAGACACTCGTCCGCTGGCGCCACAAAGGCCAGCTCGCCGTTATCGACGGCGGCGAGCAGCTCGGGCGCCACGCCGGTTTCGTCGGCCTCGGAGCGGGCCTCGGCGGAGCGGGCACGTAGCGCCTTGGCCGACGTATCGGCCAGCGGCTCGTACTCGCCCACCGTCATGGCGGCGTTGCCGTTGATGTCGATCACCAGCATGAGCACGCCGTCGTGTGCGGTGTAATCACCCTCGGCAAGCGACCACTCAACGTGTTGTTTGGCCCAGCTGAGCATGTTGTGGGTAAGCGGCTCGCCCTGCACCAGGCGCTCGGACAGCGCGCGAATGTGGCGGTTGAGCATGGGCACCTTTTTGTTGGACATGCGCCAACGGCAGACAAGCGCGGGCTTGTCGAGCGTAAACTTCTCGACCGCCTCCTGATTGGCGCAAAAGTCCTCGTACGCACGCTGATCCTCGGCATTGCCAAACAGCTCGGCATCATCAATCTGGGGCATGGTCATACCTTTCGTGTTAGTCATTCCGTCCTCTTATACCAAAAAGACGGCCCTCCAAACGGAGCAGCCGTCTTTTGCAGAGATTATTTTGACGATACGGTCAGGCGACCGATCGGCTTAATGGGATAGAACAACATCCCATTAAGGGTTTTCCAAGTGCCCGAGATTGCCCCGAAAGAGGAGCGCCGCGTACTAAATGTACGCAAGCGACGGTTTGAGGGGCAAGGTCGGGTGCTTGGGAAAGCCTCTAGTGCCTAAAATGCCTGGCCCCTGTGAAGACCATCGCAATACCATGCTCGTTGCAGGCCTGGACGCTCTCGTCGTCGCGCTTGGAGCCGCCGGGCTGGATGATGCAGGTCACGCCGTGCGCGGCGAGCACGTCGACGTTGTCGCGGAACGGGAAGAACGCGTCGCTTGCACAGGCAAAGCCGCCCTTCTCCACGCCCTCGCGCTCGCAGAAGTCCTCGGCGCGCTCGCAGGCAAGCAGCGCAGAGTCAACGCGGTTGGGCTGACCCGGGCCCATGCCAATGCCGGCCTTACCCTTGGAAACCAGGATGGCGTTGGACTTGACGCCCTTGCAGACCTTCCAGGCAAACTCGAGCTCGGCCATCTCGGCGTCGGTGGGCTTGCGGTCGGTGGGGAACGTAAAGGTCGCAGGATCCTCGGTCACGTGGTCGACCTCCTGCACCAGCATGCCGCCGTCGACGGAGCGCAGCTCCACCTGGGCGCCGTGGTCCACGCCGCCGGTGGCCAGCACGCGCAGGTTGGGGCGCTTGGCCATGCGCTCGAGCGCCTCGGCAGTGTAGCTCGGAGCGATGATAACCTCGACGAACTGCTTGTTCTGATCGGCAAAGTGCTCAACCAGCTCATAGGGAACCTCGCGGTTGCAGGCGATGATGCCGCCGAAGGCGCTCTTGGGATCGCAGGCGAAGGCGCGGTCGTAGGCGGCCGTGATGTCCTCGGCCACGGCGGAGCCGCAGGGGTTCTGATGCTTGAGGATCACGCAGGCCGGCTCGTCGAACTCGCGGACTAGGTTCCAAGCGGCGTCGGCATCCAGATAGTTGTTGTAGCTGAGCGGCTTGCCCTGGATCTGCTCGGAGCCCACGAGCGGGAACTGCGAGCTCGCGGTATTCTCGCAGCCCTCGGCAAAGCGATAGACCGTGGCCTTCTGCTGAGGATTCTCGCCATAGCGCAGGTCGTCGACCTTCTCCAGCGAGATCTCGAGCTTGGCAGAGGTGTCCGCCACGTCGCTTGCGTGGGCGGCGAGCCAACGGGAGATAGCCGTGTCGTAGGCGGCGGTGGTCTGGTAGACCTTCACCTGCAGGCGACGACGGGTGGAAAGCGTGGTGCAGCCACCGGTCTCGCGCATCTCGGCCAGGACGGCATCATAGTCGGCCGGGTCGGAGATGACGGTAACGCTCGCGGCGTTCTTGGCGGCAGAGCGCAGCATGGAAGGACCGCCGATGTCGATGTGCTCGATGGCATCCGCGAAGGTGACCTCGGGGTTGGCGACGGTCTTCTCGAACTCGTACAGGTTGACGACGACCAGGTCGATCAGCTTAATGCCGTGCTGTGCCGCCTCCTGCATGTGCTGCTCGGAATCGCGGCGGGCCAGCAGCGCGCCGTGAACCTTGGGGTGCAGGGTCTTAACGCGGCCGTCCATCATCTCGGGATAGCCCGTGAACTCCTCGATGGGGGTTACGGGGACGCCCGCGTCCTCGATGGCACGAGCCGTGCCGCCCGTAGAGATGATCTCGACGCCAAAGTCATCGACCAGCGTCCGTGCGAAATCGACGACGCCCGTCTTATCGGTAACCGAAATCAACGCGCGTGCGATCTTCACATCAGATCCCATGCAGTCCTCCTGTCTGGTACGCCGCCGTGCTCTGTGAGTCGGTGATACGTCGATCTGCAGCGCTCGCGCAGCGGCATTGAAAATACTGATTCAATGTAGCGCATCGAGCGCATCGATGCACCCCGCAACGGGCGCATATGCAGAAAAAGTTTGCGAGCGGAGGGGATGGGCACGGCACCGGGCACGGTGAGTTCATGGAACACAGGGGCACCATAATTAGATGCCAATAGCGTGGTAGAACTGTGCTCGATATGCATCCGCAAAAGAAAGAGGCACCATGGTCTCGCGGGTTCTCTACCGACCGTTTGATACCGAAGACTTCGACGCCATCGCGTTGATTCTGCAGCAGCTTTGGCATAACAATTCGGATAACGATGAGTACAACCGCCTCGAGGCCGCATGCGACCTCGCCTATTGCCTTTCGTCTTCGACGTTTTCGCAGGTTGCCGTAATCGACGGCCATGCACGCGGCATTGCGCTTGCACGCGCAGGACAGAGCTCCGGCGCCACCGTTAAGGAACATTGGATGGATACCGAACGCGCGCTGCTATCGCAGATGCGTGAGCTGGAGCCCGATGCCTGCGCCGAGTATCTCTCGTTTGTGCGCGCAACCATCCGGACCAACAACCGCCTGCTCGAGAGCAGCCCGTTGCCGCACGACAACGAGGTCACGCTGCTTGCCGTGGATCGCGATGTCCATGGCCTGGGCGTTGGCACGGTTCTGCTCGATGCCGCGGTCTCACACCTATCCTCGCTTGGAGCGACGAGGGCGCACCTGTACACCGACTCCAACTGCTCGTGGAAGTTCTACGAGCTGCACGGCTTTAAGCGCACGGCCACGCACCGCGCCAACCGCGAAGAGCGTCGCCACGACATGCCGCGCGAAAGCTTCCTCTACGAACTCGATCTAACAGCCTAAACCCAGCAGCCATACCTAGTCATTTAGGGATGTTCCCAGTGATTAGTCGTTGGGGACAGCCTTCGTAGGTAGCGCATGAAAATGGGATGGATCCGTCGGCAGTCGCCGGAGAAGATCCATCCCAAAAATCAGAGCGCGCTAGAACGTTCCGCCGCCGCCTCCGCCGACGCCGCCACCACCGCCGCCAGAGAAGCCGCCGCCGCTGCCGCCGCTCGAGCTATCGGAGCTCGAAGCCAGCTCGCGGATGGTCTCGTGATACACATCGTTGAACGAATCGAGCGGAGACTCGTTGCCGTAGTGATGGTAATACCACCAGTAGCAGGGGTAGTTGTCGTAGAAATCGTCGCTGTTGCGCAGGTCCGCAGGCACGGCCTCGGCCAGCTGTCGCAGCACTTCTTTCGAAACGCCCAGGGCAACGCCCATCACCAGCAGCTTGTTCCACAGCACCAAATCGCCCGGGACGGCTTCCTTTAGGCGTGTGAAATCCTCGAGCCAATGCTTGAGCGCCTTGCAGCGAGCCGCCACCTCGGCGCCCTCCGGCGTAAAGCGGCGGAACGTAAGGCCCACGCCGATACCCACCAGCACAATCGGCACCGAGATAACCGCGGCGGTAATGTTCGCCTGTGCGCCATCGGTAAAGAAGATGGATCCCACGGGAACAAAGGCAATCAGGATACCAAGAACCAGGCAAAACACCATTGCAACAATGCCGTCTGAGGCAACGTACTCGCTATCGGCCAGCTTGCCCTTAACGGTGTTCTGATAGTCCTCGAGCTTGTCGCCCACGGGTGTAGCGTGCTGCTTGACGTAGTGCTGCAGCTCGTCGAACGTGCGCGAGCGATCGCCGTTCTCGTCAGGCTTAGTACCGGCAAAGAAGACCTTGAGCACCATGTGGTCAATGCCCTTGGCCGACTTCCAGCCCGCATCACTCACCGTCACGCGATACGTCTGCTCTTCTTTTTCACGCCCCAACAGACCCTTCTTGGCCTTGGTCACGGTCGCCTGCTCCAGCTTGATCACACGGTCGTCAGTGAGCTTCATGAGCGTGGCGATATATGCCTGATCGGGCACCTCGTTCCAGCTCATGAGGGCCGAAAGCACGGCGGGATGGTCGGCCGAAGGCACATCGCGGAAATATTCGTCCTGGAAAAGCGGCTTGGGCTTGCGCTTGCGCAGCTTGAGCATAACGATTGTGCCGGTAAAGGCCACCGCCGCAACAACACTTAGCACGGCAAGTGCATTGGCAATCATGCGAGCGTGAGCGCGGCGGGCGTTAGCTTCGTCGGCCCATTCCTTCTCTTCGCTCAGGATCGTTGACATGCGCTCTTCGCCCGAAGCGGCAAGCTGCGGCACCCAGTCGCTAGGGAAGGCGATGCGTGCCTCGGCGAATTCGCCCTGGTGCACGCAGGGAATGGTATAGGTGACCATGGGCTCGTCCTCATCGAGCGACACGTCGCCCGTCAGCGGACCATGGCCCCATGCGCGGAAGTTATCGCCCTTGACGGCCGCCGTCCCGGCAGCGGCATTCGCGAAGCACACTTCCATCTCGACGTCATCGGAATCCGCAGACCAGCCGTCACCTACGAACTTCCAGTAGAGCTCGGCGGTATCGGCCCAGTTCATAACCGCACCGGTCATGGTGTAGCTCACGTAGTAGATTGCGCTGTCGCCGCTCTCGTGAGGGCTGAACACCTTAATCCTTACGCCGTCACCGGTCTGCTCGACCGTGTAGACGCCAGAGTCGCCCTTGTTCGCGCTATCGACTTTGTTAAACGCGGTGTCCTCTTCCTCGACACTCAGCACGTCGACGCCCGCCGTGCCGCCCTGCTGGTTGGAGCCCGTATTGATCTCCCAAAACACGCCGTTGATGTCGTCGTCGAAATCAAACTGGCGTCCCTCGACAACGGTCAGCGATCCATCGGCCTCGACCGTGGCACTGATATAGGTCTGGGTCATGGAGTAGCCGTCGGCGTGCGCGGCGACAGGCAGCAGCAACAACGCAAGCGCGACGAGCACGCAGACGGAAGCGAATCGCGCAAACAGGTGGCGCTGCCGGCTGACTTTGGCGGCGAGGGTGTTCATAGGCACATCCTTTGTCTGTAAAACCAACAGCGCCATTGTCCCACGTTTGCGGGTACGCATGACGAACATCTAGGCGACCGGAACGCCAAACGGGATGAAAGTCACACCCGCACCCCAACAGCCAGTCATTGGGGACGTTCTTAAATGACCAGTCATTAGGGACACCCTTGGCATGGCCTGCGCCAGCAATAGATACCACTTCACAGCTCCGTCACAGGTGTAGCGGCTTTGTGTGGGCGCGGCATGCGCTGACTGAGCCGCCAGCCGAGGGGCATAAAGTAGTTGAGCGAAAACGGTTTGCCCCTTTGCCGTTCGCTCGAGGATCATGTCCCCCTTTTCCGCGGAAACCCCGGCAGTTGCGAAGAGCTGCCGGGGTTTCTGTCGTTTGTGAGGCTAAGTCGGTACGCAGCGATCGAGACCTTGAGCCGCAAACCCACCGTGCGCAATGCGCACCGCCGCCAACTTGTGAGCGCGGCAACGCCTTCCCTGCCAAGCCCCGCGCTATACTCATCCGCATGGATATCAAAACACGCAACATAGCAACGCCCGCCGCGGACGCACCAGCAACGGCAGTGCCCACCCCCGTCGTGGGCCGCTTTGCCCCGTCGCCCTCGGGCCGCATGCACTTGGGCAACGTGTTCAGCTGCCTGTGCGCATGGCTTTCGGCCCGCAGCCAGGGCGGCAGCATCGTGTTGCGTATCGAGGACCTGGACGATCGCTGCAAGCGCCCGGAACTTGCCGCTCAACTGATTGACGATCTGACCTGGCTGGGGCTCGAGTGGGACGAAGGCCCCTACTACCAGCACGATCGCCTGGATCTGTACGAGGACGCCCTGCGCCAGCTGCAAGACGCCGGCCTCACCTATCCCTGTTTTTGCACGCGTGCCGAACTCCACGCCGCGAGCGCGCCGCACGCCAGCGACGGCACGCCCATCTACCGCGGCGCCTGCAGAGGTCTTTCCGCTGATGAAATCACCCGCCGCAGTGCCCTGCGTGCTCCGGCCACGCGCCTGCGCGTGCCCACCGTCGACGACCTCGCCAGCGACGTGATCGAATTCGTGGACCGCACGTACGGAGCCCAATGCGAAGCACTCGCCACCGAGTGCGGTGACTTTTTGGTGCGCCGCAGCGACGGCGTGTTTGCCTATCAGCTGGCCGTGGTGGTCGACGACGCTGCCATGGGCGTCACCGAGATCGTACGCGGATGCGACCTGCTTGGTTCCACGCCGCGCCAGATCTATCTGCAACATCTGCTGGGACTGCCCACGCCGCACTACGCGCACATTCCGCTGCTCATGTCACCGGACGGCCGCCGCCTTTCCAAGCGCGATCGCGATCTGGACCTGGGCGAGCTCCGCACCCGCTTTGGCACACCCGAGGCACTGTTGGGATGGCTCGCCGGGCAAACAGGCATCGCGCCGGACACCACGCCGCGTACCGCCGAGCAGCTGGTCGAGCACTTTAGCTGGGACGTCATCCGCGCGCATCGGGAGAACATCACTGTAACGGTCGAGTAGCCAGCCACCCCGCCTCTACGCAACATCCCAGGGCTGGAGTTCGTCGCCCAGGCGGACAATACAGTCGTAGAGCACGGTGTGACGCTCGGCCGGGTTGGTATCCCGATGAAAATGCCCGTAGTACCAGCGCTTGTAGTCCAAGCGGTCTTCCAGCTCATCGAAAAATGCCGTAAGCCGATCAACGGAGGGGCAATTCCAGCCGGACGCTGGATAAAGCGTGGACGAAAGCATGCGCGTAGAGCAGGTGTGAGTGATCACGTAGTCGACCGTCCAGCCCACGCTGTCGAGCTTTGCCCGCGCCTCCTCAAAGTTGCGCTCGTCCGGCAGCTCCTGCGGCCACCAGCTGGAATACGGAATGCGGTATTCCTTGTCCACGCTCGTGGCGCCGCCCATGGTAAAGACCGTTGAGCCGTCGAGCTCAAAAACCTCGCCGCGCGTCAGGCGCCGTATGGGCGAGGTATCCGACAGGCGCTGCGTCAGCCCACCGTGCCACAACTCCATGGGGCGTTCCGCCCAGTGATCGAAACGCTCGTGGTTGCCGTCGACAAACAGCACGGTGTAGGGGCGCGACTCCAGCCAAGCAATATCGGCACATTCCTCGGTAGAAAAGTCCCAGGGAAAGCCAAAGTCGCCCGCGATGATGAGATAGTCGTCGCTCGCCAGGCTATCCCCAAGCTCCCAATCGCGGAGCTTTTGCATGTCAGCGCCGCCATGAATATCGCCTGTTACATAGACCGTCATCGGATTACCACTTCCCTGTAAGTCGCTAGCCCACATTCTGCACGATCACTAAGTCAACCGTTCCAGCCCTTCCATCCTTTGGGACCTACCCCTCGCTCTTCCATCCAAACGGGTCAAACACCCAAAAGATCAGATCGAGCACGCCGCCGGTCATCGTGGCGCCGGCAAGAGCCATGCAAACATGCAGAAAGCTGGCACTTCGGAGCACGTCGAACGGCCCCAGAACAGCCAACAGCGCGACCGCTGCGCCGGCTACGCACAGCGCGAGGCACGGCCCCGCGTCCTTAACGCACTTCTTTGCGAGATGCTTTGCGTTGTCACTCATCGGTATCGAACTCCTTAGAGGGTCGTTGTTCAGACGCATGCCGCCGCGGCAGAGCGGGGCGGCAGGGTAAGTGTCACATGCTGTGCGGACATCAATGGAGAAACCGCCTGCTCGACCAACCTTTGACGCCGTTTTGCACCGGCACCACATCCCCCGCTATCGAGGTCTAATACTTTTCCCACCGCCACCCAAAAACTCATCCAACGTTAATCTTGGCTCAAGAATCGCTTAATCTATAACCTGCACTATAGAGTTCGACCAAGGGCGGGGCGGCGCCGCGCAACGCAGACCGCCGAACGCAACGCTCGCGCCCGGGCAAATCGTCCGGCGTCGCGCCCATCGAACGAAAGGACAGGTCATGGACGACCTCGAAAAAGTTGAAACCATCCGCACCAAGTGCAACGTGAGCTACACCGATGCCAAGGCCGCGCTCGACGCCGCCGACGGCAACGTTTTGGACGCCATCATTTGGCTCGAGTCGCAGGGCAAGACGCAGACCACGTCGGCGCACGCCGCCACCGAGTCCGCGCCAGTCGATGAGCCCTCAGCCGAGATGGTCGCCGCGCAGGCCGCCTACGAGAAGTCGAGCGAAAAGACCGACTTCTCCAAGAAGATGGACAGCGTATGGGAGTACCTCAAAAAGCTCTTCCGCCTGAGCCTGGACACCAAGTTTATCGCCACGCGCCGCGATGCGATCATCCTCAACATCCCCATCCTGATCCCCATCATCGCCCTGTTTGCCTGGGGCGCTACGATTTGGCTGATGCTGATTGGCCTGTTCTTTGGCATGCGCTACCGCATCGACAGCGACGGCGACGTGCCCGGCAGCATCAACAACCTTATGAATCACGCCGCTGATGCCGCGGACGACATCAAGCAAAATCTGAACGACGACAAGTAATCGCAGACGGGGGCACGCATGGCACGGATCCTGATCGTAGAGGACGAGGAGAAAATCGCCCGCTTTGTGACGCTCGAGCTGGAGCACGAGGGCTACCAGGTGGAGCACGCCGCCGACGGCCGCACCGCCGTGGACCTGGCGCTGGAGCGCGACTACGATCTGATTCTGCTCGACGTGTTGTTGCCGCAGCTCAACGGCATGGAGGTCCTGCGGCGCGTACGCAAGCACAAGGATGTGCCGGTGATTATGGTCACCGCGCGAGATGCCGTGATGGACAAGGTGGCCGGGCTCGATGCCGGCGCCGACGATTACCTGACCAAGCCGTTTGCGATTGAGGAGTTGTTCGCACGGATCCGCGTTGCGCTGAAGCGCTCGGAGGCCGTGCGGGCGGCTTCGGGCGTTGGCGGCGTTGGGGCCGGGGAGGGCGCTACGGGTGCCGCTGCGATACCCCCGGCTGGAGACTCGGCCAAGACCTCAGCCGCGCCCTCCCCCGCCGCGCTCACCGTGGGTTCGGTCGCGCTCGATCCCGACCGCCGCGAAGTCACGGTCGGCGGCTCGCCCATCGTGCTGACCGCCCGCGAGTTCGACGTCCTCGCCCTGCTTATGGCACATGCCGGCACCGTGCTCACGCGCGAGCGCATTGCGCACGAGGCGCTGGGCTACGAATACGTGGGCGACACCAACAACGTCGACGTGCACATCGCGCACCTGCGCGCCAAGATCGAGGACGCCGGCGGTGCCCGCATCATCCAGACCGTGCGCGGGGTGGGCTATGTCTGCCGCACGTAACGCCGAGGCCAAGCGCGTCACCTCCATCGCCCGCGCCATCAACTGGAGCTATATGTGGCGCCGCCTGATGAGCTACGTCTGGCTCGATCTGTTGCTGGTGGTGATTGCGGCGGCGATCCTCGTCTATGGATACAACCAGACGCTGCCCAACGGCGCGTTTACCGCAGGATGGATCCCCAGCGCCACCGTTCGCGGCATGACGCTGACGCCCGCGCGCGGCTGGGACCTGACAACGCTCACCTATACCGTCGAGCTCGCGCGTACCACCAAGACTTTCCCCCTCGCGCAGGACCTCGTCACGCTATGGCCTCTCTACCTTGTCGTTGTGGGTTGGCAGGTCATCAGCGTGCTCAACATGCTCGGCGGCGCCCGCCGCGTGCGCCGCACCATGGCGCCGCTCAACGATCTGGCCCTGCGCGTGGACGAACTCGGCCGCATGCAACTCGCCGGCGGCAAAATGGAAACACTGGAGCAGGCCATCGAGCGCGCAAGCGTCGACTCGCCGAGCGTCACCACCGGCGACGCCGACCTGGCAAGCATCGAGGTCGCACTCAACCGCCTGCTGCGCCAGATGCAAGAGGCCAAGCTGCAGCAGATGCGCTTTGTCAACGACGCGAGCCACGAGCTGCGCACGCCCATCGCGGTGATTCAGGGCTACGTGAACATGCTCGACCGCTGGGGTAAGGACGACCCGGACGTGCTGGCGGAATCCATCGCGTCCCTTAAAGCCGAAAGCGAGCACATGCAAGAGCTTGTGGAGCAGCTGCTGTTTTTGGCGCGCGGCGATGCCGGGCGCACGGTCCTGCGGCGCGCGCATACCAACTTGGCTGCACTGGTCAGCGAGGTATGCGAAGAATCGCAGATGATCGATACCGAGCACACGTATCGGCTGGCTTCTGACGCTGCGCTTGCCAGCGACCCGCGCTGCGACGCGCCCGTCGACGTGGCGCTCGTGAAGCAGGCTCTGCGCGTGATCGTGCAAAACGCCGCCAAGTACTCGGATGCGGGAACGACCGTCACATTTGGCATAACGCCCGATGCGGGCATGGGCACGATCGACATAAGTGTTGAGGACGAGGGCATCGGCATGGACCAGGAATCCGCAGCTCACGCGTTTGAGCGGTTCTACCGCGCCGACAACGCGCGCGATGCCGGCGCGCAGGGCTCGGGCCTGGGGCTTGCCATTGCCAAGTGGATTGTCGATAGCCATGGCGGCGTCATCGGTGTGACCTCAGTCGAGGGCGTCGGCAGCCGCTTTACGATTCGCCTGCCGCGGTAGGAAGCCCCTCGGCATAAATAAAGGGATAGGGCCACGCGGCCCTATCCCTTTTTGCTAGCTATGGCAGCTTGTGCGCTACTCGCGGCACAGGTGCACGGCGAAACCGGCGAACTCGCGCTTAAAGTACACGAGCTTGGTACCACCGTCGGGCAGCAGCGCGCGCGACTCTTCGTTGACCTCGAGCCCGCGCTCGGCAAACCACTTCTCAGCTGCATCGATGTCGTTAACGGCAAAGCCGATGTGGCCCTTGGTGCCACGACCGTTCTGCTTCATGATCTCGACCAGCGAATCGTTGAAGTACGAAACCGGGGTCTCGATGACGGGCAGGCCCATCATCGTCGAGAACAGCTCCGCGATCTCCAGGGCGTCTGCCGGGTCGGTGGCGTTAATGCCCACATGGGCAACGCGCATACCAAAGAGCTCTACCGGGTTGGCGTTCTGCTCACTCATGCAGTCAGCGCCTACTGAGCCATGACGTCGAGAACGGCCTTCTCGGCGGCAACGCGGTTCATGCCGGTCATGAAGGGCACGCCACTCACGTACGGGCAGGTGAGGCCCTCGGGGGCAACGGTGGTGGCGATCAGCAGGTCAGCGCCCTCGTCGCAGTAATCCTTGGCCTCGGAGATGGCGCACTGCACGATCTCGTACTTGTCGGCATAACCGTTGGCGTCGAGCAGGGTAGCGACCTTCTGGGCAACGAGCGTGGAAGTAGCAGCGCCAGCACCGCAAGCCAAAACGATCTTCTTCATAGGTAATGTCTCCCTTCATGGTTTACTTTAGGTAAGTGTACCGCAGCGAGCGATGGCACTCGGCCTCGATGAGCTTTTATGCCAGTTTGCTTGCGCGCTGCGTATAATACATCTAGTACGTGTTGTCATACCGCTCGCTTTATGAGCGACTAAGGACCCTAATATGCCCGATTCCCGCACCCTCTGGACCGCCGTCGTTATCATCTGCATCGCCGTGTCGGTGTTCTTTAGCGTCAAAAAACGCACCACGTTTAAACGCCTGCAGCAATTGATGGCCGCCAAGCAGTGGGACGAGTTCGATCGTTTGCTCGACGGCAAACTCACCAGCATGCTGTACCCGCGCTACAACCGCGACTACCTGCGTCTGAACTCCTATCTGCTGCGCGAGGACCACGAGCGTGCCAGCGAGATGTTCGACCTGCTGCTGGGACTCAACCTCCCCAAGATGCAGCGCGTCGACCTGGTGATCAAAGCCTTTAACTACTACGTTGGCCAGGAGGACCGCAAAAAGTCCAAGGAGCTTCTGCACGAGATCAAGGGCTTTGAGGGCGGTCAGGCCGAGGCGGTCGCACACGAATGCCAGCTGATGTACGACACGATGATCCTCAAGCGCCACAACGACATTCCCGAGCTGGAGCGCATGCTCGAGGATGTCGGCGACGACCCGGTCAAGCGCTGCCGACTGGAGTACCTGCTGGCCCTGCAGTATCAAAACAAGGGCGACGAGGCAAAGTTCCAAGAGTTCCTGGAGAAGTCGGGCCAACACTCGATGGCCGTCAACGCGTAACGGACGGCTTGTGCTAGACTTCTAGTCTCACGGGGGCGTGGCGGAATTGGCATACGCAGGAGACTTAAAATCTCTCGCCGCAAGGATTGTGGGTTCGAGTCCCACCGCCCCTACCATATGATTGCTTGCGAGCCCGTGTTCCCCAGGGATGCGGGCTCGTTTCTTTTGGACGCCGTCAACTGCAGAGCAGCTCATTTGGGACGGGGCTTTTTTGACTACTTTTTCCGCCCACCCAATGAGTTTCCTACCACATTTTCCGATGGAAAAACGTGGTTGTCTCGCACATTTTCCGATGGAAAAACGTGGTTGTCTCGCACATTTTCCGATGGAAACACCCAAATGGCCTTATACTAACCGAGAGGGTTGGGAGGCAATATGCAGCGACAGCTTATGAGCGAACTTATCGCTTGGAAATCAAGGACGAATCGCAAACCTCTCTTGCTTAAGGGAGCCCGCCAGACAGGAAAGACTTGGCTTCTTAACGAATTCGCAAGCCAGCAGTATCGAAACGTCATTCGTTTTGACTTTATGCTCGAGCCGAGCACACGCTCGCTGTTCGATGGGGACCTCGACCCCAAGCGCATCATCTCCCAGATAGAACTCCTACGTGGCCAAACTGTAACGCCAGCAGACACGCTCATCATCTTCGACGAGATCCAAGAGGCCCCGCGCGGGATCACCTCGCTCAAGTACTTCAACGAGCTTGCACCCGAATACCACATCGTAGCAGCCGGTTCCTATATGGGCCTCGCGCTCCGACGCGAAAACGAGTCATTTCCCGTCGGCAAAATCGACCAGCTCACCATGCGTCCCATGGGGTTCGCCGAGTTCGTTCGTGCCGTCGACGGCGACCCGCTCGCCGACGCCATCCTTGCCGCAGACATGAACCTTCTAGCAAACGTTACCGAAAAGCTCGAACACTTGCTCAAGGAATACCTTGTTGTCGGCGGTATGCCCGAAGTTGTCTCCGCTTTCGCCGAGACACGCGACTTCATCGAAGCCCGAAGGCTTCAGCAGCAAATCATCGAGGCTTACGAATCCGATTTTGGCAAACATGCACCCGCCCGCATCATCGAGCGCATGAGGTTGGTTTGGAAATCCCTTCCCGGCCAGCTTGCCAAAGAGAACAAGAAGTTTGTCTATGGCGCCCTTCGCCCCGGAGCGCGCGCACGCGATTTCGAGGAAAGCCTCCAGTGGCTCACGGACTACGGAATCGTTCATAAGGTGCCACGTGTTTCCGCTCTAAAGGCGCCGCTCTCGAGCTACGAAGACCTCTCGGGCTTCAAACTGTTCTGCATCGACACCGGCATCCTCGGAGCGCTCTCCGGTCTCTCTCCGGCCATCGTTCTTAACGGATCCGCTGTTTTTACCGAGTTCAAAGGTTCGCTGACCGAACAATACGTCGCGCAGGAGCTTTTGCTCCAGGACAAAACTCCCGCGTATTGGTCCTCTACCTCTGGCAATGCCGAAACCGACTTTGCCATCGACCATGCGGGAACCGTGCTTCCGCTTGAGGTCAAGGCGGCAGAGAACCTTAAAGCGAAGAGTCTGAAAATAGCCTGCGAAAAATTCAAGCTCGAGCGTTGCGTGAGGAGCTCCCTGGCGGCATATAGAGACGAGGGCATGCTCGTCAATATTCCGCTTTGGGAGATTGGGCAAATCGACAAGCTGGCATAGGCGCTGTGGGGACGCCCCGCAAGGACTGTCCCCAGGTGCCGGCTGTTGAGTTGCGGTGGAATAGGGACTGTTTGGCGCCCGAAAGGGCGATTTTAGTCCGTATTTCACCGCAACTTATTTAGAGGGCGCTGAGGCTGGGGTCCAGCCGATGGTGGGGGTCGCGCCGTCGAGGGTCTCGTTGATGGTTGCGGCCATACCGGCGAGCAGGCTGTTCTCGCTTACGGTGAGCGTCTTGTAGCCGCCGGCTCGCATGAGCTCGCGAATCACCACGGCACCTGCCAAGATCACGTTCGCGCGCTTGGGCTGCACGCCCGGCAACGCGGCAATGCCTGCAACATCCAACGCAGACATGCGCTCGATAGCGGCCGAAATCTGCTCCATCGAAAGCTCGCGCAGGTGCACAAAGTTCGAGTCGTACGGCTCCAGTTCGTGGACCAGCGCCACGAGCGTGGTAACGGTACCGCCCACCGCGACGAGGCGCTCGGCGCGCTCAAAGTCGACAGGCAGGCCCTCAAAATAGGCGGCGAACTGCTCGCCTGCCCACGCGGCAGCGGCAGCAAGCTCGCCGCGTGCGGGTGGCATCGTCGAGAAAAACCGCTCCGTCACGCGGCGGCAGCCAATGTCCAGCGAGCGCGTCCCTTCTAGCGCAAAGACGCCACGCTCCGGCGCATAGACGCCCGTCGCGAGCTCCGTGGATCCGCCGCCCGAATCGGCAACAATGATGCGCTCGCCGGCAAAGTCGTGCGCCACGCCAAAAAACGTCAGGCGTGCCTCGACCTCACCCGGAATCACCTGCGGCTCAAGCCCCAGCTCGTGCAGGCCGTCCAGCAGCAGGGCGGCGTTGGACGCATCGCGCGCGGCGCTCGTGCACGTGGTGCAGATGCACGCGGCGCCAAAGGTACGCGCCTCGTCCACAAACATACGGCACGCAGCGAGTACACGCTCGACAGCCGCCTCGCAAAAGCGACCCGTCGCGTCCACGCCCTCGCCCAGGTCGGTAATCTCGGTATGCTTGGACGATTCCACAATCGCTCCGCCCTCGACCTGGGCCAACACCAGTCGCGACGACACCGTTCCCAGGTCGATCGCGGCTACCTTATAGCGTTTGCAATTTGTCATTGCGGGCTCCCCTCCGGGCGCTATTTGCCGTTGGACACGACCGTCTGGCCCTCGACGCCGTTAAACCCAAACAGCATGTCGAGCGCTTGGATGTACCACGGCGCGTCCTTACCGACTTCTTCGATTTCCTTGGCAACTTCGCTGGCCTTCTTGGCGTTCGACGACTTCTGGCTCGACGAGGCATCCGAATCGCCGTCCAGGCCCTGCACTTCAATCCTCTTCTCGCCGGGCATCACCAAGCCCAGGTCCTCGGACGCCGCGTCCTTGATGCCCTCCTCCGAGAGCAGCTTGTCGACGCTTTTTTGCAGCTCGTCGTTATATTGCTCGCGAATCTCGACCTGCTTGGCCAAGATATCGCTCGAGCGCTTAGCCACATACAGGTCGCGTACGGGAAAATACAGGCTCACGAGCGCCAGCGCCACCACGATACCGATAAACAGCGGGCGCAGAGAGCCATGTGTAAAGTCATAGATTGCCTTAACCACCGCGTTGTCGTTGGCGTAGCGCATAAAGTCCGAGCCCGAAAGACGGCTCGAAGGCCTGCTCGCTTTGTCGTGCGTCTGGGCCGAGGGACGCGACGGATGCGACGAACGTGTCGGGCGTACTGGTCCATCTGTCGAAGTATTCACTTGAGCATTGGGGCGCGAGGTGCTTGTCGGGCGCTGCGCGGAGCGGTCGGCACCGGCGTAGGCGGACCCACCGAGCTGCACCGTGCGCGCACGGCGAAGCGACGGCTCACGCGAACCGGCGGAATAGTACCTGTTGTCGTAAATCTGATCCATGTGCGCCTTGTGCGGTTGAGGTTTGTTTGCGCTTAGTATTCTAGTTATAGCACGAGCGCGCGCGCCACCTTCGACAGCCTTTGCTCGACATAAAAAAGGCGCTGAGTCATATGGCCCAGCGCCCAATGGTGCTCAACAGCGCCCGGCTGAAGCAAGGCAAATCCGAGTCTTCCCCGCCCCCGCGACCTCCGCGTGCCTAGCGAATGTTGTAGAACGCGGCCTTGCCGGCGTAGCGCGCACTGCCCTCAAGCTCGTCCTCGATGCGGATGAGCTGGTTGTACTTGGCGATACGGTCGCTGCGGCACGGTGCGCCCGACTTGATCTGGCCGGCGTTGACGCCCACGACCAGGTCGGCGATCGTGGAGTCCTCGGTCTCGCCGGAACGGTGGCTCACGATGCAAGCGTAGCCGGCCTCCTTGGCGGTCTCGATGGCCTCGAGTGACTCGGTGAGCGTGCCGATCTGGTTGACCTTGACCAGGATCGCGTTGGCGGCACCCAGCTCGATGCCCTTCTTGAGGCGCTCGGTGTTGGTGACGAACAGGTCGTCGCCCACCAGCTGCACCTTGTTGCCAATGCGGCGGGTAAGCTCGACCCAGCCGTCCCAGTCTTCCTCGGCCATGCCGTCCTCGATAGAAATGATGGGATAGGTGTCGACGAGCTTCTCCCAGTAATCAACCATCTGGGCACTCGTGTACTCCACGCCCTCGCCCTTGAGCTCATACATGCCGGTCTCGGCGTTGTAGAACTCGGTCGAGGCCGGGTCCATGGCGTACATGAAGTCGACGCCGGGCTTAAAGCCAGCCTTCTCAACGGCCTTGGTGATGTACTCGAACGGCTCGGCATTGGTCTTAAGGTTGGGGGCAAAGCCGCCCTCGTCGCCCACACCGCCGCCCAGGCCGGCCTCGTGCAGCACGCCCTTGAGGGTATGGTAGACCTCGGCGCACCAACGCAGGCCCTCGGCAAAGCTCGGGGCGCCCACCGGCATGATCATGAACTCCTGGAAGTCGACGTTATTGTCGGCATGCACACCGCCGTTGAGGATGTTCATCATAGGTGTGGGCAGCAGATGAGCGTTGACGCCGCCCAGGTACTGGCACAGCGACAGGCCAGCCGACTCGGCAGCGGCGCGGGCAACGGCCAGCGACACGCCCAGGATGGCGTTGGCGCCGAGCTTGGTCTTGTTGGGGGTACCATCCGCAGCGATCAGCGCGGCATCGACGGCGCGCTGATCGAAGGCATCGAGGCCCACGACGGCATCGGCGCACTCGTTGTTGACGTGCTCGACGGCCTGCGAAACGCCCTTGCCCAGGTAGCGGCCCTTGTCGCCATCGCGCAGCTCGCAGGCCTCAAAGGCGCCGGTCGAAGCACCCGAAGGCACCATTGCGCGGCCAAAGCTGCCGTCCTCGAGCACGACCTCGACCTCGACGGTGGGATTGCCGCGGCTGTCGAGCACCTCGCGACCGTAGACGTCCAAAATATCGCTCATGTTGTCTCCCTCTCACTTGGAAACGTAGTGGATGCAAGCGACCGGCTGACCGTGCACCGTCGGTGCGCCTCCGTAAGTTAGCCATGTCGCACTTTTTGCATTATGCCCTAAGTTAGCCGAGGGATACACTTGATTTTCGAAAAATTTAGCGGGAACGATAAGGCGTGTCAGCCCGTCGTTCCCGCAGTCTTACTCCTCCGCCTTTGCTGCGTCCCACAGGTCGTTGAGGCCATGGGTCGAAAGCTCGGCAAGATCCACGTGGGCATCGGCCGCCATCTGCTCCATCGCGGCCCAGCGGCGGCGGAACTTTGCCGTGCTGGCACGAAGGGCGCTCTCGGCGTCAATGCCCTCCTTGCGCGCAACGTTGACCAGGGCAAAGAGCAGGTCGCCAAACTCCATCTCGCGCTCGGGTGAACCGGGAGCCTCGGCCTCAAACTCGGCACGCTCCTCGGCGACCTCATCCCACACGTCCTGGACCGTCTCCCACTCAAAGCCCACGGCAGCCGCCTTGCGCGACACCTTCTGAGCCTGCATCAGCGCCGGCAGATGCGTGGGCACGCCGTCGAGCAGGCCCTCGGGCGCGGCCTCGGGCGCCGCCACGGCCTTGTCCTTGGCGGCTTTCTCGGCAAGCTTGACCTCGTCCCAAATCTTGAGTACCTCGTCGGAGCTCTCGGCATCCGCATCGCCAAACACGTGCGGATGGCGGCGAATGAGCTTGGCGTCGATATCGCGCGCCACGTCGGCCAGCGTGAACTCGCCGGCGTCCGCCGCGATCTGCGCATGCAACACCACCTGCATGAGCACGTCGCCCAGCTCCTCGCGCAGATGCGCGGCATCGTCGCCCTCGATGCAGTCGAGCGCCTCGTAGGCCTCCTCGATCATGTTTTTGCCAATGCTGCGGTGCGTCTGCTCGCGGTCCCACGGGCAGCCGTCGGGCTGACGCAAGCGCCAGACGGTCTGCACCAGATGTTGTAGCTCGGCCGACGCGTCGACCAGCGTGGACAGATCGCGCGAGCCCTCGGCATTTTGCTGAGCCATGTGCTGCGCCATGGTTAGTCCTCCTCCAGGATCACGTGGCGGAACGCGCCGTCCTCGTAGATGCCGTAGCTGTGCGTGCCGTCCTTGGGAATGCTCACGCTACCGGGGTTGAAGAGCCACAGGCCCGGGTGCGCGGCGCTTTCCTCGTTGACCTTGATGTGCGTGTGACCGTAGACGAGCGCGGAGCCCTCGGGCAGCGCGGGCGCGTGGTCGACGCTGTTGTGCATGCCGGCGCCAAAGACGTGGCCGTGCGTCAGGAACAGCTCGCGGCCGGTTTCGTCAAACAGCGTGGCGTAGTCGGCCATGACGGGAAAGTCGAGGACCATCTGGTCGACCTCGGCATCGCAGTTGCCGCGCACCGCGATGATGCGGTCGGCCAGGGCGTTGAGCAGCGGGATTACGCGCTTGGGAGCGTAATCGCGCGGCAGGTCGTTGCGCGGACCGTGATAGAGCAGGTCGCCCAGCAGGACGATGCGATCGGGGTTCTCGCGCTCGATGGCAGCGACGAGGCGCTCGGCCCAGTATGCCGAGCCATGGATGTCGGAGGCGATGAGGTATTTCATGAGGGTCCTTTCGGGTGGGGTTAATTGGGCTGGGCGCGGCGTGTCACCGGCCGCGTTACTCAAATCGGAGCGCCGCAGCTTGCGCCGCCTGCATCACGCGTTGGAGCGGCACGCCATGTTCGCGGGCAAGACGGGCGCAATCCTCGTACTCGGGCGCCGCGCGCTCGCTGCCGTCGGGCAGGGTGGCCACCTTGACGGACACCTCGCCCCATGGCGTCGTTACGCGCTCAAAGCGGCGTGGCAGGCAAACGCGCTCCATGACCTGGCGACGAATGCCGTTGGTCGTGGTTTCCAAAAAGATAATCGTCTGCAGGCGCTCGATATCCTCGTGAGCACAGATTACCTGCAGCTGCCAACTGGGACGGCCTTTCTTGCAATAGAGGGGCAGCCAATGCACCTCGCGCGCACCCGCCTCGCGCAGGCGGTCGGCAGCGTAGGCGAGCACCTCGGGCGACGCGTCGTCGATGTCGCATTCCAGCTTGACGATGGTTTCGGGTGCATCGGTCTCGCGGGACAGCGGGGATGTGCTATCGCATTGCATACGGTCCGAATCCTTTCCGCGCGGGCTCGTTTTGTTCATCCAAACGCTAGCACATCGGACGTGGCACAGGCATGACTTTCGTCCGTCGCCGCCCTCGCCCCTATCCAAACATGTACATCAGCCTCCAAACATGTCATTTTTTGCAGCTTTTGGAGGCTGATGTACATGTTTTGAGAGCGCAAGCGAGGCCGCACCGCGCACCGCACAGCCTTTCCAATCGATTTCGAGCTCCGGCGTGCCCGGCGTGTTAAAAGCTACACCATTACAATGGAGCGGATTCGCCAAATGCAAAGGAGTCGCCATGTCTGCCTGCCCGCTGGTCGATTGCCATACCCACACCTCGTTCTCGGACGGCCATGCCTCGTTTGAAGACAACGTTCGCGCCGCTGCTGCGGCCGGCTGCCGCGTCATGGTCTCGGCCGACCATCTCACACTGCCCGCCAGCATGGATGCCAACTGCGAAGTGCAGGTTACTGAGAGCGACCTGCCGGCACATCGTCTGGCTTTTGAGGATGCTCGCAAGCTTGCCGCGCAAATCGCGCCGGAGCTCGAGCTTATCTATGGCTTTGAATGCGATTGGTACGAGGGCTGCGAGCCTTTGGTTGAGCGCTGGTCCCAGGACGCCGTCGTACGCCTGGGCAGCGTGCATTGGATTGGCAACCCAGGCGATATCATGGCCGGTGCCGCGGGTACGGCGGGAACGGAAAACGTCGCTCGCCCCGATACACCCGATTCCCTTTGCGGCTGGATCGATGATGACACCAACCTGCATGTTTGGGAAAACCTGGGGGTACACGGCGTGTGGGAGCGCTACGTCGACGACTGGTGCCGCGCTTGCGAAAGCTCACTCAACTTTGACGTAATGGC
>NZ_JBCOIG010000007.1:62838-77729 GCF_040926405.1 Collinsella aerofaciens
CAAGGGGCTCGACGATTACTATCCCGCGACCGGGCTATTGCGTTGCTTCGCCCACGCCGAGGTACCCATCACCTTTGGCTCGGACGCACACCGCGCCTGCGACATCTGCTGGAACATCCGCGAGGCCCAGGCCCACGCTTACGACTGCGGCTACCGAACCTTCGACATCCCCCACCCCAACGGCGAATGGGAATCCACACCCCTCGACTAGCCATCCCTTCATAAGTTGCGGTGGAATAGGGATTGTTTTGCCTGATGAAGCGCTTAAACAGTCCCTATTTCACCGCAACTTCCATGACCCCGTTACATCAACAAAGACTGTCCCAAACGACTAGTGGCGGCGGGCGTTGAGTTCGCCGGCAAGCTCGTCGAGGGTGATACCGTAGCGCTCAAGGGTTACGAGCAGGTGGTAGACCAGGTCGCCGGCCTCGTAGCGGATGTGATCGTGATCGTTATCCTTGCAGGCCATAATCACCTCGCTTGCCTCCTCGGCAAGCTTCTTGAGCAGCTCGTCCTCGACGTCGGTCAGCAGACGCGCGGTATAGCTCTCCTGCGGCGATGCATCACGACGACCGTGAATCACCTCGGCCAGACCTGTCAACGTCTCACCGATATTTCCATCCTGAACGTTTGCGGTGCGCACACCCATAGTTCAATCCTTTCTGGTGCCGAGCGTCTAATCGAGCGCCCGCCCTACGCGAGCTTCTTAAAGAAGCAGGTACGGTTGCCGGTGTGGCAGGCCGGACCCGGCGAGTCGACCTTGACCAGCAGCGTATCGCTATCGCAGTCGGCCCAGAGCTCCTTGACCGCTTGCATATTGCCGCTCGTCGCGCCCTTGTTCCAGAGCTCCTGGCGGCTGCGGCTCCAAAACCACGTGGTGCCGGTCTTGAGCGTCAGCCCCACCGACTCCTCGTTCATCCAAGCAACCATAAGCACCTCGCCGGTGTCATACTGCTGAACCACACAAGGAATCAGCCCACGGGCGTCGTACGTAAGATCAGACGCTTCTATTACCTCAGTCATCATTTCTCCCAAGCAACAAACGAAATCCCACAGGTCGGCGAGGGTTGTCCAGGTGCCCGAGATTCCGAGCGACAAGCCCGACGACGCGTACTTAAGTACGCGAGGAGGGTTGGAGCCGGAAGGTCGGGTGCCTGGGCAAGCCGCAGCGCTAAAAGTCCAGCCTCACAGGGATGCCCTGCGATGCCATATACTCCTTCACCTGGTGAATGCTGAAGGTTCCAAAGTGAAAGACGCTTGCCGCCAGCACGGCGTCGGCCTCACCCTCGATCACGCCCTCGGCAAAATGCTCGAGCGCACCCACGCCACCGCTCGCGATGACGGGAATCGGCACCGCGCGCGCCACGGCGCGAGTGAGCGCCAGGTCAAAGCCGGCCTTGGTGCCGTCGCGGTCCATGCTGGTGAGCAAAATCTCGCCGGCGCCGCGACGAGCCGCCTCCTCGGCCCACGCCACCGCATCGATGCCCGTAGCGTTGCGGCCGCCTGCGGTAAAGACCTCCCACTTGTCGGCACCGGATGCGCCAGGCAAGCCGACGTGCTTGGCATCGATCGCCACGACCACGGCCTGGCTGCCAAACGCCGCGGCAGCCTGGCTAATCAGCGACGGGTCGCGCACGGCGGCAGAGTTGAGCGACACCTTGTCAGCACCGGCTGCAACCATGGTGCGCATGCCCGCCAGGTCGCGAAAGCCGCCGCCCACGGTATAGGGAATAGCGAGCTCCTCGGCCGCGTGTGCCGCCATCTCGATGGTCGTCGCGCGGTTGTCGCTCGTGGCGGTAATGTCCAGGAAGACGACCTCGTCCGCACCCTCGCGGTCGTAGGCGCGGGCCAGCTCCACCGGGTCGCCCGCATCGCGCAGGCTCACAAAGTTGACGCCCTTGACCACGCGGCCGTCCTTGACGTCTAGGCAGGGAATTACGCGTTTGGTAAGCATGGGCTACTCCTCCCCTCGGGCGGCGGCCAGCGCCTGGGCCAGCGTAAAGTTGCCTTCGTAGAGCGCACGGCCGGTAATGGCGCCTTCAATCGCGACCTCGCCCACCACGGCCAGCGCGCGGATGTCGTCGAGCGTCGAGATACCGCCCGAAGCCACGACGGGAAAGCCCGCGACCTTGGCAACATGGCGATACGCCGCCACATCGATGCCCGTCTGCATGCCATCGCGCGCGATGTCGGTATACACCAGATGCTTAAAGCCCAGCTCAGTGAGCTGCGCCACGGCGTCGTCGAGTGCCACGCCCGCGCCGTCACGCCAGCCGTTCACCTTGACCTGACCGTCGCGCGCGGCGATGTCTGCCACCAACAGCTCGCCAAAGCCGCGAGCCACCACCTCGGCAAATCCCGGCTCGGTCACGAGCACCGTTCCGAGTGCGATGCGACGCGCGCCGTAGCCGGCCAGCTCGTCGATCCGCGCGAGCGAGCGGACGCCGCCGCCCACGTCCACGGACAGACCGTCGACGCTGCAGATGGCCTTAATCGCTGCCGAGTTGGCAGCGCATGTGTCCTCGTCCTCGCCAAAGGCAGCGGACAGGTCGACGACGTGCACCCAGCTCGCACCCTGCTCGGCAAAGGAGCCGGCAACGGCCACGGGGTCGTCGGAATATACCTTGCAGCGGCTCCGGTCGCCGCGCTCCAGGCGCACGACCTTGCCGCCGATCAAATCGATTGCGGGAAACAGAATCATCGGCCGGCCCCCTCGACGATGCTCACGAAGTTCTTAAGAATGCGCTGACCCAGCGCAGAGGATTTCTCGGGATGGAACTGGCAGCCCCACACGTTGCCGTGGCGCACGATGCACGGGAAGCTCCGCGTGTAGTGCGTGCGTGCCAGAACATCGGCGGCATCGGCATCGTCGGCCACCGCATAGCTGTGGGTGAAGTACATATTGGCGCCCTCGGCAAAACCGGCGAGCAGCGGATCGGCCGCACCGGCAGGCGTCATGTGCACCTGGTCCCACCCCACGTGCGGCACCTTCAGGCGGCTCGACTCCAGACGCGCGCACGAACCGCGCATAATACCCAGGCCATCGACCCAGGGGCCACCGACCTGCTCGGTGGTGTTGCCGTCGGCAACTGCGCCCTCGTCCGCAGGCACGCCCTCGTTGCCGCGCTCAAAAAATAATTGAAGGCCCAGGCAGATGCCGAGCAGCGGAGTTCCAGCGGCAACGGCGTCGAGCACGGCCGCCTCCTCGCCGCTCTGGCGCATAAAGGCGATCGCGTCATAGAACGCGCCCACGCCCGGGATGACCAGGCCGTCGGCGTTGCGAATCTGCTCCGGGTCGTCCGATGTGCAGGCGGCGGCACCGGCGCGCGCAAGCCCGCGCACGACGCTCGACAAGTTGCCCTTGTGGTAGTCGACCACCACGATCTTCGGTTCGCCCACGCGACCCTCCCTTATCTCCTTCAAAACCTGCCAAAATAAACCTGTCCCTTTTTGGCAGGTTACAGTGAGCCCTTGGTGCTGGGGATGCCCTGCACGCGGGGATCGAGCTCGCAGGCGTGGCGCATCGTGCGGCCCACGGCCTTAAAGGCGGCCTCGATAATGTGGTGCGAATTGCCGCCCGCCAGCTCGCGCACGTGCAGCGTTAGTTTGGCATCGCGCGCAAAGGCGTAGAAGAACTCGACGGCCAGCTCGGTATCAAAGCTGCCCACGCGCTCGGTCGGCACGGGCAGCTCGCAATAGGCCTGGCCACGGCCCGAGATATCCACGGCGGCCATCACGAGCGTCTCGTCCATGGCAATCGCCGCGTCGGCAAAGCGCGTAATGCCCGCCTTGTCACCCAGCGCTTGGCAAAACGCCTCGCCCAGCACGATGCCCGTATCCTCGACGGTGTGGTGCGCGTCGACTTCCACGTCGCCCACCGCGCGCACCGTCAAATCGAACAGACCATGGCGGCCAAAGGCGTTGAGCATGTGGTCGAAAAACGGCACGCCGGTCGAGATATCGCACGCACCGGTTCCATCCAGGTCGAGCTTTACGACAATATCGGTCTCCCCCGTCTTACGGGTTACCTCGGCATAGCGGCCCATCTACATCTCCTCCTTCACCAGCGCGGCAAACGCAGCCAGCACCTCATCATTTTCCTGCGGGGTACCCACGGTAATGCGCAGACAGTCCGCAAGCCCCGGCGCATAGCTAAAGTCGCGCACCAAAATCGAATACTCATCGCGCAGACGTTCGCGCACGCGCGTGGCATGCGGCGTGCGCACGAGCACAAAGTTCGCCGCGCTCGGCCACGCCTCCACGGGCAGGCCCTCGGCAGCCATTGCACGCAGGGCGCACAGCTCGCTCTCGCGCTCGGATGCAACCTGTGCCACCACGGGCGCGTACGCATCGCGGGCACGCACGCAGGCAAGCGCGGCGGCTTGGCTCAGCACGTTGACCGAATAGATCTGGCGAATCGCCGCGAACACGTCGATGACCTCGGGCGCCGCGATCACATAGCCCAGACGCGTGCCGGCGGCGCCAAACGCCTTGGACAGCGTATGCAGAATCACCAGGTTGGGATGCTCGGCGATAAGCCCCTGCGCCGTGGTGGCCGCGCCAAACGAATCGTCGGCAAACTCAACGTAGGCCTCGTCGACCATCACCATGCCGGGGCACGCATCGCACAGCGCCGCGATAAAGTCGAGCGGCGCCACGTCGCCCGTGGGGTTATTGGGCGAGGTCACGATTGCCAGGTTGCACTCGGGCGCTGCCGCAAGCACGGCTGTCTGGTCGAGCTCAAAGGTCGCGGGGTCGCGCCACACGTCACGCACCTCGGTCTGGCAGAGCGACGCAAAGAACGCGTACTCGCTAAAGCACGGCGGGCAGTTGAGCAGGGTCCGTCCCACGCCGCCAAACGCCAACAGGTAGTTATAGAGCAGCTCGTCGCCGCCGTTTCCCACGCAGACATTCTCGCGCGCCACGCCATGCCAGGCAGCAAGCTCGTCGCGCAGGTCGTTCGACATGGGATCGGGATAGCGATTGAGCGGTGTGGCAGCCAGGGCAGCGTCGACCGCCTCGCGCACGCCGGTCGGCACGGGATAGGTGTTCTCGTTGGCCGAAAGGTTGATGCGCGTAGGCGTAAAGTTGGGATCGTAGGGCTCAATACCGGCCAGGTAAGGCTGGAC
Organism: Collinsella aerofaciens; assembly: GCF_040926405.1. Taxonomy (GTDB): domain Bacteria; phylum Actinomycetota; class Coriobacteriia; order Coriobacteriales; family Coriobacteriaceae; genus Collinsella. The sequence goes on from NZ_JBCOIG010000007.1 coordinate 67,968, forward strand.
GAGCTCCTTCATGTGGGGCGTCAGCTCGGCCATATTAGGCCTCCTTACCAGTCGCGCCAACGCCATCCGCGCCCGCAGCCGCCAGGTCAACGCCCTCGGCAACCGTCGCCACGGCGTCGCCCGGCCAGGCGACCTTGGTCAGGTCGGCCGCGGCCAGAGACTCGGCGCTCACGGCATCCTCGCCCTGCTCCAGCACACGGCGACGCAGTGCGGCGGAAAGCGCGTGTGCCCACAGGCCCTCGGCCTCGGCCAAACGTTGCGTAGCGGGAGCATCGGAGAGCAGGCCCTCGGGCGTATAGCAAATGACGCTCGAGCGCTTGACGAACTCCTCCACCGAAAGCGGGTTGGAGAACATGGCCGTGCCGCCGGTCGGCAGCGTGTGATTGGGGCCGGCAACGTAATCGCCGAGCGGCTCGGAGCTCCAAGCGCCCACAAAGATGGCGCCGGCGTTGCGAATGCCGCCGAGCAGGCCCATCGCGTCCTTGCAGTGCAGCTCCAGGTGCTCGGGCGCCACGGTGTTCACCGCCTCGACGGCGGCAGCCATGTCGGCGGCCACCACGATGGTGCCCTCATTGTCGAGCGAAGCACGCGTGATTTCGGCGCGTGGCGACTGCGCTACCAGAATATCGATACCCGCCTCGACCTCACGCGCAAACCGCTCGTCGCAGGTCACCAGATAGCAGGCTGCCAGCGGATCGTGCTCGGCCTGGGCCATCAGGTCGGCCGCGACCACCATGGGCTTGGCCGTAGCATCGGCCAGCACGCAGACCTCGGAGGGACCGGCGACCATATCGATACCCACGTCACCCGAGACAATCTGTTTGGCAGCGGCGACAAAGGCGTTGCCCGGGCCGGTGATTTTGTCGACGCGCGGAATGGTCTCGGTACCGTACGCCAGTGCGGCCACGGCCTGGGCGCCGCCCACCATATAGATCTCGTCCACGCCGCCGAGCTTTGCCGCGGCGAGTGTGTAGGGGCTGATCAGGCCGTCCTTTTGCGGCGGGGTCACCATGACCACGCGCTCAACGCCGGCGACCTTGGCGGGAATGGCGTTCATAAGCACGGTGGAGGGATACTGCGCACGGCCGCCCGGCACGTAGATGCCAGCCGCGGCAAGCGGGGTCACCTTAACGCCGAGCATCGTGCCGTCCGGGCGCGTGGTAAACCAGCTCTGCTCGACCTCGCGCTGGTGGAACTCGCGAATCTGGCGTGCAGCCTTTTCGAGCGCCGCGACAAAAGCGGGATCGAGGCCCTCGAGCGCGGCATCGATCTGCTCTTGCGGCAGACGGAAGCTCTGCAGCTCAACGCCGTCAAAGCGCTGGCAATAGTCGCGCACCGCGGCATCGCCGTTGGCACGCACGTTGGCCACGATATCGCGCGCGGCGTCGACGATGTTTTGCGGCAGCACGCCCTTTCGGTTGAGCTGGTTGGTAACGAGGCGCTCACCGGGAGCAAGCTCGATGGTCTTCATATCGGTATCCCCTATCGGTCGAGGTTGTGTTCGAAAAACGAAAGGCCGGGCGGCGGCGCCAGTCGGCCCGCAGCCCGTACGTTGGGGCGCCCGTGCGTGCTCGCGCTATTGTGCCGAGCCCGCGACGGGCTCAAAATGCTTGTCCTTAACAGCAGCTGCCAAGCGATCTGCCAGATTGCGTACGCGCGGATCCAGGCGCGCGGCACCCGGATTGACAAAGAAGCGCGCCGTGCAGTCCATAATGCGACCAGTAATAACCAGGTCGTTATCGCGCAGGGTGGCGCCCGTGGCGGTAATGTCCACGATACGGTCGGTCATACCGACGATGGGGCCCAGCTCGATATTGCCGTGCAGCGAGACGATATCGGCATTCACGCCACGCTCGGCATACCAGGCGCTCGCGATGCGCGGATACTTGGTGGCCACACGAAGCGACCCGCGACGGGCATAGTTGCGCTCGGCCTGGCCAGCGCGCCACGCGGGCTCTGCCTCGATAAACGTGCACAGGCCGTAGCCCAGATCGACCAGCTGCAGCAAGTTGAGGTCTGCCTCGATGAGCGAGTCCCAGCCACAGATGCCGCAATCGGCACCACCACAGCCCACAAAAGCGGGCGCGTCGCTGGGACGCACGATGACAAACTCGATATCGCCGACCGTGCCCTCGCCGGCACGCGTGTCGCGACCGCGCACAATCAGGTGACGGCCGGGGTCGCGCAGCTCAGAGACGTCCAGGCCCGCGGCCTCGAGCACGTCGAGCGTGTCGGCCTTAAGCGAGCCCTTGGGCACGGCGATGCGTAGCGGGCCTTCGGCGCCGCGGCCCACGGCGTGGTCACCATCGGAGGCGGCGTCCTCGGCAGAGGTGCACGCGGCCTCCAGACGCTCGAGCGAAAAGGCGAAGCCCGCCGCCGGCACCTCGATGCCGTCGCCGAACGCGCCGGTAAAGATAGAGTCGTAGCGACCGCCCGAGCCCACCGGATCGGGCAGGCCACCGGCATAGGCCTTAAAGACCAGGCCCGTGTAGTAATCGAAAGAATTCATAATGGAAAAGTCGAAGGACAGCACCTGAGCGTCCTCGGGCGCCAGGCCCTCGACCAGCGCGCGCAGCTCACGCGTGAGCGGCGCGACAATACCGGCAGCCGCCAGCAGCGCATCCACGCGATCGAGCACTTCGGCCCCACCATGCAAGCGCGGCAGTTCGCTGACGACGGCCTTAACGGCATCGGTCTCGGCGCTTGCCGCCACGCGGGCATCGAGGCCCACAAAGTCGTTGGCGTGCACGCAGCGCAGAGCCTCGGCAGCCAGCTCGCGATCCTCGCACGCCGCGAGCAGCTCCTTAAACGGGCGCACGCTACCTGCGATAATGCGCGCATCGGGCAGCGCCAACTTGCGAACGGCCTCGGCCACCAGCGAGACGATCTCGACATCGCCCGCGGTATCGCCCGCGCCGATGAGCTCAAAACCCAGCTGGGTAAATTGACGCGAACCGCCGGCATTGCGCTGGCATTCGCGAACCACCGGCGCCTCATAGCGCAGGCGCAGCGGCAAGTCGGCCGCGCGCATGCGGGTCGAGACCAAACGCACGATCGGCAACGTATTGTCGGGACGAACCACCAACAAGCGGCCGTCATCGTCAAAAAGCTTAAACGGCGTGTCCGCGATACGGCCGCCCTCCTCGAGCGAGCCCTTGTCCTCGAGCAGCGGCGTCTCAACCGGCAGATAATTATGCTCCCTAAAGCAGCCCTTCACCGTCAGCGCAATCTCCTCGCGCGCCTGAGCCTCCTCGGGCAATATGTCCCGGAATCCCCACGGTGTGGCCGTCATCTGGTGAGCCTCCTCATGCTGTGTTTCGTATGGAACAGAAGACCGGCATAGCTCCGCCGGTTTTCTGGGTACTTTAGCATACTAGAGTGTTTGCGGGGAGAATCGTCCTCCTCGGCTCACACCGTATTCATTTGGAAACATAGGAGCGGATTGTCGCAACCCAACCCCACCTAGACGCCAATCGCACGACGATACTCTGCCATTACCTGCGCATCGGCAGCTGCGGGGTCGGCAAAATAGCGCCAGTCATAGGTCTCGGCCGAAACAACTCCGCGATAGCCGCGCGCCACCAGCCTATCCAGGTCGGCGCGCATATCGCGGTCGCCGTCACCCCAGGCAAGATGCGTCGTGCCATCTGCCGCAACATCGACAAAATGCACGTGGGCGACATCATCGCCAAGCAGATCGAAATAATCGTCGATGGTATCCCCTGCCACCGCCATAGCGCCCAAATCCAGACACGCCTTAAGTGCCGGATGATCAACTGCCTCGATCATGCGCTTCGTATCGGCCGCCGAGTTCACGATCATCGACTCAACCGGCTGTAGGGCCTCGAGCACCAGTCGCACACCGCACTCTCCCGCATGCTCGGCAATCGCACGCAGCATCGAGGCGCTGCGACCCCACGCGTCCTCGATCGGCTCGTTCAAAAATGCCCAGCCGCTCGAGACCATGACCTGCTCGGCTCCAAGTTCCGCCGCGATATCTACAACGTTCTTAAAGTACGCGAGCGTGCGGGCACGCGCCTCATTCCCGCGCGCCGCGATATTCCACGGCTTGGGGTTGTTCTGTTCGGGACAAAGTCCCACAATCCGAACCCCATACCGCTGCGACAGCTCCCGTACCCGCTCGAGCGAATCGTATCCATGGCAATCGACATACAGATGCATCGCCCCGGTCCAAAGCTCGCAACACGTGTAGCCCGAAGCCGACGACGAAGAAAAGAACTCCTCAAGATCAAAGTAGCGATGGCTGATATTCATAACGGCAAGCTGCGGATACTCCATCTTGTCCACCTTTCGGCAAAAGGGCGCCGCAGCACAGTGTGCGCGACGCCCCCTCTTACATTGTTCTCATTATGACGGATACTCTACTGGACACCAAGCACTCCAAAGAACGCGCCAGCGATACTCACGAGCAGGATCACGAGCATGATGACCAGCGGATTCATCTTCTTTTTGAGCATGAGATAGACGATTCCAAACAGCCCCATCGTGACAAAGCCCGGGAAGATTCCGTTGAGCAGCTCGGCCAGCGTCTGAGCACCATCGCCCGCACCGACCATGAGCGGAATGTCCACGGTGACCATCTCCATGGTCATAGCGCCGATCACCATGGCGCCCATGATAGAGGCCATCTTGACGATCGTGTCCATAATGCCCGATTCCTGGACCTTGCTGATCATGTCCGAGCCAAAGCGATACCCCACAAACGTCAGCAGGTAACGGATGATGTAGTGAGGGACATTGAACACGAGCAGGAACAAAATCGGGCCAAGAATAGAGCCCTGTAGCGCCAGCGACGTGCCGACACCCGTTGCCAAAATTCGCAGCGTGCCCCAGTAGAAGGCATCGCCCACGCCGGACAGCGGCCCCATCAAAGCAAGCTTGACATTAGAGATCGCGCTCGTGTCAAAGCTATCGTCAGTAGCGTTGACCTCCTCCATTGCAGCGGCGATGGACATGGGGAGCGTCGAGATGTACGGCGTGACGTTATAGAGCTCCATATGGCGCTTGAGGGCGGCCTTAAAGTCCGCATCCTGCGGATACAGCTTGCGAAGGATCGGCATAAGGGCCCACATAAAGCCGATATGGCCCATACGCTCGTAGTTCCAGGAATGCTCATAGGGAATCGAGCGCCAGAACAGCTTCTTAAGGTCTGCGCGGGAAATCAGCCCGTCGTAAGAAGACTCAAACTTAAAACTCATCGAACCCACTCCCAATCGCAGGATCATCGGTTGCCACTGCGGGCTGCTCCGCCTTTTTCTTGTCACCCAAAACCGTCATCGCGACGACGATGATCGCGGCAAAGATCGCCACGCCCGTCGTGCTAATGCCAAAGTAGGCGACGAGGAAGAAGCCAGCGAAGAAGAACGGCGCCACCGTCTTGTTCATAATCATCTGAGCCAGCATTGCAAAACCGAGTGCGGGCAAGAAGGCGGCGGCGACATCCATACCGGTCTGAACGAAATCGGGGATGATGTTGAGCAGGCTGGCAACAGCATCGGCGCCAAAGAAGAATGCCAGGGGAATAATCAGCAGGCCGCACCAGCTCTGCGCGTAGCCGGCGATGAGCATGTTGCGCGTGATGGCCTTGGTGTCTCCGTCCTCGACGTTTTTGTCGATACGGTGCACCAGCAGCAGCATCACCGGCTGGCCCAGGGCAGTATCGAGCGCCAGGACGATCGTTGCGATGGGAATGCCCAGGGTCAGGGCCGCCGAAGCGTCCGCGCCGGCCTGCATGGCAAGAGATACGCCCAGGATAGTGCCGGAAATCGTATCGGGCGGGTTATAGGCGCCGACCGAGATGGCGCCGACCATGGCAAGCTCCATCGTGGCGCCCATGATCGTACCGGTCACCATGTCGCCCATGACAAGGCCAACCAGAGGTCCGAGCACGATCGGGCGCTGGAGGTAGCTCGTGCCCGTCAGCCACTCGGAATAGCCCAAAAGGGCAATCAGGAAAATCAGGATTGTCTTGATAACCATGACAGCCCCTAACCGATAACCTTCGCGGCGTCAGTCTTCGCATCTGCCGGAATCATCTGAATGAACAGTTCATAGCCCTCGCCGAGCAGCTCTTTGACGTATGCCTCGTTTTCGGGCGTAAGGAACACGCTCGTCGAGACCTGGCGGGCATTCTCGCTAAAGGCAACGTTGCCGAGGTTGATCTTCTTGACTCCCATCGCCTTGGCGACGGCACCGGCCTGCTGGATCGTCTCGCAAACCACGAAGAGCTTGTACTTGTCGGTCACTCCGCTCTGGAGCGCCTTGACGGCATCCTCGGTGTTTTTGACAACGACCTTGCAGCCCTCCGGCTTTGCAAGGGACAGGGCCTGCAGACGAAGCTTGTCATTGAGGACCGTGTCGCTCACCAACAAGATGCAGTCGGCACCCAGAGCCGAGGTCCAGCTAACGGCAACCTGGCCGTGAAGCAGTCGATAGTCCACGCGAATCATCTGAATCATGATGTGCTCCCTAGTGGTTAGAACTCATCGAGTTCGGCCTGCCCCAGCAGGTCGTTGACGTACTTGACCTTGGTGTCGTCCGCCTCGACGATCTGGCGAATGGCCTCATCGATCGGGGTGGATTCGGGCACGAACAGCAGCTGAATAAGGAGCGGCAGGTTCATGTTGGTCACGAGGTGCGTGTTAGGACGCGTCTGGACGATCTTGGTGAACTCGTTGTTGACGCTGCCGCCAAAGAGGTCGGTGCACACGACGACCTCATCGTCCGCGGCAAAGCCGTCCAGAATCGCTGCGGCCTCCTTGGTCAGGTCCTCGTTTCCGTCGACATACATAGAGAGCGCATGGACGTTTTCGCGCTCGCCGGAAAGCAGGCCGATGCTCTCGACGATTCCAGACGCAAAATGAGCATGGGACGCCACGATAAACTGCCTCATTCGATTCCCCTTCCTTGCGAATTTCGGCATAAAAATGCCCGGACGCATGCGCCCGGGCAGGGTGCTTCTTAAATGAGTGGTCAACTATTAGTAGTCGAACTGGTGATAGTAACGACGGTAGTTGAGGTTGTGCTTGGTGACCGTCTCGTAGTAAGCGGCAAGGCGATCGGTGATCAGCGAGGAGAGAATCCACGGAGACACGATGACGCGGAACTCGTCGTCAAGGCCGGGGATCGCGAACTCGGCGGTGTCGATGATGTTGATGTCGGTGTCGCCGGTCACGCCGCGGTTGAGGAAGGCGCGGACGCGCTCGTCGAGCTTGCGGTTCTCGTCCTCGCCCATGAACAGGAACACGGGGACGCCGGGCTCCACGAGCTCGAGGGTGCCGTGGAAGAAGTCGGCCGAGGTGATGTAGCGGGTGCGCTTCCACTGCATCTCCTCCAGGATGCACATCGAGAACAGGATCGTCTCGCCCCACAGGGCGCCCGAGCCGATGAACATGGTGTAGGGGGCCAGGGCGTACTTCTTGGCGAGCTCCTCGGCGCGCGGCTCGAAGCGCTTGCGGATGTCGACCAGGTGGGTCCAAACGTCCTTGGTCTGCTCGATGAACTTATCGAACTGCGGGAAGCAGCCACGGCGGTTGAGCAGGCGCAGGCCGAAGCAGTCGGCGAGGTAGTAGCCCATCTCGCAGCCGCCGTTACCATGATCGGAAGCCATCTTGACGCAATTCTCGGCGCCGACAGCCTGGCCGATGGGGCCCTCGGGCTTGGTCATGGCGTAGACGCGAATGCCCTTTTCCTTCATCTTCTTGACGGCCTCGAGGACCTCGGGGGTGGTGCCGGACTCGGAGGCGGTGAGCACGACGGACTTCTCGGTCATGCGCTTGTGGCCCATGACGTTCCACTCGGCGGCGTGGATCAGGTAGACCTCGAGGTCGCGGTCGCCGAACTTGTTCATGAGGTACTCGAGCTGCATGAGCTCGTCCCAGGTGCCGCCGACGCCCATCAGGAACACGGCGTCGTAGCCCTCGTCGGCGACCTTGTCGGCGAGCGCGGTCATCTTCTTGCCGGTCTCATAGACGTTCTTGCCGTCCTCGACGTAGCCCTCCTGGCTAAAGTGCATGATCTCGATCTTCTCGGTTTCCTTCATGGCTTTTCCTTTCTGTCCAGCACGCGAATCTATACATCGCGTTTCTTTTCGATACCAATTATAGACATACACCCAACGTGTTTTTAATACCACTTTTCAATCTGTTCCAATCCTCGGTGAACGGTCGAAATTCTCTGGTGAGTGGTATCAAATTATAATTTGATGTATAGCTAACGCCCCCGGCGTCTCCCTTGTGTGACAAAGAACAGCGTTCCTACCAGCGCAATAATGGTCGATGCTCCAAACAGTACCGTCTGGACGCCCAAAGCCTCCGCCAAAAACGGAGCCGCCAGCAGCGGCACCACGCCGGCGCTCATCAGGCCAAAACGCACAAAGCCGGTAATGCGCCCCAGGTATTTGATGTCGGCACGCTCCTGAATCAAGATCATCTGCAGCGGCTCCAGGAACCCCCAGGCCAGACCGTTAATCGCCTGACCGACAATCGCGACCCCCAGCATATCTGTGCCCACGTACACCATGGACCCAATGCCCACGGCCATGAGCGCGCCGAGCAGCAATCGTAGGTTGACATGGCGAGCAGAAAGCTTGGTCAGGATGAACGCGCCCACCGAGGAAGTGAGGCCCACGACAGAGGACAGCCAGCCCAGCCAGACGATATCCACGTTGAGCACATCACGGTAGAACAACGACTCAAGCGAATCAAACGCGCCAAACGCAAAGAATCCCAAAAAGCCCGAGATAAAGATGAGGCGCAGGTCGTGGTCGCGAAACGTAAGTCGCGCACCCTCGGCCATGCCGCCCAGAATACCGCCCTTCGGCTTTTCCCCTTTTGCGGGAACAACGCACTCGCGACAGCCCAAGGAGAGCACGGCCGCCACACCCATCATGCCCGCCATGAGCAGGTAGACCGATTGCGTGGCAAAACAGCTCACGATGGCACCGCCGAGCAGCGGGCCAGCGGTATAGGCGATATTGCTGTAGAACACCATGAGACCGTTCACGCGGGTACGGCCCTCGGTGGTCGACTCCAGGTATCCCGGAAACGCATGCGTGCAGGTGTTGATAAAGCCGCCCGCAAGCCCCAAGACGCACGCGGCAAACACAAGCCCGGGGACAGACAGCGGCGCCAACCCCACGCCAAGCGATAGCACAGCCGTAATCACGCACGTCACAAATGACGTCCGGCGCGGTCCAAAGCGATCGATGACCGAACCCGACACCATATTGCCCGCCGACGTCATAAGATTGCGCACGAGCGTAATGGCGGCAACCAAAAAGGCCGTGCCGGCCAGATCATACGTGGCCGCACCGATAAGCCCCAAAAAGTAGACCGCGTTGTTGGCGCACCACTGCAGGGACTCAATAAGAATCAGCCTGACCTCTGCCGGCGTCAGGCGCATTGCTTCGCGATCCTTCGCGAACATACGAACTCCTTCTATACAAAAAGGGGATGGAGGGCATAGGCCTGCTCCATCCCCTTTCCAGGTTGCAACGAAAATCTATGCAGCCGGGCCCTTACGCCAGCACGCCGAAGAACGCGCCGATGATGCCCACGACCATGGTGGCCACGATCAGCACCATGGGGTTGATCTTCTTGGACAGCAGCCAGTAGTACAGCCAGAAGGCGATCATGCCGAGCATGCCGGGCATGATGCCGTCCAGGATGTCCTGGAGGGTCTGGGCGTCCTCGCCCGAGCCGATGGCCACCGGGATGCTGGCCCAGAACATGTCCTTGCACA
>NZ_JBCOIG010000008.1:0-40975 GCF_040926405.1 Collinsella aerofaciens
GCTCGAATACGTCGCGGGCGGAATGGCCGCAGGCGAGAATGAGGTGCTTTGTGGCGATTGTCTCGCTTGTGGTTTCTTGGGGCGGTTGGACATCGACGCCGGTGATGGCGCCAGATCCATCGGTTCGAATATTGACGAGCTTTGTTCGATAGCGGACGGTTCCACCGAGCTGCTCGATGCGTTGAGAAATGTTGGTGACGACGGTGGGGAGGATGTCAGAGCCAATGTGCGGCTTGGCGTCCCACAGGATGTCGCGAGGTGAGCCAGCTTCGACGAAGGTCTCAAGAATCAGTCGATGGGCAGGATTCTTGGTTCCCGTGTTGAGCTTGCCGTCCGAGAAGGTCCCTGCGCCGCCCAGGCCAAATTGGATATTGCTTTCGGGGTCGAGGATACGCTCCTTAAGAAAGAGATCAATCGCTTCAGAGCGGCGAAGTGCGGGGTCGCCGCGCTCGATGAGCAGGGGTTTAAGGCCCGCTTCGGCAAGGGTCAGGGCGGCGAAGAGACCGGCGCAACCGGCGCCGACAACGACGGGACGCTCCTTGGGTGCATTCGGGACAGGGTTGGGGAATGAAGGCGCCTCGCCGTCTACCATGCGGATGCGCGAGCGGTCGCGCTCGGCGACGCGGTCGACCACCTCCTGCTCGAGTCGGGAGCTTGTCAGTTCAACTCGAAAGCTCAAAATAAAATGGACATCTCGCTTTTTACGGGCGTCGATTGACTTGCGATGGAGCTCAATGGCTTTAATCTGGGAATCCTCGCATCGCAGGGCTCGTTTGACGGCGCGTCTACCAATAACAAGACAGGCGGTTTCGTCGCCGGCCTCATCGAGTGACGCGTGGACTTGGGTGATTTCGATCATCGAGGTCTCCTTAGATGCAAGAAAGAGGCCGCCCGGTGTTCCAGACGGCCCGAATGCGTTTTGATTATAGACTGCGCGGCTATAGGCTGCTTGCAGCGCGAATACCCGAGATCCAAGCCCACGCAAGGTTGAAACCGCCGCAATCAGCATCGATGTCGAGTGCCTCGCCACAGATGTAAAGTGGGGCGCCTGCCGCGTTGCTCACGCAGAGGTCGGGAGCTGAGACGCTCTCGATGGGCACGCCACCACGCGTGATCTGCGCCGAGCGCTCCTCGGCTGTTCCCTCGACGAGCAACTTAAAGTGCTTGAGGATCGAGACCAGGTGGATGACATCGTTGGAGCCTGGATGGCACTGCTCGAACGCCGTGCAGACGACGCGGGAGAGTTGCGGGGCGAGCATGCCGTCGAGCCAACGAGGATCGCGGGGCGAAAAGCCACCGAGCAGCTCAACGCGCCGGTTGAGCATATCGAGCATCTCGTCTTTGGAGAGGTCGGGGAAAACGTCGAGCAGGATCGTATCGCCGTGCTGGATACGACGGGAGAGGTTGAAGACAGCGACGCCCGAGATACCGAAGGCTCGAAACAGGACTTCACCGTCTTCGTGCCAGAGCTCATTATGATTGCGGGCGAGCGTCAAGTGGGCGCGGACGCGCAGGCCATCCAACGTCTTGAGTGCCGCCCGATCGCCGACGACCGTTGCCGATACGGGGCAGAGGATGGGGCGCAGCGAAGTGAGGGGGAGGCGAAACGTATCGGCGATACCGGTGGGGTTGCCGCCCGTGGCGATAATTACGGCATGTGCCTGCAGGGCCTCGTTCTTGCGAGGGACATCGGCGAGCGCTTTCCGAAGCGAGCGGAGCTCCGATTTTCGGTCGTCGTGCTTTTTTGCCTTGAGCGCCCGCGCTGGACGGTCTATTTGGAGTGCCCAGCCTTCGGAAGCTTTGTGTGCCGAGGCAACGTTGGCTCCGCAGATTAAGGTGATACCCAGGCGGTTGCAAACATTGAGAAGTGCGTCGCGCACCGATTCGGCGCGAAGGGAGCGCGGGTACAGCCGGCCTTCCTCGGAGGTTGTCATGATGCCCAGCGAGGAGAAGAAACCCATAAGCTCTTGTTCGGGCTGGGGGCCCATGACGGATTCGACGAATGCGGGGTGGTTATACCGCTGAGGATCAATCGATTCGTTGGAGAGGTTGCAGCGGCCGTTGCCGGTCGCAAGGAGCTTAAGGCCGCAGGCGACATCGCGCTCAACGATGCAGACGCTTTTGCCAGCGCGTGCGGCCGTAATGGCGGCGGCGAGGCCTGAAGCCCCGCCGCCGATTACCAGGACGTCATAGAAGGCGCTCGTGTTCACTTAGGCCTCGTCGGTCTCGTGCGGGGTAATGGCCTCGACGGCAGAGACTGCCTTGGGCAACATGCCATCGGGCAGCGCGGTCTCGACCTCGCCCTTATCGCAGGCCTCGGCGAGTGCCGGATTAATGGGAAGCTGGCCCAAGATGTCGAGGTTATAGCGATCTGCGACCTCGGGGAGCTTGCTTTTGCCAAAGACCTCGATCTTCTTGCCGCAGTCGGGGCACTCGATATAGCTCATGTTCTCGACAATGCCCAGAATGGGGACGTTCATCTTCTCGGCCATGTTGACCGCCTTGGCGACGATCATCGAGACCAGATCCTGCGGGCTCGTGACGATGACGATGCCGTCGACGGGCAGCGACTGGAAGACGGTGAGCGCGACATCGCCTGTTCCCGGAGGCATGTCGACCAGCAGGTAGTCGATGGGGCCCCACGAGGTCTCGCTCCAGAACTGCCTAATGGCGCCCGCGATGACCGGACCGCGCCAAAGGACGGGGTCGGTCTCGTTTTGGAGCAGAAGGTTGGAGCTCATGACCTTGACGCCGTGCTCGGAGATTTCGGGCAGCATAAGGTTGCCAAGGGCATGGACGTGGCGTCCGCTCATACCGAACATCTTGGGGATAGAGGGACCGGTGATGTCGGCATCGAGGACGCCGACCTTGTGGCCGTGACGGGCAAGCTCGGTGGCGATGGCACCGGTGACAAACGACTTGCCGACACCGCCCTTGCCGGAAAGCACGGCGATGACGCGTTTGACCTCGGACAGCGTGTTCTCCTCAAATTGCGACGGCGACGTTTGTCCGCCGGCGGCCTGTGCGTGCTCGCAACCCATGTATGACTCCTTTGTATATGTTGGGGCCGGAGCCCCGTGATGTGACACGAGCGTCATTGTACCCTCGTTTGCGAGCGGGAGTCATTTGCGATGCATTTGGGCCGAGCGTGCTTGCAATACGATGGGTCCAAGCGAATGGGCGGGCTTACTGAACTTTGCTGGCGAACTCGAGGTATTGCATGCGCTGCAGCTTGTCGATCGTCGAGGCGTATGGGCTGTCTTCAGATTCCAAGTCGTAGCGCAGCCCGTCGGCACCAAGGTAGCCGGCGACATTGATGGTGGGCACATCTGACCTTGTTGCAAGCAGAGCCTTTTGATAGTCGGTGAGCGGGGCGCCGATCTTATTAAGGGTAATGGCTGCAATCTCGTTTGCCCCGACGGTGTCGTAGACGTTGAGCTCGGTATTGCCGGCGATTTCATAGTTAGCCCAGACAAAATATGTCGACTGATAGATACGGAAAGCGTGGCTTGCCGTATCTTCCTGGGGGTACAGCTCGTCGTTGAGAGTCGTTGCGGCGCTCGGCTGATGGTCGCCAAAAAAGACAAGGACAACCGGTCTGCCGATATTGCGGAGCTCGTTGATAAAGTACTCGAGGTCCCGGTCGGATGCGTTGATGCAGGTAAGATAGGTGTTGAGCGCGCTATTGGCACCCTCGCTGGCTCCCTCAACCCAATAGTTTGTCAGCTCCTCGGCGGGAACGGTGCCATAGTCGTAGCCGCCGTGATTTTGCATCGTGACGTCAAAGATGAACTGCGGGGCTTCGTCGGTTCTAAGCAGGTCGAGTATCTTGTCGTAGGTGACGTAGTCGCATACGCCGGCATGGTAATAGGACGCACCTTCGAAATCGCCGATTGAAAGAAAGTCTCCAAAGCCCAGCTGCTGATAGATTTTATCTCGATGGTAGTTGACGGGGTTTTGCGGGTGCATAGCCGTAGCGGTATACCCAAGCTCTTTAAGGTCCTTTGCCAGGCTGTTGACGCCATTCATCTGATACAGCTGATAGGGGATTTTGCCCAATCCAACAAAGGCCGTTGTCGCTCCGGTCAAAAATTCGAATTCGGAGTTCGCCGTTCCGCCACCGGCGACCGAAGCGAGCATGGTGCCGCGAACAAGTGTGTCGGGAAGCGAGTTGTAGAATGCGGGGCCGGTGTACCCGGCCGCCTGGAGCTGCTCAAAGCACGAAAGGTCGCTAAAACTCTCATTCATGACGGCAACAATCGTCGGCTTGATTTCATTGAACTGGGCAACGGCCGCCGCGCGCTGCTCGCTCGAGCCATACGTGCTGTCGTAGGTGGCGGCGAGCTCCTGCTCGATGCTCTGCGCCTCATCGGGCGTATAGTCTTCGGGCTTCTCAATGGGCAACTCGTTGACCATTTCGGTGAACGAAGTGATAAAACCCTGAGACGCATACGTGGTGATGGGCTGCCAACGGTCAAATCCAAAATTCAGCGCCTGCTCCAAGTCGATGCTGGAAAAGCCCGAGAGCCCCACAACGGTCACTAGCAGAAAAGCGCAGAGGTTAGCGGCGATTGCGGGGAAGACATGGGTGGGCGTACGGAGCTTTCTCGGTCGGATAAGCGAAAGAAGCCCCAGGGAAATCTCCAGCAGGGCTAGAGAGGTTACGATTCCGGCGGTAAAGGTAAACTCGTATCCCTCGCTCACTTCCATTGCGGTGCCAAGGGCCAAGATATCGCTTGGCAGGATGGCCTCGCCTTTAAACGTTATGACGAAGTGCTCGGCAATGCCAAGGATGCAACAGGCGACGGGCACGAGGGCCATGACGCCTCCATGACGCTGTCCCAGCAAATAAAGGGAGAGCAGAACCGTCGCGAGCAGCCCGACGGAAAACCCGAATGAGTTGGCGGGAATGCGATAGAACGTTTCGTTACAGGCAATTTCGAGTGAAACGAACGAGAGCGCTGAAACAGCGGCGATGACAAGGATGTCACGGCAAATACAGGCAACCGTTCCCGTCGCAAGATCGGTTTGGTCGATAAGTCCCGAAACCAAGGGCTCGACAAGAAGTATGACGGCGGTAGCACCGAGCGCCGAATAAGAAAGGACCCATAGGGAATTGTCCTCATTTACGAGCAATTGATTCGTAATCCATGCAGCTACCATGCCGAGCGGGATGAGGAGCGTCGCGCACCAAAAGACGCGGGCAATGGGCGGCTTTTCATTGTGTTTGATTGAAAAATACACGCGCACGACGACGGTGGCCACGATAAGGACGGCGATGAATATGGGCAGATTGGCCATGTCGCTCGAAGTGATTTCAAGGGGGATATCTTCGGTCATGGACGTTCCTCTGTTACAGCAAATTAAGTTCAGTAGTAGATTACTGTAACCTTTCCACGACATTTCGAGAAACAAAGCACCCGATACGCAAAGCTAAAGGTCTGCGAATCTTGTATTACGAACATCTGTGCGCGTCGAGTGCGCTAAACTCATCGACAGTATGATTCGATGCAATAGGAGGCAAGGAGCTTCCATGTCTGATTCTTCTATCGTTATTCGCGGCGCTCGTGAGCACAACCTCCGTGATATCGATGTTTCCATTCCGCGTGACCAACTCGTGGTCATTACCGGTCTTTCTGGCTCGGGCAAGAGTTCGCTGGCATTTGACACTATCTATGCCGAGGGCCAGCGTCGATACGTCGAGAGTCTTTCGAGCTATGCGCGCCAGTTCTTGGGCCAGATGGACAAACCCGACTTGGATTCAATCGACGGCCTTTCGCCGGCGGTGTCGATCGACCAAAAGACGACGTCTAAAAACCCTCGCTCGACGGTTGGCACCGTAACCGAGATTTATGACTATCTGCGCCTGCTGTTCGCCCGTGTGGGCACCCCGCACTGTCCCGAATGCGGCCGCGTCATTGAGCGCCAGACGACCGACCAGGTTGCCGACAAAGTCTTGGCGGCGGGGGAGGGTCGCCGCGCGTTTGTGCTGGCACCGGTGGTGCGCGGGCGAAAAGGCGAGTACACCAAACTGTTTGAGGACCTTCGCGCCGAGGGCTTTAGCCGCGTGCGTGTCGACGGCGAAGTGCGCTCGCTCGATGATCCGATCGATCTGGACAAGAAGTTCAAACACGATATCGAGGTCGTAGTCGACCGCATCGTGATCCGTGAGAATTCTCTGGGCCGTATCGCCGAGTCTGTTGAACAGGCGACTGCCTTGGCGCACGGTAATGTGAACGTATACATGCTGCCCGATCACGACGCTCCCGAGGGGACCGAGGGCGAGCTACTGGAGTATTCGTTGGCTCTGGCATGCCCGGAGCACGGGCACTCCATCGACGACCTACAACCCCGCGACTTTTCGTTCAACGCTCCCTATGGCGCATGTCCTGAGTGCGACGGCCTGGGCTTTAAGAAAACCGTTGATGCCGAGGCGCTGATTGAGGATCCCTCGAAGTCCATTGCCGACGGAGTCTTTGGTAGCCTGTTTGGCAATTCGAACTACTATCCGCAGATTTTTGCTGCGGTCTGCAAACACTTTAAGGTGAGCGCCGATACGCCGTGGGGGGACTTGCCCCCTCGCGTGCGTCGTGCGTTTTTGGATGGCATGGGCGACACGAAGATTTCGGTCGACTATCAAAAGCTCGATGGGCGTCGCAGCCAGTGGGATACCAAGTTTTCGGGCGTTCGCAACATCCTGTACGAACGCTATACCGAGACGACGAACGAGAACACCAAGGCGCGCCTGGAGAAGTACATTCGCGAGGAGCCGTGCTCGACCTGCCACGGCGCTCGTTTGCGCTCCGAGATGCTTGCCGTCACCGTGGGCGGCAAGTCCATTTACGAGGTTTGTTGCCTGTCGTGCCGTGAATCGCTCGAGTTTTTTGAGGGCCTGGAACTCACCGAGCGCCAACAGTTTATCGGCGGCCGTATCGTCAAGGAAATCCTGGAGCGCTTGCGTTTTCTGGTCGATGTTGGACTCGACTATCTGACGCTCGATCGTGCCTCGGCGACGCTTTCCGGTGGCGAGGCGCAGCGTATTCGACTGGCAACGCAGATCGGCGCGGGTCTCATGGGCGTGCTCTATATTCTGGACGAGCCCTCGATCGGTCTTCATCAGCGTGACAACGAGCGCCTGATTAAGACGCTCGAGCGCCTGCGCGATATCGGCAATACCGTTATCGTTGTCGAACACGACGAGGATACAATCCGTGCCGCCGACTACGTGATCGACATGGGGCCCGGCGCCGGTGTCAACGGCGGGCACGTAGTCGCGGCGGGAACGCCTGCTGATATCATGGCGTGTCCTGAGTCGATGACGGGCGCTTACCTGACCGGCAAACGAATGATTCGGGTGCCTGATGAACGGCGCAAGCCCGGTCGCGGCTGCCTTAAAATTACGGGCGCTCGAGCCAACAACCTCAAAAACGTTACTGCCAAAATCGAGTTTGGTACGCTTACGGTTGTTACCGGCGTGTCGGGATCGGGCAAGAGCTCCCTGGTTACCGATACCATTGCGCCTGCCCTTACGAATGCCATTCACCGTTCGACGCGCCCTGTGGGTCCATATAAGAAAATCGAGGGCATCGAGTGTATCGATAAGGTTATCGATATCGACCAGTCGCCGATTGGCCGCACGCCGCGTTCCAACCCTGCTACCTATATCGGCCTGTGGGATGATCTTCGCGCGCTGTTTGCGAGTACGCCGGAGTCGAAGGCGCGCGGCTACTCGCCGGGTCGTTTCTCCTTTAATGTGAGTGGCGGGCGCTGTGAGGCGTGCAAGGGCGACGGGCAGATCAAGATCGAGATGCACTTCCTTCCTGATATCTACGTTCCCTGCGAAGTTTGCGGCGGTAAACGCTACAACCGCGAGACACTCGAGGTCACCTACCGTGGCAAGACCATCTCGGACGTGCTCGACATGAGCGTCACCGAGGCGCTGGCCTTCTTTGGGAATATCCCGCAGATTAAGCGCAAGCTCCAGACGCTGTACGATGTAGGCTTGGGCTACGTGAGCCTGGGCCAGCCCGCCACGACGCTTTCGGGCGGCGAGGCGCAGCGTGTGAAACTCGCCAAGGAGCTTCATCGACGCCAGACGGGCAAGACGTTCTATATTTTGGACGAGCCGACGACCGGCCTTCATTTTGAGGACGTCCGCCAGCTGCTCGATGTGCTGCAGCGCTTGGTCGATGCGGGCAACACGGTGCTGGTGATTGAACACAACCTTGATGTCATCAAGGTTGCCGACCGCCTGATCGATATGGGTCCCGAGGGCGGTAACGGCGGCGGAACCGTCGTGGTTTCGGGCACACCGGAGCAGGTTGCGGACTGTCCGCAGAGTTATACGGGCAAGTTTTTGGCGCCGTTGCTCAGGCGTGACCGGGAGCGTCAGGCTCAACTTGATGCTCAATAAATAGGCGATTCAGTTTATGGGCGCCATCGACTCCTTGTGATTCGATGGCGCTTGCTGTGCCGAAGTGACGTATGCAGCCGAATTGGACATATACTTAATCCTTGCGTCCGAATGCGAGGGAAAGGATATGTCATGGCAAAGGCTGTAAAGACGCCAAAAACCAATGCGATGCGCGAGCTGGAAAGCGCCGGCATTTCCTATGTTCTACATACGTACGAAGACGATGGTGATGAGTCGGTGGGCCTGGGTGTCGCGATTTCGGAGCAGCTTGGCGAGGAGCCCGGTCAAGGATTTAAGACTTTGGTCTGCGTGACACCGTCCAACGACTATGTCGTGTGCTGTATCCCTGTTGCCGACGAGCTCGATCTAAAGTCCGCCGCGCGTGCCGCGGGGGAGAAGTCCTTGGCCTTGATGCATGTGAAGGATTTGCTTGCGGCGACTGGCTACGTTCGCGGCGGCTGCAGCCCGGTCGGTATGAAAAAACGCTACCGGACGCTCATTGATGAGACATGTGTCCTTTGGGATACCATTTTTATTTCGGGAGGCAAGCGTGGTTATCAGCTCGAGCTTGCACCCGATGATTTAATTGCATTTTGCGGGGCGACGGTTGCCGCGATTACGAGAGAGGACTGAGCGATGGCGCAGGAAGAATTGAAGCGCGGAGCTCATTTTGCAAAAGAATCTGCGCCTCAGACACCCTCATCCGAAGCTTCTTCGTCGCGAGATGACACTGACGACATGGGCTCGTCGGACTACTCCACGGTTGGTCGTTCCGCCGGGCTTATGACCATCCTGACCATTGTGTCTCGCGTCACCGGTTTTATCCGCACGTGGGCAATGGCGGCCGCTATCGGCATGTCGCTACTTTCGTCCTCCTATCAGGTCGCCAACAACCTGCCCAATATGCTCTACGAACTCGTGATGGGCGGCATGCTCGTGACGGCGTTTTTGCCCGTGTACATGGGCGTGAGGCGTGAGCAGGGTCGCGAGGCCTCGAACGAGTACGTGGGCAACCTGCTCGGCATTCTGCTTTTGGTGCTGGGTGGCATTTCGTTGCTGGGGACCGTGTTCGCCCCGGGCTTTATCTGGACGCAATCGTTCCTTTCGGGTGACGGCGGCAGCATGGATACCGCTGCGTTCATGTTCCGTTTCTTTGCCATCCAGATTCTGTTTTATGGTTTGGGCTCGGTGTTCTCGGGCGTTCTCAACGCACACCGCGACTACTTCTGGTCGACGTTTGCCCCGGTCCTCAACAATGTGATCGTCATTGCGAGCTTTATGGGTTTTGCGCCCGTGTCCGCACAGTTTGGCGAACGTGCCGGCATCATCTTGATTGCGGCCGGTACGACCCTCGGTGTCTTTGTTCAGATGGCATGTCAGATTCCCGCGCTTAGCAAGCACGGCGTGCATCCCCATATCCATATCGACTTTAAGGACCCCGCGCTGCGCCAGACGATTGCGCTCGGTATCCCGACGCTGCTCGCCACGGTGTGCATGTTTGTCTCGACTTCTATCACCAACGCTGCCGCGCTGGTGGTCCAGCCCGAGACTGGTCCTTCCGTCATCGCCTATGCGCGCCTGTGGTACACGCTGCCCTACGCGCTGATTGCCGCCTCGCTTTCGACGGCGCTCTATACCGAGCTCTCTCACGACGCACAGGAGAAGGATTACGACAGCGTACGCACGGGCATTTCGCGTGGCGTCGCCCAGATGCTGTTCTTCCTGATTCCGTTCGCACTGTACCTGATTGTCTTCGCACGTCCGCTCAACATGATCTACTGTGCTGGCAAGTTCGATGAATCCGGAGTGGCGCTGGTGTCCGAGTACCTTGTCTACCTAGCGCTCTCGCTGCCGCTCTACGGCGTGGTCGTGTTGATGCAGAAGAGCTTCTCTGCCTTGCTCGACATGAAGCCCTATAGCCGCTATTGCCTGTATTCTGCCATCGGCCAGGCCGGCTCGGTTCTGCTGTTTGGCGTTGTGCTGGGCTTCGGTATGCCGGCAATCGCGCTTTCGTATGTTGTCGACTACGTGATCTTGGTCGGCTGTTCGCTGTGGTGGCTGCGTCGTCGCCTGCGTGGCCTTCAGGTCAAATCTATCCTGCATGGCGGTTTCTTTGGCCTTTTGCTCGGTGGTCTAGGTGCTGCCGCAGGCGCCGGCGTCATGTGGGTGCTTGAACACTTTGTCGGGGCACTTGGCGGCTCGATTCTGATTACTCTTGGCTACGTTTGCGTTGCGGGTGTCGTCTCGCTTGCTGTTACCTTTGGCCTTGCCGTCGTCCTTAAGATGCCTGAGGTCTCGGCGCTGCTTCGTCGCAAGTAGGTGCGTGTGGCCGGTCACGACAACATTCCAACGCTTGCCGAGCAGGTTTCGCGCGTTCCCACACAGCCCGGATGCTACCTTTGGAAGGATGCCAAGGGCGATGTCATCTACGTGGGCAAGGCAAAAAACTTGCGTTCCCGTATGCGCCAGTACGTGACACTGCAGGATGAGCGTCAAAAGATCCCGCTGATGATGCAGCTGGTGGCGAGCTTTGACTATATCGTGGTGGAGACCGAGCACGAGGCGTTGGTGCTCGAGCGCAATTTGATTGGTCAGTACCATCCGTACTTTAACGTCGACCTCAAGGATGACAAGAGCTACCCCTTTATCGCCATTACAAAGGGCGACCTGTATCCCGCTATCAAATATACGCGCGAGCGTCATAAGCCGGGAACGCGTTATTTTGGTCCCTATACCGATAGCCGTGCGGCACGTGAGACGATAGATACGCTGCGCAAGGTTATCCCCATCTGCTCCGCATCCTGTGCGGAGTGGCGTCGTTGTCGTCGTATCGTCGAGTCCCACAGGGGCGAGGAAGACATCGTCAATATGATTTGCGCGCAAAACGGGCGTCCCTGCTTTGACTACCATGTCGGGCGCGGCCCGGGTGCGTGTGTCGGCGCGATTTCTCCTACGGACTATGCCAAGAACGTCAAACGTGTCGAACGTTTTTTGTCGGGCCATCGCAAGGATGTCGTCGATGAGCTGACCTCCGAGATGACGGATGCCGCCGAGGCGCTCGACTTTGAGCGCGCGGCACGCGTCAAACGTCGTTTGGAGGTCATCAGGGGTCTGGACGACCGTCAGCAAGTCGTTTTTCCCTCCAGTGTCGATATCGATGTCATCGGTTTCTATCGCGAGGAGACCATCTCCGCCGCTTGCGTCTTTGTCGTGCGTGAGGGTCGAACGGTTCGAACCTGCGAGTTCATTCTTGACAAGGGTCTTGATGTTGACGAGGAAGAGCTCCAGTCGGGCTTTCTTAAGCGCTATTACGACGAGACGGCCGATATTCCAGCTGAGATAAACCTCTCTGTCGAGCTTGAGGATGCGGAGGCGCTGGGGGAGTGGCTTGCAGGCAAGCGCGAGCGTTCCTGCCATCTCCATAGGCCGCAGCGTGGCGAAAAGCACCGTTTGCTCGATATGGCATCCAAAAATGCGCGCCATGCCCTCATGCGCTACATGATGCGAACGGGGTACGCTGACGACCGCACCAATCAAGCGCTCCTGGAGCTCGAAAGCGCGCTGGCGCTGCCGGCGCCGCCGATGCGTATCGAGTGCTTCGATATCTCGACGCTGCATGGAACCTTTACCGTCGCCTCGATGGTGGTGTTTACCAACGGACGCGCCGACAAGAGCCAGTACCGTCGTTTTAAAATTCAGGCCGAATTGGACGAGGCAAACGACTTCGTGTCGATGTCCGAGGTTTTGGGACGACGCTATGCTCCCGAGCGCATGGCCGACGAGCGCTTTGGCTCGCGCCCCGATTTGCTCGTTGTCGATGGCGGTAAGCCGCAATTGACCGCTGCGATCAAGCAACTTGAGGCTCTTGGGCTCGATATACCAGTTTGTGGCTTGGCAAAGGCCGATGAGGAAGTTTTTGTGCCTTGGGACGAGACTCCCGTCGTGCTGCCGACCGGGTCTGCTTCGCTCTATCTAATTAAACAGGTGCGCGATGAATCGCACCGTTTTGCAATCACATTCCATCGTGAGTTGCGCGATAAAGCCATGACAGTTTCGGTACTCGATGACGTTCCAGGCGTGGGACCCACCAGAAAACGTGCCCTTATGCGCCATTTTGGTTCGATGAAGCGTTTGCGCGCGGCGAGCGAGCAAGAGATCGCGGAAGTTCGCGGCATACCTGCCGATGTTGCCAAGGCGGTCCACGAGGCGCTCGTTGCGTGGAATGCCGAGCGCGCCGAGGCGGCGGCTGGCCATTCCGATAGCTAAACACGAGCCTAAACTACTGATATACATGATTGCGTGATTTTCAACCATTTATTTCGCCATGATTGCATGCTGGTTTCGGGTTTTATTAACGCTAAAACGTTTGACTAGTCATGGTGAACAACCCTGCTATCCTGCGGGTTGACGAAGACTGATATCTCACCTCGTCGATACATACTGTCTGGCGAATCATTTGTCAATGAATTCGGTGAACGGTAGTAAATACCGTTCAAGCGTATGTATGTATCGGTCGCCGAGCGCGGCACCTCAGTTGGGTTCGTCGGTAGGTAAGGTATATATCGTCCGCAAGTTGCGCGGGGGCAAGTCTAGGTGCTCCCGAGTAAGATTCTCTATTGATAGGAGAAGACATGGCCATCATCAACAAGGGTATGTCCAGGCGTTCGTTCCTCGGCCTCACCGGCAGCGTCGCTGCTGTCGCCGGCCTTGGTCTCACTGGCTGCGGTGGCAGCTCTAGCGACGAGGGTTCCGCTTCCGGCTCCACCGATTCCGCCAACCGTGGCGGCGGCGTGATCACCGCTGGTTCCGCTTACGCTCCGTCCAGCTTCGATCCCGCCAGCACCGGCTCCGCTGTGGGCCTGGGTGCTAACTGGCACGTCGTCGAGGGCCTCTACGGCATCGATTACCACGACTACAGCACCTTCAACGAGCTCGCCACCGACGATCCCAAGTCTGTGGACGACACCACTTTCGAGGTCACCATCCGCAAGGGCGCCAAGTTCTCCGATGGCACCGAGGTCACCGCTGACGATGTCGTTGCCTCCTACACCGCTTGCGCCGCTTCCGCTACCTATGCTCCGTTCTTCCAGCCCTTCGAGTCCATCGAGGCCAAGGACGCCAGCACCGTGACGGTCAAGACCAAGGTCCCCAACTTCTCCCTGCTCAAGGATCGTCTGGCCATCGTCCGCGTTACCCCGGCCACCCAGACCGAGGAGGATCGCGCCAAGCAGCCGATCGGCTCCGGCCCCTGGATGTACGACTCTATCTCCGATACCGAGATCACCCTGGTTCCCAACCCCGAGTACAACGGTGAGTATGCTGCCGAGGATAAGAAGATCCAGTACAGCATCCTGACCGACCCCACTGCTCGCGTTACCGCTCAGCAGGAGGGCTCCACGCTCGTTATGGAGCTCGTTACCGCTGACGCCGTCGACCAGCTCGAGAGCGCCGGCTGCAAGATTGACAACGTTCAGGGTTTCGGCACCCGCTTCATCATGTTCAACGTCGCCAAGGAGCCTTGGAACAACGTCAAGGTCCGTCAGGCTGTCATGTATGCGCTCGACACCGAGAAGATGGTCAGCAACACCTTCGCCGGCCTTGCCACCGCTGCCAGCTGCTACCTGCCCAAGAGCTTCACCAACTATCATGAGGCTTCCACGGTGTACAAGACCGACACCAAGAAGGCTAAGAAGCTCATCGAGGAGTCTGGCATCACCCCGGGTGCCATCACCCTGCGCACCACCGACAACGAGCAGATTAAGGGCATGGCCGCCCAGGTCAAGAACGACCTCGACGCTCTCGGCTTCGATGTGACCATCCAGACCGATACCTCGCCGGCCACCTACGCCGCCATCGACGGCGGCGAGGCCTACGATATCCTCCTTGCCCCTGGCGATCCTTCCTGCTTCGGCGCCGACCCCGACCTGCTGCTCAACTGGTGGTACGGCGACAACGTCTGGATGCAGACCCGTTGCCCGTGGAAGGAGTCCGCTGAGTGGCAGAAGCTCCACGGTCTCATGGACGAGGCTCTTGCCGCCGAGGGCGACGAGCAGCAGAAGAAGTGGAACGAGTGTTTCGACATCATTGCCGACAACGCCGTTCTGTACCCCGTTGTCCACGTCAAGACCGTCTCCGCTTCTTGGGACGATCCGTCCACTGCGCCCAATGGCGAGGCCCTCGATGGTTTCAAGGGCATCGGCACGACGAGCATGTCCTTCAGGGGCGTTGCGACCGTCAAGGCGTAAGACTCGCTTGAGTCTATATGCAGGATGTCGGTCGTTGGGACCGTATCCTCATAGTTGAAACAAAGACCCGGGCGGCAACGATGTCGCTCGGGTCTTGTAATGAGTATCCGTACTCATATACCAGTTGGTCCTACCGACAAAAGAAAGGGGAGAGAACGTGAACAACTTGCTACGTTTGATTGGAAGGCGTCTTGTGGCGCTGCCGATCATGGCATTGGGCGTCACCGTCCTGGTGTTCTTCCTTATGTCGTTCTCCAAGACCGACCCCGCCTACACGGCGTTGGGTGACGGTGCCTCGCCCGAGGCGGTTGCCGAGTACCATGAGAAGTATGGTCTGGACGACCCCTGGCCCGTGCGCTACGTGCGCTATATGGGCGATTTGATCCATGGCGACATGGGCACCTATGGTGCTGCCCGCAACTCCGTTGCCAAGCGCATCTCCACGGCCCTGCCCGTCACGATGCAGCTGACCTTCATCGGTCTTGCCATCGGTGCGGTCGTTTCGTTTTTGCTCGGCGTCATCGCGGCACTGTATCGCGACAAATGGCCGGACCAAGTAATCCGTGTCTTTTCCATCGCCGGCTTGGCAACCCCGTCGTTCTGGCTTGCCGTTCTGTTGATCCTGCTGTTCTCTTCCTACCTTAAGGTGCTCCCGGCATCGGGCGCTCTGCCTCACTTCACCACGAATCCGGTTGGCTATCTGGGGCGTATGATCATGCCCGCTATCGCCTTGGCATTTCCGCTGACGGGCCAGATGACTCGTATCGTGCGTACCGCCATGGTCGAGGAGCTCGACAAGGATTATGTCCGTATGGCTCGCGGCGCCGGCGTTCCCGAGAAGGTCGTCGTCGGCATCAACGTTCTTCGCAATGCGCTGATCACCCCGGTCACCACCCTCGGTCTTAAGATCGGTTACCTCATGGGCGGCGCCGTCGTCATCGAGGTTATCTTCAACCTCCCCGGCATGGGCACCGCGATTCTGCAGGGCGTTCAGGGCAACGAGGCGAACCTGGTTCAGGGCGTCGTCATCGTCGTTGCTCTTGCCTTCATCATCATCAACATCGTGGTTGACATGCTCTACCTGCTCATCAACCCGCGCATCAGGACGGTGTAGATTATGGTAAAGATTCGAGAGAAGCAAACCGAGCAGCTCGAGAAGGCTGCCTCCAAGGGGCTCAAGCTCGGTGGCTGGAAGAAGATGACGCTGTCTTCTAAGATTGCCGCCGTCGTGCTGGTGCTGGTCGCCCTGACTGCGATTCTGGCGCCCCTTCTTGCCCCCTATAGCCCGGTCGAGATCTTTACGGCTCGCCAGGCTCCCGGCAACGGATTTATCTTCGGTACCGACGATAAGGGTCGCGACATTCTGTCGCGTATGCTCTACGGTGGTCGTTACTCGCTGATTATCGGCTTTGGCGCCACCGCCATGGCTCTGGTCTGCGGCTCGGTCGTGGGCGCCCTTGCAGCGGTTTCGCGCAAGGCCGTCTCCGAGACGATCATGCGTATCTTGGACATCATCATGTCCATCCCGGGCATCGCCCTCGCGGCCGTCTTCGTCTCCATCCTGGGCAACTCCGTGCCGTCGATCATCTTCGCCATCGGCTTTATGTACACTCCGCAGATTGCCCGTATCGTACGCGCCAATATCGTGTCCGAGTACGGCGAGGACTATGTCCGCGCGGTCATCGTTTCCGGCGCCAAGGCTCCGTGGATTTTGATTAAGCATGTTCTGCGTAACTGCATCGCCCCGATCATGGTCTTCACCGTTACCCTGGTCGCCGACGCCATCATCTTCGAGGCCTCGCTGACCTTCATCGGCGCTGGTATCCAGGAGCCCACCGCTACCTGGGGCAACATCCTCGCCGACGCCCGCGGCGGCGTGCTCGCCGGTCGTTGGTGGCAGGCGCTGTTCCCGGGCCTAGCCATCATGATCACCTGCCTGGCGCTCAACATCCTCTCCGAGGGCATTACCGACGCCATGGCCGCTGCTCCCTCCGCTGCCCTGGATCCTACCGATTCCTCCAAGCGTCGCGAGGCCGACCTGCTGGTCTCCGACCCCGTTCGCGCCTACAAGGAGCAGGCCCAGTCCCTCTCCGCTCGCCTTGGCGCCCTGCGCGATGTCGAGCTCAAGCGTGACGATCGCCACGTGCCCGACGAGTCCGTTGAGCCGATTCTCTCGGTCCGTGACTTCTGCATCCAGTTTGAGCATCACGGTGATATCAACGTCGTCGACCATGTCAACTTTGACGTTCGTCCTGGTCAGACCATGGGCCTGGTGGGCGAGTCCGGTTGCGGTAAGTCCATCACCACGCTGGCCATCATGGGCCTGACCGACGATGACGAGCATCTTTCCGGCGAGGTTCTCTGGGAGGGTCGCGACCTGCTCAAGATGAGCAAGAAGGAGTGGTTCGGCCTGCGCGGTACCGATATCGCTATGGTCTATCAGGACGCCCTGTCCTCGCTTAATCCCTCCATGCTCATCTCTGCCCAGATGAAGCAGCTCACCAAGCGCGGCGGAACCCGCAGCGCCGAGGAGCTCCTGGAGCTCGTCGGCCTCGATCCCAAGCGCACGCTCGAGAGCTATCCGCACGAGCTTTCCGGCGGCCAGCGTCAGCGTGTCCTGATCGCTATGGCCCTTACCCGCGACCCCAAGCTGGTCATCTGCGACGAGCCCACGACCGCTCTGGACGTTACCGTCCAGAAGCAGGTCATCAAGCTGCTCAACGATCTTCAGGCCAAGCTCGGCTTTGCCATGATCTTTGTTTCGCATGACCTGGCTCTGGTCGCCGAGGTTGCCCATAACATCACGGTTATGTACGCTGGCCAGGTTATCGAGCAGGCACCCACCAAGGAGCTGCTCACCAACCCGATCCACGAGTACACCCGCGGTCTTCTGGGCTCCGTTCTGTCCATCGAGAGCGGCTCGGGCCGTCTGCACCAAGTCCCCGGCGCCGTTCCCAGCCCGCGCGATTTCCCCAAGGGCGATCGCTTCGCACCCCGCTCGAGCCATCCGCGTATTGGCCTGGATACCCGTCCGGTCTTCAAGCGCGTGCCCGGCACCGAGCACTTCTATTCCGAGCTCCCCGACGAGGTGCTCAAGGCAAATGGTTTGACCCCTCACGCGGAGGTGATGTAGATGAGCGATACCGCAGTCAACGGCGTCGAGCCGATCATCTTCCTTGATGACGTCCACGTCACCTTTAGGACCCGTACCGGCTCGATTCTGCACCCCAACCTGGTTCACGCCGTCCAGGGTGTAACGATTAAGCTCATGCCCGGTCAGACGATCGGCATCGTCGGCGAGTCCGGTTGCGGTAAGTCCACCACCGCTAACGTCATGTGCGGCCTGCAGGCCCCCACGAGCGGCAAGGTCTACTTTAAGGGCAAGGACGTTACCAAACGTACCGCCGAGGACCGTCGCCACATGGGTCGCGTCATCTCGGTCGTGTTCCAGAACCCGGCCACGGCGCTCAACCCCCGCATGGTCGTTCGCGAGCAGCTGCTCGACCCCATGCGCGTCCACAACCTGGGTACCGAGGCCGAGCAGGAGAAGCGCGTCAAGGAACTCTTGGAGCTCACCGGTCTGCCCAGCTCCGCTGCCGAGGTTCTTCCCGGCCAGCTTTCGGGCGGCCAGCGTCAGCGCGTCGCAATTGCCCGTGCCCTGTCGCTGAACCCCGATGCCATCATCGCCGACGAGCCCACCTCGGCTCTGGACGTTTCGGTCCGCGCGCAGATTCTGAACCTGCTGACTGACCTTAAGAAGGAGCTCGGCCTGGCCATGGTGTTCATCAGCCATGACATCCAGACGGTCCGCTATATCTCTGACGACATCATCGTTATGAATGGCGGCAAGATCGTCGAGCAGGGCGAGGCCAAGCAGGTCTTCCAGCACCCCCAGGACCCCTACACCAAGATGCTGCTCGGCGCTGCGCCGTCGCTGCTGCATCCCAAGCTCGGCGAGTAACCTCGCTTTCCCTCCCGTGCGCCCGGTTCCCTTGCCGGGCGCACCTCCGTTGCGATTTCGAAAGGTTGGGTTCACGAGCCATGCCAAGTGCTCAGGAGCTACAACATCAATTTGGTGAATATCGAGGCGCCATGCCCCGTCCATCAGATTTCGATCTCTTTTGGAAGGATCGCATGGCCGAGGCCGACGCCGTCGGGCTTGACTATGCGATCGAGACGGCATCGGTCACCGATGCCGCGACCTGCCAGCTTTTCGACCTCTGGTATACCGGCATGTGTGGCGCTCGCCTGCATGCCAAGTACCTTAAACCCGTCTCGGACGAGCCCGTGCCATTGGTGCTTCAGTTTCATGGGTATCCGGGTGCAAGCCGCAGCTGGTTTGAGCAGGCGTCGTTTGCGGGCATGGGCATGGCACTCATCGCCCTCGACTGCCCCGGCCAAGGAGGTCCCTCCGAGGACATTGGTGGATTTGAGGGCACAACGGTTGCCGGGCATATCGTCGCCGGCATCGACGGCGACCCGGCCAACCTCTACTATGTCCGCTTACACCAAGATATTCGAATCCTGTGCCGTATTGTTCGTGAGCACGAGGGCATCGATCTTGCCCGTGTGTTTGTGAACGGCGCGTCGCAGGGCGGCGGTTTGGGTATTGCGACCTGTGCGCTTAATAGCGAGCTTATCAATCGTGCCGCCATCCTCTATCCCTTCCTGTCGGATTTCCGCCTGGTCTGGGATTTGGATGCCGACGACATTGCCTACGAAGGCCTGCGCTATTGGTCTCGCTGGTTTGATGAGGACTCGACTCGTATTGACGAAGCCTATGCCAAGCTGGCGTACTTCGATTCCAAGAACTTTGCCCCTATGGTCAAATGCCCCGTGCTGTTTGGCACTGGCACAGCCGATATCGTCTGTCCGCCAGCGACGCAGTTTGCGGTCTATAACAACCTGACCTGCGAAAAGCGTCATGAGTTCTTTGAAGGCTTTGGCCACGAGGAGATTCAGGATTTTGACGATTTGATCATTCCGTTTTTCTGCAAGGGAGGGGAGGCTCATGTCTAAGTGCGAGAGCAATGTTGACGAGCTGATTGTCCCCGGGCTCGTGGGAATTCCTGGAACGGTTTCGTCAAGGCTCGCAGAATATCGGGACTGGCGCGGTGATGTCCAAGCAGATGTTTCTGATTTAGAGACATGCGCTTCGAATCTTGAGATTCAAGGCCTGGCCATTACGGCGATTGACTTTGTTAACCCCTGCGCCCGTTACTCGGAGGTCTCCTTTGAGCTCGGTGACGATGCGATTCACGCTCGTTTGATCGAGCCTGTCGGTCGTGCCCGAGTATCTGAGCGCGTGCCGCTGTGCCTGATGTTCCACGACATCGATCGGCCTGTGCGCGGCTGGCATCACATGACGAGATTTGCCGCCATGGGGTATGCCGTCCTCGCGCTGGATGACGATGTTGCTGGTGCGGACGACCTGCAGCGGGGGATTTCTTCGTCCGCTTTTGTCGAGCGCGTCCGTTGGGGTTGCGCGTTGGCGAAGGTGGCGCGCAATCTTGATGGCATGGACCCCGACCGCATCTTTGCATGGGGCGAGGGCCTTGGCGGCGGAGTCGCGCTGGCGGTTTCTGCTCTGGACGAGCGGGGCCTCGCCTGCACGGCGGTTGCCAATCCAATTCCCGGTGGCCTTGAGGCGCTGTCGTCTCGGGTGCGCGGATCGGTGCTCATGGGCACATCGCTCATGGATGCCGCGAGCGACCCCAAGGGCCAGTTTGCCGTATTCAACGGTCTTGAGTGTGACCGGAGGCATATCGTCTATGCCAAATACGCTCACGAGCGCATCAATGCGTTCGAAAACGAAGTCGTCGACTTCTTTAACCAAACGTTCTACCCGTGTTCTTTGGCCTAGGCGGCCTGGACACTGCCAACAAGAGTGGGCGGCATAGGGCTGCCCGCCAGACAACTAAGGAGATTCTTGTGGCAACTCAGAAATTCACCGGCGTTATCCCTCCCGTCGTTGTTCCCGATACCGAAGATCACCAGCTCGACGTTGCCTCCTTTGAGCGCAGCATCAACCGCATGATCGATGCCGGCGTCGATGGCTTGTTCTTCCTGGGCTCCTCGGGCGAGGTCGTCTTCTCCACCGACGAGCGTCGCCGTCAGATCATCGCCGAGGCCGTCCGTATCGTCGACCACCGCGTTCCCGTTCTGGTCGGCATCATCGACACCGAGACCGAGCGCATGATCGAGCACGGTAAGGTCGCTCAGGAGCTGGGCGCCGATGCTCTCGTCGCCACCTGCCCGTTCTATGCCCTGCAGGGCATGACCGAGGTCGAGGAGCACTTCCGCATCCTGCATGAGGAACTCGACCTGCCCATCTTCGCCTACGACATCCCCGTGTGTGTCCACACCAAGCTCCCCTGGAAGCTCCTTGCCAAGCTCGGTGCCGAGGGCGTTCTGGCCGGCGTCAAGGATTCCTCGGGTGATGACATCTCGTTCCGCTACCTCGTTCAGGAGAACGAGAAGAACGGCCATCCGATGAGCATCCTCACCGGTCACGAGGTTGTTGTCGACGGCGCTTACCTCGGTGGCGCCGACGGTTCCGTCCCGGGTCTCGCCAACGTTGAGCCCGAGGGCTACGTGCGTCAGTGGAAGGCCGCTCAGGCTGGTGACTGGGCTACCGTCAAGGCCGAGCAGGATCGCCTCAATGAGATTTCGCATATCTGGGATGTCACCTCGGGCGTCCAGGGCTATGCCGGTGGCGTCGGCGCCTTCAAGACCGCTATGAACCTCATGGGTATCTTCGACAGCCCGACCATGCCGCGCCCGGTGAAGGCCATGACCGGCGAGAACGTCGAGGCTATTAAGAAGGTCCTCCAGGACAACGGTCTCCTGTAAAGCTTCCCCGGGCACCCGATCTTGGGGCTCAAGCGGTCGAGCGTGACCCATTAGGTCAACGCCCGACCGCTTTCACCCCAACCTCGGACACCCGGGAAACCTTTACCAAGCTGCGGCGATAACGCAGCCTTCATTTCCTGTAGTTGTTTTTATCTCCTAAGGAGAGCGACATGGAGAACAAGTACGTCTGCTCTGTCGATATCGGCGGAACTAAGATCGCGACTGCCATCATGGAGTACCCGGCTGACGGTAGTGTGCCCCGTCCCGTCTTTGAGGCCGAGGTTCCCACCGAGGCCCAAGAGGGCGGCGAGGCCGTCTTCCAGCGTATCGAGGCGTCCATCAAGGCCGCTCTCGAGGCGAATCCCGATGTCGAGGTCCTTGGCGTCGGTATCGGCGCCGCCGGCGTCGTCGATCCCAAGACGGGCGCCATCGCGTATGCCAATGAGATCATGCCCGGCTGGTCCGGCGTTCAGTTGGGGCCGCGTCTGCGCGAGGACCTCGGTCTTCCCGTTGCCGTTGTGGGCGACGTGCAGGCTCATGCTCTGGGCGAGGCCCACTGGGGCGTCGGCAAGGGCAAGTTCTCCGTCTTGTGTCTTGGCATCGGCACGGGCATCGGCGGCGCATATGTCGAGAGCGGCCGCGTGATGCAGGGCTTCCATGGTGCTGCCGGTCATATGGGCCACATTGAGTGTTCGGCTGCCGCCGGCATTCCCTGCGCCTGCGGGCGTTCCGGCCATCTGGAGTCGGTTGCTTCGGGCACTTCCATTGGTCGAATGTACGATGAGCGTTTTGGCCGCGTCGACCCCAGCCGTCCTTCGGTCGGTCGCGATGTGAACGATCTGTGCCGTGCGGGCGACGCAAAGGCGACCGAGGTCATCCATGACGCCGGCTTTGCGCTGGGGGCCAGCTTGGGCTCGCTCGCTAACATCCTGGACCCTGAGGTCATCGTGCTTTCGGGCGGCGTGATTCACCAAGGTCCCGATTGGCGTTCGCAGACGTGGAAGGATTCGGTGCACAAGGGCTATGCCAGCCAGGCGCTCGATCCGCTTCAGGACACGCCGATCCTCATCGGTTCTCTGGAGGGCGATGCTCCGCTCATCGGTGCCGCCGAGCATCTTCTTGCTTCGTTGAAGTAAACATAACTACCAAGTGTGCCTTCTGAGGTGCCGCAGATTGACGTGAAAGAGGAGCGAAGCGTACTTCGGTACGCGAGCGACGGTTTGAACGTCAAGGTGCGGCGTCTCAGAAGGCTGTTTTGAGAAAGGTTGAGTCGAACATGACCGTTGATCCTTTGATCCAGTCCCTGAAGGGCAAGCTCGTCGTGAGCGTTCAGGCGTATATGGGCGAGCCGCTTCGTACGCCCGAGACCATGGCGCAAATGTCTCGCGCTTGCGAGCTCGGCGGCGCCGCCGCCATTCGCTGCCAGGGCCTTGCCGACATTGCCGCCATTAAGGGTCGCTGTGAGGTTCCCGTCATCGGCCTGTGGAAGGATGGGCACGAGGGCGTTTACATCACGCCGACGCTGCGTCACGCTCGCGCCTGCGTTGCTGCCGGTGCCGATATCGTGGCGATCGACGCCACCGATCGTCCGCGCCCCGATGGCAAGACGGTCGAGGATACCTTCCGCCCGCTGCACGAGGAGGGTGTGCTCCTGATGGCGGATTGTGCCACCATCGAGGATATTCGCCGTGCTGTTGATATGGGCTTTGACCTGGTATCCACCACGCTTTCTCACGGCGTCGCCGCCATCGACTGCACCATGGCCGATGGCCCCGACCTGCCGCTCCTGCGTCAGGCGACTGAGGAATTCCCCGGCCTTCCTATCATTTGCGAGGGTCGCGTGCATACGCCCGAGGAGGCTCGCGCCGCGATCGATGCTGGCGCCTGGGCCGTTGTCGTCGGCACCGCCATCACGCACCCCACGAGTATTACGAGTTGGTTCAAGGCTGCACTTGAGGCGTAAGACAGGCCTCGTATCCGCTCGGGGCGGTATACTCAATATAGGCAATTGACCGCGCGGGATCCGGGTTGCTGGGTCCCGCGCTTGTTTTCGGGAGGCAGCACATGCAAAAGGGAGATGCCATGGATGCGGCGGAGCGCTCGGAGCGCATCCCCGATATCGTCATCATCACCGGAATGTCCGGATCGGGCCGCACACAGGCCATGCACGTGTTCGAGGACATGGGCTATTTTTGCATCGATAACCTGCCTCCGCGTCTCATCGCCCAGCTTGCCGAGCTCGTCGGCATCAATACGGGCGTGGGCAGGCATCTCGCCGTCACCTGTGACCTGCGCAGCCAGGGCTTGTTCGATGAGCTGCTCGATGCCGTTGCCGCACTCGAGGAGCGCGAGATGAGCTGTGACATCGTGTTTCTCGAGGCCTCTGACGAGGTGCTGATCCGTCGTTATAGCGAAAACCGCCGCCGCCATCCCATTGCCAAGCCGGGGGAGACTACGGCCGATGCGATTCAGCGCGAGCGCCTGCAGCTGCAGGGTGTGCGCGACCGAGCCGATATGATCATCGACACGAGCCGCCTGCGTACCTCTGCCCTGCGCAACAAATTGCGCATGGCGTTCTCCGAGTTGTCCGACCAGCAGCTCATGGACGTTCACGTGTTCTCGTTTGGCTTTAAGCACGGTATGCCCGTTGAGGCGGACATTATGATCGACGTTCGCTTCCTGCCCAATCCGTTCTACGATCCCGAGATGCGCACCATGACCGGTCTCGATAAGAAGGTCTCCGACTTTGTTCTGGACCATCCCAAGACCCAGGAGTTCTGGAAAGCTTGGACGCAGCTGCTCGATACGGTGATGCCGGGCTATATCGCGGAGGGCAAGCCACAGCTTTCTATTGCCATCGGCTGCACGGGCGGTCAACACCGCAGCGTTGCCATCGCCGAGGCCACGGCACGTTATTTGGAAGGCGCTCAATATCACGTGAGCATTTCCCACCGCGACCTGTCGCGCGCCAACACGAAAGCATAGGCCTGCATGTCGTTTACCGCCGAGGTGCGTGACGAACTCGCGCGCTGCGAACCCGAATGTGAATACTGCGATTTGTCGACGCTTGCCGCCCTGACGCGTGTGAGCGGTACACTTTCGCTGGCCGGCTCCGGGCGGTATCGTTTGACGGTCGCGACCGAGACGGGCGCCGTCGCGCGCACGATGATCACACTGACGCATCGCATCCTTAAGCTCAAAACGGAATTCACCGTTCGTAAATCTGTATTGCATAAGGTTCGAAACTACCTCATCACCTTGCCTGATCAGCCAGACCTGGATAAGGCTCTGGTGCTGCTGGGCATCCTCGACCGCAGGGGAGGACTTGTCGCCGGCGTGCCCCGACATATCGTTGCCCGTCCCTGCTGCAGGCTTGCCTATATCCGCGGCGCGCTCATCGCGGGCGGCTTCGTGGCCGATCCACGCGGCGATTTTCATTTGGAGATCGCGGTGCAGGGCGAGCAATATGCCAAGGGGCTTTGCGATCTGTTGGAGCAGATTGGGGTCCATGCTCGTGTTAATGCGCGGCGGGGGTCATATGCCGTGTACATTAAGAGCGCCGAGGAGATCGAGCAGCTCCTAAAGCTGGTCGGCGCCAAGCGCAGCGTTGCCGAGATCGAGGAAGCGCGCGCGGTCAAATTGGTTAAGAACGACGTAAACCGTCGCGTGAACGCCGAGCTCGCCAACCAGACCAGAAGCGCCGGTGCCGCCCAGCATCAGCTTGCGTTGATCGATGAGCTCGAGCAGCGTGGCCTTCGCGATGCGCTTCCGGATGCCTTGGCGGTCTTTTGCGACCTGCGCGAGCGCTACCCCGATCTGTCACTGCGTGATTTGGGGGAGATGGCTGACCCTCCCTTGTCGAAGTCGGCCCTCTACCATCGTGTTTTACGGCTTGAAAAGCTCATTGAAGCAAACAGGTAGTTTGAAGTATCGACTTATATATGGATTTAACTGCTATTTTAGTCTTTAAAACGTTTTAACGTAAATTTGATTTTCAATTTCGAGCATTCTCGTGAAATTCAAGTCAAAAAAAAGGTATATTAGGCGAGTGGTTAGTTTGTGGGCCTCAACGGCGGGCGCTGTAGCTCGCGGGGGCCTTACGAAAGGAGACACAATGGCAGTAAAGGTTGCTATTAACGGCTTCGGTCGCATCGGTCGTCTGGCTTTCCGTCAGATGTTCGGTCATGAGGGCTCCGAGATCGTCGCTATCAACGACCTCACCTCTCCCGATATGCTCGCTTACCTGCTGAAGTACGACTCCACGCAGGGCAACTACGCTCGCGATCACGAGGTCGTTGCTGGCGAGGATTCCATCACCGTTGACGGCAAGGAGATCAAGATCTACAAGGAGGCCGACGCCAACAACCTGCCTTGGGGCGACCTCGACGTTGACGTCGTTCTCGAGTGCACCGGCTTCTACACCAGCAAGGCTAAGGCTCAGGCCCACATCAACGCTGGCGCCAAGAAGGTCGTCATCTCCGCTCCGGCTGGCAGCGATCTGCCCACCATCGTGTACAACGTCAACCATGAGACGCTGACCGCTGAGGACAACATCATCTCCGCTGCTTCCTGCACCACCAACTGCCTCGCCCCGATGGCCAAGGGTCTGAACGACTTCGCTCCCATCGTGTCCGGCATCATGACCACCATTCACGCCTGGACTGGCGACCAGATGCCGCTCGACGGCCCGCAGCGCAAGGGCAACAAGCGTCGTAGCCGCGCCTGCGCCGTTAACATCGTCCCCAACACCACCGGTGCTGCCAAGGCTATCGGCCTGGTTCTCCCCGAGCTCAACGGTAAGCTCATCGGTGCCGCCCAGCGCGTCCCGACGCCGACCGGCTCCATCACCAACCTCTACGCTGTCGTTGACAAGAAGGTCACCGTCGACGAGGTCAACGCCGCTATGAAGGCCTACGCTGCCACCATCTCCGAGACCTTCGGCTACAACGAGGACGACATCGTCTCCACCGACATCATCGGCGAGACCCACGGCTCCATCTTCGACGCCACTCAGACCATGTGCTCTGACCTCGGCAACGGTCAGACCCTCGTTCAGGTCACCTCTTGGTACGACAACGAG
This sequence comes from Collinsella aerofaciens, assembly GCF_040926405.1. Lineage (GTDB taxonomy): Bacteria > Actinomycetota > Coriobacteriia > Coriobacteriales > Coriobacteriaceae > Collinsella. Next base: position 26,591 of record NZ_JBCOIG010000008.1, read on the forward strand.
AACTCCTACACCTCTCAGATGGTCCGCACCATCAAGTACTTCGAGAAGTTCGTTGCTTAATTTAGCTTTTAGCGAATAGCTCGTTGAGCGTCTAAAGAAGGGCGCGGCCTTATAGGGCTTACACCCTAGGGTCGCGCCCTTTTTATAAGAAATCGTCTGCCGTAATGGGAGGCAGACACGTACGAAAGGTAGAAGCAAACATGGCCTTTACCAAGAAGACCGTTCGCGACATCGATGTCGACGGCAAGCGCGTTCTCGTCCGCGTTGACTTCAACGTGCCTATCAAGGATGGCGTCGTTGGCGACACCACCCGTATCAAGGCTGCCCTGCCCACCATCAACTATCTCGTTGAGCACAACGCTCGCGTCATCCTCATGAGCCACCTCGGCCGTCCCGAGGGCACCGGCTTCCAGCCCGAGCTCTCCCTTGAGCCTGTCGCCAAGAAGCTCGCCGAGCTCTCTGGTCTCGACGTTGCCTTTGTCGCCGACACCTACGGCGAGAAGGCTGCTGAGGCTGTTGCCGCCGTCGAGCCGGGCAAGGTCCTCGTTCTCGAGAACGTCCGCTTCGATAAGCGTGAGAAGAAGAACGATCCCGAGATCGCCAAGAAGCTCGCTTCCTATGGTGACGTCTTCGTTCTCGATGCCTTCGGCACCGCTCACCGCGCCCAGGGTTCCGTCGTGGGCCCCGCCGCTTACCTGCCTGCCGTCGCCGGCTTCCTGCTCGAGAAGGAGGTCGACACGCTGACCGGCATCTTCGCCGAGCCCGAGCGCCCCTTCGTCGCCATCGTCGGCGGTTCCAAGGTTTCCTCCAAGATCGGCGTTCTCGATCACCTCATCGACTCCGCTGACACCCTGATCATAGGTGGCGGCATGGCCTACACCTTCTTCCTGGCTCAGGGCCTGTCCGTTGGTCAGTCCCTCAAGGAAGAGGACTGGGTCGAGCGCGCCGGCGAGATGCTCAAGAAGGCTGAGGAGAAGGGTGTCAAGATCCTGCTCCCCATCGACAACCGCGTTGCCGATCACTTTGGCGAGGACGCTGTTCCCGAGGTTGTCGCTTCCGACGCTATCCCCGACGATCGTGAGGGTATGGACATCGGTCCTAAGACCGAGGAGCTCTACGCCGAGGCCGTCAAGGGCGCCAAGACTGTGTTCTGGAATGGCCCCATGGGCGTCTTCGAGTTCGACAACTTCGCTCACGGCACCCAGGCTATCGCCGAGGCTGTCGCCGAGGCCGACTGCACCTCGATCATCGGCGGTGGCGACTCTGTCGCGGCTGTCAACAAGTTCAACCTGGCCGACAAGATGAGCTGGATCTCCACCGGTGGTGGCGCTTCCATGGAGCTCGTCGAGGGTAAGGCCCTGCCCGGAGTGGAGGCGCTTCTCGATGCCTAATCGCACCCTTCTCATCGCTGGTAACTGGAAGATGAACAACGACGTCGCCGAGGCCGCCAAACTCGCCGACGAGCTGGCTCAGGCTCTGCCCGAGGTTCCGGCTGGCGTCGAGGTGCTCGTCTGCCCTCCGACCATCGACATCACCACGGTTCATGACCGCATTCAGGCTGCCCCCATCGCCCTCGGTGCACAGAACGTGTACTGGGAGGCCAAGGGTGCCTTCACCGGCGAGTCCTCTTGCGACATGCTCAAGTCCGCTGGCTGCACCTACTGCATCATCGGTCACTCCGAGCGTCGCGACTACTTCCACGAGACCGACGAGGATCAGAACAAGAAGGCCAAGGCTCTCGTTGCCGCCGGTCTTGTTCCCGTCTTCTGCTGCGGCGAGTCCCTCGAGGTCCGCGAGGCTGGCACCTATGTCGAGCACGTCGTGAACCAGGTCAAGGCTGGCCTTGCTGGCCTTGAGATCACCTGCCCCAAGCAGGTCGTCGTCGCCTACGAGCCCATCTGGGCCATCGGCACCGGCAAGACCGCTACCGCCGAGGACGCTCAGGAGGTCTGCGGCGCTATCCGTGAGACCCTCAAGGAGATGTTCGGCGAGGAGCTCGCCGACGGCATCCGCGTTCTCTACGGCGGTTCCGCCAAGCCCGGCAACATTGCCGAGCTCGTCGCCAAGCCCGACGTTGACGGCGCCCTCGTGGGCGGCGCTTCGCTCAAGGCTGCCGACTTCGCCTCTATGGTCGTCAAGGCAGGCGAGTAGGACATATGGCACAGCGTCATCTTCCTGCACTCCTGATCATCATGGATGGTTGCGGCCTTGCTCCGGCCGATGGCGAGAACGCCGTCGCCGCTGCCAAGACGCCCTTCCTTGATAGCCTGTACGAGAAGTACCCCCACACCACGCTCGGCGCTTCGGGCGAGGACGTGGGTCTTCCCGATGGCCAGATGGGTAACTCCGAGGTGGGTCACCTCAACATCGGTGCCGGACGCATCGTGTTCCAGGAGCTTTCGCGCATCAACAACGCCATCAAGGACGGCTCCATCGCCAAGAACGAGGTTTTTGTCAAGGCTATGGACGACGTCAAGGCTGACGGCAAGACTCTCCACCTCATGGGCCTTATGAGCCCTGGCGGTGTTCATTCTCACATGAACCACGTCGAGGCTCTGGTCAAGATGGCTGCCGAGCACGGTGTCAAGACCGTTCGCGTCCACGCCTTCATGGATGGCCGCGACGTCGACCCGCAGTCCGGTGCTGGCTACATGAGCGAGTTCTGCGCCTTCCTGGCCAAGATTTCCGAGGAGACCGGTTGCGACGCTCGCGTTGCCACCGTCTCGGGTCGTTATTGGGCGATGGACCGCGACAACCGTTGGGAGCGCATCCAGCGCGCCTACGACGTCATGGTCAACGCGTCCGATGCTGATACCGACCCCGTTGCCGGTATCAAGGCCTACTACGAGAAGGACCCGCGCGGCGATGAGTTCGTCGAGCCCTTCGCTGCCCACAACGAGGGCATTCACGAGGGCGACGCGGCCATCTTCTTCAACTTCCGTCCCGACCGCGCTCGTCAGATGACCCGCGTGTTCACGGACAAGGAGTTCGACGGCTTTGAGCGCGAGCAGATCAAGCTTTCGCACTTTGTGACGATGACCGAGTACGATCCGACGTTTGACGTCGAGGTCGCCTTCCCCAAGACGTTCCCCGAGAACGTCCTGGCCGACGTTATCGCCGCCAATGGCCTGAAGCAGCTGCACACTGCCGAGACCGAGAAGTACGCCCACGTGACGTTCTTCCTCAACGGTGGCATCGAGGAGCCCAAGGAGGGCGAGGAGCGCGTGCTCGTCGCTTCCCCCAAGGTCGCTACCTACGATCTGCAGCCCGAGATGAGCGCTCCCAAGGTTACCGAGAAGCTCGTCGCCGCCATCAACGAGGATCGCGCTGATTTCTACATCGTGAACTTCGCGAACTGCGACATGGTTGGTCACACCGGTGTCTTCGACGCTGCCGTTAAGGCTGTCGAGGCTGTTGACGATGCCCTGTCCAAGGTTGTCCCGGCGATTCTCGCCAAGGGCGGCTTTGCACTGATTACCGCCGACCACGGCAACGCCGATCACATGTTTGACGTTGCTTCCGACGGTTCCAAGCATCCGTTTACGGCTCACACCACCAACCGCGTGCCGTTCATCATCGTTGATGAGAAGGCACAGCTCACCGGTATCGAGGACGGCCGTCTTTCCGATATCGCTCCGACCATGCTCACCATGGCTGGTATTGAGCCTTCCGCCGAGATGACGGGCCGCGTGCTCGCCACCGAGGCCTAATAGAAAACAAATACCGTTTTCTAGTAAGGGGGTTGTCCACAACCGGACAACCCCCTTTTTGGTATTTCTGCCATTTCTACCCCGTCCCCGAGTGGCAGGTAGGGGAGAGCGGGGGATTGTGGTACAGTACTGGAGTTAGAACTGTTCTATTAAGGAGCTTATCTATGGGTCCGTTCCAGATTCTTCTGTTTGTCGTTTGGGCTGTCTCTGCCGTGGCGCTGACGATTCTCGTCCTGATGCATTCCGGTAAGGGCACCGGCGTTTCGGATATGATCGCTAGCTCGCTGTATAACTCCAGCTCTGCCACGGGCGTCATGGAGCAGAACCTCGATCGCCTGACGGTAATTATGGCCGTTGTTTTTGCCGTGTGCGTCGTCCTGTGCATGTTCTTCTTCCCGCAGGGCATCGTCGGCTACTAAGCATCGGCGTATATACGTTTGTAATGGGTCTTGCAGGTGCGGGACCCTTTTTGTTTACATATTTGTAACAGAGTCAAAATATCCCCACATACTTCGCCCAACTAAAGAAATTCTTGACCGTTGACCGGAATTAGCCCCAAATCGTGCATAAAATGCGCTACAGTATTGCGAAACGTTGGTCCGTTGTGCATAACCAGCCATAGCAACGGGCGGCGTTTTAATGGTTCGGATCGGATTGTCTCGACATGTGTCCGACTGAACATTTCTTTGTCCTATCTCATAAGGAGGATGGCATGGCTGATTCTATGTTCCACCAGCCCGTTATGGGTCGTCGCGCCTTCGTTGGCGGTACCCTTGCTGCGAGCTCCATGGCTTTTCTTGCCGCATGCGGCAAGAAGGGCGGCGACGCTTCCGGTTCTGAGTCCGGTTCGACGCTGAACTTCTACATCAACAACCCGGTCTGCATCGACCCCTACAACGTCCAGGAGGACCAGGGCACTCAGGTCGAGTATCAGCTCTTTGACGCTCTGACCTCTTACGACGCCGAGAAGGGCGAGATCGTTCCGCTGGCTTGCGAGTCCTTTGAGTCCAACGACGACGCCACCGAGTTTACCTTCAAGATCAAGAAGGCCAAGTTCCACAACGGTGACGACGTTACCTCCAAGTCCTTCAAGCTCGGTTGGGAGCGTCTGGTCAACACCAAGTCGGCCATCGCTACCGAGTACGGCCCTTCCGAGGTCTCCTATCACCTTTCCATGGTCGAGGGATATGACGACCTGCTTGCCGGTAACGCTACCGAGCTCAGCGGCGTTACGTGCCCCGACGATGAGACCCTCGTCGTCAAGCTGTCTTCCGCTTACGCTGACTTCCCCTTCGTCGCCTCTCATCCGGCTCTGGCCCCGGTTCCCGAGTGCGCCGAGTCCGATGTCAAGAGCTTCTATCTTGCCCCGGTCGGTAACGGCCCGTTCATGATGGACGGCAAGTGGGAGGATGGCCAGGAGATTAACGTCAAGAAGTTCGACGATTACTATGGCGACAAGGCCAAGATCGATGGCATCCACTTCCAGGTCATCAAGGACATGGAGACCGCTTACAAGGAGTTCCAGGCCGGTAACCTCGATGTCTGCGACGTTCCCGTCGCTCAGATCGATGCCGCCAAGAAGGATCGCGGCGTGTCCAAGGACGGCTACACCATGGGTGACGGCGAGCGCATGCTGCTCGGCGCCGAGCCTTCCACGTACTATCTGACCTGCAACACCACGGCCGAGCCGTTCAACAACGCCGACCTGCGTAGGGGCATCTCCCTGGCCATCAACCGTGAGGCCATCTGCAAGACCATCTTCAAGGGTACCCGTACCCCTGCCGACGGCATTGTTCCTCCGGGCATCGATGGCTACAAGGAGGGCGCATGGGAGTTCTGCGCCTACGATGTCGACAAGGCTAACGAGTACCTCGACAAGGTTGCTCCCGCTGGCGCTAACGGGGATCGTGGCATTAGCGTGACCCTGTCCTACAACCAGGACGGCGGTCACAAGGAGATCATGGAGTCCATCATCGGCGACCTCGCCAAGGTTGGCGTTACCGCTGTCTCCGATACCCCTGAGTGGTCTGCCCTGCTCGAGCAGTATCAGAACTTTAACTATCAGTTCGGTCGTCTGGGTTGGATTGCCGACTACCCGATCATGGACAACTTCCTGTATCCGCTGTTCCACTCCGACTCAATCGGTGGCGACAACCGCTCCGGTTACAACAATCCCGAGTTCGACGCCAAGGTCGACGAGGCTCGTACTATTGTTGACGACGAGGAGCGCGTCGCTAAGATGCAGGAGGCCGACGCAATGGTCGCTGCCGACTGCCCGGTCATCCCGATTATGTTCTACACGCACACCATCGCCGGCTCCGATCGCATCAAGCACCTCTATGTCGATCCGCAGAAGCACGCCGATCTGGGTACCGCTGAGCTCGCCTAAGAGTTTGCAGCTTCCGTGAGGGTCAAGTATTTACGTAGACCTCATGGGAAACATACAGTTCTCCCTAACCTGGGGTAAACTGGCTGATGGTAATTTTGGGATGCCGGTCTGGCGATCGGCATCCCATTTAGGTTAATCCCTAGATAGGGGAGTGGTATGGGTAAGTACATCGTTAAACGTGTGCTTCAGTTCATCCCGGTGTTTTTGGGCGTTACGCTGATTTTGTTCGCCCTCCAGAATATCGTGCCGGGAGATCCGATCAAGCTGATCGGTGGAGACAAGGCTCTGTCCCCCGAGGTGGAGCTTCAGCTTCGCGTCCGCTATCACCTGGTCCAGACGGACGAGGACGGCAACGCGATCCTTGACGAGAACGGCGACCCCGTTCAAACGTCGCTCGTGGACCGTTACTTGTATTACATGAACGGCCTGCTTCATGGCGATCTGGGCAATTCGTATCAGCGCAAGCTGCCGGTTACGGAAATCTTTGCCCAGAAGTATCCGTATACGGTCAAACTTGCCGCGTGCGCCATCGTGCTCGAGGCAATTATGGGTATCGGTGCGGGTATCATTTCGGCGGTAAAGCGTTATTCCTTCTGGGATATTTTGGTAACGCTCACCACGTCGATCCTCGTTGCGGTCCCGGCCTTCTGGCTCGGTATGTTGCTGCAGCTGTTCTTTGGCGTCATCCTCAAGGACGCCACGGGCGGTGCAATCTCCATGCCGATCTCGGGTGCCGGCGGTTCCAGCTCTCAGTATCAGGATTGGATGCACTATGTGCTTCCGACCATTACGCTGGCTTCGGTTTCGACCGCTTATGCTGCGCGCATTATGCGCTCGCAGCTGCTTGACGTCATGAACCAGGATTACATTCGTACGGCAAAGGCCAAGGGTCTCTCCAATCGTGCGATCATCGTCAAGCATGCGCTTAAGAATGCACTCATCCCCGTCGTTACCTATATTGGTGTCGACTTTGGCGGCATGCTTTCGGGCGCCATCCTGACCGAGACGGTCTTTAACTGGCCCGGTATCGGCTATGAGGTCTATCGCGCCATTAGCATGCGTGACTGGCCCATCGTTATGGGCGGCGTTACGCTCATCATTGTCGTCGTCATGGTGATCAACCTGCTCGTCGACATTAGCTATGCATTCCTCGACCCGCGCATCCGCCTTGGCGGTCCGTCGGATAAGGCCTAAGGGAGGTACGTCTCATGCAGGAAACTGATTCTCAGTCTCAGGAGCAGGCTACCGCCACCAAGGTCGCGTCTGCTCCCGCCAAGTCCCGCACGCTGTGGGGCGACGCTTTTAAGCGTCTTCGTAAGAACAAGCTTGCCGTTATCGGTGTCTGCTGGATCATCATCGTCGTTGTGGTTGCCCTGACCGCAGATCTGTGGGCTAAGCCCTGGCTCGGTTCCCCGACGGCTTCCGACTCGACCACTATGGCCGAGACGTCGCTGTTGGCTCCGTGTGCCGAGCACCCGTTTGGCACCGACGCCCTAGGTCGTGACATTCTCGTCCGCGTTATCTACGGTGCACGTGTTTCGCTTTCCGTCGGTATTATGGCCACTGCGATCTCCACGGTGATTGGTCTGGTCATGGGTGCCCTAGCCGGTTTCTACGGCGGCATTTGGGATACGATCATCATGCGCTGCGCGGATATCTTCCTGGCATTCCCGTACGTGCTGTTCGTTGTCGCCATGATCGCCGTTATCGGCCGTGGTCTTCAGAACGTCTTTTTTGCCATCGGCATTCTCGGCTGGCCTTCGATTGCGCGCGTCTTCCGCTCTGCAATCTTGACGGTCAAGGAAAACGATTATGTTGACGCTGCGCGCGCGATGGGTGCATCTGATGCTCGTATCGTCGTGCGTCACATCTTCCCGAACTCCGTCGCCTCCATTGTGGTCTACGCGACCATGAACATTGGTGGCGCCATTCTGACCGAGTCCGCTCTGTCCTTCCTCGGCATGGGCGTTATTCCGCCTACGCCTTCGTGGGGCTCCATGATTCAGGACGGTCAGCAGTATCTTCTGACTGCTCCCTGGATGATGATCATGCCCGGTCTGGCAATTCTCTCGACGGTGCTCGCCTTCACCCTGCTGGGTGACGGTCTGCGCGACGCCCTCGACGTCAAGATGAAGGACGCATAAGGATGAAGAAGAACAAGAACTATGTGGACCTGAAGGACCAGCCGGTTCCCGAGGGCCAGCATCTGCTCGAGGTCGATGACCTTAAGATGTATTTCCACACCGAGGATGGCGTTGTTCGCGCTGTCGACGGTGTCTCCTACACGCTCGATCGCGGCGAGACCCTGGGCGTCGTCGGTGAGTCCGGCTCCGGTAAGTCCGTGACCGCCATGACCATCATGGGTCTTATCTCGATGCCTCCGGGAAAGATCGAGGGCGGCGACGTTCGCTATCGCGGTCGTTCTATCCTCGAGATGACCGAGGAAGAGATGCAGCACATTCGCGGTAACGACATCGCGATGATCTTCCAGGATCCTATGACCTCCTTGAACCCGGTCTATAAGATCGGCAAGCAGGTGGGCGAGGGTCTTCGTCTGCACCGCGGCTACTCCAAGCAGGAGGCGCTCAAGCGTGCCACCGAGCTTTTGGACCTCGTTGGTATTCCCGAGCCCGAGAAGCGCGTCAATGAGTATCCGCACCAGTTCTCTGGCGGTATGCGTCAGCGCGTCATGATTGCTATGGCTCTTGCCTGCGATCCCGATATCCTGATTGCCGACGAGCCCACGACGGCTCTGGACGTTACCATTCAGGCTCAGATTATCGAGCTCATGCAGGAGATGCAGGAGAAGAACGGCAACGCCATCATCATGATCACCCATGACCTGGGTGTCGTCGCTGATATGGCCGACAAGATCATGGTTATGTACGCCGGCCGTCCCGTCGAGTTCGGTACTGCTGAGGAAATCTTCTACGAGAGCCGCCACCCCTACACCTGGGGCCTTATCCGCTCCATCCCGGAGCAGGCCATCGATGAGAAGAAGCCGCTTACGCCGATTCATGGCAACCCGCCTTCGCTCATGAACCTGCCCGAGGGCTGCGTGTTCTCTCCTCGCTGCCCCTATGCGACGGATAAGTGCCGCAAGCAGCGCCCCGAGCGTTTTGTTACCGAGTCTTGTCACTATTCTGCGTGCCACTACGCTGGCGACCCCGAGTTCCTCAAGAACGCTCCTGTGACGTCCCGTACGCGCAAGGATTCCAAGAAGGGAGGCGAGGCGTAATGGCAGATACCAACGAGCGTACTCCGCTGCTGAAGGTCGAGCACCTCTCTAAGGAGTTCCCCGCTGAGTCCGGCATGTTCGCCAAGCGCTTCTCCAAGCGTGTCGTCTCTGCTGTAAATGACATCTCTTTTGAGATTTATCCTGGAGAGACCTTCGGTCTGGTTGGCGAGTCTGGTTGCGGTAAGTCCACCACGGGCCGTACCATCATGCGCCTGACCAAGCCGACCGCCGGTAAGGTGTTCTTCCAGGGCAAAGATGTTGCCGAGATGAGCAAGCATGAGATCAAGGACATGCGTCGCGAGATGCAGTTTATCTTCCAAGATCCTTATGCTTCGCTCAACCCTCGTATGACCATCGGTGAGATCGTCTCCGAGCCCATGACCATTCACGGCGTGGGCACCAAGGAGGAGCGCATTGAGCGCGTCCGCGAGCTTCTCGACGTTGTCGGACTGAACCCCGAGCACATCAACCGTTATCCGCATGAGTTCTCGGGCGGCCAGCGTCAGCGTGTCGGTATCGCCCGCGCTTTTGCGCTGAAGCCCAAGCTGATCATCTGCGACGAGCCGGTCTCCGCTCTGGATGTTTCCATTCAGGCCCAGGTTCTGAACCTGCTCAAGGAACTTCAGGACAAGTTCGGTACCGCGTATCTGTTTATCGCTCACGACCTGTCCGTCGTGCAGCACATTTCCGATCGCGTTGCCGTTATGTATCTGGGTAAGATGGTTGAGGTTTCGGACTGGAAGACGCTCTATAGCGAGCCTCACCATCCGTACACGCAGTCGCTGCTGTCTGCCGTACCGGTTCCCGACCCTGATATCCAGAAGACTCGCAAGCGTATCATCCTTGCCGGCGATCCGCCGTCACCGCTGGATCCGCCGACCGGCTGCCGTTTCCACACTCGCTGCCCGATCGCTCAGGGTATCTGCTCTGAGAAGCTTCCCGAGTTTAAGGAAGTCGCACCGGGCCACTGCTGTGCGTGCCACTTCGCGGAGCCGTTCCCGATCAAGGAATCGCACATCGACCTGTAGTCGGTTGTTATTGTCCGGGCCCGCCCTGAAGTTATTTTTCAGAACGTCCTCGGACATGCAAGAAACCCCCGCTGCGCACTTCGTGCGGCGGGGGTTTCTTGCGTCCTGCGGAGTGTTCTGAAAAATAACTTCAGGGCGGGCCCTGCGGTAACTCGGCAGGGGGAGTGCGATTCCTTGATCGCTCACTTAATCTGATGAGAAATTGAGTGAGGCCGGAGCTTTGGCTCCGGCCTCCTTATATAAGGGCTCGGCTTTGCCGAGCCACCAAATTTACATCAGCCCCCAGAACATGTTTGAGAACTGTGCCTGAAGTATGTATTTGCAGGCCCCGAATCGGTGTTGCCTCCCGGCGCATTCCGCAGGGGGAGCGATATTTTGCAGCACGAAGTGCGCAACAAAATATCGCTCATGCCCGAGGACACGCCGGGAGGCAACACCGATTCGGGGCCGAACATATAGATCTACCAGCGCATTTACAAATTCGTAAACTTTTTTGAAAAAAGTGCTTGCACAGTTCTCGAATCATAGGTTATTATCTACCTCGTTGAACGCGCGGGTCCAACAAAACGAACTGCGAATCAACAACATAGCATGTCGGAGTGGCGGAATTGGCAGACGCGCTAGCTTGAGGTGCTAGTGACCGCTTTTTGGTCATGCGGGTTCAAGTCCCGCCTCCGACACCATCGCATTTGAGAAGCCTCTTCGGAGGCTTTTTTGTTACCGATAGACGGTGAGGTCCACGATGGAAACGCTTGAGCGCAACGAGTGGGCAGACGTTGCCCAACTGGTCGAGATCACGAGCGATGCTGTCATCATCTGTGAGCTCGACGGAACCATTCTGCATGTGAATAATCGTTTGCTCGACCTGATGTGCGAGGAACGCGCTGACGTCATCGGTGGAGATGTTAAAGACGTTCTGTACTCGTCTGCCTTTGAGCGCGCGACCGAACATCGTCTGCCGTTTGAGACCGATGGCTCCGAGAGCGAGCTGATGCTCAAGTTGAGCGACGGGTCTTTTATTCCCGTCTTGGTTTGCGCAGGTTCCGTTACGCCTCCACGTATCTTTGGACGTCGTGCACCGCGTGTCCTGGTGGCGCTTCACAGCATCGAAGAGCAGTATTCCCACGATCGTCAGCTCAAACGTGCGCTATCGGAGCTTAGGGTGGCGAATAAACGCCTTTCGGGTACCCTTTCGGTCATTATGAGTACCGTGGGCTCCGATGAGCTCCCCAGCTTGCTCGATACCGTTTTGAATCAGCTCGTTGGAACGCTCGATGCCTCCGGTGCGGCTATCTATTTTTCCGAGAGCGGCGGCTTTAAGCTCCGCGGTGTTTCTAAGGAGCTTGAGGACAGCTATCTGCCCGAATTTTTGCCGTACGGCGCGGGTATTCCGACCTACGTGCTTCGCGAGTCGCGTGCCTGTCGCCTGTCGATTCAGCAGGACCTTGAGGGCGACCGGGTTGCTTCGGGTATGTTCATGGATTTGGACAATCGCTCCAAGCACTTGCTGCGCGTGCAGGATATGCCCCCGTATCGCAGCGAGATCTGTCTTCCCGTGTTTTACGGCACGCAGGTCCTTGGCGTGTTGGAAGTTGGCTGGAAACGCCCCCAGGCGCCACTTGCCTATGACGTTAACGTGCTCGAGGTCATTTGCGATTACCTGTCTATTCAGCTGGTCGGCATGGCGTCGAGCTTACGTTCGCGCCGCACGGCGGAGCTCGGCCGCTCACTCAATTTGCTGCGCGACGAACTGTTTACCTATCTCGAGGATCCCGTTGCCGCTTCGCGAGCGGTGTCGACGGAAATCTGCACGGTGCTCAATTGTCATTTCTGCCCCGTGGAATATGATGCGGGCCTCGAAACCTATGTCATCGATTTTGAGGGCGGCAGTCGTGTGGCGCTGCCGGACGATCCGGAGTCACTCTTCTTTTCTGTCACGGCGCCAGCTGCGCGCCTTGGGGCAGCCCCCGACGGGTTTGAGACATCGGTGTTGGGCGGGACGAGCGCTGACGATCTCAAGCACGTGCGCCTTACACGTGTGGACGAATCCACATCTATGGGTGCATGGTTGAGGGCCCACGGCCTACCGTGTCAGGGACTTTATGTCGACTCCGGCATCGAAGCGGGGCACTACCACTCGGAAGCGGATGGCAAACGAAGCAACGATGCGATCGTTCCCGCTGATATCGCCAAGGGGCCGACGAGGCGCGCTTTGCTGCTCCGGGATGGCAGCCAAGAACCAATTGACGACCTTGAATACGACTACCTGGTGCATCTGGCGCATGACTTTGAGCTGATCTATGAAGGCGAGTCTCAAAAGCGCGAAGAGCGTCATATCGCTCAGACGCTTCAGATTGGCATGAGAAATTCGCTTGGTGACGTTCCGGGCATTGCAACCGATTCGGTATATCTATCGGCAACGAATTCTGCGTTGGTCGGCGGCGACTTCTATACGCTTGTCCGTCTTCCCGACGATTGTGCCGTAATGATTTTGGGCGATGTATCCGGCAAGGGGATTGAGGCGGCGTCGATGTCGGCGCTCGTCAAGACAGCGCTGACGGCCTATGCCTGGGAGGGCGCGGGGCCTGCCCGTATGGCACGCTCACTCAATAGCATGCTCATGGGCTTTTCGAGGGTCGAGACGTTTGTGACGGCGTTTATCGCCAAGATCGATCTTAAAGCGGGTCGCGCAACCTATTGCTCTGCGGGGCATCCTCCCACTATGGTCATTAGGCCGTCGTCGACGCCGCTTGGTGGCGGTGAAGCCCGAGGCGGAGAAGTGGAGCTCCTTGGGTGCCAATCGGGCGTGATCGGTGCCTTTGAGAGCATGGTGTACGAGACGGGCGTGTTTACGTTCGCTCCTGGTGACATGCTATTTATGTATACCGACGGAACAATCGAAGCACGTGATCGCTCGGGTGCTTTCTTTGGCGAGCAGCGCCTTCGTGACCTTCTGCTCTCTGTCTCGGGTGAGGGCGTATCGGGAATCTGCAGCAAGGTCTTGGGCGAGCTTGACCGATTTACCGAATCGGCGCTGGACGATGACATTGCATTGGTGTCCCTTGAGTTTTTACAGGGTCGTTCATAGACGACGCTGGGCGGGCTGAATCCGCACGGTTGGGGAAACGAATGCATCGAGTGGGCTTTTTTGGGGAACCATGGTCGTATGAATGAGTGGAATGACATAGCGGTTTTGACGCCACCAGGCGATATCGACATCGCCACGGTGCCTGCGCTGCGTCGGCGGTTGGATGCTTTGATTGGCCGCGGCGTGCGTCGTGTTGTCATCAACTGTCAGGCTGTTAGCTTTATCGATTCGACGGGCTTGGCATTCCTGCTTACGCGCGCTCGTGAGCTCATGAGGCGAGAAGGCCTGCTTTCGCTCGTCAATGCATCAGGTGAAGTTGTTCGCTTTTTGGAGATTGCTCGTCTTGTCGATATCCTTCATGTCGCGGGGCCGGCACGGGAGTCTATTCCCGCCATTCCGGTGGGGGAGCTGCCTCGCTGGAGTAAGAGCGTCGAGGTCCGTCAGGGTATCGAGAATCTTCCATACTACCGACATCGCATCGCCGAACTCCTTGAATCGCTTCCGTTGCGCCGTGACGAGCGCTACGATGTCGCATTGGCGTCGGGGGAGGCGCTGGGTAATGCCTATGACCATGCGGGCGGTATCGGGTGCGTCCTGACGGTTCAGGCCTATGGCGATCGCGTTGTGGTTGAGGTGCTTGATCGGGGTGCCGGCTATTCTATCGATGAAACGAGCGAACCGGTCGCATCTGAGGAGCGCGGCCGTGGCATCAAGCTTATGCGTATGCTCGTCGATAACGTGGAGGTTGCTCGTCGTACGGACGGCGCCGGCACGCGCGTGCAGATGGTGAAGCTGTTTAGCGGAGCGCTGGAAACGTGTGCCTAGCCAATCGCTTTAGCGCGTTTAGCTACTAAGAACATGCGGCAGACAAGTTTTTTGAAAAAAGTACTTGCGTCTTTTGGACAACTCGCGTAAATTAATAACCCGCAAGC
>NZ_JBCOIG010000008.1:41072-77608 GCF_040926405.1 Collinsella aerofaciens
AGCGGACATGGCTCAGTTGGTAGAGCACAACCTTGCCAAGGTTGGGGTCGCGGGTTCGAGCCCCGTTGTCCGCTCCATTGCATTTCCGGACCGTTTAGGCGGTCCTTTTTCGGCGAAGTGGCCAAGTGGTAAGGCAGAGGCCTGCAAAGCCTTTACCCCCGGTTCGAATCCGGGCTTCGCCTCCAGGCAACATCCGGGCGCTCCGGCGCCCGTTTTGTTTTACATATGCGGACATGGCTCAGTTGGTAGAGCACAACCTTGCCAAGGTTGGGGTCGCGGGTTCGAGCCCCGTTGTCCGCTCCAAACGCAACAGCCCGGCTACTACGGTAGCCGGGCTTTTTTGTATCCATTGCATGGGCTCGAACCCGAGAGGGAGCGAGCGTTTTGGGGCGTGGCTGTGGCGTTGTTTGCCGCGAATGTCCGCTTTGGGCGTATCATCGTGGGCATCTCGCATAACCTCGTTGCAAGGGAGATACGCCCCATGGCTACAGAAAAGTCTTCTTCGCGCTCATGGATGTCCGACGCTGCGATCTATCAGATCTACCCGCGCTCGTTTAAGGATTCGACTGGTTCGGGTCTGGGCGATATCGCGGGCATTACCCAGCAGATGGACTATCTTGAGCGGCTGGGTATCGAGGCCATCTGGCTGAGCCCGTTTTACCCATCGCCTCTTGTCGATGGCGGCTATGATGTGGCGGACTACTGCGATGTCGACCCACGTCTCGGCTCGCTTGACGACTTCGATGACATGATCGCTGCGGCTCACGCGCGCGGCATCAAGGTCATCGTCGACATCGTGCCCAACCATTCATCCAACCAGCACCCCTGGTTCAAAGCCGCTCTTGCCGACGGCCCCGGATCTCCCGAGCGCGCCCGTTATATCTTCCGCGATGGTTGCGGCGAGCATGGCGAGCTGCCTCCCACCAATTGGAATGCCAACTTTGGCGGCCCCGCATGGACGCGTGTTGCGGACGGTCAGTGGTATCTGCACATGTTTACGCCCGAGCAGCCGGACTTTGACTGGTCATGCCCTGAGGTTCACGCGCTCTTTTGCGACGTCCTGGCGTTTTGGAGCGATCGAGGCGTCGACGGCTTTCGCATTGATGTGGCGCAGGGTCTCGCCAAGGATCTCGACCGCGATGACCTCGACCGGTGGCATCTCGCCGAGGGCGATGACATGGTTGACGACGGCACCCATCCGCTGTGGGACCGCAATGAGGTCCACGAGATCTATCGCGAGTGGCGCCGCGTGTTCGACCGCTATAATCCGCCGCGCAGCGCCGTTGCCGAGGCGTGGGTGTTGCCCGAGCGCCAGTATCTCTACGCGCGTCCCAGCGAGCTTGGCCAGACATTCAACTTTGAGTTTGCCAAGGCCACTTGGACCTATGATGACATGCACACTGCAATCGAGAAGGGCTTGAAGGCAGCCGTCGAATCCGATTCCGCCTCGACCTGGGTACTCTCCAACCACGACGTGCCGCGCGTGGCGACACGCTATGCCCTGCCGCAAATCAAGGCGACGCGCTACCACCAGATTGCGCTCGACTGGCTCTTACGCGACGGGTCGTCTTATGACGAGGACCGTGAACTCGGCGAGCGCCGCGCGCGGGCGGCCCTTTTGCTTGAACTGGCGCTTCCGGGCTCGGCATACGTGTATCAGGGTGAGGAGCTCGGCCTTTTTGAGGTGGCTGATATCCCGTGGGCTGCACTCGAAGACCCTACTGCGACCAATACGCACGGACCGAAGCGTGAGAAGGGGCGCGACGGCTGTCGTGTGCCCCTGCCGTGGGTGGCGGCGGACGATCCCGCGCATGGCGGATCGTTTGGGTTTTCGCCGGCAGACGCCGATGCGGCGCCCCATCTGCCGCAGCCTGCATGGTTTTCCGATTATGCTGCCGATAAGGAAGAAGCGGACCCGACATCGATGCTTGCGCTCTATCGTGACGCCCTCTGGCTGCGGCGCAAGCTGCGCGGGTGCGCCAACGATCTTGCGTGGCTCGATCTTGACGGGCGCACCGGTCTTGCGGATGGTGCCGAGGGCGCTGAGGGCGGCGTCATCGCCTATCGCCGCGATAACGGCTGGACGTGTGTGACGAACTTCGGTGCAGCACCCGTGGAGCTGCCGGCGGGCAGGGTCCTGCTCACCTCATCACCGCTTTCAGACGGCAGGCTCGCGCAGGACAGCTCTGCCTGGATCATGCTCGGTGATATGTAGGGGCATCTCGCTGCGAGCCTGCGTTTGTTCGCGCCTTTCGTGACGACTGATGCCCTCGCGAGAGCGTCGCAAAACTTTTCAAAAAAAGTTCTTGCATAGGATGCGGGCATCACGTAAGATTAATCCTCGTAAGCGGACATGGCTCAGTTGGTAGAGCACAACCTTGCCAAGGTTGGGGTCGCGGGTTCGAGCCCCGTTGTCCGCTCCATTTGGGCGTTTAGCTCAGGGGGAGAGCGCTTCCCTGACACGGAAGAGGTCAGAAGTTCAAATCTTCTAACGCCCACCAAATGTTCGCAGCTCAGAGGCTATGTCCTCTGAGCTGTTTTGTTTTGCTACCAAGCACGCCGTCAAATATGCCAGCAAATATTGATCCAAGGTCCCCGTAGAGGTGCCGGCAGGTTGCATACGTCCTGGCCGACCGTGACCGCAACATGTTGGTCAAGCATAATCTTTTGGATTCTTTTGGCGTGAGCGGCTTGGTTTTGGTAGGATTTGTCAGCGGCTTGACTAAGGGGGTTTTATAACTGCCATGCAGGTAGCCGTGTTGGTAACGTTTTACCGACTTGCCAAGAACCCCTCATAATTAATGCGTCTGCAAAATGACTAATTGCTTTGACCTGCTGAAACACTATATGTTGTGTTTGACCTAAAAAAAGAATACAGGATATAGATGCCTCTTTGTCGTATGATAGATGGCGGACAGAGAACGAGGACCTTATTCGCCCCATTTGGATGGATCTTCGAGCCCCTTGATTGGCTGCGAGGATTGTCCGCATGAGGGCCTATGGTTTTCGAAAACACAGATTGCGCGACGGCGCCGCAAGACAGGGGCAAGCCCTGCCGGGCATCGTTTGGCTCTGAAGCGCAATACGATTTCGACGCGAAAGAGGCAAGAGGATGAAGATCATCAAGCGCAGCGGCACCGAGGTTGTCTTTGACATCGATAAGATTGTCAATGCCATCCGCGCCGCAAACTTGGAGGTCGAGGAGAGCTCTCGTCTTACCGACCGCCAGGTGGTTTACGCGGCACAAAACGTCGCCGAGGCATGCGAGAACGCGGGCCACACCGTGTCGGTCGAGGAGATTCAGGATCTGGTCGAGGACGAGATTATGCGTCTCGACTGCTACGAGGTCGCTCGCCATTACATCATCTATCGCTATGTTCAGAGCCTGAAGCGCCAGAAGAACACGACCGACGACAAGATTCTGTCGCTGATTGAGTGCAACAACGAAGAGGTCAAGCAGGAGAACTCCAACAAGAACCCGACCGTCAATTCCGTTCAGCGTGACTACATGGCCGGCGAGATCTCCAAGGACCTGACCCAGCGTGTGCTGCTGCCCCAGGAGATTGTGGATGCTCACAATGAGGGTCTGATTCACTTCCATGATTCGGACTACTTTGCCCAGCACATGCATAACTGCGACCTGGTGAACCTGGAGGACATGCTCCAGAACGGCACTGTTATCTCGGGTACGCTGATCGAGAAGCCGCACAGCTTCTCGACCGCCTGCAACATCGCGACGCAGATCATCGCCCAGGTTGCTTCCTCCCAGTACGGAGGCCAGTCGATTTCGCTGACCCATCTTGCCCCGTTCGTCGAGGTGAGCCGTCAAAAGATTCGCGGCGAGGTCGCTCGCGAGCTTGAGGAGCTCGGCGTTTCCGCATCTCCCGAAAAGGTCCGCGAGGTTGTTGAGGACCGTCTGCGTGACGAGATCCGTCGCGGCGTTCAGACGATTCAGTATCAGGTCGTGACCCTTATGACCACCAACGGCCAGGCGCCGTTCGTGACGGTCTTTATGTATCTCAATGAGGCCCGTACGCCCCAGGAGAAGCATGACCTTGCCATGATCGTGGAGGAGACGCTCCGTCAGCGCTATGAGGGCGTTAAGAACGAGGCCGGCGTGTGGATCACCCCGGCGTTCCCCAAGCTTATCTATGTGCTCGAGGACGATAACGTTTACGAGGATTCCCCGTACTTCTACCTGACTCAGCTGGCTGCGAAGTGCACCGCCAAGCGCATGGTGCCCGACTACATCTCCGAGAAGAAGATGCGCGAGCTGAAGCTGTCGAAGGGCGAGACCGCCGGCAATGGCGATTGCTACACCTGCATGGGTTGCCGTAGTTTCCTGACGCCCGACCGTTCGGGCAACGGCTTTAACAATGTCGCCAACGCGCTGAACTATGACCCGACCAAGCCTAAGTACTATGGCCGCTTTAACCAGGGCGTTGTGACCATTAACCTGCCTGATGTCGCGCTGAGCTCGCACCAGGACATGGACAAGTTCTGGAAGATCTTCGACGAGCGCCTTGAGCTATGCCACCGCGCCCTACTGTGCCGTCATGAGCGTCTGATGGGTACGCTTTCGGATGCCGCACCGATTCTTTGGCAGTACGGTGCCCTCGCCCGCCTGAAGAAGGGCGAGACGATCGACAAGCTGCTCGTGGGCGGTTACTCCACCATTAGTCTGGGTTATGCCGGCCTGTATGAGTGCGTCAAGTACATGACGGGCCACAGCCACACCGAGAAGGAGGGCACGCCCTTTGCCATGGCCGTCATGCAGCGCATGAACGACAAGTGCGCGGAGTGGAAGGCCGAAAGCGATATTGACTTCTCGCTGTACGGTACCCCGCTTGAGTCGACGACCTACAAGTTCGCCAAGTGCCTGCAGCGTCGTTTTGGCATCATCCCGGGCGTGACGGACAAGGGCTACATCACCAACAGCTACCACGTCCACGTGTCCGAGGAGATCGACGCATTCGACAAGCTCAAGTTCGAGGGTATGTTCCAGCAGCTTTCGCCGGGCGGCGCCATCTCCTACGTCGAAGTTCCCAACATGCAGGACAACCTCAAGGCTGTCATTCGCGTGATGCAGTACATCTACGACAACATCATGTACGCCGAGCTCAACACCAAGAGCGATTATTGCCAGGTGTGCGGTTACGACGGCGAGATCAAGATTGTCGAGGATGACGGCAAGCTGGTGTGGGAGTGCCCCAACTGCGGCAACCGCGATCAGGAGAAGATGAACGTCGCCCGTCGTACGTGCGGCTACATCGGTACCCAGTTCTGGAACCAGGGTCGAACCGAGGAGATCCGCGACCGCGTGCTGCATCTCTAATAACCATCCCAGGCCGCCCCGTAGCGAGGCCCCGGACCTTTACTCGCTATTTCGGACAGTCCTGGCTCACGACGGAGGCGCCACTGGCGCCTCCTGTTCGTGCGGAACTTATATCGAGCAAAGGTCCGGGGCCTCGCTACGGGGCGGCCAAGTTGACGTAGCTGAGATGCAGCATGCGGTCTGCTCGCTCCTCGAAGTTCTTAGTGGAAATGAGTTGACTTGCAGCAACGCTTTGCTTGCGATGACGGTTGAGCTGCAACCCAGTTTTTATTGGACCTCGAACCCTATACTCGATGTTCGTTTCGTTCATTGAGTTGCCTTTTGCATGAGGTCGGGACATATCGTCCCGCCCGCAGTTTCGCAGGCCGAAGGCCGAGAATGTTTGAGGACGGGATGATATGTCCCGACCTCCCGGGAGACTTACCTATGAACTACGCGAACATTAAGTATTTCGACATTGCTGATGGGGAAGGCGTTCGTACTTCTCTGTTTGTGAGCGGGTGCCGTCGTGGGTGCAAGAACTGCTTTAACTCTGTCGCGTGGGACTTTGCTGCGGGCGAGCCGTTCGATCGTGCCGTCGAGGACAAGATTATCGAGAGCCTCGATCATCCCTTTATTGACGGCCTGACGATTCTGGGCGGCGAACCTATGGAGCCCGAGAATCAGGCGGGACTCGTTGAGTTTGTCGAGCGCGTTCGTGCCGCTTATCCTGCGGGGTCAGGAAAGACCATTTGGTGTTTTACCGGCGACGTGCTCGAGGAGCTTATGCCGGGTGGTCGTCACCATACCGAGGTCACGGACCGTATCCTTGCCTGCCTCGATATGTTGGTGGATGGCCCGTTTGTTCAGGATCTGTACGATATCTCATTGCGCTTTAGGGGCTCGAGTAACCAGCGTGTAATCGATATGAACGCTACGCGCGACCGTGCTGAGCGCGAGGGCGTTGTGCTTTGTGATGCGGTTGAACTTTGGCGTGATGATCCGGTCTATTCGACCCATACTATGTAGCTTGTGGTCGATGCCGAAGAGCGTGGTACCATAGCGCGAACGCAAAATCGGAAAAGTGAGGCCCAGATGGTCGATCAGGAAAAAGTCGAGGCCGCCATTAAGCTGTTGCTTGAGGGCATAGGCGAGGACCCAACTCGTGAGGGCCTGCTGGAGACCCCGGCGCGCGTTGCCCGTATGTATGGTGAGATCGCCGGCGGTATGGACCAGAGTGCCGAAGAGCACCTGTCCAAAACCTTTGCCGTCGCCTCGAACGACTTGGTTATCGAGCGCGACATCACGTTTTACTCGCTGTGCGAGCATCATCTGCTGCCGTTTTATGGCAAGGCTGCGATCGGCTATATCCCTAACGGTCGCGTGGCGGGTCTGTCTAAGCTCGCTCGCACGGTTGAAGTCTATGCCCGTCGTCTGCAGCTGCAGGAGCAGCTGTGTGCGCAGGTTGCCGACGCTCTCATGGATTATCTCGCTCCCCAGGGAGCGATTGTGCTCATGGAGGCTGAGCATATGTGCATGACCATGCGCGGCGTGCAAAAGCCCGGCACCAAGACCGTGACGCTCGCTCGCCGCGGCGTCTTTGAGACCGATCCCGCGCTCGAGGAGCGGTTCTTTAGGATGCTGGGCCGATAGCATGAGGGTCGTCAACGACTTTACATCGAAGACCGATGAGGGGACGTCGCGTCGCGGCTTCATGGCTTCGGGCCTGGCCCCCTTTGGTGCCATGCCTCGCATTGATTACATTTGTGCCAACGGGCTGTTTCGGCGGCACCTGGGCAACATTGCGCAGTTGGAATCGGGGCGCATCTTCTGCCGCCACGGTATTGACCATCTGCTCGATGTCGCTCGCATTATGTGGATCAAGAATCTCGAGGAGCAGCTCGAATTTGACCGCGAGGTCATCTACGCCACGGCACTTCTTCACGATATCGGCAAAGATGAACAGTATGAATCGGGTATATCCCATGATGTTGCAAGCGAGCGCGTCGCTGATGCAATTCTCGGCGGCATGCCCGATGACGTGGCGTTTGAGCCGGCCGATGCCGCAGCCATTAAGACGGCCATTCTGGGCCATCGAAAGCTGCGCGTGAACAGCCAACCGCTTGAGCGTCTGCTCTATGCGGCCGACAAGGCCTCGCGCGCCTGCTTCGCATGCCCCGCGCGCAATGCTTGCAACTGGAGCGATGATAAAAAGAACCTGTCGATTCGCGTGTAGTTAGTTTGCGCGGTCGGGGTTCTAAACGAAGGAGACGATCGCGATGAGTAACAAAAAGCTGCCCGAGAATGCAACCAAGACTGAAGGCGCCGAGCTCGCCCGCCGTGGCAGGGGCGAAATATCCACCGCAACGGCGGTGCCCCACGTGAGCTATGACGATCTGCGCCATGCCGACCGTATTGTCATTGACGGGCTTGAGGTTTTTGCCAACCATGGTGTGTATCCCGAGGAGAACGCGCTGGGCCAGAAGTTCATCGTGTCCTTGGTGCTCTATGCCGACCTGCGCGCTGCGGGGGAGCACGATAACCTGGACGCCTCGATTGACTACGGCTCGGTGTGCCACGATGTCGATGGCTATCTGCGCGAGCATACGTTTAGGCTCATCGAGGCGGCAGCTGAGGGTACGGCCCAGATGCTGCTGCGCCGTTATCCCTCGCTGCTTGGTGTGCGCATCAAGCTCGATAAGCCTTGGGCGTCCGTCGGTCTTCCCCTGGCAAGCTGCGGTGTCGAGATCGAGCGCGTGCGCTAACCGGTACTAATATGTCTCTATGGGTGGCTGCTTGAGCCGCTGGGACAGTGCTCTATTGTTGGGGCAGTATGTGTCGAGCAGGACGTGGAACCGCTGGTTGTGGCTTGGCTCGAGCAAGTGGACGAGCTCGTGGGCGACAACCATGTCGAGGCATTCGATGGGATAGGCGGCAAGTTCGCGTGCGATGCGAATGGCGCCGGATTTGGGAGTGCATGAGCCCCAACGCGTTTTTATGCTGCGTACGGAAACGCGAGAAACGGCGACACCCATTGCGATTTCGTATGCGTGCACCATATCGCGCAGCGCCGATGTGACTTCGGACGTATAGAGCTGGTCGATGTGGGCTTGGAGCTCATCGGACGTTAGGCCGTCGAGGATTGCGTGCCGCTTGGTCTGTGGGCTTTCATCCGATTTATCGGTACCCATAAAACTTGCGAAGGTGGCCTGTTTGGGTCGCGGTGCGGGTGGCTCAAAGTTGTGGTCGAGTGCATCCTGAACGGTGATGGGTTTGCCCCAAAGCGCAATGATGGACGAGGGACTGAGCGGCTCTCGCGCCGTCGCCTGACGTTGCTCGCGCTGGGCAAGTCGGCTGATAATCCAGGCGCTGTTGCGCTTCACAAACGCTTCGATACGCTCGCGGCTGGCACCGAGCGGTGCACTGGCGTGGACCTCACCGCTCGATGTGACGCGTAGGTTGAAGTTCTTGACGCGCTTTTTGGTAACGATGACGGGGATGGGCGTCCCATCCGGTCGGGATGCGGAAATCGTAAACTGCTGCGTCAAAAGCGGTCCTTCAGATTGGGGACGGGCCGGCATGTCGACCGTTCGGCATGCCGGCCCGCTCAAGGGATGTGAAATTAATAACGCTCAAAGAAGGCAAGCGCGTTGTCGCTGCAGAGCTTCTGCATCACGGTCTTGCCAAAGTGCTTGGAGAGCATGTTCTGGAACTCGGGCATCTTGCTGGCATCGGAGAGGAAGGCGGGCACCGTGGCACCGTCCCAGTCGCCGCCGAGCGCGATGACGTCCTCGCCGCCCAGGTCGAGCCAGTGCTCGATATGTGCCGCCAGCTGGTCGAAGGTGACGTCTGCGGCGGTCTTGTCGGTTGCGTCGTTGGAAAGGAACTCGCTGCAGTAGTTGAGGCCGACGATACCGCCCATGTCGCGAATGGTGCGGAACTGGTCGTCGGTAAGGTTGCGTTTGACGCCGCAAACCGCACGGGAGTTGGAGTGGCTGGCGACGAAGGGACGTGTGGCGTGGGCGACAACCTCGTCAAAGCACTCATCGTTGAGGTGGGAGACGTCAAGCACCATGCCGGCGTGCTCCATCTGCGTAAGTGCCTCGATGCCGGCGGCGGTGAGGCCGGCGTGGGTATCGTGTCCGCTCGCGAGCGGTCCTTGCGCATTCCAGCTGAGCGATGACATGAGTACGCCCAAGCTCTTGAGCACCTCGATCAGCGCGGGGTCCTCGGCAAAGAACGTGGCGTTTTCGATGGTGTGGATGCAGGCGACCTTGCCGTCTTTGAGCGCGGGGCGAATGTCTGCCGCGCTGCGTACGTTGACCATGCGGTCGTGGTTGAGCATTGCCTGGCCGCTCATATGCGCCATGATTTGCGCCTGGAAGCGCGCGGCGTGGGCGGTGGGAATCTCGTCGGGGACAAACGTGGCGAAGCACTGTGCCCACGGCGTGTTGCCGATCTTTGCGAGCGAGATGGCACAGGCGTTGCCCTCGATAAGGTCGAAATCCTGCGGATGCGTTTCGTCGCCGGGGAAATAACCGTCGGTGCCGGCGGTAAAGCGCAGGTCGAGATCGAGCGTGGCCCAGCCGATTCGGTCGGCGGTGTCGCAGTGTAGGTCAAATACGGGATATGCCATGGTTCCTCCGGTTGCAGCGTTTCTTTGCAAACTGTCATTGAATTGTATGACTAGGGTATAGTTAGCGCCATATGTTCACGGCGGCCCGCGTTGTGCGCCGCCCTTATCACGGAGGTTACCATGTCCAACCAGGGCAAGAAGGTCAAGACCCATTATCGCGGCACGCTCGATGACGGCACGCAGTTCGATAGCTCCTACGATCGCGGCGAGCCGCTGGAGTTCACCTGCGGCGCCGGTCAGATGATCAAGGGCTTCGACGCCGCTGTTGTCGACATGCAGGTGGGCGAGAAGAAGACCGTGCACATTCCTGCTGCCGATGCCTACGGCGAGCACAATCCCGAGATGGTTATTACCTTCCCGGCCGAACAGGTTCCCAACATCGAGCAGATCGAGAAGGGCATGAAGCTTTTCCTGTCCACGCCGAGCGGTATGCCCGTTCCCGCCGTGGTCATCGACGTAACGCCCGAGGCTGTGACGCTCGACGCCAACCACGAGCTGGCCGGCAAGGACCTCAACTTTGATATCGAGCTCGTTGAGGTCGAGGGTTAGAGTATGCCTGAACGCTTGGTTTCGACGACATGCTTGGGAAATCTCAACGATCCGTCCTATGAGCTTTTGCTTCGCCGGGAGCTGGGCGGTGTCTTTGAGGTCGATGAGCTACTACTCGATTGGGACCAGGCCGATGCCCGCACATTTGTGGGCGTGACGGAGCTGGGGCGTACGGTCGATATTCGGCTGGGCGCTGCCGATGGCGATCGCCTTGCCGATGGCGATGCGCTTGTCATCGACCGTTCGGGCATGGTGCCCGTGGCGGTTGTCGTACGCCTGCGCAGCGCCGAGGTTTATTTGGTCGAAGTTGACCGCATGGACCCGATTGCGCTCGCGCATTCGTGCTGGGAGATCGGCAACATGCATGCGCCGCTCTTCCGGGGCGACTCGGACGAGCATACTGTGCGCATGTATACGCCGGTGCAGCCTGTTTTGGGCCGCATGCTCCGGGGTGTCGAGGGTGTTCGGCTCTCGCTGGTTACCCGTGAACTCGATGCGGACCGGCGCTTTGCGTCGAGTGCGGCGGAGGTCGTCGTGAGCATGGCTCCCGACTTTACCATCGTAAAAAAGGCGCGCGGCTAAGCGCGCGTATGCGCAAGACGGGCTTTGAGGGGCGACCGATCAAGGTCCGTCTTGCTGTTGATATTAGGCTTTGGGTGAAGCATATGGGTCTTGAGGGAATCAAACTGATTGCATGCGATTTGGACGGCACGTTGCTGCATCCGGGGGAGCGCGAGCTGCGTTCCGAGGCCTTTGAGCTTATCGATGAGCTGCATCGTCGTGGTATCGTGTTTATGCCGGCGAGTGGCCGTCAATATGCGAGCTTGCGCTACCTGTTTGCCCCGGTGGCCGATGAGCTCGCCTATGTATGCGAAAACGGAACCCTGGTGATGAGCGAGGGGCGTGCCGTCGTCAAGCGTTCCATGGAGCGTAGCCTTGCTATGGTTATCGCGAATACCGTGGTTGCGTATCCCCATACCGACATGACCCTTTCGTGTGAGGGGCACATCTACACCATGAGCGGCAACGATGCGTTCGTCGACCATTTGCGCTATGTGGTCCACTGCGATGTGGCGGTGGTCGACCGTCCCGAGGACATCGACGAGGATGTCATTAAGATTGGCTTCCAGACGCCCGAGGTGGATTATCCGGCGGCCCGGGAGTATTTCGAGCGCCTCTTTGGCGACCGTGTCGATGTGATGACGTCAGGAACCGCATGGACGGACCTTATCGGTTTCGGTTCGGGCAAGGGCTCCGCGCTTGTCGATTACGGTCGTGTCCTGGGGATTTCGCCCGATGAGATGATGGCATTTGGCGACAATGAGAACGATCGCGACATGCTCAACGTCGTGGGCCATCCCTATCTGATGGAGAGCTGCAACCCCACCATGCGCGGTATCAACGATCGCGTCCGTTACGTGCACACGGTCGAAGAAGAACTGCGCCGCCTGCTCGCCGAGTAGGTTTTCGGGACATGCCTAGAAATGTACTGTTTGCTGCAAAGCGCGGAAAGGTGGATTTTAAGGCATGTCCCGAACATCTACCGGCAGTCGGGGCAGAGACCCTCGAAGATGGTGTAGTGCGACGTGACGTGCCAGCCGATTTGCTCGGACGCCTTGGCGTCGAGCTGGGCATCGAAGGGGAGCGGTACGTCGATGACGCGGCTGCACGAGGTGCAGATGATATGCGCATGCGGCTCGATCGTGCGATCGAAGCGGCTACCGCCCGGCGTCTTGATGGAGAGGATTTCGCCTGCGTCGGCCAAGAGATTGAGATTGCGGTAGACCGTACCGCGGCTGATTTTGTCATCCTGCGCGCGCACGACGTTGTAGATTTCGTCGGCGGTGGGATGGTTATAGCTTTGGCGCACGGCGTCAAGAACCAGCTTTCGCTGCCTGGTATTCCTTCTTTGCACCGCCATGCGCCTCGCCTCTTTTCTATTAACGGTCGTAGGTAAATGATACCGTATTTAGCACACAATACTAATAATGAGGACTGAAACCGTCTTCATTGGCAAGTGGGGCTCGGGCCTGGGCGTCTACGAGGCGAAAACGCGTTCCCATGCGCTCGTAGGAGGCATGAAGCGCCTCGAGATGAGATAGGATATTTGCCGGAGCTCCCTGTATCTCCATCTCGACTGAGCCGTCTTCCATGTTACGCACCCAGCCGGTGAGTGCGCGTGCCTGCGCGAGGTTGGTGTTGGTAAAGCGAAAACCAACGCCTTGGACTTGCCCCTCCCAGCGCAGGAAATAGCGCAGGGGAGTGTCTTGAGTGGCCTCGTCGCTTGCGAGCACAGTAAGCCTGCGGCGCAGCTCGAGCTCGACGTTTGATGGTTTTTGAGGCTCTCGACTGCCGCCGGTGACGCTGGAGAAGAACGTATCGAAGAGGCCCATCGCTATGCCTGCTTGCCTGCGTCGGCCGGGAAGGTAATGCCGGCTTGCTGGCGCACGGCATCCATGATGCGTAGTGAGACGAGCGTGACATCGCGGTAGTGGCCAAGCTCGTGGCGTCCCGCCGGGGTCTCCCAAATCTCTTCCTTGACGTTATCGATGCCGCCGATGGCGGTGATGAAGTCTGTGAGTTCGTATTCCATAGTGTTGCTCGATTTGGGCAGGTCGAGCACGCGGCCGTTGTCGCCCTGTTCGCGCGGCGCCTCGGTCGCCGAGCCGCGTACGACGTCGCCGCGATAGTCGATGCGGACGTTGCGGGGCGTGGACAGATGGTCGATCTGGATAGTGCCACGCTCGCCTTCGATCTGCGAGGGCAGCAGGTCATTCGTAATTTTGGAGTGCGCGAGCTCGACGGAGATACGGCCACCGCCGTAGCTGGCGAGGATGGAACCGCAGCCGTCGATGGGGCCGTGCGTGAGCTGTCGCGTGGTGGGATCGAGCAGGGTGGTCATGCTCGTAAGGCCGGAGGGCATGCCGAAAATCTCGACCATGGGCTCGACGGTGTAGACGCCAATATCCATGAGGGAACCCGAGGCCATATTGCAGTCGAAGATATTGGTGGCGCGTCCCGCGAGAATCTCGTTGTAGCGCGAGGAATATTTTCCAAAGCGCAATGAGGCGCGGCGGATGGGGGCGATCTCACCCAGGGCGTCCTCGATGGCGTGGAAGGCGGGATCGTGGAGGGGACGCATGGCCTCGAGGGCCACGACACCTGCTGCCTCGGCAGCGCGGAAGACTTCCAGCGCTTGCGCCTCGGTGGCGCAGAAGGGCTTCTCGACGATGACGTGCTTGCCACCGGCGATGCAGGCAAGGGCCTGCTCGTAGTGAAGTGCGTTGGGGCTGCCGATATAGACGGCGTCGACGTCGGCGGCTGCCGCGAGCTCATCGAGTGAAGTAAAGTTTCGCTCGCCACCGCGCTCGGCGGTAAAGGCAGCACCGCGATTGGCATCGCGCGAGAGCGTGCCCACAAACGCGGCTTGGTCGTTGGCGTTGACGACCTGGATAAAGTCGTCGGTAATCATGGATGTGCCGATGGTCGCTATACGCAGCATGTATCCCCCTCGTGCCGTTCGGTTTACAGGATGAGTGTAGCGCGAAGGGGCAGGAAATAGCGTACGAAAACGCCGTTACAGGTCGCTCTCGTTAAAGCCGGTGTCGATATCGAGGTTGCTGCCGTCGGCCGCCGTGGTGGCGAGCTCGTCGCAGCGCTCGTTGAGCTCATGGCCGGCGTGACCCTTAACCCAGATGAACTCAACCTTGTGCTTGCTCTTTGCGGTGAGTAGGCGCTCCCACAGATCGCGGTTCTTGACGGGCTGCTTGTTGGCGGTCTTCCAGCCGCGTTTTTTCCATCCGTCAATCCAGTGCTTGTTGAAGGCGTTAACGACGTACTGCGAATCGGAATGGACTTCGACGTCGCAGGGGCGGTTGAGCGCCTCGAGTGCCACGATAACGGCCATGAGCTCCATGCGGTTGTTGGTGGTCTTGGCGTAGCCGCGCGAAAGCTCAGAGGTGAAGGTCTTGCCGGCGGGGTTGGTGTATTTGAGCACGGCGCCGTAGCCGCCGCGTCCCGGATTTGATCGGGCCGAGCCGTCGGTATAGATGATGACCTTCACATGGTTCCTTTCGTTGGGTACGTTTCGCGTGAGTGACCATTGTAGCGCCATGCCCGCCGGGGGCTAGCAATCTACGATTTCTACCCCGTCTTCCGACAGTTGGTTGGCATGGATGATGCGGTTGAGCTCGTCGAGGTATTGCTGCAAGAGGGGAGAGGGCTTGCGGTCGTCATGCATGATGTAGCCCACATGCATCGTCGGGGCGTCTGCCAGGGGGATCGAGGCCATGCCCCACTGCATTTCGCTGGAGAGTACGCCGGTCGACAGCGCATAGCCGTTCGAGGTGATAAGCAGGTTGGTGAGCGTCCCGCGGTCGGATACGCGGATATTGCGGTTGCAGGGAATATAGCTAAACGGTTCCTCGGCGTAATAGAAGGAGTTCGAGGTGCCTTGCTCAAAGCTGTAGCGCGTATAGGGCGTGAGGTCGGCAAGGGACAGCTGCGAACGGCGTGCGAGCGGGTGGCGTTCGCTGACGAACACGTGGACTTTTGCATCAAAGAGGGGATGAAAGCTCGCTCGGGCATCGGTAAAGGCCTTCTGCAAGACACGGGTATTAAAGTCATCCAGATAGAGGATGCCGATATCGCTGCGAAACGCGCGCACGTCGTCGATAATCTGCGCTGTGGTGGTCTCGCGCATGATGAACTCGAACTTGCTGTCGCGGCAGCGCTCGACTACGTTGACAAAGGCCTCGACCGAAAAGGCGTAGTGTTGGGCGGAAATGGCGAGGCGGGCTTGCGGGGTACCGCCGTCCTCGTAGCGGGCCTCGAGCATGTCGGCCTGCTCTACGACCTGGCGTGCATAACCCAAAAGCTCGGTGCCGTCGTTGGTGAGTGCAACACCGCGGCTGGAGCGCGTAAAGATTTCGATATGAAGTTCCTGCTCCAGGCTTTTGACGGCATTGGAGATATTGGACTGTGCCGTATAGAGGCGCTGGGCTGCGGCGTTGATCGAACCGGACTCTGCCACGGCGATCAAAAAGCGAAGCTGTTGGAGGGTCATCGGCGCCCGTCCTTTCGAGTGTTATCTATAAAACCGATAACAAGCTAGCGCTTTAAAGTGATTGACCGAGGAAAACAATGCTCGTACTATTCAAAACACACAAAGACGGTAGGTAATTAAGCCAACTACGGAACCGGGATGCGAAAGGAGGCCCGCATATGAATTGCTTACCAAGACGAATGCCGGGCTCCTGTTTGCGCCCGTCGGCGTGATCAGGAGACAGCGACTCACTTCTCTTACTCTTATTACTTTTGTTCGATCAAGGAGATCATCATGAGCCAGTTC
Organism: Collinsella aerofaciens; assembly: GCF_040926405.1. Lineage (GTDB taxonomy): Bacteria > Actinomycetota > Coriobacteriia > Coriobacteriales > Coriobacteriaceae > Collinsella. The sequence goes on from NZ_JBCOIG010000008.1 coordinate 56,922, forward strand.
ATCAACAACCCCGAGCACACCTTTGGTTTCGACACCCTGCAGCTGCACGTTGGCCAGGAGAGCGCCGATCCCGCATCCGATTCCCGCGCCGTGCCTATCTACCAGACCACGAGCTATGTGTTCCGCAACTCCCAGCACGCCGCCGACCGCTTTGGTCTTGCCGACGCCGGTAACATTTACGGCCGTCTGACCAACTCTACCCAGGGCGTCTTCGAGGACCGTATCGCCGCACTCGAGGGCGGCGTTGCTGGCCTCGCCGTCGCCTCTGGCGCCGCTGCCATCACCTATACCCTGCAGGCTCTTGCCCAGGCCGGTGACCACGTGGTGGCTCAGAAGACCATCTACGGTGGCTCCTACAACCTGCTGGAGCATACGCTCTCCCAGTTTGGCGTCGAGACCACGTTTGTCGATGCCCATAACCTGGAAGAGGTTGAGGGCGCCATCAAGGACAACACCACGGTCATCTATCTCGAGACGCTCGGCAACCCCAACTCCGACATCCCCAACATCGACGCCATCTCCGAAATCGCCAAGAAGCACGGTCTGCCGGTTGTCGTCGACAACACCTTCGGCACCCCGTATCTGTTCCGTCCGCTGGAGCATGGTGCCAACATTGTCGTTCACTCCGCGACCAAGTTTATCGGTGGTCACGGCACCTCGCTGGGCGGTGTGATCGTCGACGGCGGTAACTTCGATTGGAAGGCGAGCGGCAAGTATGCGCAGATCGCCGAGCCCAACCCCTCCTACCATGGCGTCTCGTTTGCCGAGGCTGCCGGTCCCGCCGCCTTCGCAACCTATGTCCGCGCCATCCTGCTGCGTGACGAGGGCGCCTGCATCAGCCCGTTCAACGCTTGGATCCTGCTCCAGGGCACCGAGACTCTGTCGCTGCGCGTTGACCGTCATGTCGAGAACACCAAGAAGGTCGTTGAGTTCCTGACTGGTGATTGCCATGTCGTCAAGGTGAACCACCCGAGCCTGTCTGAGCACCCCGATCACGAGCTCTATCAGAAGTACTTCCCCAACGGCGGTGCCTCGATCTTTACCTTTGAGATTAAGGGTGGCCAGGAGGCAGCTTGGAAGTTCATCGATCATCTGCAGGTGTTCTCGCTGCTCGCCAACGTGGCCGACGTCAAGTCGCTCGTCGTGCACCCGGCTACCACCACGCACTCCCAGCTCTCTGCCGAGGAGCTCGCCGAGCAGAACATCACGCCCTCCACGATCCGTCTTTCCATCGGTACCGAGAACGCCGAGGATATCATTTGCGATCTGAAGCAGGCCTTCGCCGCGCTGGACGAGTAAGGCGACTTGTGCAAGGACCCCTTGCGACTCGATAGGTATAACTGCATAAAATGCCTGCTCAAGGCGCCTGTGCGAACAATGGTTGCACAGGCGCCTTATTTGCATAGAGAGGGTGCAAAAACAGGGTTTTTGACACGCTTTATGCATTCGAGTTGTGGAAAACTCCTGTTGAGAGGATGTGAGTTTTACGCAATTGACGTGCGCCTTTTAAGTAAAACCGCAGGTCGCGATTTGCTCGGGGTACTATGCAGCGCGATCGAATCACACGCAGCTCAAACGCAGCAAAAACGCACTACGGAGGTTTCCAGCTACATGAGGATTGATTCACGAAAACCGAAAACCGCCGCCCTTTCCGCCGCTCTGACCGTGGCACTTTTGGCGGGCGCCGGTGCAACTGATGCCCACGCCGCAACACTGTCCGATACGGTTGGATCTACTCCGTCCGAGACGACGCTGGTGCAGCCCGTTGACTATCGTGGCGATGGTTATGGTTCCATGCAGGAGTGGAACGCCTCGATGGAGGCCAAGCGCGATTCCCTGGAGATGCGCGCTCAGATCATCATGAATATGTATGGCGACTATGCCACCGATGACGAGCGCGCTGTGCTGCAGGGTTGCATCGACGGTGCGGGTAGCCTGTTGACGATGGGGGAGGTCGACGCCAAGTCGACCGAGCTCGATGAGCTGCGCGCTGCGCTTGAGGATGCCAAGTGCGAAGCGCTCGAGGCTGCCGCCGAGGCGGAGGCTGCCGAGGCCGCCCAGGCTTCGTACTACAACGCCGGTTACACTCCGCCTTACGCGTCTGCCGCGTCCTACGCGAACGGATCGGGCCTGACGCGCTCTGCGGGTGTCAATAACTACAACGGGCGCCGCGAGACCTATTACAGCAGCAATGTGCTTTATCACTATCGCACGGGCGAATGGACTCAGGATTCTGAGGGCTTCTGGCGCGATTCCGACGGCTATTACGTTGTTGCCGCGGGCGATATGGCCCAGGGCTCGACCTTTACGGGCTCCAAGGGTGATTGCAAGGTCTATGACTCCGGCTGCGCTGCCGGAACCACCGACTACTACACCGGTTGGTAATTTTTCTGCATCACGGATATTTGGCGGACGGGCGTCTTTACCGAGCTTTAGGGCAACGTAAGGACGTCCGTTCTATGTATGCGTTTGAGTTAACAGAGCCCTTACCGTGGCGGTACGCTGGGCGAATGGATGCGGAGCACACTGGTTCTTGAGAAATAAGGTCTTTCTCTTGGAGGAAGTGGTCTTGTGAATGCTCGAGATATTACCGTTGCCGCCGTCGCGTTGATGCTTGGCTGCCTTGGTCCCACGGCCGCGCTCGTCGCGGGCATGCAGGGGACATGCGGGGCTGCTCCTATCGTGGTCGGCGTGCTGATCGCGGACACGCTGCTGGGAAGCGCCGGTGTTGTCCTTTGTCGCGACGATGAGGACGAGGTTCCGGAGTCGCAACGCTAGCTGTTGTGAGATTGACCGCCGGTCATAGACGAAGATGAAGGCCGCCGCAGGGGAAAGGTTCCCTTGCGGCGGTTTTGCTGTTAAGGCTGTTGAATGCGGCGCGTTGGCGCTACCAGCTTTTCTCGATATCGCGAATGCGCTGATAGAGCCATTCGTTCTGCGGAACCTGGATATCGTGCTTGGCCGCGAGGCGGCGGACGGTGCCCGCGAACTCCTCGACCTCTGTTTTGCGCTGCGCGATGCGGTCCTGAGCCATTGAGGGCATACCGGCGGGGTCGATTCCCTCGATGAGGTGCACCATTTGCGTCAGGTCTGCTTCGGTCAGCTCAACGCCCTCGGCGTTGGCAACCGCAAGCGTCTCGCGCATGGCGGAGACAAAACAGCGGCGCTGCTCGGAGCCCGGCTCCGTGGCGCTTCCGTAGGTCCCGTCGTAGGCCATGCAGGTCTGGTTGATGCCGTCGTTGAGCATGAGTTTGGCCCACATGCGGTGCGCAATATCGCGCTCGACGGTATGGGCGATGCCGCAGCGCGTGTAGAGCCCGTCGATAGCGGCGACGGTCGCGGGGTCCGTGCCGGCCGCCGCGCCAAAGCGGATCTCGCCCGCATTGGTAAAGGTGAGCGCGCCGTTGAGGAACACGGCGTCCATGCCCTGGCAGATACCAAGAACGGTATGCTCCCAGCCAAAGCGTTCGGCAATCTTTTGCTCGCTCGTAATGCCGTTGCATAGCGAGGCGATGAGCGTGTTGGGTCCCACGACGCGCTCCATAGTCTTGAGTGCTTGGTCGAGACCGGTGGTCTTGACTGTCAGGATGACCAGATCGGCGGGCGTCGCCTCGCTGGCGCGGACGGACGTGAGATCGCAGGGCTTGCCGTTGACAGTGAGCGCATCGCCCGCGTGACGCTCAAAACGGGTGTCATCCATGATGTATTCGACGGCGTCGTTGCCGAGCGCCCGGGCGATCATGCTGCCGTAGAGCAGGCCGACGCCGCCCTTGCCGATAAAGGCGACCTTGTTGATCTGCATGTGAATCATCTCCCCATGTAAAAGGCGCCCGCGTAAGGGGCGCCTGATGGATTGTATGCTGCCAGGGTGATTGGTGGGTGCGCGGGGCGGCTGTTATAAAAAAGAAACGTTTGCCTGGACGCTACGCTGCAGGGCAGACCGCAAAGACATGCGCGTGGTCATGCCCGGCTCCTTTCATCGGGCTTTTTGCTGATGTTAAAGCGGTGCCGTGACAGCTCGATTTCTGCTGCGTTACGATACGTTCTCGATTGCGATTCCACGATGTTTCGGCTGCGTGACCATTGTGTTTCGCCTTGCCGGGGCGCTGATGGCGAAGGGAGGGGCCGTGCAATATCGCGTTGACCCCAAAAGCGGCAACCGTATCTCGGCGTTGGGTCTGGGCTGCATGAGGTTTCCCGGTGCGCCGGGACGTCCGGATGCGAAGACAGCCGATGCCATCATTTCCCGTGCGGTGGAGCAGGGGATTAATTATCTGGACACCGCGTATCTCTATCCCGGTAACGAGGCGTGCGTGGGCGCCTCGCTTGAGCGCTTGGGGCTGCGTGACCGGGTGTTGCTGGCGACCAAGTTGCCGCATGCTTCGTGCAAGTGCGCGGAGGATTTCGACCGGTTCTTCGATGAGCAACTGCGGCGCCTGCGGACCGACCATATCGACTATTACCTCATGCATAACATTACCTCGCCCGCCCAGTGGGAACGTGTGGTGGCGTTGGGCATTGAGGACTGGATCGCGTGTCAAAAGGCGGCGGGGCGCATTCGCCAGATTGGTTTTTCGTACCACGGCAGCGCGGTGGATTTCCTGACGATGCTTGACGCATATGACTGGGATTTTTGCCAGATACAGTACAACTATGCCGGCGAGCGTTACCAAGCGGGAACGGCAGGACTCATGGCGGCTGCGGAGCGCGGGCTCGCGGTGTTTGTGATGGAGCCGCTGCTGGGCGGGCGTTTAGCGGGCAAGCTGCCGCCACGGGCCCGCGCTGTCCTCGATAGTGCCCGTGACCCGCATTTGCGCACTCCTGCCGCCTGGGGTCTTTCGTGGGTGTGGAATCATCCTCAGGTGACGATGCTGCTTTCGGGTATGACCGATATCGCGCAGGTGGATGAGAATTCGTCACTGGCAGACCTCGCGTTGCCGAATTCGATGACTGCCAACCAGCTCGACACGATTGCGCGCGTGTTGATGGAGTTTGAGAAATCGAACCGTGTGCCCTGCACGGGATGCGGCTACTGCATGCCATGCCCCAAGGGTATCAACATTCCCGGCTGCTTTGCCGCCTACAACGCGAGCTATGCGCACAGCTGGTTTACGGGGCTGTCGCAATACTTTACGGCGAGTGCGGTGCGCACGAGCGAGCCCAAGCTCGTGAGCAATTGCGTCAAGTGCGGCAAATGCGCGCGCCACTGCCCACAGCACATCGATATTCCCGAGCGTCTCGACGATGTGCGCCGACGTTTCCAGCCTGGTCCCGTGACGGCGGTGCTTAAGGCCTTCGGCAAAACGCGCTCCTCATGACCCTTTTATAACTTGCGGTGGAATAGTTCCTGTTTGCGGCAGAATAGGGGCCAAACAGGAACTATTTCACCGCAACTGAAGGGGGCTGTCGTGGGTCATCGGGATTCATGTGATGATTTGCGTGAGGTTTGTTGGGGCGTTTTGGGCGCTGGACACATCTCTCATCGATTTGCTTCGTCGCTCAAGAAGGTCGACGGGGCACGGCTGGTGACTGCGGCCGGCCGCACTCCTGCACATGTCGAGGAATTTTGCCAAGCGTTTTCGATCGATGCTGCCCATGGCTATGCCTCGGTCGACGATAACGGCGATGCGGCTTATGACGCGCTGATTGCCGACCCCGATGTCGACGCAATCTACTTGGCTCTTCCGCATGGCATGCATACGCGTTGGGCCTGTCGCGCGCTGCGTGCCGGAAAGGCCGTGCTGTGCGAAAAGCCGGCCGTTTTGAGTGAGGAAGAGGCTTTCTCGATTGCCTCCACCTCTCGCGAGTGCGGCGTGCTGTTTATGGAGGCGATGAAGAATCGGTTTTGCCCGATGCGCACTCGCGTGAAGGACTTGTTTGCGTCGGGTGAGCTTGGCCGTATTGTCTCGATTGAAAGCGTGCAAAAGCTCGATTACGGCGAGTCTCCTTCGGGCTATCTGCTTGATCCGTTGCAGGGCGGCTGTCTATATGACATGGGCTGCTATGCGGTCGGTTGGTTTGAGGATTTGCTCGCGGGCGCTTGCGAGGTTTCGTCCCGTGAAGTTCGCTGGCGTGACGTATCGGGCGGTCGCGTCGATTGGGCCGACGAGATCCATATGAGCGTCGGCGGTATACCCATTCATATGGTGTGCGACGGCGAAGCAACATATGAAAGCCGCTTAACGATTGCCTGTGAGCGGGGCTCGTTGGAAATCGAGCGGCTCCATCGCCCCGAGCTCGCTCATGTGAAGTATTCCGACGGTCGAGTACTCGAAATCGATGCACCATTTGAAGTCGATGATTTTTACGGTGAGGCGTCGCATGCGACGCAGCTCATTCAGGCGGGGAAACTCGAAAGCCCCATCATGTGCCTAGCCGCCACACAGCGCTGTGCGCACATCATCGATGCGATTCGCTTGAAACTTTAGGGCGTGGGGGCATGGCGCCAGCGCTTGGAATGCCTGGAGGCCTTTGCTCTTGATGCCCCTTTTATAACTTGCGGTGGAATACGGTCTGTTTGCGCAAAATAAGGCACCAATAGACCGTATTTTTCCGCAACTGATGAGGAGGGAGCTGGAGATGCTGACGATCGGGTGCCATCTTTCGACGACGAAGGGCTATCGGGCAATGGGGGAGACAGCGTTGTCCATTGGCGCCAATACCTTTGCATTCTTTACGCGCAACCCGCGCGGCGGCAAGGCGAAAGACCTTGACATGGATGACGTGGCGGCCCTGCGCGAGCTTATGGAGCAAAACGACTTTGGCCCGCTCGTGGCTCATGCCCCGTATACCTATAACCCCTGCTCAGCCAAAGAGCGGGCGCGCGAGTTTGCCCTGGAGGCCATGGCAGAGGACCTGCGGCGCATGGAGGCGCTGCCCGGCAACTACTACAACTTCCATCCCGGTGCGCATGTGGGGCAGGGCTCCGACGCCGGCATTCAGATGATTGTCGACACCCTGTGCCAGGTGATGTTTGAGGGCCAGCAGACGACGGTGCTGCTCGAGACCATGGCCGGCAAGGGTACCGAGGTGGGCCGCAGCTTTGAGGAGCTGGCGTGCATTATCGAGGGCGTTGCCGCCAAGTGCCCAGAGCTGTCCGATAAGCTGGGCGTTTGTTTGGACACCTGCCATGTGAGCGATGCCGGCTACGACATCATCCATGATCTGGACGGCGTACTCGACGAGTTCGACCGCGTGGTGGGTATCGATCGCTTGCATGCCGTACACATCAACGATTCGAAGAACCCTTGTGGCGCCCATAAGGACCGCCACGAATGCATCGGTAAAGGCTATCTGGGTAGTGAAGAGTTTGGCGGCGGTATGCAGGCTATGCAGAATATTGTATCGAATGGCCACTTGCGTTCGCTGCCGTTTATTTTGGAGACTCCGAACGAACTTGCAGGTTATGCAGCTGAAATTAGACTATTAAGGTCATTGCAGCAGTAATGACTGTCACAAAGTAGAGTATTCCATTCACGTTATGGGTTTGTTTCAATCAGTTTTCTCATTGCAGATTCGTAATTCCGGGTGCATAATAGCCAACAGTTTTTGCAGACCTCTGAATCAAACGAGGTCACCGGAAGGAGACTGATTATGAAGCTGAAGAAGCTTGGCGCATTTGCCGCCACGGGTGCTATGGCACTCGCCCTTGCTCTGACGGGCTGCGGTTCGTCCAACGCCACCTCTGGTTCTGATGCCGGTTCCAGCAGCTCTGACGACGCTAAGGTCGAGAAGGTCGACGGCTCCAAGGAGTACGCGCTCGTCAAGGACGGCACGCTGACCGTCGGCACCTCTGCCGAGTACGCGCCGTTTGAGTACAAGGATGACAACGGCGACTACCAGGGCTTTGACCTTGAGCTCATCAAGGCTATCGGTGACAAGCTGGGTCTGGATGTCGAGTACGTCAACAATGACTTTGACACGCTGGTTCCGGGCGTCGCTTCGGGCGCCAAGTATGACGTTTCCATCGCGGCTATCACCGACACGCCCGAGCGTGAGAAGGAAGTCACTTTCTCTGATTCCTACTACATGGACGATCAGGCTATCGTGACCAAGGTCGATAACACCGACATCACGGCCGACAACTACAGCGAGAAGCTCAACAACGCCGACGCTACCATCATCGTCCAGTCTGGCTCGACCGCCGAGGCCTTTGCCCAGGAGAACTTCCCCAAGGCCAAGATCGTCCCCTACAAGGACGCCACCGAGTGCTTCAGCGCCCTGCAGTCCGATAAGGGCGACGCCGTAGTCACCAACCGCTCCGTTGCGAGCCAGCTGACCGCCGAGCAGTTCAACACCTGCCAGACCATCAAGCAGATCAGCACCGGCGAGGAGTACGCCATCGCCATCAACCAGGGCAACACCAAGCTCAAGGACGACATCAACCAGGCTATCAAGGACCTGACCGACGACGGTACCGTCGACGCCCTCATGGCTAAGTACAATATCAAGTAAAATAACTACTTGATTGCGCGCGGGCCCTTTCCGTTTTGGCGGAAAGGGCCTTTGCGCTTCTCTTGACGGAGAGCGTTTCCGTCTCGTTTTGCCGGCAACTTCTACGATAGGAGCCACCTTGTCTCGACTGAACAAAGGGGCTGCGGAGCAGCGTTTTCCACTGCCCTCGATGCTCCAAAAGCTGGCCTGTGCCCTGGCTGTGGCGCTCGCCCTGGTATGCGCGGGGGCCTGCGTGCCCACGACCGCCCAGGCGCTTGAGACCGCAAAGATTACCGCCCGACCCAATACCGGTTCGGGTAGCGATGTGGTCGGCGGCACCGAGACGCGCATCACTTGGGAAGTTCAGGCCGATGCCGACGAGGAGCTGAGCGGTCTTTCGCTGACGTTTGTCGACGGCACGACGTTTGGTACCGATGACACGCGATTGACGATGCTCTCGGGCGAGGACCTCATGGATCGTACGCCCATGAAGCCCACGTGCAAGGCTGACGGCCAGACGCTCAAGATCGACTTTGGCGAGACGGCGCCTGCCGGCGGCTTTTTCCGTGTCGAGGTTTACGGCGTGACCTTCCCCGTCGAGGGCGGCGATGAGGCCTTTAGCGGCACCTATACGCTCGCCGACGGTTCGACCAAGAAGATTTCAAAAATTCCTTCCGTCGAGATCAAGGGCGTGACGGCCTTCGATAACTTCCTGGCCGATCTTAAGGAGCAGCCGTGGGTCGAGGCCTGGAACTCCAATATGTTCCTGCGCCTGTTCTTGAACCCGGTCATTTTGGTCCAAAGCCTGCCGATCGTCTTTAAGGGCTTCCTTATGTCGCTCTCGATCGTGCTTGTGGCGTTTCCGCTGGCAATTCCCTTTGGCTTTGCCCTGTCGCTCATGCGCATATCCAAGTCGCGCATCCTGCGTTGCCTTGCCGGCATCTATGTGAATATCATCCGCGGTACGCCGGCGTTCCTGCAGATCTATATCGCGTTCTTCGGTCTGCCGTTGGCCGGCGTCAAGGTGGACGACTATGTCTTGGGCGTTATCGTCATGGCCATGAATTCGTCTGCCTATCTGTGTGAGATCTTCCGCGCCGGTATTCAGTCGATCCCCAAGGGCCAAAACGAGGCTGCGCGTTCGCTGGGCATGAACGCGTTCCAGACGCTGCTCTATGTCATGATTCCGCAGACGTTCCGTAATGTCCTGCCTACGCTGACCAGCGAGTTTATCTTGCTTTACAAGGATACGTCGCTGCTTGCCGCCGTGGGTGTGGTCGAGATCGTCATGAACGCCCGTACCATCGTGGCCACGACGGGCTCCATTACACCGTACGTGGTTGCCGCCCTGTTCTATCTGGTCATCACCCTGCCGCTCGCTCGCTCGGTGAGCGGTCTTGAGGCGAAGCTTTTGGGCACGGCCGAGACCAAGAAGAAGCGTCCCGCCAAGAGCGCCGGACAGGTTGTCGCGACGCCCGCCGATCACATCGCCGGTCTGTAAGGAGGTCCTATCATGAGCGAAACCAATAACTCGAACGAGGTCGTCGTCAGTATCAAGAACCTCCAGAAGGCCTTTGGCGACAACGTGGTCCTGCGCGATATCGATCTGGATGTGCACAAGGGTGAGGTCGTTGTGGTCTTGGGCCCCTCGGGCTCGGGCAAGTCGACGATGCTTCGCTGCATCAATCGTCTGGAGCATCCCACGAGCGGCTCGATTATCGTTGAGGGCGTGGATGTGTGCGCCAAGGGTGTCGACCTCAACAAAGTGCGTACGCACCTGGGCATGGTCTTTCAGCAGTTCAACCTGTTCCCGCACTTGTCGGTCAAAAAGAACGTCATGCTTGCGCAACAAAAGGTGCTCAAGCGCAGCAAGGAAGAGGCCGAGAAGATCGCCGTCGAGGAGCTGACCAAGGTCGGTCTTGCCGAGCGCATCGATTTTATGCCGAGTCAGCTTTCGGGCGGCCAGCAGCAGCGCGTTGCCATCGCCCGCGCCCTGTCGATGAACCCGCACGTCATGCTCTTTGACGAGGCCACCTCGGCGCTCGACCCTGAGCTCGTGCGCGACGTCCTGGGCGTCATGCGCGACCTGGCGCACGACGGTATGACCATGATCGTCGTGACGCACGAGATGGGCTTTGCCCGCGATGTCGCCGACCGCGTCGTCTTTATGGACGGCGGCGTCATTGTAGAAGAGGGTACGCCGAGCGAGGTCTTCGACCACCCCAAGAGCGAGCGCACCAAGGCGTTCTTGGGCAATATCTCGTAGCCGGTTGATGTAACTGCCGTTACAAAAGAGCGGGGCTGGACTTGAATCCAGCCCCGCTCTTTTGTAGGGATGGGGATGCGCTTTGATGCAGGCTCTCTTGGAGGCCCTGGGTTCGTTACACGAGCTCGGCTCCGAGGGCCTTGCAAGCGGTCTCGCCCTCGTCGTCGGGCGCGTCGTAGCAGATGGTGGAGTCCACGACGTTGACGCCCGCCTCGTCGGCGTCCGCCTTCCAGTTGTCCATCCATTCGCCCTCGGCCCACGAATAAGAGCCAAAGAGGACGACCTTCTTGTCGCCGAGGGTCTCCTTGACCTCATCCCACATGGGCTGGAACTCATCGTATTCAAGCTCCTCGGAACCCATGGCGGGGCAGCCGAAGGCGAAGGCATCATATTCGGCGACCTTGTCGGCAGAGAAGTCGGCGCAGGAGATGACCTCTGCCTCGGCGCCGGCACCGGTTGCGCCCTCGGCAACGAAGTTTGCCATGGCCTCGGTGTTGCCTGTACCGCTCCAGTAGACGACTGCGATCTTGCTCATATGTCTTCCTTTCGGTTGTGCGGCGTGCGGCCGCGTTTTGTATGCTCTATCGGGTTGCCTGGACAAGTTGTCCCAGAGTGCAGCCCTGTTGATAGATGTAGGTAAGGTATTGCGTGCATGCGCGATAGGAATCGAAGGTCGTGAGCGCCTGCTCAACGTTTGTGTATACCTTCCATGCGCCAAAGACCTTATAGTTTTCGCCGTGCTGGACGATAAACTGATGGACATCTTCGTAGGGATAGCCCAAAAAATAGCCAATTTCGTGGGGGAACTCGCACATGCACCCCGTATCGCAGTGCCTATTTCGCGCGAGCGCGCAGACGCTGCCGTCATAGGCACTCTCTGCGGCATTGCTGCTTGCCAGCGTGATGCGCGCGGCGAGATGCACCAGGGACGCGGGCAGGTTGTGGACATCGTAACCTTCGGCGGCAAGCGCCGTCGTGGCGCGGGGGTCGGAGAGGTATCGCATGAGGTCTGCAGGGCGGTACACATAGATGAGCGCTCCGCAGGGGCGCCAGACCAAAACGCTCATATGGATCCCGAGTGGCTGGAGCTCGCAGTTGCATTGGGCTATGACGGCGAGCAGGCGAGAGCGTCGCTCTTCGATATGGGCGGCGCTGGGTTTTCCGTTTTGGCTGGCGTAAACGCCGGGATAGGTAAAGAGCGAAGCCGGCTTGATACCTGCGAGCGTAGGGGAGCAGTTGCGCACGACAGCCGTTTGGTATGTTGGGATGTCAATGGTTCGAGTCACGATGCCCCTTTCGGGTCCTCAGTTGTTAGCCTAGGAAAACTTATACACGAAAGTAAGCCATGGTCAACAAAAAAGTTTGAAGAGGGAAACTAATTGACCGAACAGACATGATTTTGGGTTAAGATGGGGACACCCCATGGGGGTATCTAGATAGGGCTACTTGAAAGGGGAACGCATGAGTGACTTGCTCAGCCCTGCGAATCTCATCGTGCTGGCCGTCATTGCCGTCGGCATGTTTTTTGGACTGCGTCGCATTGCCGCTTCGACACACGGGAAGAGTTGTTGCAGCGATGGTGCGAGCGGCAAGAAGGCCAAAAAGGTTGTTGTGGTGGATACCGATGCATCACACTATCCCTATAGCGATGAGCTGCTCATCGGCGGCATGAGCAGTGACGGCTGCGCCCGGAATGTGACGAATGCCCTCAATGCGCTTGATGGCGTGTGGGCTACGGTAACGTACGCGGACCACACGGCACGCGTGCGCTCTAAGCAGCCGGTGGATCGTGATGTCCTCGAGACGGCCGTGAAAGACGCGGGCTACTACGTCATGACGCTGTAAGCGTCGCTCTGGATGCGCTTCCTTGGCTAGGCTCGTCCGCGCAGTTCGATGTCTTGGATGTCGTCGAAGTCGATGGCGATGTCTCGGAGCTTGAGGAGCTTGAAGGCGGGGAGCGCCTCGTCGAGGATGCCGGTGCGGCTGCGATAGCCGTATGTATCGTAATAGGTGACACGAACCAAGTCGCCACGTTTGAGACCCTCGAGTTTTTTAGAAAGCACGAGGGCTTTTTCTTCTGTGAGTTCGCATTTTGGCTCGGCGGTGATTTCCTGCTTGCGCACGAGCTCGTAGTATCCCGTGAGGGCGGCAAAGGGCATAAACTGCGCGGCACGGCCGGCACGGACGGTGCCGTTGGCGGTGAGCTTTGGGTCGGCGGAGCGACGTCTTCCCTCGGGGTCCGCTAGGCGTTCAAAAGGTGTCGGTGGTCGCATCGGCTGTTGTTGGGACTTAGGCACGATGTCCTCCTACCTGATCGTTGCGTTCGCGCGCGGTGGCGCCGGCGGTAAAGCTCAGCCCCTTAACCAGCGCGTTCTTGCCGTATTTGCCTTTCACGGCCAGCACGGCGCGTGCCAGGTCGCGCTCGCGCTCATCGGCCTCGATATCGCTGAACAGATCGATGGTGGCAAATTCCTCGGGCATGAGGTTGCCAAATCCCAGATTGATGCGCTTGACCGGTCGTTTGGGATCGACAGTCTGCGCCCAGAGCTCATCGAAATAGCCCATGATCTTCTTGAACGAATTGGTACGCTCGGGCAGCTTTCGCGAGGCGTTGGAGTGCGCAAAGAGTGCGGCATAGCCACCGCGCGGTTTGCCGCCATGCTCTCCCACAAAGATGCCATCGATTGCCTGCGCTTCGCGCACCAGGCGACGCCGTTCGTCATCGCGCTGGACGGGCTTGGGCGCACGGGGCGCGAGCTCGGGGCCGGCGGTTGCGGTGGGTTCGATACTCGATGTGCTCGAGCGCAGGTGCCCGCATCCGTCCACATACTGCGCTGTACCGCTGGCGTCGAGGCGGCGTATGTCGGCGCGTTCGCTCGCGTAGCCCACAAAGAGCGAGATGCTGTCGCAGACCACGTGCTTATCGACCAAGTCTAAAACGGCGTTGTCGACCATCTCGCGCAAGACGGTATAGGCCTGTTCGTAGGCATAACCCTTCGAGAGTACCTGTCCTGTGGTGGTCGAAGTTGCTTGCGGGCGATAGGCTTGGATATCGGCGATGGTTGTCGGCTCGCGCCCGAAGGCATGGTCGATGAGATATTCGGCATTGACGCCGAGCTCGTCGTAAAGCAGGTTTTCGTCGAGCGCCGCGACGCCCATCAGATCGTAGACGCCGTATTTCTCGAGGCGGGCTGCCACGCCGGGACCGATGCCCCAGATATCGGTGATGGGACGATGGGGCCAGATCTCCTTGCGAAAGGTCTCGTCGTCGAGTATGCCGATGCGGCTGGGTACGTGCTTGGCGGTAATGTCGAGCGCTACCTTGGCCTGGAATAGGTTGGGGCCGATGCCGACCGTCGCCGTGATGCCGGTGCGCGCGAGGACCTCGTCGCGCAGCGTGCAGGCGAACCCTTCCGCATCGGTGTGATAGAGGTCCAGATAGGGCGTCACGTCGATAAAGCACTCATCGATGGAGTAGACGTGCACGTCCTGGGGGCTGACGTATTCCAGATAGATACCGTAGATTTTCGCCGACACCTCCATGTAATGCTGCATGCGCGGTACGGCCGTGATGTAGTCGATGCCATCGGGAATTTCGAACAGACGGCAGCGATTGCGTATCCCGAGGTCCTTCATGGCCTGTGTGATGGCGAGGCAGATGGTCGTGCGTCCGCGTGATTCGTCGGCAACGACCAGGTTGGTGGTGAGTGGATCGAGCCCGCGGTCCACGCACTCGACGCTGGCATAAAACGTCTTGAGGTCGATGCAGATGTAGGTGTGCTGCTCGTGCGCCACGCGTCCTCCCATCAAACACATGTTCTTATCGAATACCTGTTCGATAATACCCGCTCGACCGGACACCGTCAAAACCTGTCAAAAAGGGACTGGTTTGTTTTGGTAGGTATGGTCGTGCGGTTGGATTGGGTTTTAACGCAGCTCTAAAGAGTGCGAAACAGCTCGGAAAACCTCGCTTCGTAGCATGGGCCTAACGATTGATACCGCCTATACGCATGGAAAGGTTGTGGAAAAGATGGTCAATTATGGGTTCGGTATGCCGACGCGCCTTGTTGCGGATGGAGACGTGGCTCGCTGGTGCGGACGATTGGTCGCTCACTACGGAGGCACCAAGGCGCTGGTTGTGCTGGGCGGTGACAAGCATACGCGCGATGAGCTTGTCTCGGCGGCACTTGGCTCGCTTGATCGAGCCCTACTCGAGCGTGTGCTTTTCCGCTGCGGCTCGTTTGAGGGCGACGGGGGAGACGAGCTGATCGACGAAGCCGTGGCCCTGGCGACCGACGAAGGCGTGGACTTTGTCCTGGCGATTGGCGATGCCGATACTGCTGGCTTTGCGCGCGAGCTCGCGCGTCGCATGGCGGCGCTCGATGCCGGCGAAGACGGCTTTGTGCCTTATGGATGCATTGTCTCGGAGGGCAAGGTGCCTGCCGTCGTGGGCACCGGCGAGGTTCCCGTTTTTGCCATTATCGCGCCCGAACTGCTGGAGGGCATCGGGTCTCCTCTGCGTGAGTTGCTCGGTAGCGTCTGCGCTGCGGCCTAATATTTGCCATAAAAGGACGGGTTTTTGGTTGGTAAAGCGTTTGACCTGCCAAAATAAGCCTGTCCCTTTTTGATCGGCTGCCGTTTGGGGGCGGATTAGCAACGCTCGCTGATTGTAGTCTTGACCTGCGCTAGAATAGTGGCATCTGAATGTCCGGGCGCATGGAGGCGTGCGCCCGTATGCTGAGGAGGACTCTATGGCAACTGTTGCCGCACCTATCGACGCTACGTCGACCGCCGCTTGGAAGGCGCTCGAGGCCCATCAGGAGAAGCTCGAGGCCGAGGGTATCGACCTTAAGGCATGGTTCGCTGCCGATGCGGAGCGCGTGAACAAGCTGAGCTTTGATGCCGGCGACCTGCACTTCGATCTGTCCAAGAACCTGGTGACCGATGAGACCGTCAAGCTGCTGTGCGATCTTGCCCGCGAGGTGAAGCTCGAGGAGCGCCGCGACGCCATGTTCTCCGGCGAGCACATCAACACCACCGAGGACCGCGCCGTCCTGCACACCGCGCTTCGTCGCCCGGCAAGCGAGAAGGGCCAGCTCATTGTCGACGGCCAGGACGTCGTCGCCGACGTGCACGAGGTCCTCGACCGCATGTATGCCTTCGCCGAGCGCGTGCGCTCCGGTGAGTGGAAGGGCGTTACCGGCAAGAAGATCGAGCACCTGGTGTCCATCGGCATCGGCGGCTCCGATCTGGGCCCGGTCATGGCTTACGAGGCTCTGCGTCCCTATGCTGACGCCGGTATCGACTGCCGCTACATCTCCAACATCGATCCCAACGACCAGGCCGAGAAGCTTAAGGGTTTGGACCCCGAGACCACGCTCGTGATCATCGTCTCCAAGACCTTCACCACGCTCGAGACCCTCACCAACGCTCGCGAGGTCAAGACCTGGATGCTCGAGCAGCTCAAGGCTCAGGGCGCCATCGACGGCTCCGATGAGCAGAACGCCGAGGCCGTGGCAAAGCACTTCGTCGCCGTCTCCACCGCGCTCGAGAAGGTCGAGGCCTTCGGCATCGACCCTGCCAACGCCTTCGGTTTCTGGAACTGGGTCGGCGGCCGCTATTCTGTCGACTCCGCCGTGGGCCTGTCGCTGATCGTCGTGCTCGGCCCCGAGCGTTTCCAGCAGTTCCTCGAGGGCTTCCACGCCATCGACGAGTACTTCTGCAATACCCCGCTCGAGAACAACGCCGTCGCGCTGATGGGCCTGCTCAACGTCTGGTACGTCAACTTCTTCGGTTCCAAGAGCCACGCCGTGCTGCCGTACTGCCAGTACCTGCATCGTTTCCCGGCCTACCTGCAGCAGCTCACCATGGAGTCCAACGGCAAGCATGTCCGCTGGGACGGCAGCGCCGTGACCTCCGACACCGGTGAGATCTTCTGGGGCGAGCCCGGCACCAACGGTCAGCACGCCTTCTACCAGCTGCTGCACCAGGGCACCGTGGTGGTCCCGGCCGATTTCATCGCCTTCGCCAATACCGCCAACCCTGCGACCGACAGCGGCCAGGATGTCCACGAGCTGTTCCTGGGCAACTTCCTGGCCCAGACCAAGGCGCTCGCCTTTGGTAAGACGGCCGATGAGGTTCGTGCCGAGGGCACGCCCGAGCAGATCGTCCCGGCCCGCTGCTTTGAGGGCAACCGTCCGACGACCTCGATCTTTGGCGACACGCTGACCCCGTTTGCGCTCGGCGAGCTCATCGCCCTGTACGAGCACATCACGTTTGTCGAGGGCACGGTCTGGGGCATCGACTCCTACGACCAGTGGGGCGTCGAGCTGGGCAAGCAGCTTGCCAAGCAGATCACCCCGGCCTTCCACGACGACGCCGCCAAGGCCGAGCAGGACGCTTCGACCCAGGCGCTCATCGAGTTCTATCGCGCGCATCGTAAGTAGTCGCTGCTGTTAACGCATCGTGCCTTATAGCCAGGGGCCCGTATCCCATCGGATGCGGGCCCCTTTGCTTTGCCGTGGCCCCGGGGCGCACGGCCTTTAAGGATCTTCGCCGGAGCGTCGCGTGCTGCGAGGGCCCTGCGTCTAGAGCTCGGCCTCCGCATGGCCTCGCTGCGCCTCGGGCAGCTCCCCGTAGAGCGGATGGTCTTCGAGCCTAAAGCGCTCGACCTGTTCGGGAGTGCGACCGCGTACAAAGAGCCACGAGCGATCAATCGGCGTCGCCATGAGCGTGCTGGGCAGCGCGTCGGCGCGGTCGGAAAACACCCGGGCACTCTCGGGATCCTGGAACGCCAGCACCAGATGCGTGTCGCAGTTGCCCATGATGGAGCGTGCGCGTGCCTCGCCATAGAGCGCATCGAGCTGGTTGGTCGACTGCAGCAGCAGCGTTGCCCAGATGTTGCGGCTTCGGATAATCGAGAGCACGTTGTCGATCTGGGGGATCTGCAGATTTGCGAAGTCATCGAGCATAAAGCGCACGGGCACGGGCAGGCTGCCGTCGGGCTGCCTATCGGCCTCACGAATGAGGCCCATAAACGCCTGCGAAATAAAGAGGCCGGTCAGCGGATCGAGATTGCGGTCAATATCGCTCACGGTTACAAACAGGGCGCAGGGGGTGTGTCCCATGGAAGCGAAGTCCACCTGATGGCACTCACGATAGAGCTGTGCCGCACCGTCGAATCCCAGACACATGACCTTTTCGGCAAGGATGCCGACGATGCTCGCGTGCATGCGCTCGGCATTTTGCGTAATGGCGTAGCGCCGCCATAGCGAGAGGGCATAGCTTTGGGGGTCGATCGTGATCAGGTCGTCAAACAATCGACCCGTGGCACCGTCCTGCAGGTGCTCGATCAGCTTGATGACCGAGCTGATCGTCTGCTCGTCGGCGGGTAGCTGTTCGGTGACGTAGGCGATAAGACACGACAGCAGGTTTGCCGCCGCATGATCCCAAAAAGGCTGGTTGTTGTCCTCGATGGGGCAGATGGCCTTTGCCACCGAGAGGATGTCCTGCTGGTTGGGCCTGCCGTCCGCCTTGCGGCGAATGTGCCTCAGGGGGTTGTAGCCGCAGCGCTCGATGCCGGGCGCAAGGGCCGGGACGGTGTTGAGGTCGGCGAAGTTGAGACATTGCACGCGGTAGCCGTGGGCTGCCAGCACGGGTCCCACTTCGCGACAGAGCGTACCTTTGGTGTCGAGCACGATGTAGCTTGCGTTCATTTGCAGCAGGTTGGGCTTGAGGACGTTTCGGGTCTTGCCGGCTCCCGAGGGGCCGATCACAAGTGCGTTGTTGTTGAGTCCCGTTTGGCGGGTGTCGCAGGAAAGCGTTCGATCCTTGGCGAGGATGGTGGACGATGCGGACTCAGATGCGGCGAGGCGGCTGGTGAGGTTAGACATGGGCGACCTCCTTGGTGGTCGAGAGGATTTCGTGGGCAAAGCCGAGCTCGACGGCGCGCTCGGCCGAAAGGTAGGTGTCTTTTGCAGTGAGGGACTGGATGCGCTTGGGCGTGAGGCCGCTGCGGTCCGAGAGGATTTGCGTGAGGGTCTTGCGGGTCTGCATGAGACGCCGGCTGG
Source organism: Collinsella aerofaciens (assembly GCF_040926405.1). GTDB lineage: Bacteria > Actinomycetota > Coriobacteriia > Coriobacteriales > Coriobacteriaceae > Collinsella. The sequence continues at coordinate 75,690 of NZ_JBCOIG010000008.1, forward strand.
TTTCCTGCAGCGCAAGTGCCGAGCCACCTGCCCCCTGGGGGATCAGCGGGTCGTGAATCATGAGCTCTGCATGGGGCGCCATACGGCGATCGTCGCCGCCCATAAAGATCACGGCGCCCATGGACGCGGCGAATTCCAGGCAGACGGTGCGGATGGGGCACGATGCGAGGCGCATGGCGTCATAGATCGCAAGACCCGATCGCACGCTTCCGCCGGCGCTGGCGACAAATATGGTGATGGGGCGGCTGGGGTCGGTGGCATCGAGCAGGCGGATCTGCTGGCATAGGTCGTGGGCCATCGGGGTTTCGATGTTTCCCATGACGGAGAGCTCGCGACGGGCGAGCATCTCATCGTAAATGCTGGTGAGCGTGATACCTCGGGCGGATTCACGCATGGTGAGGGGGCTGATGATGGGGGAATGATTGGTGTCCATGAGGACTCCTTTCTGTTGGTGGTGTTGTGGAATAGAGTCGCTGCCCGCGGAGGGGCTGGCGGGCTACAGGGTTCGTCCGAGCCTGAGATCGAGCTCGGTTGTGGGGCAGGCTGCCTGTCCGTGCGGCTCGCAAGCGCCAAGGGCTCCAAAGCGATGGAGCGTTGCGACGGGCGTGGTGTAGGCGAGCCGCAGCTGATGCTCGATAGGGGCACATCCGTCATTTTTGTAATGAGCCGCGTAGTACTGCGCGATGCTGGCGTTCATCTCGCTGCCATTGCGATGGCGCTCAAACTGGCGTCTGCAGGTCTCGATGATCTTTGCTACCGACTTGGGTGCCGTCGCGGGAACAAGGGCGAGATAGCCCTCAAATAGCTCGTTGATGTTCAGGAGGCACAGCAGGTCGATCAGCGTCCTTATGGCTGCTCCCTCGGCGGAAAAGTGCGCGGTCATGCGGTTATATCGGTTGCGGTCGACGATGGCCGCATGGGGTCTTGGAGTTTTCTGCCCCGTGGTCCCGGGCTTTTGCAGCACCTGTGTATTGAGCTCGACGTTGCAGCGCTTGAGGCCGTCCAACGGAAGGAGCAGTGCGGTGCGCAGGGTGTTCCGCTTGCTTTCGAGTTCATGACGCTCGTCGGGTTCCCATTCGAGCTTGAGTTTCGTGTCGAGCGCCGTAAGCATATGGGCTAGGCAGCCTACGGTAAGAACGTACGAATCGTTGTCGCGTTTTGGGGCATAGGGGTCTGTCAGCTTGCGAATGTCGGGGTCGCCCATGATCTTTGTGCAGCGCTTCAGCAGTTGAGGGTGGTCGGCCAAGATCGTCGCGAGCGGTAGCGACGCGTAGTTCTTGATGGTCGCGGCGGCAAAGGCGGCGTCATATTCGTTTGCATATGCTCGCTCAATGCGGGCATCCAGAATGCTTTTCTTATCGCCGTCTTCAGCGCGGTGGTTTGTCATAGCTTCTCCAATCGGTTGATGTTCGTGCTGTTTGTTGATGTGTTGGTTGTCGTGAGTGATGTGCTTGCCGTGGGTGATGTGCTGACGTTGGGGTGCTATGCGGTTTTCAATGAGCCCGTGAGACAGTTGCTGCAGGGGCGGGATGGAACGGCCCATGCAAGGCGGAAGGCATCGTGCTCAAAATCGAGACAGCAATGCCCTGGGTGCCTCACATGTGGCAGTTACCTCATTAAGTTGTCATTGCGTTTGGGGTTGTACTTTGCCGATCTTCCTTCTCTTACACGCTAAAACTCAAACTTCATATGCTCGATCTACTTAAAACCGCAACGGCGGTCTTTTATCAACTTATATGTCGGAACGCGTCTTTGCAAGTACTTTTTTGCCTTTGTTTCAAATGGGCCTTGATTATCGACTTTATCCGAACACCTCCCTCATTCATCCGCACATGTGCGGATGAATGTGGGAACCCGATACCCTGAGGGCCGGGCCGGCCGGCCCCGGGAGATCGGAGGACGGCATGTCCGGAAAGAAG
>NZ_JBCOIG010000009.1:0-41137 GCF_040926405.1 Collinsella aerofaciens
GCTTCACGCGGTGGTCGCCGGGCTTCTCGCCCAGGCTCTCTACGAACTCGTCCGTGGAGGCAAAGATGTTATCCCAGCTAAAGAAGGCGACCGGATCGACGTCGAAGTACTCGCAGATGAGTTCGCAGCCGGCCGGGACGATACCGTGCATCAGGACGGTCGCCACGCGCAGCTCGGTAAAGGCATCAACCAGGGCCTGCGTCATCGCTGCGTTTGCTTCGTCGCCCTCGAGCTTGTTGGCGGCCTTGGAGGCGTCGCTCCAGCGCTTGTTGGCGGCGCGCAGGTAGTCGTCGCACACGGCAAGCGCGCGGTGCGTCTCGAACTTGTACATGGCCTGCTCAAAGGCAAGAGCTGCCTGCTCGGCAGCCTCGACCACGGCGGCAGAGGCGGCACCGGCGGGGATGCAGCCGTTGCGATAGGGGCTCTCGTCGCCTTCCTTGACGGCGACGCCGTAGAAGCAGCTGCGGGCCAGACGGTTGAATACGCCGGTCAAAAGGGCGCTCTCCTTAAGGGCCGGATCGATAACGCGCTTGTCGTCGCAGGCGCGCACCTCGTTGCCGTCCTTGTCCTTGCCGGTCACACGCGTGTCGTATGCCTTGGGGCTAAAGCTCACCGGCTTTTCGGACAGGCCGAGCGACAGCCAGTGCGCGCGCATCTGCTCGCAGGTGTAGTGGTTGAGTAGGTCGTCTGCCGGCGGGGGAGGCGTCTGCGAGGACGAGCTGGCCTTTTTGCCCATGTAGAGCAGGTGGTAGCAGGCGCTGACGGTGCTCTGCGTGAGGTCCCAGCCCAGGGCCTCCCACATGGCGGTCTGCGCGATGCAGTAGAAGTAGATGTTGTCCTGACCGATAAACTGGTAGATCTGTGCGTCGTCCGAGCACCACCAGTCGCGCCAGTCGAGCGAGCTGTGCTGGTAGGTGGGCGCGGGCACCTGTGTGGAGTCGGCAGCGGGCTCGCCCATGAGGGCGGCATCCTGGGCGGCGACGCCCTCGGTCACGCCGGCGGCCTTGGCATCGCGCGCGAGCACGGTACGCGTATAGCTGATGGGCGCCCACAGGCTCTCTGGCCAGCACCAGCAGGTGACGTCGGAAACGCCGTCGACCTGGGGCACCGGAACGCCCCAGTCGATGTTGCCGGTGATGCGGAAAGGCACGAGCGCTTTGCCGCTGCGGAAGCGCACGCCGCCGTTGGCGAGCACCGCATGGGCGTCGTCGCGCTCCTTCCAGCTGGGGAAGGTGACGGTAAAGCTGCTCTTGTTTCCCTCGGGCTCCAGCACGGTGTGCTCGGGCAGCTGGTCCTCGACGGCATCGAAGGCCTCGCGGAACTTGTTCTGGATGTAGAGCTGCGCCGGCAGCAGCCACTCTTCCATGGTCTTGGAGACCACGGAACGAACCTGCGGGTTCTGGGCGAGCTTGGCGGTGTAGGTCTTCATAAAGTCGAGGTAGGCCGGCAGGTCGAAGTAGAGGTTGTCGACCGGGCGCAGCTCGGGCACCTCGCCGGTGAGCTGGCTCTTGGGTGCGATGAGCTCCTCGGGCTCAAACTGGTGACCCAGGTCGCACTCGTCGGCATAAGCCTTCTCGGACTTGCAGCCCTGGATGGGGCAGCGGCCGATCACTTGGCGGCCGTTGAGGAACGTGCCGGCCTTGGCGTCGTAGAACTGCAGCGTGGAGCGCTTGGAGATGGTGCCCTGCTCATGCAGGCGCTCGATAATCTCGGCGGTCACTTCGTTGTGAATCTGCGCAGCCGGCTCAAGGCCCGAGCCGCCGTAGATATCGCAGCTGATGTTGTAGTTGTTGAGGGTCGCGGCCTGGCGGGAGTGATTGGACTCGACGTACTCGTTAATGGACTTGTCGTAGCCCTCGTTCTCCTTGAGCTTGCGGTAGCTCTCCATGATGGGCGAGCCGTAGCAGTCGGTGCCCGAGGTGAAGATGACGTTCTCGCGGCCCAGACGGTCGCGCAGGAAGCGGGCGAAGAAGTCGGCAGGGACAAAGACGCCGCCGACGTGGCCAAAGTGAAGGCCCTTGTTGCCGTAGGGCTCGCCGGCGGTAACGATGGCGCGGCGAGGCCAGCTGGGACGGTCGTTCATGGAGTATTTGGATGCCATGGGACTCCTTCGCATATGGTGAGAGCGCGGCCGGGCGCAAGGCCTGGCGACGCGGTGGTCAATTCGTGCATATCGTTCGACATTATCGCACATGCGGACGGGTACGTGGCAGGGGCGCTATCCTAAGATGCTATGAATGAGATTTCCAACATACATGCGTTTGAAGACGAGGATTTTCTGCACGCTTGCTTTGTGTGGGGGATGGTCGTAGTCGGCGTGTTTGCCGTGTGCTTGGTGCCGGTGTTTATGTTGCTGGGTGGGCCTGCAGACTTGGATGCGGCTGACGCGGGCGGCTGGATGGCTGTCGTGGGCTGGATAGTCGGCTTGGCTGCGATCTCAATGGCGTCGTTCGCCGTGCACGAGCTGGTGCACGGTGTGTTTTTTAAGCTGCTGGCGCCTGCGGGCGCGAAGGTGACCTTTGGGGCGAATCGCGAGACGGCGATGATCTATGCCTGCGCCGAGGGCGTTGTGTATTCGCGCCGGCGGTACATGGCGGTTTGCCTGGCGCCGACGGTTGTTGTGACGGCGGCGCTTGCCCTGGGGTTTGCGTTTTCGGGCTATCCGCTGCTGTGCTACCTGGCGGCCGGCTTGCATTTGTCGGGCTGTGTGGGCGACTGGTATTACGTGCGGACCATTTTGCGCGACCGCCGCATTGTCGCCTGCGAGGATACGTCCTTTGGCGTGCGCTTTTTCGGGTGAGGAGATGTCGATGAAGCCGTTGTTGCTGCATGCGTGCTGTGCGCCGTGCTCTCTTGAGCCGGTCCGCCTGCTGCGCGAGGAAGGGTTTGAGCCCACAATCTGCTGGACAAACCCCAATATTCAGCCGCACGATGAATGGCAGCGGCGTTTGGACGAGCTGCGCCGGTGGTGTGCCGATGGCGACATCGAGCTTATCGAGGCGGGGGAGGACCGGGAGCGCTGGGAGGCCGGCGTGGCCCCGCTGGGCGCCGATCGAGCCCGTCGCTGTCGCTCATGCTATGCCCTGCGTCTGGCCGAGGCGTGCCGTGTGGCCCAGGAGCGCGGGTTTGAGTTTGTGGGCACGACGCTCGCCGTCTCGCCGTACCAGTTGTTCGAAACCTGCAATGATGTGTTGGAGCGTCTGGCTGCTGCCCGCGGTCTCACTCCGGTGATTCGCGATTTTCGCACGTATTACCCCGAGGCGACACGTCGTTCGCGCGAGCTGGGCATGTATCGGCAGAACTACTGCGGCTGCCGTTTCTCGGCCGTCGAGGCGGCCATGGACCGCGCCCGCATCCGCGACGAGCGCAAAGCCGCCAAAAAGTAGTTCACTTGGGACGTCAGCCTGCTAGGATGTAGAGCGGACTTTAGCTATATAAGGAGAATCCGACGTGTCTATGCGTACCGATGATTTTGACTATAACCTGCCCGAAGAGCTCATCGCCCAGGCGCCTGCCGAGCCGCGCGACTCCTGCCGCCTGCTGGTGGTTGATCGCAAAGGCTCCGAGACAGGAACGCCGTTAGGGCATGGCGGCACCGTCGAGCACCGCATCTTCCGTGACATCATCGACTATATCGAGCCGGGCGACGTGCTCGTCATCAACCAGACGCGCGTGATGCCGGCCCGTCTTATCGGTCGCAAGACGGGCTCGGGCGGCGTGGTCGAGACGTTGCTGCTCAAGCGCCGCGAGGATGTTGACCCGCTGGGCCATGTTTGGGAGTGCTTGGTCAAGCCGGGTAAGCGCCTGAAGCCCGGTGCTCATATTGAGTATCGCGCCGGTGGCGCCCATGCGCCCGAGGGGGCTCCCGTGGTGCTGACGGCCGAGGTTGTCGACTTTGTCACCGATAGCCGCGGCGGCCGCCTGGTACGCTTTGAGCCGGCCGGTTGCAATGCCGCCGGCGAGCCGCGCACGCTCGACGAGGCCATCCATGCTGCCGGCCACGTGCCGCTGCCGCCCTACATTACCGATTACGAGGGCGATCCCGAGAAGTACCAGACCGTCTACGCCATGAAGGAGGAGCACTCGGCCGCTGCTCCCACGGCGGGTCTGCATTTTACTCCCGAGCTCATGGCTGCCATCGAGGCCAAGGGTGCCAAGTTTGCCGCCGTCGAGCTCGAGGTGGGTATCGATACCTTCCGTCTGGTGGAGGAGGACGACCCCGCGCAGCACGTGATGCACACCGAGCGCTACCACGTGTCGCAGGAGGTTGTCGACGCCGTGCATAAGGCGAAGGCCGAGGGCCATCGTGTGATCGCCGTCGGCACTACCGCAGTGCGCTCGCTCGAGAGCGCGTTTGACGCGGACGCGCCGGTGTCCGATCCGGCTGTGACGGCGCGCTATTTTGAGGGCCGCGAGGACGGGGCCGACACGCTCGGCCGCGGCGACATCGTGGTGCGCGAGAACGCGACAACGCAGCTCTACCTTATGCCCGGCTCGACCTATCACGTGGTCGACGCGCTGATCACGAACTTCCACGTGCCGCGCTCCACGCTCATGATGCTCGTAAGCGCACTTGCCACCCGCGACCAGATCATGGATGCCTACGCCGCTGCTATCGAAGAACGCTACCGCTTCTTCAGCTTTGGTGACGCCATGCTCATCTTGTAGGTTACGGCGTTTTACAAACGCCGTAACCGGTCGACGCTGCGCGGGCCGCATTTGGACAATCTGACGTTCAACTTCAAGGGCGCGACCAGAAGGTCAGCGCCCTTTCGTTTCACGTCACCTTGCCTCAAATGCGACCCGCTCGCTGTCGTTGCCAAAACACCGGCATTTCTTTGGTTGTCAACAAAACATCGGTGTAGTCATTGGGGACGTTCTTAAACGACTACCTTGCATCAATCTAAATAAGTTGCGGTGAGATAGTTCTTGAATTGGCCTTTTTGGGCTAAACAGGAACTATCTCACCGCAACTGCGTTGAGCGTTTTTTTGGCGGCTGGTTTACTTGCTCGCGAACAGCCAGACTAGGATGATCACCAGGATTGCGGCGACGATGCAGACGATGGCGCCGGTGAATTTGATGCGTGAGTCGCGGGTGCGCTCGCGCACCGCGTCCTCGGTGGCCTCGAGCTGGGCGACTTCTCGCTCGGTCTCGGCGTGTTCGGCTTTGTCTCGGGCCAAGGATCCTGCAAGCGACTCAGTGATCTCTGGATGGTCATGTACCTCGGTCGCCTGCTCGATGATCGACTGTGCATGTGCGGCATCTGCTTGGGCGTTGGCGATGCTTTGCTCTTGGTCGCGGCGTGCCTTGTCCTCGGCGGCGATCTTCTCGCGCAGTTCGCGCTGGCGCGTCGTGGCGGCAGTTTTCGCCGTCTGCAGCTCGTCGCGCGCGGCATCAGCCTCAGTCGTCACGGCTTGGTGCGCGCGTTTGGCTTCGGCAGTGGGGGCTTGAGCCTGCTCGACGGCCTGCTCGGCTGCGGCAAGCGAGTGCTCAAGGTCGGCGGTGATGCGCGGGACATCTTCTTCGGCTTTACGCAGGGCATCTGCCGTGTCGGAGATCTGCATCGAGAGCTCGCTGGTGCGCACCGTATAGTTGGCGGGATTTGCCGAGGGATTGCGTTGCAGCTCGGCATACTCATGACGCAGCGTCTCGAGCTGGGCGCGCGTGGCGTCGACGGTTTGTTGTGCGGCGGCAATGCCGGCGTCTCGCTCGGCCTGCACCTTGTCGCGGATGCGCTTGGAATCCTCAAGACGTCGAACGAGGCGGTTGCCGGTCTCGCGCGAGCTTGCCTCGCGGGCCTCCACGGCGTCGAGCGCGGCCTTCAGGCGGAGCTCGGTCGCGTCATCCTCTGTCTTCATTTGTTCGAGCTGACTCTTGAGCTCTGTCGCTTTGGCGGCGTGGGCATCACGGTCAATCTCGGCTGCCGCAGCGGTCTTTTGCGCTGTGGCGATCGCCTGACGCTGGTCGGCGACGATCTGGTCGTAGCGGCCTGCGATATCCTGGCGCGTCTCGAGCTCCTCGGCCTGATCGACAATGCGCTGCTCAAGTTCGGCCAGGTGGGCGCGGGCATCGGCAAGTGCCTTTTTCGCGGCGTTCATCTCGCGCATGGCCGAGGCGCCCTGGGCAATAAAGGTGCCCACGGCGTTCGCGGTGTTCGAGACAGCGGTCCCCAGATCGCGGTTCGCGTCGGGGGAGTGCGGGGCGATCGGGCGAGCGGTGTCGACAGCGTCCGCATCGGCAGCCTGCGGCGCGGCGATATTGCCGGTACCGCCCTCGACCACAGAAAAGCCCGCTGCGTGCGGATCGACCGCATCGGCGCCAATCGTGGGGTGCTCGAGCTGCAGAAACGAGGGCATGGTGCTGCCCTGGTCGGCAACGGGGGTCTCGCCGGGTACAAAGGTCGAGGCCGCCTCGGCGGCCTCCTCTTCCTCGGCATCAATATCGGCATCGGCCACGGCGTCTTTCATCGCTTTGACGGCATCCATCATGGAGTCCATGACGGCATCGAGCTCTTCTTCCGAAGACACCTCGATGGGGCCCGCTGCTTGCGGGGCGGGGTCCGTGTCAGGTTCGGCATCGCTCGGCTCCGGCTGCTCGCTTTCATCATGCTCGACAGTATCGTCTGTGTCTGTTGCCTTATCCGCACCGGCGTGCGCATCTGCGGTGGCGGGCGCATCGGTGGAGGCGTCGACGCAGGTAGGAGTATCGCAGTCGTCGACGGCGTCTTCGGAATGATCAATATGCTGCTGAGTCTGGGGGTCCAGCTCGTCTGTCATAGGCATGTGCTCCTCATCGTTGTTTGTCACCCTATGATAAAGTCTCGCGCCGACATCCCACGCGCTGCAGCAAAGTTTCAAAACGTGTTCGATGGCTCGATCTGATAACGATAACTCGGCCGCTTTATCCAGTTTGTACTTGACAATCCCTTCGCCGAACGACGTGGTGCCGTTCGCCTACCGCGGTCTTTTATTTTCGCTTGAACACGCTAAAGTTGCATCTCAGCTTTTGGCGCGTGAAGTTGGATACGCGCAGTCGGCGGGCGTGCCCGTCGCGATTTGAAAGGACTTTGTATGGGACTTTTCACTGGTAAGACCGTGATCGTCACCGGCGGCGGCAAGGCCACGCTCAAGGACGGCTCCGCTGGCTCCATCGGCTACGGCATCGATATCGCTTTTGCCAAGGAGGGCGCGAACCTCGTCATCACCGGCCGCAACGTCGCCAAGCTCGAGGCCGCCAAGGAGTCTCTCGAGGCTGAGTACGGCGTCAAGGTTCTGCCTGTTCAGGCCGATGTTTCTGCCGGTCAGGACAACGAGGCCGTCGTACAGAACGTTATCGACAAGGCGATTGAGGAGTTCGGCCGCATCGACGCCGTCGTCAACAACGCCCAGGCCAGCGCCTCGGGCGTGACCATCGCCGACCACACTATGGACCAGTTTAACCTGGCCATTTACTCTGGCCTGTATGCCACCTACCTGTACATGCAGAAGGCCTATCCGCACCTGAAGGAGACCAAGGGCTCCGTGGTCAACTTTGCTTCGGGCGCCGGCCTGTTTGGCAACTACGGCCAGTGCAGCTACGCCGCCGCCAAGGAAGGCATCCGCGGCTTGACCCGCGTCGCCGCCAACGAGTGGGGCAAGGACGGCATCAACGTCAACATCGTGTGCCCGCTTGCCTGGACTGCTGCGCTCGAGAACTTCCAGGATGCCTATCCCGAGGCGTTCAAGGCCAACGTTCACATGCCGCCGGCGGGCCACTACGGCGACGTCGAGAAGGAGATCGGCCGCGTGGTCGTTCAGCTTTGCGGCCCCGACTTTAAGTATATGAACGGCGAGACCGTCACCCTCGAGGGTGGCATGGGCCAGCGTCCGTAGGGGTTACGCGGTTTTACCAAACCGCGTAACGGCTCGACGCTGCGCGGTCACCAGAGCGACAACTTGTCATTCAAAGAGGGTGGCATGACCAGAAGGTCTATGCCGCCCTCTTTTCATGCCAATTTGTTCGCTCTGGCGACCGCTCGCTGACGTTGCCAGGGCATCGGCGTTTGCGTTGCTGACGAAAAGTAGTCGTTGGGGACGTTCTTAAATGACTAGTCGAAGGGGACAGTCTTGTCGGCACTTGGGGACGGTCCCTAAGTGCCGGCAGATTGGGACACTCCTTTGCAAGATGGCGCTGAAGGCTGTCCCCAACAACTAGTCGTTTAAGAACGTCCCCAACGGCTAGTTGTTTAATGCGCCAGTTTCTGTCGAGTCGGTGCTCCTTGCGGGTTGCCCGTATAATGGTTTGCGTATGAGCCGCAACCAAGGAGTTCCAGTTTATGGACCAGAACCTTTTTAAATTCGACCTGATCGCCGAGGACCCGACGACGCACGCGCGTGCCGGCGTGCTGCACACCCCGCATGGCGACATCGAGACGCCGATCTTTATGCCCGTGGGCACCAAGGCAAACGTCAAGGGCATCCCCACCGAGACCGTCAAGCAGCTCGGTGCGCAGATCGTGCTCGCCAACACCTACCACCTGTCCATGCGTCCCGGCGAGGACACCATCGCTGAGCTGGGCGGACTGCACAAATTTATGAACTGGCATGGCCCCATTCTTACCGACTCGGGCGGCTTCCAGGTGTTCAGCCACAACGACGCCGTCAAGCTCACCGACGAGGGCGTACGCTTTATCGTCAACGACTACGACGGTCGCCACGTGTTCTGGACGCCCGAGGACAACATGGAAATCGCCATGAAGCTCGGCTCCGACATCTGCATGCAGCTGGACCAGTGCCCGGGCTATCCCGCCACGCGCGCCTACGTTGAGCGCGCCGTTGAGCTGTCGAGTATGTGGGCCGAGCGCTGCTACAAGGCTCACACCCGCGATGACCAGGCACTTTTCGGCATCGTTCAGGGTGGCATGCATCTGGACTTGCGCCTGCGCTCGCTGCGCCATCTGGAGGAGTGCGGTGACTTCCCCGGCTACGGCATCGGCGGCTACTCGGTGGGCGAGGACCACGAGACCATGTTCGAGACCCTGGCGCCGCTGGCTTCCGAGTACATGCCCAAGCACAAGCCGCGCTACCTGATGGGCGTCGGCAACCCCACCACCCTCGTGCGCGGTGTGGGCGTGGGCATCGACATGTTCGACTGCGTGCTGCCGACGCGCACCGGCCGCATGGGCACGGCGTTCTCCAGCGAGGGTCGCCTTAACTTCCGCAACGCGCGTTTTGCGCACGACGACGGTCCCATCGATCCCACCTGCACCTGCCCGGTGTGCACGGGCGGCTACAGCCGCGCGCTCATCCGTCACATGGTCACGCAGAAGGAGATGCTCGGCGGTATTCTGCTGTCGATGCACAACATCTACTACCTGCTCAACCTTATGCAGCGTGCCCGTCAGGCCATTATCGAGGGCCGCTACGGTGCGTTCGTGAGCGACTGGATGAACAGCCCCGCGGCGGTGGATTACTAAGGACGGCGCGGACGCTTGCGGAGCGCGGGCAACGGCAAAGGCCAAGCGGCGATCGGTCGTCGCGTTCGCTAACATGGTCTGCAAGACCGCTGACCGATGTCTTGCAAGCGCTTGATGCATCGTGGGTACCATACCGAATGGTTGATGTTCGGGCGGGTGTTTGACGCATGGCGTCGACCCCGCCCGTTTCTGTTTTCGATAGGAGTACCCATGATTAAGAATGAGAACGTCGAGGGCGAGCCCGCCTACGACGAGACGTACCGCCGCGGCCCCGTGGTCATGCGCGGCCCCATGATTCCTAAGGACAACACCTACGCCAATCTGCTGGCGCCCGAGGACTCGACCGACTGGCTGCATACCGATCCCTGGCGCGTGCTGCGCATTCAGGCCGAGTTTGTCGATGGCTTCGGCGCGCTTGCCGAGCTCGGGCCCGCGGTGACCATCTTCGGTAGTGCCCGCACGCCCAAGACCGATCCGCTCTACAAGGCGGCGCGCACGGTCGGCCGCAAAATCGCCCAGCGCGGCGTCGCGGTTATCACCGGCGGCGGCCCTGGCATCATGGAGGCGGCCAACAGGGGAGCGGCGAGCGCCAACGGCAAGTCGGTCGGTTTGGGTATCGAACTACCGCACGAGCAGGGGCTCAACAAATACGTGAACCTGGGTATGGACTTCCGCTACTTCTTTGTGCGCAAGACCATGTTCGTCAAATACAGCTCGGGCGCCATCGTGTTTCCCGGAGGTTTTGGTACGCTCGACGAGATGTTCGAGGTGCTCACGCTGGTGCAGACGCACAAGGTCAAGCGCATGCCGCTCGTGCTGGTAGGCAGCGAGTACTGGCAGGGCCTGTTCGACTGGCTCAACGGCCCGGTGATGGATGCCGGTATGATCAGCCCGCTCGATCCCGAGCTCGTACACATCACCGACGACCTCAACGAAGCCGTCGACATTGCCCTGAGTGGGCTGATGTAGGGCAATCGTGCCCACCGCGATATGAATATATATAGCAATCTGATGCTATCTAACGTCAGTTTGCCATTTATATTGGGTATACTGATGCAAAAGACGAGGGCGAGGAGGTCGCGTATGTCTACTGCAACGGTTAAGCCTACGACGGTTCGCATCGAAGAGGGGCTCAAGGAGCAGGCGACTGAGTTCTTGGATTCGGTCGGCCTCAGCCTCAATTCCTATCTGAATCTTGCCGTTCGGCAGCTTGTAAATCAGCGAAAGATTCCTTTTGAGATCGTAGGAAGGGCGGAAGTGCCCAACGAAGCGACGAGGCGTGCCATGGTAATCGCCGAGGCTCATGAGTTGGGGATTTTGCCGGACGATAGCCCGTCATTCAACGACGCTGATGAGCTTATGTCGTTCCTCGATGAGGACTAGCGATGTTTGAGATTAAAGTCGAGGCTCAGTTTAAGGCGGATTACAAACGGACGATGCGCATCCATCCGCAGCTAAAGAGTGAGTTTAAAGCGGCGGTTGCAGAGCTTGTGGCCCATGGGTCGCTTCCAGCGGAGTACGGCGCCCACGAGCTCTCAAACCCGGGCGGAAACTACAACGGCCACATCGATTTCCACCTATCCGATGGCTTGGTCGATGTGGTCGTTCTTTATCTTCCCCATAAGACTAACCCAGTGATTAGGCTGGTGAGAATGGGCACTCATCAGGAGCTGTTTCAGGGCCCGCTGGGCTGATCGCCGATTTCTAGGTTGCGGTGGAATAGGGATTGATTTGCGGCTGATAAGCCAAAAATAGTCCCTATTCCACCGCAAGCGGTAAAGGTGCCCCTAGTGGATGGGCTGGTAGCGGGGGCAGTAGCTGATGGCGATGGCGTCGACGCCTACATGGGTGGCGATGGTGCAGCCGATGGGGCCGGTGCCGGCGTCTACATAGTCTTGGCCTGCGAGCGCTTGGCTGACGAGCTCCTGCTCCTCGGCGGCGCCGGTCGTGAGCACGCGCACGCTGGAGCCCGGATGCTCAGCCAAAAATGCGAGGCAATCGGCCATGGTGTTGGTAACGATGCGCTTGGCACCGCGGCCCTTTTTTATGGCCTTGATCTCGCCCGATTTCCACTCCGGCGAAACGGCCAGGCGAATGTTGAGCATTTGCGTGAGCTGGCCGGCGAGCTTGGGCGCACGGCCGTTCTTGACCAGGTTCTCGAGTGTGCGCGGAATCAGCAGCAGGTGGGCGTCGGGCAGCGTCGCGCGGATCTGAGCCTCGGTCTCGTCCAGGCTGCGGCCGTCCTCGCGCATGGCGAGCGCGTACTCCACCAGCAGGCCCTCGGCGCCCGAGCCGGTGCGCGAATCGATGCAGCGCACGTCGAGCTCGTGGGTATCGGCCACCTGGCACGCGTTGGCGTAGCAGGCGGACCACTCGCTGCACAGCGAGATAAAGATGGCGCTGTCGTGGCCGTCGGCGCGCACGCGGTCAAAGAGTGCCTTGAACTCGCCGGCGCTCGGCTGCGAGGTGTGCGGCAGCTGCTCGGAGCCAGCCATGCGCGCGACGTACTCCTGGGCGGTAATCTGCACCTGGTCGAGCAGGTCCTCGCCCTCGATAATCACATGCAGCGGAATCACGTAAATGCCGAGCTCTTGAGCACGGGCGGGGGAGATGTCCGACGTGGAGTCGGTTATGATGGCAAAAGACATAATTGCACCTTTCGTTGGGGCGCGACGGCGCCGCCTTCTGAGAGCAAAGTGCGACAAGTATAGTGGAGTCGTTCCACATTTCTAGGTTCAATTGTTGAATAGTCAACAGTTTGAAGTGTCGGTGTGGAAATCGTCAACTGGGGAAGAGGGATGCCGATGGAGGCACTGGAGATATGCAGGCGGCCGGTCGTGCTGTTTGATTTCGATGGCACGGTGGCCGATACGGGTCGGGCGGTGATGACCTCGACGCGCAAGACGCTGGCTACGCGCGGGTTTTCGGAGGCGCAGATGGGTGATCTGCGCCGCATGATCGGGCCGCCCCTGTGGAAGAGCTTTCACGACTTTTACGGCTTTTCCCGCGAGGAGTCGCTTGTGGTGGCCGATGAGTATCGCGTCTTTTTTGATGAGCTGGGACCGGAGGAGTATCCCGTGTTTGACGGGATCCCCGAGCTGCTGGATGGGTTAGCCGCCCGGGGCAAGCGTATGGCCGTGGCGACGTCGCGCATGGAGGCAAAGTGCATCGACATGGTGCGTGAGCTCGGGCTTTCTCAGTTTGAGGCGGTGGTTGGCATGAATCCGCCGCAGGGTCGCGAGACCAAGGCCGATTCGGTCCGCGATGCTCTGGCGGCGCTCGGCGCGACGGCCGACGTTGCCGTGATGATCGGCGATCGCTTTAACGATGTGGAGGGCGCGCACGCGATGGGCGTGCCGTGCATTGGCATCTATTCGGGCGCGGCGGCGCCGGGCGAGCACGAGGCGGCGGGTGCCGATGCAGTGGTGCACTCGGTGGCCGAGCTTGCTAAACTTTTCGCTATATAAGTACTTGATGTGAGGGGCGGGCGTACCCGTCGCTCATTGGTAAGGAGGCAGTCCATGAATCAGGTGGAGCAGAGCGTCGCTGAGTATGTCGACGAGGTCTGGGAAGATGTCGTCGCCGATATCGAACAACTGGTGAGCTATCCGTCCGTGGCCGTTGCTGCCGATGCGGAGCCTAGCGCGCCGTTTGGCCGCCCGGTTCGTGATGCGCTCGATTGCGCGCTCGGCATTGCGCAAAAGCTCGGCTACCAGACGAGCGACGACGAGGGCTATGTGGGCATTGCCGATATCCCGGGTCGCGGCGACAAGCAGCTCGCGACCATCTGCCACGTGGACGTGGTGCCCGCCGGCCCCGGCTGGAACACCGACCCGTTTGCGATGGAGCGTCGCGAGGGATGGCTGCTCGGCCGTGGCGTGATTGATGACAAGGGTCCGGCGGTGTTGTCGCTCTACGCCGGTGCCTACCTGCTCAAGCACGGCATTGTGCCGCGCTATACCTTCCGCGCGCTGCTGGGCTGCGATGAGGAAGTGGGCATGTCCGACGTTCACCATTATCTGGAGAACCACGCAGACCCCGACTTTTTGTTTACGCCCGATGCCGAGTTCCCGGTCTGCAATGCCGAGAAGGGCCAGTTTGGGGCGACGTTTGTGAGCCCCAAGATCGATGGAGGGCGCATCGTATCGTGGAGCGGTGCCGAGGCGAGCAACGCCATTCCGTCGCAGTCTATCTGCGAGCTTGCGATTGCCGCCGATGAACTGCCGGCGCCCATTGAGAACGCCGACCGCCTGGAGATCACGGCGCTCGAGAACGGCCATGCCCAGATTTTCGCGCACGGTATCGGTGGCCATGCTTCGATGCCCGAGGGGACGATCAACGCCGTCGGCCTGATCGTGACGTACCTGCGCGAGGCCGAGGACGCGTTTGGTGCCCGTGACGAGCGCCTGCTGACGCCTGCCGAGCACGAGTTCGTCAAGTTCCTGGCCTTTGTACATGCAGACGCCTATGGCCGCGGCTTGGGTATCGATGCGACGAGCTCGGCGTTTGGCCCGCTTACCTGCAACGCTGGCGTCATCCGCGTGGCGGATGGCCATATTGAGCAGGTCATCGACGTGCGCTTCCCCGACAGCACGAGTGCCGATACCATCCGCGAGCAGCTCGACCCGCTCGTGGGCCGTTTTGGCGTGACGTGCCAGCTGGGTCGCGCGAAGGTGCCGTTCTCGGTCTCTGCCGACGATCCGGCCGTGAAAGCGCTGATTGATACCTATAACGAGTTTACGGGTAAGCATGCCGAGCCCTTTGCCATGGGCGGCGGCACGTACGCGCGCAACTTTGCCCGCGCCGTGTCATTTGGCCCCGAGGAGACCGGCCTGGAGTTGCCCGCATGGGGCGGCCAGATGCATGGCCCCAACGAGTGCGCCAACGAGGAACAGCTCAAGCAAGCGCTCAAGATCTATATTGTTGCGATCTTAAGGCTCAACGAGCTCGAGCTTTAAGGTTGCGGCGTTTTGCCAATCTAAGTTGCGGTGGAATAGTTCCTAGAATCGGCTGCCTAACAGCCAAACAGGAACTATTTCACCGCAACTTTGCTTTTATTGGTGTAAAAGGTGCGCCATATTTGGCGCTGGATTGTTATTCGTTTGTAAAGCCCTGCCGCGCTTGCGGTAAGGGTTTATCAAATGCCCGTAAGAAACCGCAGTTGGCGCGGGTGCTGCCCGGTCGGGGTCGTATCTTTCCAAACAGCAAAGCGGGCAGGGTGCCCGCGATTCGCATGTACGAAAGGAAGATCATGCTCGATCAGGCTTATTCTCGTCGTCAGTTCCTCGGCCTCGCTGGTGGTCTTGCCAGCATCGTCGGTCTCGGTCTCGTTGGCTGCGGTGGCGCAGGCGCATCCGACGCCGCCGACAAGGGTAGCGCCGCTGCTGCCGAGTCCGTCTCCGGCGAGGTGACCTACGACGGTGCCTCCTCGTTCCAGGCTCTCGTCGAGGCCGCTGCCGAGAAGTTCATGGATGCCAACCCCGACGTCTCCGTCTCCGGCTCGGGCAACGGTTCGGGCAAAGGTCTGACCGCTGTTGCCGCCGGCACCGTCACCATCGGTAACTCCGACGTCTTCGCCGAGACCAAGCTCGAGGCCGACCAGGTCAAGAACCTCGTCGACCACGAGGTCGCCGTCGTGGGCATGGGTCCCGTCGTCTCTAAGAACGTGAAGGTCGACGACCTGTCCCTCGAGCAGCTCAAGGGCATCTTCTCCGGCCAGATCACCAACTGGAAGGAGGTCGGCGGCGACGACGCCAAGATCGTCGTTCTCAACCGCAAGGCCGGTTCCGGTACCCGCGCCACCTTCGAGGCTGCCGTCTTTGGCGACGAGGCAGTCGACTTTAAGGGCGACGCCGAGCTCGACAAGTCCGGCGACGTCCAGACTCAGATGGGCAGTACCGACAACGCCATCTCCTACCTCGACTTCTCGCACTTCGATGACTCCAAGTTCAACGCCATCAAGGTCGAGGGCGTCGAGCCCAAGAGCGCAAACGTCACCGACGACTCCTTCAAGATCTGGGCTACCGAGCACATGTACTGCTCCAAGGACGCCGACGAGGCCACCACGGCCTTCCTGGAGTTCATGCTTTCCGACGACGTCCAGGGCAAGCTCGTCGAGGAGCAGGGCTTTATCCCCGTCTCTGCCATGAAGGTCGTCAAGGACGCCAGCGGCAAGGTCTCTGCTAAATAAGTAATCGCCCCCGGAAAGGTTTGCAATGGCAAAACAGCTGCCAAAGCGCGACCTTGAGAACGTGGGCCTGAGCGTCACGGGCGCGTGCGTAGCGCTCGTGACGCTTGTCGTTGCCGCGCTCATCTTTATGGTCGCCCAAAAGGGCCTCTCGGCTTTTATCAAGGACGGCGTCTCGGTCGTCGAGTTCTTTACCGGCACCAAGTGGGACCTGGCCAACACGGCCGAAAACGGCCTGCCTTATACCGGCGCCCTGCCCCTGATCGTCACCTCGTTTGCAGTCATGGTGCTCTCCACGCTCATCGCGCTGCCCATCGCCATCGGCTCTGCCATCTTTGCGGTCGAGATCCAGCCTAAGTTTGGTTCCAAGATCTTTCAGCCGCTTATTGAGCTTTTGACCGGCATTCCCTCGGTCGTCTTTGGCTTGATCGGCTTTCACGTGGTTGTCGGCCTTATGAAGAGTGTTTTCCATGTGAGCACGGGCCTGGGCATCTTGCCCGGCGCCATCGTGCTGGCGGTCATGATTCTGCCGACGATGACCACGCTTTCGGTCGATGGCCTGCGCACCGTGCCCGACGGCTACCGACAGGGCTCGCTCGCGCTGGGCTACACCCGCTGGCAGACCATCTGGCACGTGGTGCTCAAGTCCGCCATGCCGTCGCTCATGACCGCGGTTATCTTGGGCATGACCCGCGCCTTTGGCGAGACGCTCGCCGTGCGCATGGTCATCGGCGGCATCGAGGCCATGCCGACGTCGCTGCTGTCGCCGGCTTCGACCATCACCACCACGCTCACCACGTCCATGGCGGTCTACGCCGAGGGCTCGGCCCAGGACGACGTCCTGTGGGCACTCGGTCTGCTGCTGATGGGCATGAGCCTCATCTTCATCCTGATCATCCATCTCATTGGCCGCAAGGGGGCGAAGGCTCGTGGCTAGCACGCGCATCCACATCGACGAGGCGAGGCTCGGGCGTGTCCAAAAGCAGGATCGCATCGCCACGGGCGTGCTGACGGCGATCGTCGCCATCGTCATGCTCATCGTCATCTCCATGGTGGCCTATATCCTGTTCGAGGGCATCTCGACGCTGTTCCAGCCGGGCTTTCTCACAGAGCCGTCGCGCGCCAACGGAACGCAGGGCGGCGTGCTCTACCAGCTGTTCGACTCGTTCTACCTGCTGCTGATCACTCTGATCATCTCGGTGCCCATCAGCCTAGGCGGAGCGGTCTTCCTGGTTGAGTACGCGCCGAACGGCCCTATCCGCGACATCGCCTCTACCGCCATCGAGACGCTGTCCTCGCTGCCTTCCATCGTCGTCGGCATGTTTGGCTTCCTGGTGTTCTCGGTGCAGCTGGGCTGGAAGTACTCCATCATCTCCGGCGCCGTCGCGCTCACCATGTTCAATATCCCCATTCTGGTGCGCGTGATTCAGCAGGCGCTCGAGGACGTGCCACAGGCCCAGCGCGATGCATGCCTGGCCATGGGCCTTACCCGCTGGGAGGCCACGCTGCACATCCTGATTCCCGAGGCCATGCCCGCCATCGTGACCGGCATCGTGCTTTCGGCCGGCCGCGTCTTTG
Organism: Collinsella aerofaciens; assembly: GCF_040926405.1. Taxonomy (GTDB): domain Bacteria; phylum Actinomycetota; class Coriobacteriia; order Coriobacteriales; family Coriobacteriaceae; genus Collinsella. The sequence continues at coordinate 17,222 of NZ_JBCOIG010000009.1, forward strand.
GCGAGGCCGCGGCGCTGCTCTTTACCTCGGGCATGAGCTCGCCGGTGCGTCTGAACTTCTTGAGCTTTAACCTGTCGAGCCCCACCTGCGCCTGGAACGTGTTCCGCCCCGGTGAGTCGCTCGCCGTGCACATCTACAAGATCTATGGCGAGGGCAGCCCCGAGGCCCAGCAGATCGTTTGGGGCACCGCGGCGCTGCTGATGATTTGCGTGCTGCTGTTTAACGTAGTCGCCCGTATCGTGGGCAAACAACTGGCAAGGAAGATGACGGCCGAATGAGCGAGATAAATGCAACGCCCGCAACTGAGGCGGCATCGTCCGAGACCCAGGACTTTTTGTCGAGCGTGGGGGAGAGCGAGAAGCGCGTGCGCGCGAGCGGCAAGGCCGTGAGCGACGAGGTCGTGCTCTCCACCAAGGACGTCAACGTGTACTATGGCGACCACCATGCACTGCACAATACGTCGCTCGACTTTCACAAGGGCGAGATCACGGCGCTCATCGGGCCTTCGGGCTGCGGTAAGTCGACCTTCTTGCGTAGCCTCAACCTCATGAATCGCGAGATTCGCGGCTGCCGCGTGGAGGGCGAGATCAACTATCGCGGGCGCAACGTGAACACCAAGACCGAAAACACCTACGAGCTGCGCCGTTCCATTGGCATGGTGTTCCAGCAGCCCAACCCGTTCCGCAAGTCCATTCGCGACAACATCACGTTTGCGCCTAAGCGCCACGGCATCACCGACCGCGACGAGCTCGACCGCATGGTCGAGGAAAGCCTGCGCGGCGCGGCGCTTTGGGACGAGGTCAAAGACAAGCTCGACAAGAGCGCCTACGCGCTTTCGGGCGGCCAGCAGCAGCGTCTGTGCATCGCGCGCACGCTGGCGCTCAACCCCGACGTGATTCTGTTCGACGAGCCCTGCTCGGCGCTCGACCCCATCTCGACGCTGGCGATCGAGGACCTTATGTCGTCGATCGTGGCCGACCGCGCCATCGTTATCGTGACGCACAACATGGAGCAGGCGTCGCGCGTGTCCAACCGCACGGCGTTCTTCTACATGGGCGATATGGTCGAGTACGACGAGACTGACGAGATTTTCCAACGGCCCAAGGATAAGCGGCTGAATGATTACCTCACCGGCATGTTCTCCTAGTCCGGGACATGCTTGAGGCCCGCGGCGGCCACGGTTGCCACGGGACTGATTGGAGAGGCGGGTCATCTCTTGTGGGAGATGGCCCGCCTTTTACTCTGCGACCGAAACGACCACCACAAAGGGGACAGGCGCCTTCGTGGTGGTTTGGGGTGGGGCTCGCTGCTATCATGGACAACGTTGAATTTCTACGAAGGAGCAGGGCATATGGCGATTCTTTTGGGATGCGATTCCGTCAGCCTAGAGTTTCCCACCAAGCATATTTTCGATAGCGTGACGCTCGGCGTGGGCGAGGGCGACCGCATTGGTATTGTCGGTAAAAACGGCGACGGCAAGTCGACGCTGCTGAGCGTGCTCGCTGGCACGCTGGAGCCCGACGACGGACGCGTGACGCACCGCCGCGGCACGACGATCGGTCTGCTCGGCCAAAAGGACAACCTGGTCGATACTGATACCGTGCATCATGCCGTTGTGGGCGACGCCCCCGAGTACGAGTGGGCGTCGAGCCCCCGCACGCGCCAGATCCTCGCCGGCCTCATCAGCGATGTGCCCTGGGAGGGCACGGTGGGCGAGCTTTCGGGCGGTCAGCGCCGTCGCGTGGACCTCGCGCGCTTGCTGATCGGCGATTACGACGTGCTCATGCTCGACGAGCCCACCAACCACCTGGATATGCGCACCATCAACTGGCTCGCGCGTCACTTAAAGGCCCGCTGGCAGCGCGGCCAGGGTGCCATGCTCGTGGTCACGCACGACCGCTGGTTCTTGGACGAGGTCTGCACTAGCATGTGGGAGGTCCACGACGGCCAGGTCGATCCCTTCGAGGGCGGCTATTCGGCATACATCCTGCAGCGCGTGGAGCGCGACCGCATGGCCGCCGTTACCGAGGAGCGCCGTCGCAACATGGCGCGCAAGGAGCTCGCGTGGCTGAGCCGCGGTGCCCAGGCTCGTTCCACCAAGCCCAAGTTTCGCGTGGATGCCGCTCGTGAGCTGATCGCCGACGTGCCGCCCGTGCGTGACGAGCTGGAGCTCAAGCGCCTGGCCGTGAGCCGCCTGGGCAAGCAGGTTATCGATGTGGTCGACGTGGACGCCGGCTATGCCGATACCGACGGCGCGCCCAAGCAGGTGCTCACCGATGTGACCTGGCTCATCGGCGCGGGCGACCGCTATGGTCTTTTGGGCGAGAACGGCGCCGGCAAGTCGACACTGCTCGACGTGATTCAGGGCAAGATCGCGCCCCTGCGCGGCCGTGTAAAGATTGGCCAGACGGTGCGCTTTGGTGTGTTGTCGCAGCAGCTCGAGGAGCTCGAGCCCTACATGGGCGACACGATCCGCGAGGTGCTCAGCCACTATAAGAAGTACTACGTCATCGACGGCAAGGAGACTTCGCCCGAGAAGCTTTGCGAGCGCCTGGGCTTTACGACGCAGCAGCTCTGGAGCCGCATCGGCGATCTTTCGGGCGGCCAGCGCCGTCGCCTGTCGCTGTTGCTGACGATTCTGGACGAGCCCAACGTGCTCATCCTGGACGAGCCGGGCAACGACCTGGATACCGACATGCTCGCGATTGTCGAGGACCTGCTGGACGGCTGGCCCGGCACGCTGATCCTGGTGACGCACGACCGCTTTTTGATGGAGCGCGTGACCGACCAGCAGTGGGCGCTGCTCGACGGCCACCTGACGCATATGCCCGGTGGCGTGGACCAGTACCTGCGCCTGTGCAACGCTACCGCCGAGGGCGAGCCCGTGGGCGCGCCGAGCGCCAAGACCGGCACGTTCGACACCGGTGCCGCGGCAGCTGCGGCCGAAAAGCCCAAGTCGAGCGGTCAGCCCAACGGCCTGTCCAACGCCGAGCGCCAGAAGCTCCGCCGCGAGGTGAGTTCGCTCGAGCGCAAGATGGAGACGCAGCGCACCCGCGTTGAGGAGGCCGAGGCAGCAATGGCCCAAGTCGATCCCACCAACTACACGGCGCTCGGCGAGCAGCAGGCAAAGATCGACGAGGCTCACGCCGCCATGGACGAGCTGGAGATGGCGTGGCTCGAGGCGAGCGAAAAGCTCGAGGGCGAGGAGTAGACGAGGATGATCAAGGCCGCATTTTTCGATATCGACGGCACGCTGCTGAGCTTTAAGACGCACCGGATTCCGGCGTCGGCGCAGCAGGTGCTCGATAGCTTTCACGAGCAGGGGATTGCGTGCGTGATCGCCACGGGTCGCCCGACCTACCAGATACCGGACTGGCTGTTCGACCTGGGTTGGGATGCGTACATTACGCTCTCGGGTCAGCACTGCTTTGATGCCGAGGGGGTTTACCGCAGCTGTCCGATCGATCCGGACGACGTCGCGGTGATTGTGGACCAGGTGGCGCAGGGGCGCTACGACTCGCTGTGCATGCAGGGCGAGAACTCGTTTGTGAACCGCCTGTCCGAGCGCGTGGTGACGGCTGGCAGCAACGCGGGAATCGTCTACCACGAGGAGCCGTTTGAGCACGCCTTTGACGCACCGGTCTACCAGTTCTGCGCCTTTGTGGACCCGGCCGACGAACATATCGTGACCGACGCCGTGTCGCATTCGCTCACCACGCGCTGGTGCGACCTGTTCTGCGACATTATTCCCGCTAACGGCGGCAAGGACCTGGGCGTGGCGGCGACGCTCGAGCGGCTTGGTATCGACGCGAGCGAGGCGATTGCCTTTGGCGACGGCGAGAACGACCTGTCGATGTTCTCGGCCGTGGGCACAAGTGTGGCCATGGGCAACGCGCAGGACACGGTGAAAGCTGCAGCGACCTATGTGACGACTGCCGTGGACGACGACGGCATCTACAACGCTGCGAAGCACTTTGGACTCGTGTAGCTGCGGGCCGGCACCTGGCACCTGGGGACATTCCTTGCGGGGCGTCCCCATTTTGTTTTCGTCCCGCACGTTTTGTGAAACGCGGCTAACTTTTAGGCAAAGTAGTAAGACATGGGCAACTTTTGCGGTAAAGTTAGCCGTGGAAAGTATCCAAAGGCTAACTAGCAATCATTGCGAAAGGCGGCCCATGGCCCTACGTGAATCCGGAGAAGACTATCTCGAATCGATCTACGTTCTGTCGCAACGTCAGGGCATCGTGCGCTCGATTGATGTTGCAGAGTACCTTGGCGTAACTAAGGCAAGCGTTTCAAAAGCTATGGCGACGTTGGAGAACAACGGCTACGTCGAAATGGGCAAGCGAGATGTTCATCTGACGGAGCGTGGTCTGGAGGTCGCTCGTCAAATGTGGGAGCGTCACTGCTTTTTCGTGGGGCTGCTGGAGGATGCGGGTGTTTCGGCTGAGGTCGCGTCGCAAGAGGGCTGCCACATGGAGCACTGCCTAAGCGAGGAAAGCTTCGAGAAGCTGAGGGCGATGCTGGGACGGGACGGTGCTTCGGCGCCAATAATGACCGACTAGCACTCCCGCAGCGGCGCGGGACAGCGACCGAGATGAGTGGTCCCACCAACTAAGTCCAACTCAGACAAGGAACCCCACCAGCAAGCGATGCCCAAGAACCGCCAGCAACGTTACCGCAGGCCGGGGCCGGGCTTGGTTTTGAAAACATTCCGCAGACCAGAAGTGCCCCCGTTCGTAGCTCCGAAGGAGCAGAACGGGGGCACTTCATTGGTCGAGGACGTTTTCAAAACCAAGCCCGGCCCCGGCCGGACAGCCCACGAACGCTACAAGTTCTTGACACCCATCGCGCGCATGGCGTTCAGGATGGCGATGATCGCCACGCCTACGTCGCCGAACACGGCAAGCCACATGTTGGCGATGCCCAGCGCTGCCAGCACAAGGATCAGCAGCTTAACGCCCAGCGCAAAGATGATGTTCTGCCAGACGATCGTCATGGTCTTGCGTGCCACGCGGATCGCGCGGGAAATGTTGGACGGCTTGTCGTCCATGAGCACGACATCGGCGGCCTCGATCGCAGCGTCAGAACCCATAGCGCCCATGGCAATGCCCACATCGGCGCGCGTAAGCACGGGCGCATCGTTGATGCCGTCGCCCACAAAGGCGAGCTTGCCCTTGCCACTCTCGGTTGCAAGCAGCGCCTCGACGCGCTCGACCTTATCGCCCGGCAGCAGCTGCGCGTGGAACTCGTCGAGACTGAGTTGCTTGACCACAGACGCCGCAACCTCCTCGCGGTCGCCCGTGAGCATGACGGTGCGCTTGACACCGGCGGCGTGCAGGTCGCGAATCGTTTGCTCAGCATCGGCCTTGACGGTGTCTGCAATCACGATGTGGCCGGCGTACACGCCGTCAACGAGCACATGCAGAATCGTTCCGACGACCTCGCAATCGGGCGCTTCGACTCCGGCCGCGGCGAGCATCTTTGCGTTGCCAACGACGACGTGCTTGCCGTCGATGGTTGCCGTCACGCCATGGCCCGCGTCGTTGGTGGAGTCGCTTACGCGCTTGGGGTCGACCTCGCCCTGGTAGGCGACACGTACGGACTGCGCGATGGGGTGATCGGAGAACGACTCAGCAAGGGCTGCGACTTCAAGCAGCGATTGCTCGGTATAGCCTGCCTCGGGGTGTACCGCGACCACCGAGAACGTGCCGTTGGTGAGGGTGCCCGTCTTGTCAAAGACGACGGTGTCCACGTCGGCGAGCGTCTCGAGGTAGTTAGAACCCTTGATGAGAACGCCCAGCTTGGACGCGCCGCCGATGCCGCCAAAGAAACTGAGCGGCACGCTGATCACCAACGCGCACGGGCAGCTGACGACCAAGAAGGTCAGGCCGCGCAGAATCCAGTCGGACCAGGCACCGGTGACCAGGCCACCGCCGAGCGCGAGCACCGCGGCAGCGCCGGTGACGGCGGGCGTGTAGATGCGGGCAAAGCGCGTGATGAAGTTCTCGGTGCGTGCCTTCTTTTCGCTGGCATTCTCCACGAGCTCCAGGACGCGTGCGACGGTGGACTCGCCAAAGGGCTTGGTGGTGCGCACGTGGATGAGCCCCGTCATGTTGATGCAGCCGCTGATGATATCGTCTCCGGTTTTGGCCGGGCGGGGGACCGACTCACCGGTAAGGGCGGCGGTGTCGAGCTGGGTTTCGCCCTCGACGATGACGCCGTCGATGGGCACGCGCTCGCCGGGCTTGACCACGATCACGGTGCCGACCGCGATGTCATCGGGGAAGACCTGTTCGAGTGAGCCGTCGGGTTGCTCGACGTTGGCGTAGTCGGGTGCTATGTCCATCATGGCGCTGATCGATTTACGGCTCTTGCCCACGGCGTATGCCTGGAACAGCTCGCCGACCTGGTAGAACAGCATGACGGCGGCGCCTTCGGCCATGTGCGGGTCGGTATCGGGGAAGAGCACCATGGCAAACGCGCCGATGGTCGCGACGGCCATAAGGAAACTCTCGTCGAAGGCCTTGCCGCGGCGGATGTTATTGAATGCCTTTTGCAGCACGTCGTAGCCGGCAATCAAAAACGGTATGAGGAACAGCATAAAGCTGGCGTAGATGTCGCCCGGGGTACCGAATGCGGCGGTGAGGGTGCCGAACTCATCGAGGGCGTACACCACGGCAAAAATGCCCAGCGCTACCACGATGCGGTTGCGCTTATGCTCAAGGGACTCTTTCTTCTTACGCTTCTTCTTTTTCTTTTTGGGATCGGCGGTGGTCATGACTCGTATCCTCCCATTTGAATGAATGAACACTCGCTCATATAATTTCGCGAGCAAAGGCCGCGGCAAGCGCGGCCTTGCAGGTTGGCGTAAACCCGGGCTAGAGAATGATCTCGCAGTCCGGCTCGGCGTCGGCCGTAAACTCTACAACGCGGTTGAGTACCTCGTCGAACTCGGCGTCATCGGCTTCGAGCGTCAATTTTTGGGTCATGAAGTTGACGGACACGGATTTGACGCCCTCGAGCTTGGCCAGCTCGTCCTGAAGCTCGCGCGCACAGTTGGCGCAGTCGATTTCGTCGAGCTTGAACTGCTTTTTCATGGGGGTTCCTTTCTCTGTATTTGCGGCTTGGGTGCAGGCCGCGCTGGTACCGTGGTTGGTCGCTATTCGCAGATGTGGCTCATGCCTTGGTTGAGCATGGTGTAGACGTGGTCGTCGGCGAGCGAGTAGAGGATATTGCGCCCGTCGCGCCGGAATTTAACCAGGTGCGACTGCTTGAGTGTGCGCAGCTGGTGCGACACCGCGGACTGCGAGGTTTCGGTCGCTTCGGCGATGTCTGCCACGCAGAGCTCGCGGCCCATGAGGGCATAGAGGATCTTGATGCGCGTGGTGTCGCTGAAGACCTTGAACAGGTCGGCGAGGTCGTAGAGAAGCTCCTCGTCGGGAAGGTCCTCGGGCGAGCAGGTGGTCGGGATCGCGGGTTCGGTGGCCTCGATGTCGAGTTTCGTTTCATCAACGCGGATGCTCATTGCAATATCCTTTCATATGAACATGCGCTCATATAATTTACTTTCGATTATATGAGTGCATGTTCATATGTCAATGACGTTCAGGTAATTCGTTGTACAAAATGATGGGGAATAGTGGACGAGATCCCGGACTGAGCGGTTTTGATAGCCGATGCCGGGGTGGGTGCCCCTGAGCCGTGCAAAAATTGGAGTATTCTGCAACGATAGGGGGTCTGTTAATTTATTGCAGGCCATATAATGCAGTTCAAGAGTTATCTTAGGGTGTTAATCCGATGAGTTCTTCCTCAAATGTTGCCTAACGCTCTCACGCAAGAGTGATTTCGCTTCACATTTGGATCCACTCGAGGGTGATAGACACCCGGCTCTGCTGAATACTCGCAATTTTGCACGTCGCTAGGGTACCCACCTTGTTAGCCGGCCTAGTCTCCGGCCCCGAAGACCCTGCCCTCGGGCGCGAGGCTGCTTGTTTGGGCAAATGATGGGCTGTCGGATTCGACAGTCTGCATGTCATCGATTGCCGGAACTTCATTAATTGTCGGGTCATCCAGCGTGATGCCTTCGAGCGTTGCTTTTTCGAGGTCGATTCGTTGACGCTCTTCGGAATCCTGGCGAAGCTGCTTCTGAATTCGCTTTTTCTCTTCTATAAACCTTCTGAGCACAAACTGTCTCAGGTCCTCTTGCATGATTTGAAAGTCTTTTGGCAGACGCGAGGGGCGTACGCCCTCTTTCCGCTGGATTGCTTCCATGACCCTAACGAAAGAGCTGGCATGCATAAAGGAATAACGACTGACGGTGATGATTCCGTACCCCATGGACGCAAGTGCATTCTTGCGCTCCTCATCGATGGCGCGGTCTTCTTCCGCGTCATGATAAAAACCGTTGTATTCAATGTCTGTGCGAGATTTCTTTAGATACGCATCCATAAAGAACTTTTTGCGTCTCGTGAGATTCTTTGCGGCAGCGGTGACCTGTACCTCGTAATCGGTCTCAATTCCCTTAATACCAAGCCCTCCTTCGCTTTTGGGCAGCGTTAGCATCATGACAAAGGCTGTTTCCATAGGAGACCGGCATCCGTCGCGCACACATTGGATCGCCTTTCGGGCAAGAGCCAGACCGTCGCATCTGGTAATGGAATTAAAGAACTGTTTCAATCTCTCGGTCGAGGTGAGCGCGAAACGCTCGGTATAGGAGGTGGGAGAGTCGGTTCCAAGGGAATAAGCGCCGCATAGTTCAAAGTAGTACTCCACCAGTTCGCGAAAAGGAAGATAGGTGGCGGCCTGAAGTGCGCAAAGCTCAACGCCAACAATGAAGATGCCATCTTCAAGCTCTATAAAGCGTGAGTTCGAGAATCGTTTTGAAGAAACGTGGCATTGACAGTTCATTGCATGGCGCGCATTCCTGCGATCAAACACCATCACCTCGAGGGAATCATTCGCGTCGAGGGAAACATCATGTTTGGTGAGCCATTCTGCGGCTGCGTCAAGGAGCGTTCCGGTGGGACATGATCCGTAAATCGCGGCAGGGTTACAGGACTCGATGCCTTTCGCAGACACCGAATGCGCGGCCTGGTAGACCGCTTTTGCAGTGGTATGTGACAATACGATACTCATGATATATATCGTGTCAGCTAATGCCGTGTTGACGGCGCTGAGTGGAAAAGCCGTTTTAGAGGTCTAACCAAATGCTGTCCAAAAGCTTGACGCAATTATGAGTTGGTATGCCCTAAATAAAAGTTTTCGCAGCTTAGCTATAGCATATAAATACTCAATTGCTGCACATTTGATATCGATGTATCACCATCCGACAACGAATTGCGTGTTGGGAATTGGTCGAAATCGTTCAAAATGAGGGTTCAGAATTTGTGATGGCAGATCTATCTGTGGAACGTAGGGCGGCCCCGCTGCGGGGTTTCCCGCTGCGAGGCCGCTCGTGATCTACGTCGGAGTTTGTCGTAGACGTTTCTACTTGGCAAACAGGTTCTTGAGGTTGAACTCGGCTTGGACGGTGCGGAGCATGAGGTCGGTGTCGTCGAGGCCCAGGTGCTGCTCGTTGGCGTCGGCGGCGAGGGTGCCGCGGCGGCGGGCCCAGTTCTCGAGCGCGGCGGGCGCGGACTCGCGGGGGAGCGAGCGCACGTCGGCATCCAGGCTGCGGCAGATCTGGCGCGAGTCGATGACGATAATCTTGCCGGCGCGGCGTGCCTCGGCGTAACCGTCCAGATGAATTTTGAACCAGCTGTCCTCGAACGCGGCGTTATGCGCCATGTACGGGTATTTCTTCATAAGCTTGAGCAGCTGCTTCTGCAATTCCTTGTTCTCGCGGAACGGCTTTTTGCCGTCAATGTCGTCCCAGGTGATGTGGTGGATATTCGACAACGGCACATCCTCGCCGCGGTAGATGTCGGGCAGGCCACAGTAGTGTGCCTCGGCGTCATGCGGCACGGCGTCGCTGGTGAGATCCATGATCTCCCAGCCCACGTTGATGATATAGCCGCGCTCGGGTGCACGGCCGGTGGTCTCGATGTCGATACCGAGCACGGTGCCCTGGATGGGCTTGCGGGCGTAGGCCACGCCGAGCGCGTCGCGGTCGCCGCGGATCTCGCGCATGACCGACGCGGCGGTGCGCTTTTGCATCTTACCGATGGCGGCGCAGGTGTCGGCATCGGACAGGCCGCGCGAAAGCGTCGCGGGCGTCACGTTGCGCAGGCGTGCCTCGCCAATCTGGTCGCACAGGTCGCGGTTGCGGTCGGCCAGGTCGCGCACGGTGGCAAAGTCGAAGCTGGGGTCGCCCTCGGCGGTAAAGTACTCGGTTTCGAGCACCTTGAGGGCCTCCTCGCCCTTCTGGCGCTCGGACTCCATGGCGCCGTGATCGCCATAGATAAACATGGGAATAAACGGCTGGCGCTCGTATTCGAGTGCTTGTGAAACGTTCATATAACTGCTCCTTGGACGGGCCGCACCGCGCGGCTCGGGTTCATTGAGATGTGGCGAGATGATAGTTTACCATGGGCAACTATTGGCATCGCGCCTAGGACAACTACAATACCCTAGTTGACCGCTAGGACTTTTACAATGCTGCCGAAAGACACGAAAGGTTCCATCCGTCATGGATTTGCTGATTGATATTCTGCTTGACGCCGGCAAGGACACGCTCTCGCTGGTGCCATTCTTGTTGGTGACGTATCTGGCTCTCGAGACCTTGGAGCACGTCGCGGGTGACCGCGTTAACGGGGCCATCAAGCGCGCCGGCGCCGCGGGTCCCGTGGTTGGCTCGTTGCTGGGCATGGTGCCGCAGTGCGGCTTTTCGGCAATGGCGGCCACACTGTACGCCGGTCGCGTCGTGACCTTGGGCACGTTGGTGGCGGTGTTCCTTTCGACCTCCGATGAGATGCTGCCGCTGTTGCTCGCCGAGCAGGTGCCCGTGCAGACCATGGCGATGCTTTTGGCTTCGAAAGCACTGATCGCGCTGGTCACGGGCTTTATCGTGGACGCCGCCATTCGCGGCCTGCGTCGTAACGCTCGCGCGCATGCGGCGATTCGCCGTACCGTGCTGGGAACCGCGGCCAACCCGGCCCACGTGAACTGCGCGCACGACGACCACACTGGCGGTGACATCATCGACGAGGTGGCCGAGGCGGGCGTGAGCGCCGATCACATCCATGAGCTGTGCGAGCGCGACCATTGCGGTTGCGATGAAGACGAGGACGAGCACGAACACGGACATGGCCACGATCACGGTCATGAGGACGAGCATGAACACCATGATGGCCACGGTCACTCCCGCTCTCACGAGGGCGCGCCCCTCCTGTCGATTATTCGCAGCGCCATCTCGCACACCGTGCAGGTATCGGTATTCATTTTTCTGGTGACGCTGATTCTGGTCGCCGTGCTCGAGACCTTCGGCGAGTCCGCGATCGAGCAGTTCCTGCGTGGCAACGAGACGCTCGCCGTCCTGGGTTCGGCGCTTGTCGGCCTGATTCCCAACTGCTCGGCCAGCGTCGTCATCACACAACTGTACCTGGAAGGCGCGCTGCAGCTGGCCCCGATGCTCGCCGGCACGCTCATCTCTGCTGGTGTGGGCTACCTGGTGCTGTTCCGCACCAACCGCAGCGCCCGCGAAAACGTCCTGTTCCTGATCATGATGTACGTCATCGGTGCCGGCTGGGGCCTCATCCTATCCGCCGTTGGCCTTTAAGTAGATTATTGGGACATGTCTTACGATCTACCCCTGTGACCAGGGCATTCCCCGCTGCCAAAACAAAAAGGTAGATTTTTAGGCATGTCCCGAAAATCTACCTTGGTTAGCGCAGCAGCTCGGTGAGGTTGCGCTTAAAGCGGGCCCGGTCTTCGCTGGTAAATGCCGCCGGACCGCGAGTGCGACCGCCGGCGCGGCGCACCTTCTTTTCCTCGTGGCGAATAAACAGTTGCATGTCGATGGTCGCCTTATCGTAGACGCGCCCGCGCACGCCGATGGCGGCGGCATCGCGCCCGAGCACCATGCTCGCCAAGCCAATGTCCTGCGTCACGACTACGTCGCCCGCCTGCAGGCGTTCGACAATGGCAAAGTCGGCGCTGTCGGCGCCCACGCTCACATCGAGCGTCGTGACCCAAAATCCGCGTCGCGCATGCTCGACGTCGCGCGGATCGTTGCGGCGAATGTGGCGTTCCAGGTTCTGCGTGCTGTTGCCGGCGATAACGACGGCAACGCCCGCCCGCCGCGCGCAGTCAATCGACTCGCGCGTGACCGGGCAGGCGTCTGCATCAATAAAGAGCGTTCGCGGCATCTAGTGCACCAGTTTGCCAAATTGAATAGCGCGAACAATCAGCGTTACGCCAAACACCAGCAGTGCGGCGCCGCTAAAGATGACGAGCATCTTGGCCGACCACAGCGGATAGATAAACACGAACATGCCGGCGATGATGGAGAGTGCGCCGCTCAGGATGGCGAGGGCACGGTTGGACGAAAGCTCGGACTCCAGAATGGACATGACACCTTCGACGATCCAGCCAAAGCCGGCCACGATAACCACCATCGTGGTGAGCGTCGCGGTCGAGAAGGCCTGGTTGCGCAGGATTATGACGCCGCCCAAGATAATGAGTAGGTTGGAGATGATGCTCGTCACGCGCCAGCCGGTGGGCAGCAGTGGCTCGAAAACAGCGGTAAACAGCCTGATCGCGGCCGTGATCACAAAGTAGAAGCCCAAGACGGTCGTTAGGAAGACGAGGGACTTGGCAGGCGCAAACAGCAGTGCGATGCCGGCGACGAGCGCCAAGACGCCCGTGATGGCGTAAATCCAGCGCACGGCCTTGACGGCCTTGCCTGCCATGCTTTTCTCGTCAAATCCAAACTGGCTCGATTTTTGGTCATCATTCTTAAAGATGCCCATAATGTCTCCTTTCCGTGCGGTGCACGTCGCGTTCATTGCTCTCCGTGCGGCGTACGCCAAAAGTGCTGCAACAAGTATCGCCCAAGGGCGCCGATGCATGGGGCGGGAAGGACGAATTGCCGCCCCACATTCCCGAATTGTTACTTTTGTTCCCGCTCCAGTGAGGATTAATCAACAATTGTAGAACATTACGCCGCTGTATGTAATTGCCTAGGTTTTAGGTTAGATTCTCCTAAGGACAATTGGCTTGTATTGGGGGTCCCTATGAACGAAGCAGTTCCCGAGGCACCGTCGAGTGTCGAATCGATGGCAAAGCAAGGTTGCGAAAAGCTCGGCCTGGATGCGTTCGATGCGTTGGTTCGCCGCGCTCGCACGTGCCGCCGCTTTGACGAGTCCATGCGCGTGCCGCGCGAGTTTTTGCTCGAGCTGGCGGAACTGGCGCACCTGGCTCCCTGTGGCGCCAATGCTCAGCGTCTGCGTTTTCATGTGGTAAGCGGTGCAGAGGACTGCGCGCGTGTATTTGACGAGCTTGCATGGGCCGGTGCGCTCAAGGATTGGCCGGGCCCCGATGAGGGTGAGCGCCCGACCGGCTACATCGCGATTCTGGCCGAGCGCGCCGTTCCGGGCAAGCCCGCCGCTCCCATTACCGAGGTCGACACGGGCATTGCCGCGCAGACGATGATGCTCGCCGCCCGCAGCGCCTCGCCCGAGGTGGCAGCCTGCATGTTCAAGGCCTTTACGCCCCGCGCGATCGATGCCATGGGGCTCGATAACGACAAATATGAGCTCAAGCTGATCATGGCGTTTGGCGTTCCGGCCGAGACACAGGTGATCGATGCGATCGATTCCAACCCCGACGGCTCCATCAATTATTGGCGCGACGAGGCGCAGGTGCACCACGTACCCAAGCGTTCGCTCGCCGACGTGCTGGTGTAGTTGAGTGTCACCGCGGTGTGATCCGGCGGTAAACCACCACAAAGGTGCCTGTCCCCTTTGTGGTGGTACGAGGGGAGGGTGTGTGGCAGATCTGTATTTGGTTCGGCATGGGCAGACTGAGCTCAATGTGCAGAGCATTTTGCAGGGCTGGCACGATTCGTCGCTTACGGCGCGCGGGCGCGAGCAGGCGCTGACGGCGCGTACGGCGTTTGCGGCGCGTGGCGTGGCCTTTGATCATGTGTATTCCTCGCCGTTGGGCCGGGCGCGGCATACGGCCGAGCTTATCGTTGGCGAGGGCCGTTCCATAGAGCTGGTCGATGACCTGCGTGAGTGGCATTTTGGCTCGCTGGAGGGCACATCAAATCGCGAGATGCCGCCGCAGCCCTGGGGTGATTATCCGGTTGCCTTTGGTGGCGAGTCGGAAAGTGAGCTTCAGTCGCGCATGGTCGCGGCGCTGTCCCGCATCATGGCCAGGCCGCAGCACGACTGCGTGCTGGCGGTTTCCCACGGCTCAGCCTGCCAGGAGTTTCTTGAGTATGTGACTGGCGAGGGGGAGCTACCCGACAACGGCGCCGTGCTTCATTTTGGCTATTGCGACGGGGCGTTTTCGCTCCTTGATTGGTAACGAACGAAAGGACCCCTATGAATAAAGATCTGTATCTGGTCCGTCATGGACAGACGATATTCAACCTCAAGCGTATCATTCAGGGGTGGAGTGACTCGCCGCTTACGCAGTTGGGCTGCGACCAGGCGGCGCGCGCCGGCATGTTTTTACGTGCGCGCGGCATTGAGCCCGATCATGCCTACACCTCCACGCTTCATCGCACCGAGCAGACTATCGCCAACTTGTGGCCGGGCTTGGCGTACGAGCGCCTGGACGGCCTGCGTGAGTGGTTCTTTGGTGACTATGAGGCCGAGCGCGTGATGCTCATGCCCGAGCGCCCGTGGCGCGACTTCTATCGCCAGTTTGGCGGCGAGGGCCAGATGCAGGTGCGCGAGCGCATGGTGGCGACGCTGACCGAGCTTATGCAGCGTCCGGACCATACGTGCGTGCTCGCGGTAAGCCATGGCTCGGCCATCAAGGAGTTCATGGACCACGTGAGGGGTGCGGCGGCCGACGAGCGCGAACGCGTGCCGGGCAACTGCTCGGTGCTGCATTTCGTGTTTGACGACGAGGCCGGTACGTTTGAGCTGATTGAGATTTTTACGCAGGAGGATTACGCGCGCGAGCTGGGGCTTGAACCGCTTGTGGCTACTGCAGGTCCGCAGCGCGGATAACGCGAACGTGGCGGCACGAGTCGCCGGCATAACCACTCGACGCAAAAGGGGCGGAGATGCATGTACCTGCTGCATCTCCGCCCCCTGTTTGTTGAACTGCCGATTTTTGTGTTGGGCGGTCTGGTCTTGCTAGAACCGCGCGACCTGGTGCGTGAGCAGACCTGTCGGAACCTGCGGCGCGGCGCCGCTGACCTGCGCGGCGGGGAAGAGCACAGCTACGGCAAAGTTGAACGGCTCTTTGCCCGTGTAGGTGCCGGCGGCACGGGCATCGTCGGTCAGGAGCTGTGATGCCCCGACCAGCGCGGCAGCGTAGGTAGGGTCGTCGACCAGTGCTGGCTCCGGTGCTTGGTCGAGCATAGCGCGGATGGCCCCGACGGCGTCCTCGCGCTTGACCTCCCACGCGCGGTGCGTAATGCCCGCGGGGTCGGTGACGGCGTAGAGCGACGCGCCCTCTTTGGCGGCGCCCAGGATGATATCCATGACGGGCGAGGCCTCGTAGGCGAGCGACACGGGACGAGGCTGAACTTTGAGTTCGGCGATCGCGTGCGCAGCGGCGGCCACGTCAGCGCTGGCAACGCCCTTGCCGCCCGCAAGTACACTCGTCGGGCAGATCGCCACGACACCTGTTACGCGCCCCGGCTCGCCCGAGCATTCGTACACGTAATACGCCGCGCCCGGGTCCTTGAGCATCAGGCCATCGGCAATGGCTCCGCGCAGAGCATCGTTGCCGCTCAGGATGCTGCCCATTGCAGGCAGCGCCTCGAGCACGCGGTCCTGAGCCGGGCGGATGCAGGGAAACGGAAGTGCTTTCATGGGCGGTCCTAACGCACGAGTCGGTTTGTTCGCGGCTTATTATGCCCCAACTTGGCCGCTCGCGTCCCAGAGCACGTTATCGGCGAGCGCGATCAGCACCTGCTGACAACGAACGATATCGGCATGGGGCACATATTCGTTGGGCTTGTGCGCGAGCGCGAGCGACCCGGAACCGTAGCTCATGCAATTGCGGTTACCTGTCTTGCCGGCAATGACAGCGGTGTCGGTGTAGCCGGTAAAGAAGCCGACGGTCGTGTCCGCCCCCGTCACGTCATCGGCGGCACGCTTGAGCGCGGCTAGAAGAGGAGAGCTTGGATCGCGCTCGATAGCGGGGCGGTCGCCTGTCACGGTGTAGCTTCCATGGCAGCCGGGGACCGCGGCTTCGGCAACGGCGATGGCTTGCTCTACCATGCGCGTCGCGGCGGCCGTATCGGTCGGCGGGGTCAGGCGCATGTCGACCCAGACTTTGGCGCGGTCGGGCACGACATAGGGGCGATATCCGCCCTCGATTTGGCCAAACGTGATGGTCGAAGGCCCCAGCTCATCGTGCGCGGGCAGCGCCACAAACGCGCGACGGAGCGAACACACGACCTCGGCCATGGCGGCGACGGCATCCGCGCCCTTCCACGGCTGGCTCGCATGCGCCGTTACGCCAGCCATTTCAATCTCGAACCACGTGCGCCCCTTGTGCGCCGCCTGGATCTGTCCGTCGGTGGGTTCGGTGTCCAGCACCCATTCGCGCGAGCCGACCCAGCCGGCATCGATCGCGGCCTCTGAGCCGCGCATAAAGTCCTCCTCGTCGACCGAGCAAATGAGTGAGAAGCCACGGCGGGGCAGCTCGCCTTCTGCCGCCACGCGCTCGAGCGTATGGACCAGTGCGGCAATGGCGCAGGCCAGGCCACCCTTCATATCGCAGGCACCGCGGCCATAGAGTTTATCGTTGCGCACGATCGCTCCGAGCGGCGGAATGTCCGCGTCCCAGCCATCGCCCAGCGTAACGGTATCCATATGGCAGATATAGACGAGCCGTGGCTCGTCGCTCAGTCCCGGCACGGTGACCATAAGGTTGCGGCGCCCGGGCAGCACCTCGAGTTCCTCAACCTGCACGGCATGGAGCACCGGATGGCTCAGCTGTGCCACCCGTTCCTCAACCAACGCTTTGATATAGCGCTCAATCTCGTCCTCATACGCACCCGGGTCTGAGCTGTCGATCCGCACGAGTCCTTGCGTAAGCCGCCAAGCAAAATCTGTATCAACCATAGGCACCTCACAGATAGTTAGGTCAATATACAGATTGTATGTCAAGAAGCGGCTCGGTGTATTTAATGGAGTGCTCACAAAAACGGGGGCGCCTCTCGTGCGAAAGGCGTCCCCGCGGGCATTCAATGTCAGTGACGGGCAGGCCACATGGGGAACTGCCCGTCAGATCAGCCGGCGCTATTTGATTACGCGCACGCGATACATCGACGGAATCTGCTTGAGCGCCTCGATGGTGCTGCTGTCCAGGTGCTCGTCGGTGTCGAACATGGTGTAGGCGTTCTCGCCAGCGGACTCGTTGGTCATACGCTGCACGTTGGCGTTGTCCTTGGCGAGAATGGCCGTGATCTGGCCGATCATGTTGGGCACGTTGGCGTGCAGGCAGGCGATGCGGCTTGCGGCGCGCGCCTTGCCCATGCTGCAGGCGGGGTAGTTGACGCTATGTGCGATGTTGCCGTTCTCCAGGTAATCCTTGAGCTCGCTGATGGCCATATCGGCGCAGTTGGCCTCGGCCTCGCCAGTGCCGGCGCCCGAGTGCGTGGTGATAAACGTGTTCGGCATCTTGACGGTCTTGGGCGTGGCAAAGTCGCAGCTAAACCAGCTCAGCTTGCCCTCGCGCAGGGCAGCGTCGACGGCGTCCTCGTCAATGATGGTCTCGCGTGCGTAGTTGATCAGCACGGCGTCCGGGGCCAGCAGGTTGATCTGCTCGGTGCTGATCATGCCGATGGTGTCGGCCTTGCTGGGCACGTGTACGGTGAGGTAGTCGCAGCCGCGGCAGAGATCCTCGAGCGTGCCCACACGCTGCACCTCGCGGCTCAGCACCCACGCATGCTCGACGGAAATGAACGGGTCGTAGCCGTAAACGTCCATGCCCAGGTCGACGCAGGCGTTGGCGACCTTGGAGCCCACGTTGCCCAGGCCGATGACACCGATGCGCTTGCCCTTGAGCTCGCGGCCCACAAAGGCCTTCTTGGCCTTCTCGGCATCGACCTGAATCTCGGGATCGTCGGCGTTGTCGCGCACCCAGTTCATCGATTGCACCACGCCGCGGCTCGAGAGCACCAGCATGCCTAGGACGAGCTCCTTAACGGCGTTGCTGTTGGCGCCGGGGGAGTTAAAGACGACGACGCCCTTCTTGGCGTACTCCTCGACGGGGATGTTGTTGACGCCGGCGCCGCAGCGGGCGATGGCGCGGATGCCCTCGGGCAGCTCGTAGCCGTGCAGGTCAGTCGAGCGCATCAGGATGGCGTCGGCCTCCTCGGCGGTGCTCACAAATTCGTAGCCCTCGCCAAACTCGACTTTGCCGTCCTTGGTGATGTCGTCGATGGTCTTAATCTTGCGCATGAAAAACTCCTTAGCAGGTTTGGTTTAAACAGGTGGTTTGAAGTGGCTGGTCGGCCCGCGCGTTGCGGGCTAGTTAGATCGCGGGCTCAAACTACGCTGCGTTTCGAAGTCCTTCATGTACGAGGCCAGTGCCTGCACGTCTTCCATGGTTACGGCGTTGTAGACGCTGGCGCGCATGCCGCCCACCAGGCGATGGCCCTTGACGTTTTGAATCTGGTGCTCGGCCGCGCCTGCGACAAAGGCCGCGTCGAGTTCGGCGTCGCCGGTGCGGAAGGTGACATTGGCGATGGAGCGGCTGTCGGCCTGCGTGGTGCCATGGAACAGCTCGCTGTGCTCGAGCAGGTCGTAGAGCAGGTTGGCCTTGGCCCAGTTGCGCTCGGCCATGGCGGCAAGTCCGCCGGTCTCCTCGACCCAATGGAACACCTTGCCGCACACGTAGATGCCAAAGGTGTTGGGCGTGTTGAGCATGGAGCCCTTGGCGGCCTGGGCCTTAAGGTCCATGTACTGCGGTGTCTGCGCAAAGGCGGGGCCGTCGGCGATGAGGTCGTCGCGCACGATAACCACGGTCACGCCCGCGGCGCCGGCGTTTTTCTGAGCGCCGGCGTAGATGAGCCCGTAGCGCTCGACGTCGAGCGGCTGCGACAGAAAGCAGCTCGAGACATCTGCGACCAGCGGTACGTCGCCGCAAGCGGGCAGCTCGTGGTACATGGTGCCAAAGATGGTGTTGTTCTGGCAGATGTAAACGTAGTCGAGCCCGTCGCCCGCGGCCTCGGCGGCAATGCGCGCGTTGACGTCGGCCATGGTGGGTATGCGGTCGAAATTGGTGTCCTTGGAGCTCGCGAGCAGCACGGCCTCGCCGTACTTGGCGGCTTCTTTGTATGCCTTGTTGGCAAAGTTGCCGGTCACGATGTAGCCGGCGCGCCCGCGGCGCATGAGGTTCATGGGGATGCCCGCAAACTGCAGCGTGGCGCCGCCCTGCAAAAACAGGACACGGTAGTTGTCGGGGATGCTCAGCAGACGACGCAGGGTTGCCTCGGCGTCGTCGATAATCTGCTGGTACATGCTAGATCGATGGCTCATCTCGAGCACGGACATGCCACAACCGCGGTAGTCCATCATCTCGTCGGCGATCTCGGCGAGCACGCTGGTAGGCAGCGCGGCCGGGCCAGCTGAGAAGTTGTGCACACGTGCCATCTTCTAGTTCCCCCTCGTAGTCGTTTGAACGTTCGGGATACTTTAGCACAGTGGAGCGCCAGGCGCGACCGCATCACGGTAAAACTCGACTACGCCGCTATGATTTACAGGATGGTTACATGGGGGGTGACCTTACCTGATGGCTCGCATCCGATCTGCCTCGGCCTTCGCTTGTTTCCAGGGGCGCACACGACCGTTGGTGAGGTCGTCATAACCATGAGCGATGGTACGTTGAATGTGATCTTCGCGTTCCTGAATGGTAGTTAGCGCGCGTCTGATCAGAAATAGGCTTTACGACAGGCATATGAAACTCCTTACATAGAATCATATGTAGAACTCTATGTTGAGTGTAGCGGAGGGTGGCGTTGTGCGTATGCGTGCCTGCATTCGTAAGCGCGGTTGTCTGGCAAGTGTGATTTGGGGCGACCTCGTTAAAGTTTCTAAGCTGCGAAAATGACCGTTAACCGGATTAAATTTTGTTGCTCAACATTTGACACTCTGGGCGTGGTAACTTTTTTACCAACAGGTATGATTATTGTCATGTGCGCCGCGCCTGCCTGCCGGGTTGCGGCGCACTTGTGACAGCCTTTGACACCCTTGGAGCGTGTACTGTGGATGTAACCACAAAAAGCGTTCGGGGGGGGGTGCTCACCCGCGAGCAATTCCTCCCGCATGAGATGCGCATCGTCGCTGCCCTTCGTATGCAGGGCGCAAGCGACGAGCAGGTCATTGTACGCGTAAAGAGCGAGAACCTCTTTCAATATCCCACGGAGCGCATGGTCGCCAACCGCGCAACCGTGTGCCTTCGCCGCCTTGACGCCATGGTGCCCACGGACGCCGTATGCGCCGCGCGCGGCATCGACCCCAAAACCGCCGTCGAGGCTGCGTCATCCCTAACCAGGCTCATGGCATCCGGCACTCCCACGCAGGCGGACCAGGCCATCTTCTACAGCATGATCTGCCGCTACGATATCGTGCGCGAGCTCGTGCTCGTCGAGGTAGGGGAGCGCCTACAAAACTTCGATTATGCCTTTACGGCGGTTGACCTCAACGCCTTTATGACACGCTTTACCACGGAGTATCCGGACGCGGCCCGCTGGACTGAGGCCACGGTCAAGCGCATTAAGGGCTCGCTCCGCCAGACGCTCCGCCATGCCGGCCTTATCGGCGAGGGCCAGGGCCCGGAGTCCGAGCGCCTGTCACCACTCTTCCTCGATTCCGATGTCGAGCGAGCCTTGGTTCAGCTGGGCGAGCAGTCGCTTATCGCGGCCCTTACCGGCAGGGCGGTGATGTAGCGTGGCTCCCGTCAAAAGCGCCGTCGACCCTGTTATCACCCCGGCGACTGATCTCACCACCAATATCGGTATCCATTCCCGCAAGAGCGTCGTGGCGGCGCATGCCCGCTCCGAGCGCGCCTGTCAGGAATTTGAGCGCCGTGCGCAGCTTCTGCGCGAGTGCCTGTGCAGCGAGGACTTTTTGGCCAACAAGGGCATAGGCAATGAGATCGGCTTCCACACTTTTTGCTATGACCCCGCGCTGGAGTTTGAGGCGCGTGCATTATTTGACACCCTTTCACGCGATGCCGAGGCCGACAAGCTTCCGTGCACGCTCAAGGTCGTGAACCTTTACGACGCCGTGCTGGCAATTCTCGAAAAGCGCCGTGTCCTCAAGGCTATCCCGCACCAAGAGGAGCGCCGCGGTACCCAGCGCGTGCTCGAGGACGTGGCCAAGTTCGCCTCGCCCGAGAAAGTCGCCGTGTACATCCTTGAGCAGACCGAGCCGCACGCGCCTGGAGACGTCGTTCTCCTCACCGGCGCGGGCGAGGTTTTCCCGTTCTTTCGCATACACACGCTTCTCCACTGCATGCTTGCGGATTTTGATGAGGTGCCTGTGGTCGCCGCCTATCCGGGCAGTTTCAACGGCTCTTCTTTCCAGCTCTTTAACCGTCTGCCGGCCGACAACTACTACCGCGCCATCGATATCTCGTAAGCACGGCTCCCCGCAGACAAGGCACTGCCGCCGGCAACAACCCTTTGCCATACGTTCCCAAACCCAAAGGAGCACCCATGGACAACACTATCATTCGCGACCTCTTTGCAAAAGACATCAACCGCTCCATCAACGGCGTGGTCAAGGTCCAGGATTCAAAAGATGGGTCCATCCGCCAGGAGCTTGACGAGTACGTGGTGACGCGCGAGCTGCAAGGGCACCTTGCCACGTTCTTCAAGGCATACGGCGATGCCATCGATGTGCCCACCGACAAGATCGGCGTGTGGATCAGTGGCTTCTTCGGTTCCGGTAAATCGCACTTCCTCAAGATGCTGAGCTACCTGCTCGAGAATCGCCAGATCGGTGGCATGAGCGCCATTCGCTACTTTGACGGCAAAATCGTCGACCCCATGGTCGCGGCTGCCATGGAGCGCGCGTGCTCGGTGCCCACGCAGGCCATCCTCTTTAACATCGATAGCAAGGCGGGCCAGTGGAAGCAGGGTGATACGGCTCCCACGGCGCTGCTTCGCGGCTTTGAGCGCATGTTCTACGAGGCGCGCGGCTTCTACGGCGAGGACCTCAAGCTTGCAAAGCTCGAGGACTACATCGATTCCCTGGGCAAGACCCGGGAGTTCCGCGAGGCCTTTGAGCGCGTCAACGGCGAGTCTTGGCTCCAGACCCGCGATACCTACAGCTACTTTGAGGACGACGTCGTCGAGGTGCTGCAGAGCGTGCTCGGCATGAGCGAAAAGGCCGCATGGAACTGGCTCGAGGGTTCTGAGGACGAGGTTTTGGCCCCTGATGTCTTTGCCAAAAAGGTCAAGGACTACGTAGACGCTCAGGCAGCGGCCCACGGCGGCAACTTCCGTTTGCTCTTTATGGTCGACGAGGTGGGTCAGTTTATTACAAACGACAAGGACCCAAGCCTTATGCTGAGCCTTCAGACCGTCGTCGAGGAGCTGGGTGCCGCCTGCGGTGGCCGCGTGTGGGTGATGGTTACGAGCCAGGAGGCCATCGACAACCTGAGCCTGCCCGTGGGCAACGACTTTTCAAAGATCCAGGGCCGCTTCAATACCCGCCTTTCGCTCTCCAGCTCCAGCGTGGACGAGGTCATCCAGCGCCGTGTGCTCGAGAAGACCGCGCCGACGGCCGATATGCTTGCACAGGTCTACGAGCAAGACGCCGCCGTGCTTAAAAACAACTTTACCTTTGAGGGTGGCTCGCGCTCCGACCTTGCCGGCTACGCCAACTCCAAGGATTTTGTGGCCAGCTACCCGTTTGTGGGCTACCAGTTTAAGCTCCTGCCCGACGTGATGACCGAGGTGCGCAAGCACGGTGTCAAGGCCAAGCACATGTCAACGGGCGAGCGCTCCATGCTGAGCGCGTTCCAGGAGAGCGCTCAGGCCATCCAGTATGACCAGACCGGTGCACTCGTGCCGTTCTGGTGCTTCTTCGACACTATTTCCAAAGACCTTGAGCACGGCATCAACCAGGTGGTCGACCGCGCGGTCCGTGCGGCCGAGGACGCAAAGGGCCTTGAATCCTACGACGTTCAGGTGCTCAAGCTCCTGTACCTGATTCGTTACATCGGCTACGTTAAGGCCACGGTCGAGAACATCTCCATCTTCATGATCGACGGCCTCGACGTGGACATGCGCGCCCTCAAGGACCGCGTCAAGGAGTCCCTTGCCCGCCTGGAGCGCGAGAACTACGTGGCACGCCAGGGCGATGCCTATAGCTTCCTCACCGACGAGGAGCAGGAGATAGCGCAGGAGATCGCACGCACTCCGGTCGATAACGCGCAGGTGATCGAGTCTATCAAAAAGCGCCTGTTCGACAGCATCTACACCGCGCGTAAACTCAACCGCGGGGCCAACGACTTTCCTTTTGACCGCTATGTGGACGGCTCAATCCACGGTGCCAGCATGGGCGGCATGGAGCTTTGCGTGGCGACTATGGCGAGCGATCTGGGCCGTGCGGACGATACCGAGCTGGCCTTGGCTTCTTCGGGCAAAGCCATCGTGGCTTTGAGCGACGAGGCGGATTATTGGGAGACGCTCGTCAACGCCGCCAAGATCCGCAAGTACGCCAAGACGCGAAATCTCCAGGAGCTTCAGCCGAGTACGCGCCAGATCGTCGAGTCCAAGATGCGCGAGGCAGCCTATAACGAGAAAGAGGCCGATGTCCTTTTGAG
>NZ_JBCOIG010000009.1:41291-57282 GCF_040926405.1 Collinsella aerofaciens
ATTCCGATATCCGCTCCACTCTGGCGGGCAACGTTCAAGCGGGGCTCGCTGGCATGGACGCGGGTAACACGCGTGCGCTCAAGGAGGTCGAGGACTACCTCAAAGTTCAGCACCAGCGCCACCTGGATACCGCTATGGGCGATATCCAGCGCAGGTACCAGCAAAAGCCCTATGGCTGGCGCGAGGTTGACATCGCAAATGTGGTGGCGCAGCTTGTAGTGGAGCAGCGCGCGCAGGTGCTGTTTTGCGGTCAGACGGTTCAAGCTAACGACAGCCGCATGGTGTCGCTCCTGCGTAAGGATGCCGATAAGGCCCAGGTGCGTTTGCGCGTGCGCATGAGCGACCGGTTGCTGCGCGCCACGGGCGAGCTTATGCGTGGCCTGTTTGATCTCAAGACCGTGCCCTCCAACGAGGATAAGCTCGTGGCCGAGCTCAAGGAGCGCCTTGAGGGCTTGCGTGAGGTGTGCGTCGCCATGGCACGCGACTACTACACGGGTATCAAGCCGGCCTACCCGTATCCCGGTGAGGACGAGTGCGAGAAGATGCGCTCGGAGGTGGTCGACGTTCTTAAGGACCAGAGCGATTCCGAGGCGTTCTTGACCACGTTCACCAAGCACGAGGACCGCCTGTTCGATGCCAAGGAAGACTTTGACAAGGTGGTTGAGTTCTTCGAGTCCAACCAACGAACAGCGTTTGACCACGCCAAGGATTTCTTGAGTCGCACCGAGGGCATCGAGTATGCCTCCGATGACATTCCCAACGCTGTGGAGAACGTGGCAAAGGTACGCGAGATCCTCAAAGACCCAAAGCCCTACGGCCGCATTAAAGACCTTCAGCCGTTGATGGCACCCGTCGAGGAAGACATCAAAAAGCACCTGGGCATTCGCCGCAACGAGTTCTTGTGTCGTATCGAAAACGACCTGCAGGATTTGCGGAAGCAGGCCGAGAGCCAAGATGGTTTTGTCAAGCAGGCCAAGGATGCCATCGCGGACGCCAACACCAGGTATGAGTCGTTCAAGAACCGCGCCCATGGCGTCCAGAGCCTCAACGAGCTTAACGCCCTCGCGGCAAACTGGGAAAACTGGATCGTTGCTGCAACCAACAAGATATACGACGCCGTGGATGAGGCCCGCATGCGAATGGACAACGAGCGCCGCACCACCGAGGTCACGAGTACGGGTGAGGTGGTCAAGAAGATCTCCAACAAGGGCGCCGCATCGTCTGCGCCCGTGCCCGCGTCTAAGCCCCAGCGCAAGATCAAGACCGTGCGCCGCGCCGATTTGGCCAAGCCGAGTCGCCTCTTGTCCGCAGAGGACGTGGAGCGCTACGTGGACGACCTGCGCTCTCGCCTTATGCAGGAGCTCGCTGCAAACGACGAGATTCGTATCAACTAACTCGCGGGGCCACCGGTGCCAAAGCGAGCACCGGTGGTTTATGGCGTTTAGAAAGGCTCATCAACCATGAACGATTCTGCTCTTAAGAGCTTCTGCACCTGGGCCCGTACAGAGCTCATCAAAGGCGTGGAGGCACAGATGGTGCGCTACGGCATCACCGAACCTGCACCTTCGCCCGTTGGGTCCGAGACCGTCAACGGCCTGCCCCTAAGTCCTGCTGAGGTTGAGCAGCGTGACGAGCTGCTGCGCATACAGACAGAGGTGGGTCACGAGGCGCTGCGCGACCGAGCGGCCTACACCTGGTTCAACCGCATCGTGGCCATTCGCTTTATGGATGCACGCGGATGGCTCCCCAGCCGTATGCGCATGCTGAGCCGTGCGGACGGCAGCCATGGCAGCGAGGCCGTGGAGAACGCACTGGACGTGGAGATAGCGACGGCCGATACCGATCGCATAGCCGAGCTCAAGATGGCGGGCTTGGATGAACCGCTGTGGCGCTACCTGTTTATGGCTCAGTGCGAGGAGCTTGCCGATTGCCTGCCGGGCGTCTTTGAACGCGTGGGCGGTGCCATGGAGCTGCTGTTGCCCCAGGGCCTCATGATGTCCGACGGCGTGGTGGGCAAACTCAACACCATTCTCGCTGACGAGGGCTGGCGCAAGGGCGTGACCGTTCTGGGCTGGATGTATCAGTACTACAACGCTGACGTCAAAGACGAGTTCTTCAAGGCAAAACGCAAAGCAGCGGCGGCGGACATCGCGCCCGCCACGCAGCTCTTCACCCCCGAGTGGATCGTGCGCTATATGGTCCAGAACTCGCTCGGCCGTCTGTGGATGCTCAACAACCCGGGGAGTTCGCTGCGCGAGCGCATGGAGTATTACATCGAGCCTGATACTGAGCACGAGGACTTCATCCGCATTTCGAGCCCCGAGGAGATAACCCTCTGCGACCCCGCATGTGGCTCGGGCCATATCCTGGTCTATGCGTTTGAGCTGCTCTTTGCCGTGTACGAGGAGCGCGGCTACCGCGAGCGCGAGATCCCGGAGCTCATCCTGACCAAAAACCTCGCTGGCATGGAGATCGACCCCCGTGCGGCTCAGATCGCGGAGCTGGCGCTTGCCATGTGCGCCCGCGAGCACGATCGTCGCTTCTTTAGGCGTGGCGTTCGCGCCGACGTTGCCGTGCTCTCGAGCATCCCGCTAGGGGAGGACGAGCTGCCGGGTAACAAGAAGCTCGCCGAGGAGCTGAGTCATTTGGGCGAGATCGGTTCGCTGCTCAATCCCTCAGAGGACGAGATCGACGAGCTCAAGGCTGCCGCCGCGAGTTGTTCCGATGACCTTTTTGCCGCTACGGCCAAAACTAAGCTCGAAAGCGCTGCCGCCATCTGCGAGAAGCTGTCCCGTCGTTTTGCCTGCACCGTTGCGAATCCTCCGTATATGGGCAGCAGCAGCTTTAATCCATTCATGAGCAAGTGGATCAAGAAGAACTACCCCGACGTGAAGAGCGACCTCTGCACGTGCTTTATCGAGCGCGGTTTTAACCTTGTCGAGGATAAGGGCTACGCTGCAATGGTTACCATGCAGAGTTGGATGTTCCTGGGCAGCTTTGAGAAGATGCGCTCTTCGATCATCGAGGGCAAAACGATTGTCTCGATGGCTCATCTCGGCCCCCGCGCATTTGACGCCATCGGCGGCGAGGTCGTCAACGTAACCGCCGATGTCATCTACAACGGTCGCGCGGCATACGAGGGCGCTTACGTGCGCCTCGTCGACATCAACGGCAGCGAGGCGAAGCGCCTTAAGCTGCTTGCGGCGATCCAGAACCCCGACTGCGGCTGGTTCTACCGTCGCGGCGCCGACACCTTTAAACAGATCCCAGGCATTCCCATAGCCTACTGGGCCAGTGACGCTCTTCTGGATGCGTTTGGAAACGCAAAACAGCTCAGTGAGTATGGCAAGCCGCGCCAAGGGCTTGCTACTGGCGAGAACGCTCGTTTCGTTCGCGAGTGGTGGGAAGTCGATGATTGCAAGAGCGTCTATTCCTGTGGATCTATTCAAGAGTCGATTGAAAGCGCTTGCAAGTGGTTCCCCTACAACAAGGGCGGCGATTTCCGCAAATGGTACGGAAATAATAGCTCAGTTGTTAACTGGGAGAATGACGGACAGGAGATCCGTAATTACAAAGACCAGAATGGTAGATTGCTTTCCAGGCCACAGAATACAAACTGCTTCTTTAGCCCATCGATTACCTGGTCGAAGATTTCAAGCGGGTCCATTGCGTTTCGTTTTAAGCCTGCTGGGCATATCTTTGATGTGGCGGGCACGAGCGTTTTTAGCGACGAGGAGTCACTCAAGTATCTCCAGGGAGCTTGTAACAGCTCTGTGATCATGCGTGTCGCAAGCATGCTCTCGCCGACGCTTAATTTCGAGGTAGGCCAAATCGCAACCTACCCGATCATTCAGAACGAGGAACAGGAGCCGTTGGTCAACGACATGGTCGACTCGTGCCGCGAACTATCAAAAACCGATTGGGATTCGTTTGAAACCTCCTGGGATTTCAAACGCAACCCCTTGGTTTAGGTGAGATTCATGTTTGAAACAGTATCAGCAAATAAGGTTGTGTTTGTTGAATCTAATCCTGCATGGGTTAAATGTGGTTTATCTCAAAAGTCACTGGGCCCTGTGCTTTCCCCGCTTCTTAGGTTCTTTGTTGTCGAAACTCCAGCTCCGGGGCTGTCTAGCAGAAGCATTCCGGTATCTGAATACGGGTGGGATACTCCCTGGAGAAAACCCCAATATTTGAATAAAAAACTTAAGGCAGCAAGCTCAAATAAGTCTTTATATTGGTCTGCCGCGGCTGTTGGTGATATGGAACAGGCTTTGCGTAATGCTGATTTGTTTGATTGCGCTGGCATCGAGTCAAAGCCCTTCGAGTCTGCTGTCTTTTATGATGCCAAAAGCAATCAAACGATCAGTTTGTTTTATCACTTACGAAATGGATTTGCTCACGGCAGATTCTGTGCATTTAAGTCAAAGGGCGATATATGGTTCGCTATCGAGGATGTTGCGGGAAAACGAAAGGATGACCCGGCAGGTGACATCAAAAGACTCACTGCAAGAATTCTAATCAAGAATTCGACTCTATGTAAATGGATGAAGCTGATAAAGGCTGGGCCTGATATTCGTTAATGGGTTTCAGCTCGTGTCCGGGTATTTAGTTGGCTTTAACTAGTGAGCTGAGAAATGATATCAAGTTGTCTTTCCTTTACGCTTGATGCAGTTCGCAGGGTTTGGTTTGCGACTTCATGAGTCACTAGTGCGTTTTTGCAAATGCCCGATGCGGTGAATAGCTTTTCCAGAAGTCGATCGGTAAGGTCGGGGTATTTTTGGAGATTTCGGTCCCCTAGTTTAAGCCTCTTGACAACTCATCAACAATGAAAGGATGGCCTCATGGCCACTTTACTTCAAGAAAAATACGAGGCCCGCAAGGCCGAGGTCAATGCTCGCTTCGAGCAGCTTCGCAGTAACGAGGAAGAGCTCAACCGAATCTTTGCCAAGATCTACAATATGGAGGGTGAGGTGCCCATCGAGGTCGAGGATAAGTACGTTTCGGTGGCGCGCATTTTCAATACCGCCGACGAGATTCCCGAGAGCTATAAGGGCAACAAATACGTGCGCACCAAGCGAGACGAGATCACCTCGCTCATAAGCTATGCCGTGGGCTGCATGTTTGGCCGCTATTCGTTGGATGTGGACGGGCTGGTCCTGGCCGATCAGGGCGCCACAGTCGATGACTATCTGGTCAAGATGCCCAACTCTGATCATGTGACCTTTATGCCCGATAGCGATAACGTGCTGCCCACTACCGATGACGAGTACTTTGACGACGACATCGTGCGCTACTTTATCGACTTTGTGCGCACCGTGTATGGCGAGGGGACGCTTGAGCAGAACCTGGCCTTTATTGCCGAGGCACTCGGCGGCAAGGGTACCTCGCGCGAGGTAATCCGCACCTACTTTTTGAAGGACTTCTTTAAGGACCACTGCCAGACCTATAAGAAGCGCCCCATCTACTGGCTGTTCGACAGCGGCAAGAAGAACGGCTTCAAGTGCCTTGTTTACATGCATCGCTACCAGCCTGACCTGTTGGCTCGCATCCGCACCGACTATGTGCATGAGCAGCAGGAGCGCTACCGTGCCCAGATCGGGTATGCCAACGATGCCCTTGTCAGTGCCGAGCGCGGCGAGCGCGTGCGCTTGGATAAGCGCATCAAAAAGCTCAACGACCAGCTCAAAGAGACCGTTGCCTACGAGGAGAAACTGCACCACTTGGCAGACCAGATGATTAAGATCGACCTGGATGACGGCGTCAAGGTCAACTACGCCAAGTTTCAGGATGTGCTGGCGAAGATTAAGTAACTGCAGATACGGTAAGGATATTCATGCCCAAGATCGATGTAGAAGAACAGCTCAAGCTGCGATTTTTGCAGCCGTTGTCCTCATGCGCGCCGCGCCGTGTGGTGGTTTGGCACGATGCAGACGGCGAGTTTGCTCCTGAGTTTGAGCGATTGGCTGCCGAGGGTTTCGACGGCGTGGGGGCCGATGCCGGCGTAATGCCTGCTCACGGTGACCTTGAGCGCCCGGTGCGCTTTGTTGAGGCCTGCGAGGGCCGTATGTTTGCCGTCAAGAAGCTCATCAACCGCGATGACCTTGCGAGCGATATCTTGCTGTATCGCCGTTGCCCGCGCGGCAGGCTTGAGGGTGATTGGCTTGCCGATGTTGAGCTGTATGCCGATCAGTTCCAGGCTGACTATCTTTCGCTTTTGGCCGATCAGCTGGGCATCGAGAATATCGACGCCGTGCGCGAGAGCCTGCGCGAGCACAAGACGTTTTTTGATGCCAAGACCCGCTGCGCTAAGTTTGCCGCGTGTGTTCCGCATGCCTCGGGCGCATCCGATATCGAACTCGGCATCCTTACGGTGATTTTTGGCGGTAAAGAGCTTGGTGACGCGCGCCCCGCGTTTGTGCTGCGTGGCTGTATGACCATGCTGCTGCACGAGGGTCCCGAGGCGCTGGCCGAGTTGATGGACAAGTACTGCGTGCGCGATGTGCTCTCTGCCTTTATGCTTCGCTGCTATGGGTTTGAGGGACCGCTGTATGAGCGCGACTCATTGCTTATGCTTTCATCCCATGTGCTCCTTACAGCGGCGTCTACCGCGCTTCCCGAGGGAGCGCTCAAGGGACTCGAAAGCTATGTGGCTCCCGCCTACGGCCCCTATTGCCTTGAGGCGGTGCGCGCGTGGGACCAGGCCGCCGATACCCAGGCGTCGAGCGAGGACCTATTTGAGATCTGTCGTTTGGTGGAGGATGCCCGCGGGCTCTTTGTGCGGTTTGAGGCTCTGCCGATCGATGCGCTGGCCTCGCTTGATGTGTTCCCGTGCGTCAATGAGGCTGTGCTCTCGCAGCTGTTCTGCTCGTTTGCCCAGGGTGCAGACCGTGTTGAGGACGCACGCGCCTTTGTGGCGCGTCGCTGCGACCTAAGCTGGTATCGCCGTGTCGAGAGCTACTTTGGTTTGCTTGCCGCTGTGGCCGATATGTGCGCATTTAGGCAGGCACATGCGGGCGGGTTCCATCTGGCGCAACCCCAGCAGGTGTGGGATGCCTATACGTCCGATTGGTATTCCATGGATGCTGCCTATCGCCATATGTGCACCGCGTATCTGCGGGCGCGCTCCGTCGAGTGCGATACGCTCGAGGAGCCTGCCCGCGCTGTGGCGGACTGGGCGGAGAATCTCTACAGTAACTGGTTCTTGGCCGATGCCAATGCCTGCTGGACATCCGCTGCGCAAGGGGAGTTGGCCGATTGCGGCTACATCGAGGGTCCCGAACGGCAGGATGAGTTCTACTGGCATGTGCTGCCCACCTTTGTGGGCTCTGCTAAAACGACGGTCGTTATCGTGAGCGACGCGCTGCGCTATGAGGTGGCCTGCGACGTCGCGGCGCTGCTCGAGCGCGAGCGCGGCGGCAACGTCAAGGTTTCTAGCATGCAGGCGGTCTTTCCCTCCATTACAGAGGTGGGCATGCCCGCGCTGCTGCCGCATCAGGCGCTTGGGCTTGCAGCGGATGGTTCGTTTGTGCTGGCTGACGGCAAGCCCACCGCAACGACTCCGCAACGCGAGGCCGTGCTTACCCATGTTGAGCCTACGGCCCGCGCTTTACGCTCGAGCGCATACCTCAACATGGCGGGAACCGAGCGTAAGGCGCTGCTCAAGGACTCAAGACTTGTCTACCTCTACCACAACAAGATCGATGCTACGGGCGAGAAGGCCGCTACGCAGGATGACGTCTTCGGTGCCTGTGCGGACACCGTGGAGGAACTTGCTGCGTTGGCGCGTCGCGTGTGCACCGACGCCCCGGGCGCGCGTGTTGTTATAACGGCGGACCACGGCTTTATCTACACGCGTCGGGAGCTCAGCGAGTGCCAGATGCTCGGCAAACCGGACCTTCCCGTCCTTGACGCTCCCGTCATGTACGGCAAGCGTCATCTGGTGGTGCCCAACGAGGCCGTGGGCGAGCTTTCGGACGAGGTACGTGAGGTGTTTGTTAATGTTAACATGGGACGTTTGGGCGCCGGTTTTGAGGGGTTTGCCCCGCGCGAGAACGTGCACTTCAAGCGTCCCGGCGGCACTAACAACTACGTCCACGGCGGCATGAGCCTGCAGGAGCTCTGCGTGCCCGTTATCGGTTTTTGGCGTGCGCGCTCGGGTTCCAAGGACTTTGTCGACACGCGCTCGGCGACGCTGCGCGTACTAAGTGAGGGACGCCGAGTGACCAACTCGCTCTTCTCGGTCAACTTGATCCAGGAAGAACCTGCCCAAGGTAAGGTCTTGCCGTGCGAGTACGAGCTGGTGTTTACCGATGCGAGTGGCAACGAGGTGAGCGATACGGTCAAGGCGCATGCCAACAAGACTTCTGTTAACTCGCAGGAGCGCGTGGTGCATGCCAAGTTTGCGTTGCATGCAGTGGATGGATTCTCGGCCAAGGGTCCGTACTATCTGGTCTGCCGCGAGCACGAGACGGGCAAGATCGTTTGGCGCGAGACGTATACCATTGCTGTTTCGTTTGCCCCTGTTGCTGACTTTGGTTTTTAGGAGTGTGCCCTATGTTTGATAGCAATGACGACAATCTGTGGGAAGTTCCCTCGATTGATGTGAATGCGCCGGTGCAGGTTGCGGTGTCTGCAGAGGAGGCCGTGCTCGCCCCGGAGGCTGAGACTGCCGCAGAGGCCGTGGCTGCCGCGCCTGCCCCGGAGCCGACGGTGGCCGCGGTACCCGATGAGGTTGCGGCGCCCGCCGAGGACGAATCCTCGACCGATGGCTATGACCAGGCCGTGGACGAGGCCCCCGAGGACGACGGCTACGACATGGATGGGCTGGACGGCAAGCTGCTCGAGCACTTTGCTGGCAAGATCGTGCGCAAAGACCTGACGGCCCTTATGAAGCGCGGCGCCAACGTGCCCACCTTTGTACTGGAGTATCTGCTGGGCATGTACTGCTCGACCGACGACGAGGATGCCGTGGCAGAGGGTTTGGAGCGCATCCGCAGGATCCTCACCGATAACTACGTGCGCCCCGATGAGTCCGAGCGCATTAAGTCCAAGATTCGCGAGCTGGGTCGTTTTACCATCATCGACAAGGTGACGGCCAAGCTCGACGAGTACAAAGATATCTACGTGGCGTCGTTTGCCAATCTGACTATTGAGCCGTTTGTAATGCCGGCCGAGTACGTGCGCGACTATTCCAAGATTCTGCAGGGTGGCATTTGGTGCATTATGAGCATCGAGTACCGTCATCCCGTGGATGAGGAAGACGAGTTTGGCATGGAGGTCTTTGGCGACGATGCGCCGCGCCGCTCCAAGGCCAAGCGCAAAAAGCGCGGACCCGAGGACTCTCCGTTTAGCGTGGCGTCGCTCACGCCCATCCAGATGCCCAATCTGGACCTGGATGCCATGATCGACGAGCGCCAGTACTTTACGCGCGACGAGTGGCTCAATATGCTGCTGCGCTCGGCTGGCTACGAACCCAGCGAGCTTTCCGAGAAAGAGCGCCTCCACTTTATCGAGCGTATGGTGCCGCTCATCGAGCGCAACTATAACCTGTGCGAGCTGGGTCCCCGCGGCACCGGCAAGAGCCATATCTACAAAGAGGTCTCGCCCTACGCCATCTTGCTTTCGGGCGGTCAGACCACCACGGCCAACCTGTTCGGCCGTATGAACTCCATGCGCGCCGATCGCGTGGGCTTGGTGGGCCATTGGGACTGCGTGACGTTCGATGAGGTCGCCGGCATGCGCTTTAAGGACACCAATGCCGTGCAGATCATGAAGGACTATATGGCGAGTGGCAGCTACGCGCGCGGCCGCGACCAGATCAACGCCGATGCCTCCATGGTCTTTGAGGGCAACATCAACGACACCGTGCAAAACGTCCTTAAGACCACGCACCTGTTTGATCCGTTCCCGCCAGAGTTTAACAACGATTCGGCCTTCTTCGACCGTATCCACTATTACCTGCCGGGCTGGGAGATTCCCAAGATGCGCTCGAGCCTGCTGACCGGGCATTATGGCCTGATCACCGACTGCCTGTCGGAGTTTTGCAAGGAGATGCGCCGCAAGGACTTTACGCACCATATCGACCGTTACTTCCGCTTTAACAGCGACTTTAACAAGCGTGACGAGATCGCCGTGCGCAAGACCTTTAGTGGCCTTGCAAAGCTGCTGTTCCCCGACGAGGCCATGGACAAGGACGACGTGCGCTGGCTGTTGGATTACGCCATCGAGGGCCGTCGCCGCGTAAAGGAGCAGCTCAAGATTATGGCGGGCGTTGAGTTTATCGACGTCAACCTGGGCTATATGGATGCCGACAACCCGCAGGACGTGCACGTGGTGCGCGTGCCCGAGCAGAGCGAGGACACGCTGATTCCCGACGGGCCACTGCTGTCCGGCCACGTGTTTGGCGTGGGCAGATCGCAGGGCGGCGAGGTTGCCGTGTACAAGCTGGAGAACAAGGCCGTTGCCGGCGAGTGCAAGTTTAAGCACGAGGGCGTGGCCTTTAACAAGCCGGTGCGCGATACGCTGGAGGCCGCGTTCGACAACTTTGTGAACCTGGCGAACCGCGTGGCGCCGGGCATGCACATTGGCTCCAAGGATTACCTGCTGTTCTACAACGACCTGCAGAGCAAGGGCCTGTCCGAGGAAGTCTCGCTCGCCGAGTTTGTGGGACTTTGCTCCGCGGCGTGCAACCGCCCGGTGATGCCCGCACTGGCGATTCCGGGAATCTTGCGCATGTCGGGCTCCATGGACGAGATTCGTGGGCTCGAGGACATCATGCGCGTGGCCAAAAACGCCGGCGCCAAGCGTGTGATTTTGCCGCTGAGTGCTATTGCGGGTTTGCAGAGTGTTTCGTCCGAGATTATTTCGGGCTTGAGTCCGGTGTTCTACATGGATGGCGACCCGGTAGACGCCGCGAAGAAGGCGCTGGATCTGTAGGAGTGCGGGCGAGCGGGCTTGCGTGCGCGTGGGCCCGCGTACATGTTGGTGCGTAGTGCGTGAGGAGGCCTTGCCATGGCGGGCGAGCGTTCTGTTGGCGAGCTGCTCGACGAGCTGTTTGGCTTTGAATCGGTAGGCAAGCGTCAGACGGCGCTTGAGCAGTGCGATCGCGGGGAGCTGGTGCGCAAGGCGCGCTCCCGCGGGCTGTTGGGTGTGCTTAGGGGCGTCGAGGCTTCCGAGCACGCTGCGCGCGAGTCTGCCGTGCGGGCTGTTGACGGGTATGTTCGCCGTGTTGAGGGCGCCGCGCTTGCACGCGCTCGCAAGCAGGTGGGCATTGTTGGACCGCTACGGATGGAGCGCCGCTATGCTGCCTTTTTGCGCATGGAGGACAAGGCCGGGCTGCTGACGCGTCTGGAGCAGACACTTGCGTTTATCGAGGTAAAGCTACGTGCGAATACGGCGGACAAGGTGCGCGCGGCGTACGATGCGGCCAGCGCTTTAGTGCTGCAGGACGTGGCACGTTTGGGTGACGTGCACGTTGTGGATGCTGTGCCTTTGGACGCAGACCTGCTATGTACGCAGCTGGAGCAGATGCGTTGTGCCGCCGATGCGACGGACCTTGCGGGCATGATCATAGCGACGTTTGAGTCTGAGCTGAGTGCGACTGGCCCGCAGCGCGCTGACGGGTTTGTGGACAACGTGGTCGGTGATGTTGCTGGCGACGTGGCGTTGGAGCGCGAGCTTACCAACGTGCGCGGCGCTGCGCAGCGAGCGCGCTTGGCGGCGCAGGCGTATCGGGCCGAGCGCGCCGCCCGCGTTGCGGGGAGCACGGTGGAGCCGGTATCGTTGCCCGAGTCTGCGTGCGTTGCGTGCGAGACGGCGTGCGATGCTGGGGAGCTTTCCGAGTTGCTTGCTCAGGTTAAGAAGTCGTTTGAGACCTACCGTCGCGTTGTTGCCGACGGCGGGTTGTTCTGTGCGTTTGGTACGGGCTCGCCGCATGGGGTTTGCAGTGGCTTGAGCTATTTCGATTACGATTCTCGGCTTGACGAAGACGTGCTAGTGGGCGAGTATGACGGTGTTACCAGGCATAATGTTCAGCGCGAGGTTCCGATTCCCGAGCTTGTGGACGAGGCTTCGGCTGATGGCGGCGATTCGCTCGAGGTCGCCGTGGCGCGTATGCGGGAGTTTAACGGGCGCCGCTATGATGGTGTGCTGGACGAGGACCCCGCGCGTCATGTGAATGCGTTTTGGTATGGACTCAAAAAGCTCGGCCAGTATTGCGAGGCCGCCGTGCGTGTGGATGAGCGTGCTTGGGATTGCTTTATCGATAAGGTGCAGTTCGCCTACGATGAGCCCGTGGGGCGTTTGGCTGCACAGATGGACGACAAGCAGGTTGCGGCTTTTGTTGCTGCTGTTGACGCGCTCGGTGCTGGTGAGTAGGGGCTTGGCTCGATAGGAGGTTTCACCATGAAGATCGAAGTTGACGCAGATCAGCTACGCGAGAGCCTGCTCGACCGTGCGGGGAGTGCAGCCGGCGTGGGCTTTCCGGCCGCCATGCTCGACGTGATGGATATCGAGGACGAGTTGCCGCAAGAGCTCCTAGCCCGAGCCGAACGCGAAGGCCTCAACCTCCGCGACTTTGCCGTTGACGATGACGCTGAATGATTGCCATCTTTGCTATTGACGAACATATGTTTGTATTTTATACTCAAGCTTGAACATACGTCCAATTTCATGGTATAAATTAGGTGGTCATCTCTTAAGAGAGGGCTTCCAAGTGCCGGGGACGTTTTCCCCGGCTTTTTTATTAAGGATTGCCCATGCGAGAGCTGAGTATCTTTATTGATGAATCTGGAAGCGATGATCTTCGTGAAAGATACTATCTTGTGGCCTTTGTTTTTCATGAACAAGATATTCCCATTGCTGAGGGAATAGAGAAATATGAAAGGGCGGTAGCCGAAAGCGGATTGCCGCTTCTTCCGTTCCATGCTTCTCCTCTCATGAATGGAAAAGATCAGTTCAAGGACTTGGACATCAGTGAGAGAAAAAGGCTGTTTTCACTATTTCGAGTTATGTTTCGACATTTGCCCATCTCGTACAAGGTGTTTGTATTCAAGACGCATCGGTACCGAACTCTTAAACAGATTGCTGATGCAATGCGGCGTGAAATCATCGATTTCATATTCGACAATTTGAGTTGGTTTCAGCAGTTTGATGCTGTAAAGATTTACTACGATGGGGGACAGGGTTCGGTTTCGAGTGCGCTTCACAAGGCAATCGATTACGCTTTGGCTAAAAATGCAGTTATCTATAAGCCGACAACTTCATCGGATTACTATTTGGCTCAGGCCGCGGACTATATCTGTACCATTGAGTTTACGAGTCTGAAATATCAGGCGAATAAGCAGACTAATACTGACCAGAAGTTTTTTGGTGGTAGTACTGCGTTTAAAAAAGGCTTACTAAAAGAAATTAGAAAGAAGGCCGTCTCAAATTAGCTACCTCCTGGTCACTACGACGCCAGTGTGGCAATGACGGCTTCGTCGCCGGCGTATATTAGGGTGTTGCCATCGGGGATGATCGTTTGGCCTTCGCGCTTGAGCATCACCACAATAAACGGATGCTTGCCTTGCGGCACATCGCGCAGGCGCTGGCCGGCCAGGCGACCGTGGGGTGTCACGGTGACCTCGCGCAGCGTAACCTCGGCACGCTCTTCGAACGTTGGGGCGGCCATCACCAGCAGATCGCCTTCCTGGATCACGGTATCGCCGTTGGGCAGCACCGGATGGGCGCCGTCACGCAGCACCAAGACCACCAGCATGTCCGTTGCGCTGCCAATATCGGCGAGCGAGCGTCCGGAAAACGGATGGCCCGCGCCCACCTTGAACTTGACAAACGACATGCCGTCCTCGTCGCGGTAATCGTTAAACGTACGGCGCACGTCGCCTTCCGCGTCGATCATATTGAGCTTTTTCGCCACCGCCGGTAGCAGCGAGCCCTGCACCACAATGCTCGACACGGCAATCACAAACACCAGGTCAAATAGGTCGTGTCCGCCGGGAACGCCGGCCACCACGGCAAAGAGACTAAAGACGACCGAAGCTGCTCCGCGCAGACCCGCCCAGCTTACGAGCGCAACCTGGCGAGGGTTCGTCCTAAACGGCGCCAGCAGCATGCCTACGGCGATGGGGCGGCTCGCAAAGAGCATAAACGCCATGAGTGCCAGGCCCGGTAGCAGCATTTGCGGCAGGCGTGCGGGTGTAACGAGCAGGCCCAGCAAAAAGAAGATGGTCATCTCGGCCATCTCGGTGAGGGTGTCAAAAAAGTGCGCCATCTCGACCTTGCCAGTGATGTCGCTCGCACCCAGCACAATGCCGGCCAGGTATACAGCCAAAAAGCCGTTGCCGCCCAGATAGCTTGGTAGTGCGTAGGCGACGATCGCCACGGCGAACAAAAAGATGGTCTGCGCGCCCTCGGCCGTTGCGTGCGCGCGTTCAATCAGGCGGCCCGCCGCCCAGCCGATGGCAAGGCCCAGGCCCGCGCCCAGGATAATCTGCTTGGCCAGCAGTGCGGGAATGTTGATGTCGCCGCCGGCCGCGAGTGTGGCGAGCACGGCGGTGAGCATGTAGGCGACGGGGTCGTTGGAGCCCGATTCGACCTCGAGTAGCGAGTCGGTGCCGCCCCTCAGCGACAGGTTGTGCTCGCGCAGCACGCTAAAGACGCTGGCCGCGTCGGTGGATGCCACGACCGATCCCAACAGCAGGCCGTCAATCCAGTTGAACCCCAGCGCGAAGCGGGCGAACACGCCGGTGATGCCGGCAGTGATGACGACGCCGAGCGTGCTCAGCAGCACCGCCGGCACAGCGACGGGTTTGGCACGGTCGATATTGGTGTTAAAGCCGCCGTAGAACATGATGAACAGCAGCGCCGTGCTGCAGACGGTTTCGGTGAGCGCATAGTCGCTAAAGTCGATATGCGCCGGGCCGTTGACGCCCAACAGCATGCCGAGCGCGATAAAGATGGGCAGGGTGGGGAAGGGGAGTTTTTTGCCGACGGGTTTGATGGTCAGGCACAAAATGATGACGAGGCCGATAAAGAGAAGGATCTGGTTCATAGATGGTGTCCGCTCCTGGGTGGTTGGCGTGGCACGGTCGGTTGCCTGCGGTTATTTGTACCCAAAGATGGTGGGTTTATGGGGTTGGATTGCGGGCGTGCGCGATATCGTCATAGACGGCTGCCGTCTTTGCCTCTGCTCGGAAACCCTTTCCAGCTTTATTGCAACGGAGTACAATGGGTAACGTTTAAGTTCAACTTGAAGTTTTAGTTGCGGCACCGGGCTTCGGCCGCAATGCAAGGAGAGGCGTACCATGGCGATCTATGTGACATCTGACGCTCACGGGCACGTGCGTGCGCTTGACGAGGCCCTGTCTAAGATCTCGTTGACGTCCGACGACACACTGTACGTGCTGGGCGACATGATCGATCGCGGGCCCGATCCGGTCGGCGTTATTAAGCTCGTGCGCTCGCTGCCCAACGCCCGCGTGCTCAAGGGTAATCACGAGCAGATCATGCTCGATGCCATCATTGGCCAGGATCCGCTCGATGCCGAGACCTGGGATATCAACGGTGGCTGGACGACGCGCGAGCAGCTCAACGACATGGAATTTGAGGCATACGAGGAGCTCGTGCGATGGATGGCCGCGCTGCCGCTCTACGCAGTGGTCGAGACCGAGGAGCGCCCGTATCTGCTGGTACATGCTGGAATCGAGATGAAGGCGGCGCGCGCGTTTTTGCTTGAGCATGGTGTCGATTGCGGCGACGGCAGGGGAGCGGTCGATGCCGATCGCGAGCTGCTGCAGCAAATGCTCGCCGTACAGTCGTCCGATGACTTGCTCTGGATTCGTCACGGCTATTGGGATGTGCCGACCGGGCTGCTTTCTACCGAGGGCAGGGGCCCGGTCGTGGTGAGCGGTCACACTCCCACGGTATCGCTTGGTCGCTATTGCGAGGTCGGTGGTCTGGCGGGGCTCGATGAGGAATCGGGACGCGGGCAGAT
>NZ_JBCOIG010000009.1:57436-75427 GCF_040926405.1 Collinsella aerofaciens
CATCAACCCGGGCGAATAATCGGTGCAAGTGGTAGCTAATTTGGGACGGGACTTTTTTGACTACTTTTGCCCTTCTGCCCGCTAATTGACTTCTCTCGGACGGGGATTAAATAATCATTTGGCTACCCGCTGGCTAAGTGAGTAGACTTTTTTGGAAATGCCGAGCACCCAACATATTTGCCTCAATAAAACCGCAGGTCACAGACTTGTGCTCTGTTGGTGTGGTCGGGGATTCGGTAAAAGTCTACTCACTTAGTTTTGCGTGATGAATATTGTCCGCAACGAGACCCCAGACGGGGTGATTCCATCGCAAATTCCGGTGACCGGGCAGCTAATTAGGCGCCGTATGGGTTGCGGTCGCGTTCGATGCGTTGGCGGATGCGGCGGTACTCGATTATCAGCAGCACCAGGAGTAGGGCCATGATGGCTAGGTAGCTCACTACAGCGCCCATCAGACCCAGCAGCTTAATCAGGATCACCGGCAGCACCACGCTTACGGCGAAGCAGATCAGGTAGATCTTGGTGACGTCTCTAGCGTGGCGTAGCACCGTGATGATGGCGTAGATAAAGTCGATGGCCGCGGTGACGCCGCCGGCGACGACCATCAGCAGCGCCAGCGTACGGTAGCGCTCAAAGCTGAGGCCGTACATAAAGCTCATGAGGGGAATACCGGGACCTGCCATAAATGCGGCGCACATGCCGGTGATGACCACGATCAGCGCCATAACGGCAACAATAATCAGGTCAAAGCGACGACGCTTGCGAGGATTAGCCCAAATGTTCGACAAGCGCAGGAGCTGCGGTTTATAGATAAATCCAATGCTCAGCAAAATAGCCTGCGCAGGAAAGAACAGGGCATTAAAGTACAGCTGATATTTGTATGCCAGCGTGCCTTCCATCACAAACTTGGGCATGCTCTCGATAAGGTTGAACAGGAACAGTGCACCAAAGAGCGGGGCGCACTGGACAAACAGGTGGCCGACCTCGCGCAGGCTCACGCGGCGCGATTTTTCGGTCTCGAGCAGGGCGAGCGGCGCGGTGACCAGCACGAGCGAGGCGATCGCGGTGACACCCATGTCCATGGCCGCGATGGGCATGCTGCGCGTGAGGAACAGCGCCACGCTGAAGACCGCGATGACGCCGACGGAGCGTAGCGTTTGGCTCATTCCAGCCAAGTAGAGTTTGTCGGCCTGCTGCAGGCGGCCTTCGTACACGTCGGCGACGCCGTCGATGACCTTATACAGGTAGACGCCCAGGCCGATCGTCGCCATCTGCGCGTCATAGCCGCGGGCGCTGCTATACATGAGGCCGCAGCCTAGGGCGAGCGCTCCGCAGATCCAACGATTGAGCTGGTAGGAGGCGAAGGACGTCTTTTCGTCGATGTCCGAGACCTGGAAATTGCGCACGCCGTAGTTGCACGCGATCATGATGAGCGTGCCGGTGACAAAGGCGATGGAGAACTTGCCGGCTTCTTCGGCGCCCACGAGCTGTGTGGACACGATGGTGAGCAGCGGAAACGCCAAGCCCCACACGGCGGTGCCGAGAGCGCTCCAAAGGTAATCGCGGCGG
Source organism: Collinsella aerofaciens (assembly GCF_040926405.1). Lineage (GTDB taxonomy): Bacteria > Actinomycetota > Coriobacteriia > Coriobacteriales > Coriobacteriaceae > Collinsella. The sequence goes on from NZ_JBCOIG010000009.1 coordinate 59,006, forward strand.
GTGGCGTGCTCCTCGTATTCCGCTTCCTGCATGGAGAACCCGCCGCCGTAGACGGCGCCGAGCAGACGGTTCCACCAAGCGTTGACCATGCGGCGGACGGGGCCGGGCTCCCGATCGCGTTCGCGCCGGCGACGTGTGGCTTGGCTGCTATCGGGCCCGCCGGCGTTGCGCTGACTCAGCTCTTGGATGCGTGCGAGTTCCTCGGCAGTGTGCGAGGCAGGGAAGAGGCCGTTCTCGATGCGGCCGCCCTGGGCCTTCGCGGCGCCGTCCTTCGATGCAGCGGGGTTGGAGGTGCCGTTGCGGCGGGCGATGGCGCGGCGAATGCTATCGAGGGGCGTGATACTCAAAGCGGAGTCCTTTCTATTGCTGCGCTTTAGTATAGACGCGACGGTGTTCGCTCGTGTTTTTGAACGGATTGTTCAATAATTTCGGCGGGCGGCTGTAATTTGTCGGTAAACGTGCGGTATCCTGTTAAAGTTTTGTGACACCCCCGATGCCGCCCACGCGGTACCAAGGAGCTTCTACCTATGGACGTCGCCGCATTCTTACTGGCTCTTGTGCCGATTATTTGGCTGGTCGTGATGCTGCTGTGCTTTAAATGGCCAGCTTGGAAGGCCGCTATCGGATCGTTTGTCCTTTCGTGCTTGCTTGCCTTCGCATGGTGGCACCTGCCGGCAGCGCAGATCGCGACCGCCTCGCTCGAAGGTTTTTTGATGGCTCTGTGGCCCATCGTCCTGGTGATCATCGCCGCGGTGTTCACGTATAACCTGTGCGTTCGTACGGGCGCCATGGACGTGATCGGCAGCATGATCACCTCCATCAGCAGCGACCGCCGTCTGCTGGCGCTGCTCGTGGCTTGGTGCTTCGGTGGCTTTATGGAGGGCATGGCCGGCTTCGGTACCGCTGTCGCCATTCCCGCCGGCATGCTCGCGGGCCTGGGCTTTGAGGCCGTGCCTGCCGTGCTCATCTGCCTGCTGGCCAACGGCGTGCCCACGCCCTACGGCTCCATCGGCATCCCCACGGTGTCCGTTGCCGACCTGGTGGGTTTGGATTCCCTTCACCTAGCGACCGTTCAGCTGGTGCAGCTCGCGCCGTTCTTTGTGGTGATGCCGCTATTTATTGTGCTGGTTGCGGGCCGTGTTGCCGATGACCAGGGCAATGCCGCGAGTGTGGGCGAGCGTCTGCACGGTGTTGCCGGCGTGGCGTTGCTCTCCGGCGTGTCGTTTGTCGGCGCGGCTCTGGTCGTTGCCATGTTTGTGGGCCCCGAGCTGGCCGTGGTCGTAGGATCCATCGTTTCGCTCGCGCTGACGGCTGCGCTTGCCATGCGTGCCGAGAAGTCGGGGCGTCTGGACGCACGCTTTCACATGAATATCGAGGCGGGGGAGAAGCTCACCGTTAAGTCGGCGCTTTCGGCCTGGTCGTGCTTCATCCTGATCTTTGTGTTGCTGCTGGGCACGTCTAACCTGGTGCCCGCTGTACATGCCGCGCTCGCGCCGTTTGCGAGCCACGTGCAGGTGTATTGCGGTGAGAATCCCGGTACGCTTACGTTTTCGTGGATCAACACGCCGGGCGTCTGGATTTTCCTGGCGGCGTTTGCCGGCGGTGCCATTCAGGGTGCTTCGCCACGCATGATGGGCGAGGTGCTGGCCGCGACTGTGAAGCAGATGATGCCGACGGTGATCACGATGCTTTCGGTGCTGGGCTGTGCCAAGGTGATGGGCTATGCGGGCATGATCTCTTCGATCAGCGCGTTCTGCATCGCCGTCGCCGGTGGGCTGTACCCGATTCTGGCTCCGTGGATCGGCGCAGTCGGTGCGTTTGTGACCGGCTCGGGCACGTCCTCGGGCATGCTGTTTGGCCCCATTCAGAGCCAGGCTGCCACTGCGCTGGGTGTGAGCGACTACTGGATGGTCGCGTTGAACGCCCTGGGCGTCGCCGCCGGTAAGATGATCTCGCCGCAGACCCTCGCCATTGGTCTTGCCGCCGTGCTCGTGCGCGGTAAGGATGCCGAACTCCTGGGCGCCGTCCTGCCCTACGCCGCCGGCATGCTGGTCCTGATGAGCGCCATAGCCATGCTCGGCCAAGGCCTGCCGCTGTAGTCGGCACTTAGGGACGTTCCTTATGTGCCGGCACTTTGGGAACGTCCCTAAGTGCCGGCATCCGGGGACACTCCTTGAATGTTGTCTGTTCAAGAGTGTCCCCAATGACTAGTCGTTTAAAAGCGTCCCTAACGACTAGGCCGCTTGCCTGCGATTTTTGACCGTTGGGCGGGCGCTTCGCCGTTGCCGCAAAAACGTTTTTGCATATCGGGTACAACGGGCTTTACGTGAGTAAAGTGCGCGCCGCGTCCACGTGTCGCGCTTTTAAAGGAGGCCCCATGCCTGGTGTTACCCCTGCAGAAGTTCTGTCCAACTTTGGTATTGCGCTGGTCGAAGATCCCGCCGAGAATCAGCCCCGTCTGCTGGTCGATCTATCCGCCGCGGAGCTCGTCGAGCACGCCATCCGCCGCGAAGAAGGCCGCATGGCATCCAACGGCGCGCTGGTGATCGAGACGGGGGAGCGCACTGGTCGTTCCCCCAATGACCGCTTTATCGTTGACACCCCCGATGTTCACGACAAGATTGCCTGGGGTGCCGTCAACCGCCCGCTTTCTGCCGAGAGCTACGAGGCCATCAAGGCCGGTATCGTCAACTACCTCAACGAGCGCGATGTGTTCGTCACTCGCGGTATGGCCGGTGCCGATCGCAACCATACGCGTCGCCTGCTTGTCGCCTGCGAGCGTGCCAGCCAAGCGCTCTTTATTAAGCAGATGCTCGCCCGCCCGCTTGCCCGTGAAATCGCACGCACCGGCGAGCCGGACTTCTGCGTGCTCGCCGCTCCCGGCTACCAGTGCGATCCCGCCATTAAGGGCCTCAACTCCAGCGCCGCCGTGGTCATCAACTTCCAGGAGCGCGTGATTTTGGTTGCCGGCACCGGTTACTCCGGCGAAATCAAAAAGTCCATCTTCAGCGTCATGAATTACCTGCTGCCCGTCGAGGACGACGTGCTACCCATGCACTGCTCGGCCAGCATGGATCCCGTCACGCACGAGACCGCCGTGTTCTTTGGCCTTTCGGGCACGGGCAAGACCACGCTTTCGGCCAACCCCACGCGGCTGCTGATCGGCGACGACGAGCACGGTTGGTCCGACATGGGCATCTTCAACATCGAAGGTGGCTGCTACGCCAAATGCGAGGGCCTGGACGCGTTCCACGAGCCCGAGATCTTCAACGCTGTCCGCTTTGGCGCGATCTGCGAAAACGTGGTGCTCGACGAGAACCGCAAGCCCAACTACGACGACATCTCGATCACGCACAACACGCGCGTGGCATACCCTGTGGAGCACATTCCCAACGCGTGGACCAAGGGCATGGGCACCACTCCAAGCGTCGTGCTCTTCCTGACCTGCGATGCCTTTGGCGTGCTGCCGCCCATCTCGCGCCTGACGGCCGACGCCGCCATGTATCACTTTGTGACGGGCTTTACGGCCAAGATCCCCGGCACCGAGGTCGGCGTCACCGAGCCCACGCCCACGTTCTCTTCGCTGTTTGGCGAGCCGTTTATGCCGCTCGACCCCATGGTCTATGCCAAGATGCTCGGTGAGCGCATCGCCGACGGCCGCACGCGTGTGTACCTGGTCAACACCGGCTGGATCGGCGGCGGCTACGGCGTGGGTCATCGCATCGAGCTTGCCTACACGCGCGCCCTGGTGGCCCGCGCCCTCGACGGTACCATCGAGGACAGCGAGTTCGTGCACGACGACATCTTTAACGTCGACATTCCCACCACGTGCCACGGCGTACCCGACGGCATCCTGGTGCCGCGCCAGTATTGGCAGAGCACCGCTCGCTACGACGAGGCCGCGCACAACTTGGCCGTGATGTTCGAGGAGAACTTCGAGAAGAAGTACTCGCACCTGCCCGAGTCCGTCAAAGCCGCCGGCCCGCACGCCCAGGTGTCCGCCGAGGCCCGTCATCACGGCCGCGGCCTGCTGGGACTCCGCCACTAGCTTCGCCGTGAGTCCATATCCACCACAAAGGGGACAGGCACCTTTGTGGTGGTTTTGCTCGTGTGGATGACTCGGGTTACAATACGCCTGACATATCGTTCCCTTCTCCGGATGGGGACAGCGCAAGCGTTCTTGTGACGGCACCGTAGGACTTTGAAGGTGGCCGTTGTAAGGGCGCTTTTTGTTTAGGCGCCCTCACTCGGGCGCGCACAATGAAGGGAGAGCGTATGAAGAGCTTTATTGCCGAGGATTCATTCTGGGAGCTGTTTCCGCAGGCAGCGGTCGGTGTTGTGGTCGTGGAGGGCATGAAGCCCACGGCTCAGATTCCTCAAGAGGACGTGGATGCGATTGCGGCGTTGCTCGACCGCGCCAATATCGATGCGGAGCGTCATCTGACCAGCGACACTATCAGCGAGAACGCACCGGTCAGGGCATGGCGCGAGGCCTATCGTCTGTTCAAGACCAAGAAAGGCGCGCGCTGCTCGATCGAGAACTTGCTCAAACGCGTGCTCAAAGGCAAGCCGGTGGGCCACATTACGCCCGCGGTGGATATTTACAACACGGTGTCGCTGACCTACGCGCTGCCCGTGGGAGGCGAGGATCTGCATGCGATCGAGGGGGACCTTCGCCTGAAGGTGACCGACGGTGGCGATGCGTTCTTGCCGCTTGGCGAGGAGACGGACGATCCGACGCTGCCCGGCGAGCTCGCCTACATCGATGATGCGGGCGCTGTGTGCCGCTGCTGGAACTGGCGCGACGGCGTTCGCACGGCGCTGTCCGATGATTCGGCCGATGCGTTCCTAGCGATTGAGTGCGTGGAGCCCGAGCGGATGGGGGATTGCCAGGCTGCGATCGATCGCTTAGCCGAGCTGCTTGAGCGCTATCTGGGAGCGACGGTTGTCATTAAGACGCTTGTGACCCGCGACAATCCTTGCGTGGAGCTGTAGCGGCGCCTAGAACCTATTGATGCCCCAAACCACCACAAAGGTGCCTGTCCCCTTTGTGGTGGTTTTTATGTTGATGGGTTAACAAATGGGGTATTTGGGTACGGGTGTCGCCTTATGCGACTAAGATGTTTACCCGTTAGCATTATGCAAGCGAAAGGCGGTCGTCTCCCATGCAGCAGAGCGACGAGACACGTTTCGAGGACTTTGTCGGACTGATCAGCGGTCTCTACAAGGAGATCCAGCGCATTAAGACGTCTGAGGGCGCAAGGCTGGGCCTCAAGGGCTCCGACGTTATGTGCCTGTACTATCTTGAGCGCAGCAAGGACGGCCTGACTGGTGCCGACCTGGCTCGCATGGCAGGCGTGACCCGCGCCGCCGTCTCGCGTACGCTCGCGCATCTGGAGGAGGGCGGCTACGTCGAAGTCGATGATTCGGGCGATGCCGCCGTTAAGTATCGTGCTCCGGTTCGCCTGACCGCTCTGGGCGGCGAGAGCATGAGCGAGGCGGACCGCATCATTCGCGAGGTGCTCGATACCACCGGTAAGGCTATGGGTGTGGAGCAGCGCGAGCAGATGTATGCATCGCTGCGTACGATTCTCGACACCCTGCGCGAGATCTAAGGCCGCCAAGGCATTTGCTTCCCATTAACAACTGCATAGTCCCGTTTGAGCGCGTATACCGTGCCGGGGCATTGCTGTCAAAATTCCCCGCGCGAGCTCCGCGCAAGAAAGGATTTGTTATGTCCATTCGTATTATTACCGATTCCGCAAGCGATATGTCGCCGGCGGAGCACCCCGCTCTGCGTGTTTTGCCGCTGTCCGTCACCTTTGGCACCGATGTGTATATGGATGGCGTCGACATCGATCATCAGCGCTTTTACGAGATGCTCGTGGAGCGCGATGAGCTGCCCAAGACCGGCCAGGTCAACCCGTACGCGTTTTCGCAGACGATTGCCGAGGCACGTGAGGCCGGCGACGAGGCAGTGATTATTACCGTGGGCGCCAAGCTTTCGGGCACCAATCAGAGTGCCCGAACCGCACTTGCCGAGGCGCCGGGCGGCGACGTGTTCGTGGTGGACAGCAATAACGTCACCCTGGGCGAGCGTGTCCTGGTCGAGTATGCGTTGCGCTTGGTGGACGAGGGCCGTAGTGCGGCCCAGATCGCGGCGGCCGTCGAGGCAGTCCGTGACCGCGTGGTGGTTATCGGTCTGCTTGAGACGCTGGAGTACTTGGTGCGCGGCGGTCGCCTGTCTGCTGCGGCCGGCGCTGTGGGCACGTTGCTCAACGTAAAGCCCGTTGTGGCCGCCGAGGACGGCCTGATCGTGCAGCTGGGCAAGGCGCGCGGTTCCAAGAACGGTCGTAACCTGCTCAACCAGAAGGTAGAAAAGGCGGGCGGCGTCGACTTTTCCATGCCGCTGGCGCTGGGCTATACAGGCCTTTCGGACGCCGTGCTCAAGAAATATATCGAGGACAGCGCGGCACTGTGGGCCGGTCACACCGAGGGCGAGCTGTCCATCCACACCATTGGCGCCACCATCGGCACCCACGTGGGCCCCGGCGCCGTAGCCGTAGCCTTCTTCCGCCCCGCCAACTAGCTTTCCGGTCAAAACCACCACAAAGGGGACAGGCACCTTTGTGGTGGTTTATGCTTTTCCGGGTGGAAGGGAGCGAGCAATGGCGTCTGAGGGCTTTTTTGAACGGGTGTACGAGGTGGTCGAGCAGATCCCCGAGGGGATGGTCGCCACGTATGGCCAGGTGGCGCTGCTTGCCGGTCGTCCACGAAGTGCGCGGTACGTGGGGTATGCCCTGCATAGTAATCCGCGCCCCGGCGAGATTCCCTGTCACCGCGTGGTGTTTGCCGACGGGCACATATGCGAGGGCTTCGCTTTTGGCGGTCCCGATGCTCAACGTGAGCTTTTGCTAGGGGAAGGTGTGGCGTTTAAGGACGACATGCACGTCGACTTGGCCGCCTGTCGCTGGCCTGCCGGGCTCTAGCGGTTCTTCCGTGGCGAAAACCACCACAAAGGCGCCTGTCCCCTTTGTGGTGGTTTTACACTGTAGGTTTACCAGAGCTAACTTATGGAGAAGGTGTGGCGGCGTACTTTGCCGTCAGAAAGTAAACCACGGTGAACTATATTGGTTTCAGCAAGGGAGCAGGCAATAGGCGATGAAAAAGCCTGCCCTGTTGAGTTTGATTCGCATCCCTCCCCTCTGTGCGATTCAACGGTGTACTTCGGGAACAGGCCCGCTGGCAGCTAACTGCCGGCGGGCCTGTTCCTGTTTGTCGAGGGGGTGCGATGGACGGAGCCGAAGCGGTCCGGCTCCAAAAAAGGCGGACGCCGCAGCGCCCGCCCTAAAGCAATCGAAAGCTCAAGCCAGTAGATCGGTCTAGTACACCATGCCCATGGCGTCCTGAACCTCTGCCAGGGTCTGATCGGCGATCTCGTTGGCGCGACGGTTGCCCTCGTGCAGGACGTCCTTCACATAGTCCAGATCGTTCTCGTAGCGCTGGCGACGCTCGCGGATCGGTGCGAAGTACTCGTTGACGGCCTCGGTCACGTACTTCTTGAGCTGGCCGGAGCCGCCCATGCCGATCTCCTCGGCAATCTCGACCTCGGAGCGACCGGTGCAGATGGCGGCCGTCGAAAGCAAACCGGACACGCCGGGGCGGTTCTCGGGATCGAACGTGATCATGCGCTCGGAGTCGGTCTGGCTCTTTTTGATGCGCTTGGCCGTTTCCTCGGCGGTCATCGAGATGTTGATGGCGTTGCCGTAGCTCTTGCTCATCTTGCGGCCGTCCAGGCCGGGCAGCAGCGGGGTCTCGGACAGCAGCGCGTCGACCTCGGGGAACACCTTGCCGTAGCGGTTGTTAAAGCGGCGGGCGATGGTGCGGGTGAGCTCGATGTGCGGCAGCTGGTCACGACCGACGGGCACCACGTTGCCCTTGCAGAACAGGATGTCGCAGGCCTGATGCACCGGGTAGGTGAGCAGAAGGCCGGTAAGCTCATGGCCCGAGGCCTCCATCTCGGCCTTGACGGTGGGGTTGCGCGCCAGCTCGGCCTCGGACACCAGCGACAGGAACGGCAACATGAGCTGGTTGGCGGCGGGCACGGCGGAGTGCGCGTAGATCATGGTCTTGTCGGGATCGATACCGCAGGCAAGGTAGTCCATGACCATGTTGTACACGTTGTCCTGGATGTGCTCGGTCGTGTCGCGGTCAGTGATGACCTGGTAGTCGGCGATGAGCACGTTGGTCTTGGCGCCCATGTTCTGCAGCTCAACACGGCCCTTGAGGGTGCCGAAGTAGTGGCCCAGGTGCAGACGGCCGGTGGGGCGGTCGCCGGTGAGCATGGTGAACTTCTCGGGCGTCTTGGTCAGGCCCTCGCGAATGGCGTTGCTCTTTTGCAGCGCGACTTCGTAGCTGTTCTCGTTTGGCATGATTGCTCCTAACGTATGTTCATGGGTCAAGATGATAACGCGTTTATTGGAGGGGTGGTGCGTAAGTAGGCGAGGGGCGGGAGAGGGACGCGCGTGGTGCGGCATGTGCGATGGGTGCGGCGCGGCCGTGCTTGGCTAACGGTGCCTTGGCACATCCTCGGCAGCTTGCCCTAGAGCTTGTGGTGGCGCTCTTCTTTGCGCTCCTCGGCTGCCTGCTCCTCCTGCTTAAAGGCGGGGTCGTCGGGGGTGACCAGTTCGTCCTCGTGCGTGCGCTTGTTGTAATGGTGGCGCAGCACGGGTTCAAACAGGTGCAGGTGCTTGGCAAAGGCCGCCGAGCCAATGGCAAGCACGGTAAAGATGAGCACGCGCATGGGCACCTCGACCTGATTGATGGCGGCGGCGCCGGCCGAAAGCATAATGCACCAGGCATAGATGAGCAGCACAGCCTGTTTTTGGTTGTAGCCTTCTTGGATCAGGCGGTGGTGGATGTGGCCCTTGTCGGCCTGCCCGATGCTAATGTGGGCGCGCTTGCGGCGCACGATGGCGCTAAACGTGTCGATGATAGGCAAGCCGGCAACGATGAGCGGGATGATAAGCGAGGTGAGTGCGGCGGTGCGGCTCACGTTGAGCAGCGAGATGGAGCCCAGCGCAAAGCCCAGAAGCAGCGACCCCGAGTCGCCCAAGAAGATGCTTGCGGGGTTGAAGTTGTAGCGCAAAAAGGCCAGACAGGCGCCAAAGAGCGCAATGGAGAGCGCGGCGGCGTCGATGCGGCCCGAGAGAACGGCCATCGAAAACATGGTGAACGAGGCGATGCCGCAGATGCCCGTGGCCAAGCCGTCGAGGCCGTCGATGAGGTTAATGATGTTGGTGAATGCCACCAGATAGATTACGGTGATGGGGTAGGCGAGCCATCCGAGCATGATCTCGCCGGGAGCAAACGGGTTGACGATGACGCCGATTTTTAGGCCGCCCATGCAGGCGATAAGCGCGGCGAGGACCTGTCCGGCCAGCTTTTGCTTGGGCGTGAGCTGGAAGACGTCGTCGATAGCGCCGGTCGCAAAGATGACGGTAAAGGAGAGCGCCAGCATGGGATAGCTAATGTGAAGGCGCGGGTGCGGCACCAGGACGGGTGGCCAGCCTAGGTACCAGGTGCCTAGGATTTGCACAATGCAGGCAACGACCAGGCCCAAAAACACCGCCGTTCCGCCCAAACGCGGGATGGGCTTGGTGTTGATGCGGCGCTTAGAAGGATAGTCGACGGCATCGAGCTTAATTGCCAAGCGCTTGACCAGGGGCACCGCGAGGAAGGTCGTGATAAAAGCCGCCGCTGCCACGCATAGGTACGGTATGTAGCTCGGGGATGAAGCCATGAATCTAAAAACCGCCAAGCGTCGAAGGAAAAGGTCAAAGGTTGCTACGCGGAAATGGCATAGCTGTCCCATGATACTCGACCGAGGGGGGTGCGGAGGTTTGCACCGTGCGATTATCACGCGCATACCAGATATTGGAATGTTGTCGATGGCTTGTCGGGATGCCGGCGGGGATCCATATGGACTGTATGGTGATTTTCGGCAAAAGAAAACCACCCCCCACGTTACGAAAATGAACCCACCTAAAACAGGTGGGTGCCCTCATCGACTGTTCCAGCGTCCTTAACAACGAAGGATACCTGTACTAGGCACGACTGTGTGGGCTCCCTAAATAAACGCGACGGTTCACCCAGTTGCTCCGCGGGGGGCGGAATAACTACATCATAAAGCGGCACTTTATCGATTCCAGTCTTGACATTACAAAAATCGTGTCGGACGATTACGGCGCCTTAGGGACGGAGCCGTCTACCCGGTCTGGCCCTTTACGTTTGAGCTGCTGAATCGTTGTTTTGGAGCATGTTTTTATGCCGACGTCGTTGACCGAACTTTTTTCGCCCGCCTGCCATTTGTGTCCGCGCCGTTGCGGTGCGGCGCGCGATGAGGGCGCGCACGGCGTCTGCGGTGCTAACGACACGCTCAAGGTGGCCCGCGCCGCGCTTCATATGTGGGAGGAGCCGCCTATCTCGGGCGAGGCCGGTTCGGGCGCGATCTTCTTTAGCGGTTGCTCGCTTAAATGTACCTACTGCCAGAACCACGAGATCTCGACCGGCAATTTTGGCCTTGAGATTTCGCCTGAGCGCCTGGTCGAGATTATGCTGGAACTGCAGGACCAGGGTGCCAACAACATCAATTTGGTGACGGCGACGCACTATGCGCACCTGTTGCCTGCCGTGATTGCCGCGGCACGGGCGCGCGGACTGGTTATCCCGATCGTCTACAACACGAGTGGTTACGAGCGCGCGAGTGCCGTGGCGGCGCTGGGCGACCTGGTCGATGTGTGGCTTACCGACTTTAAATATGCCAATGCCGGGCTTGCGCAGTCGCTCTCTCATATAAAGGACTACCCACGTGTGGCCGTGTCAGGCCTGGCTCAGATGGCGCGCGAGATCGAGCGCCGCGGGGGAGAGATGGTGGATGAGGGCGGGCTCATGAAGCGCGGCATGATTGTGCGCCATCTGGTACTGCCGGGACATGCAGACGATTCGTGTCGCGTGCTGGACCTGGTGTGGCAGACGGTGGGCGACGTGCCGATCTCGGTCATGAACCAGTACACGCCCAATGCGCTCATGCGCGAGCAGGGCGGCGAGTTGGCGCGCGCCGTGACGCGCGAGGAGTACGAGCAGGTGCTCGACCATGCCGACGACCTGGGCTTTACGACAATGTTCTGGCAAGAGGGCGGCGCGGTAGACGAGAGCTTCACCCCCGCCTTCGACACCACCGGCGTCCTCACCAGCGCAAAGTAGAGCGCACGCTGATGATTTTTCTGGGACGGGGATTAAAAAATCATCGAGAGGATCGCCTGTTCGAAAAGTTGTCAAAATAGCCGCGTCCCAAAAAGACTGGTTATTGGGCGTTGACAGTTGGCGAGCCGTAGGTAAAATATCGACTTGTCCTGGGGACGTAGCTCAGTTGGGAGAGCGCTGCCGTCGCATGGCAGAGGCCGAGGGTTCGACTCCCTTCGTCTCCACCCATGGATTTGATAAGCCGCTGACATTGTGTCGGCGGCTTTTTTTAAAAGAAAGGGCTATACCATGGCCGAGCTTGAGTCCCAACCATTGTCCGACGAGGAGCGCGCCGAGTTGGAAGAGCTCCGCGCTGAGAAGGCCCGCCGCGAGGCTCGGGAAGAGGCCCGTCGCGAGCGTGAGGAGCTGGCTGCCCTGCGTGCCGAGCGTGCGAAGGCCGAGGAGGCCGCCGCGAACGCCGCATCCGCATCGGCGCCCGCGCCCGCACCCAAGCCCGCTGCTGCGAAGCCTGCACCTGCCGCGCCCAAACCTCAGCCTAAAAAGGCCGCCCGTCCCAAGTCCGTCGAGCCCAAGCCGAGCCGTGACGAGATGACCTTTGCCCAGCGCATGGTTACCTCCAAGGAGCCTATGGGCGAGAACGAGATCCCTGGCATGGCGCCGGCTCAAAAAATCATCATTGTCCTTGCCCTCATCGCGTTTGTCATCTTTATGGGCTACACGGTCCTGACCAGCATGGGCCTGCTCTAACCGACTCGCATCGGGCGTCATGTCCGCATGCTCTGCTCTCGTCCAACCCTCAAATTCTGCACCACACATCCGAAAGGTCGCCCCATGGCTTTGACCGACATCTCGCATCCCACCGACATTGCAATGCTCACCGATCTGTACGAGCTCACTATGGCCCAGGGCCTGTGGGAGAGCGGCAAGGCCAATGAGCAGGGTTGTTTTACCGCGTTTTACCGCGACCATCCCTTTGGCAGCGCCTATGCCGTCATGTGCGGCACCGCCGAGCTGCCCGAGCTCGTCGAGAACCTGCGCTTTACGCCCGAGGATATCGACTACCTCGCCTCGCTTGAGGCCCCTGCCGGCGGCGCGATGTTCAAGTCCGCATTCCTCGACTACCTGCGCGATTTTCGTGCGCATGTAAATATCGACGCCGTCCCCGAGGGCGAGCTCGTCTTTCCGCGCGAGCCCATGGTGCGCGTCACCGGTCCTGCGCTCGAGTGCCAGCTGCTCGAGACGGCGCTGCTCAACATCGTCGGGTTCCAAACGCTTGTCGCCACCAAGACGGCGCGCGTGGTGCTCGCCGCCGACGGTCGCCCTGTGGCGGAGTTTGGCCTGCGCCGAGCCCAGGGTCCCGATGGCGGCCTGGCCGTCGCCCGCGCAAGCTATGTGGCCGGCTGCTCGTCCACGTCTAACGTGCTTGCCGGGCGCCGTTACGGCATCCCTGTCTTTGGCACACACGCGCACAGCTGGGTGATGAGCTTTGATTCCGAGCTCGAGGCCTTCCGTGCCTTTGCCAAGTCGAGCCCCAAGAACTGTACGCTGCTCATCGACACCTACGACGTGCGCGAGGGCTGCGAGCATGCCATTACGGTTGCCAAGGAGATGGAGGCGGTGGGCGAGCGTCTGTCGGCCATTCGCATCGACTCGGGCGACCTCGCTAAACTCTCCAAGTATGTGCGCGGCCGTTTTGATGCCGAGGGCCTGCCCTATGTGGGGATCTCGGTTTCCAACGATCTGGACGAGTACACGATTCAGTCGCTGCTCGACCAGGGCGCGCCCATCGATAGCTTTGGCGTGGGTACCAAGCTCGCGACCTGCTATGACCAGCCGGCGCTGGGCGGCGTGTACAAGCTTTCCGCCCGCCGTGCGAGCGAGACGGACCCGTGGACGCCGGTGGTTAAGCTCTCCGAGCAGCCCTACAAGCGCACGATCCCGGGCGTGCAGCGCGTGCGCCGCTATTACGACGGCTTTGGCGGCCCGATCTGCGACATGATCTATGACGAGGACCATCTGGCGGGGGAGGGCGCCGCGCGCGGCAATACTCTCGTGGCCGTGAACGATGCCGCGCTGGTGACCGACGTGTCCGAGCTCGAGTATCGCGAGCTGCTGGCGCCGATCGTGCGCGATGGCAGCGCAGTGGCTCCGCGTGAGAGCATCCAGGACGCGCGCGAGCGCTGTGTTTGGGCGCTCGATCATCTGGACGCAGCTTTCAAGCGCTTCCTGTACCCGCAGACCTATGTGGTGGGCATGGAGCAGGGCCTGGCTCAGGTACGCGACGAGCTCGTGCGCAAGAACATGGCCGCGGCCTCTGCCTTTCCCTGGGCAAAATGATCCGCATGCGACGGAGGAAAACGGATCATTTTTCTCGCTTGCCCGTTCGTCCGTTCGCTGAACAGTCGATTGGTTTGACGTATGACGACTTCTTATAAAACGATGGTGGTAAAGATCGGTTCGTCCACGGTGGTGGGCGCCGACGGCAAGGTCAACCGCGCCTTTATCGGCGGGCTTGCCGATCAGGCCGCAGCCCTGCGCAAGCTCGGCTGGCGCCTGGTCGTGGTGAGCTCGGGCGCTATCGCCTGCGGCTATCCCGTGTTGGGCTTCGACCGCAAGCCGGTCGGCGACCTGCCGAGCCTGCAGGCCTGCGCCTCGGCTGGTCAGTGCATCATCTCGTCGGCCTACGACGAGGAATTCCATGCACGGGATCTGCTCACCTCGCTCGTGCTGCTCACGCGTCACGACACGGCGCGTCGCACGTCCTACCTGCACGCGCGCGACGCCCTGCTGCGCCTGGTGGAGCTGGGCGTGGTGCCGGTCGTCAACGAGAACGACACCGTTACCGTCGACGAGATCAAGTTTGGCGACAACGACACACTGGCGGCGCTTGTGAGCTGCCTGGTTTCTGCCGATCTGTGCGTGACGCTCTCGGACATCGATGGCCTCTATACTGCCAATCCGCATGAGGACCCCACGGCCGAGTTTGTTCCTGTCGTGCATAAGATCGATGCCAAGATTATTGCCTCGGCGGGCGATTCTTCCACATCGGTGGGCACGGGCGGCATGATTACCAAGATTCGCGCGAGCCGCATCCTGATGACGGCGGGCATTCAGAGCGTGATTTGCTCGGGCGAGGAGCCCGATGCGCTCGTGCGCCTCGCCCGCGGCGAGAGCGTGGGCACGCTGTTCGATCCGCCGGCGGAGCGTCTGGACATCGCACCCCGCAAGCTGTGGATCGCACTGGGCGACAAGGCGCATGGCTCGGTGACGGTCGATGATGGTGCTGCGAAGGCGCTGGTCAGCCGTGGTTCTTCCCTGCTTGCGGTGGGTATTCGCGAGGTCGATGGCCAGTTTGCCGAGGGCGATGTGCTCGACGTGTGCGACCCGAGCGGTATGGTTGTCGCCCGCGGTATCGCCGAGGCCGATTCGGACGTGCTGGAACTTGCTGCCGGTCGCCGCCAGGACCAGATCGCCAGCAACCGCCTGCTCGCTAACCTGGCCGAGAAGCCGGCGATACACAGGGATAATTTAATCGTCTTCGCATAACCAATTGACGCTGCAAACGCCCCTAAGCGGCAATCTGACGTTCAATCGTCGGGCATGACCAAAAGGTCAATGCCCTCCTCTTTCACGTCACCTTGCTCGCTTAGGGGCGTTTTCGCTTTCCGTTCTCTACCTGCGGCATTGTCGTTGCCGGCACTTGTTCGGCACTTGGGGACGTTCTTTTTGTGCCGGCAGGTGGGGACACTCCTTTGCTAGAAGATCTGGCGCAGGTCTCCTCGGTTGAGGGCTTCGTTGAAGAGGTGCTTGAACACCACGCTGCCGTGCAGGCCATCGTGTTCAAACTCGTTCGTCACCCAGGCATGCGAGTTGCCCACGCGACTGAGCGTGTCGAGCTGCAGACCCGAATCCACGTATATGTCATCGAAGTACACGGCGGCCTGGAGTGGCACTTCGTTGCAGGCCAGGCGCTGCGAGTCGTAGATCTTGTCCCAGCTGGTGTCTTCCATCAGCAGGTCCATGGCGGGCTTGAAGGGCTTGAGCTCGGGCATCTGCTCAAACATCCACGGGAACATGGCCTCGCCGGTAAACATGAGCGGGCGCGCGAGCGTGTCGAACTCGGCGCGGTGTGCCTTTTCCTCTGCCGCGGCCCAGCGAATGGGCATGGTGTCGCCGTCGGCGTAGATGAACTCCTGCAGCGTCCAGTACAGCGGATTCGTGCGTGTGTTGGTGCGCTCGAATGCGCGCATCAAAAAGCCGTCGGATACCGAGGAGCCGCAGCTCAGCGTGCCATCGCCATCAACAAACGCGTGGTCGATAATCCAGTGCATGCGCTCAAAGCTCGGCTTCATACCAAAGTCGCTGCCCATGAGCTGTAGGCGCTCGACCGTCATCGGCGAGCCGTCGGGCAGCACGGGCTTCTGTGCCTCGAGCGCATCGGCCAGGGCTGCCACGCGCTCGACGTCGGCGGGGTAGCGGTCGTAATACTGCTGCGTCTTGGCGGCCATGCGCGGGAAGGTGTGCGCGTAGACCTCGCTGGCGCTCGCCGGCACGTGGGGGATGCCGCCGCAGGTAAAGCTCGCCGCCACGCCCTCGGGGAAGAGCGACAGATAACTCAGCGTCAAAAAGCCGCCGTAGCTCTGGCCGAGCGTGACCCAGGGCTTACCGCCAAAGCCCACCAGGCGCAGGTACTCAAAATCGCGCACGATGGAGCTGACGAGGTGGCGCTTGAGGAAGTCCGCCTGCGAGCGTGCGGCATCGGAGCCGGCCGCCGTCGCGCGCTCGCCCAGAGCCGCGATCGTACGCCCGTCTACACAGCTGCTGCGCCCCGTGCCGCGCTGGTCGGGAAGGACCACGCGGAAGTGTTTGACGGCTTCCTCAATCCAGCCGTCGCTCGTGGGTGAGAGCGGACGCGGGCTCTCGCCACCAGGGCCGCCCTGCAAAAACAGGAGCAGCGGCAGATCGTCGTTGATGCGGTCGGGCGCGCAAACCACGCGGTAGAAGAGCTTGATGCTCTCGGGCGCGCCGGCGATTGGTGCCGGCATAGCGCCGCGGCGCATGGTGTTGCCGACGGCCAGGAGCATCGGCTCCAGGCCGCGCCAGTCAAGGGGGACGTCGATGCTGTGGTCCTCGACATAGAGGCCGGGGACGTTGTAT